>JBCDJV010000013.1:0-74269 GCA_038747425.1 Bacteroidota bacterium
GACCGAGGCGTCCGGCACCATCACGGTGCACACGGCGCACGCGGCGGCCGCCGCCGGCGTAGACTACCTCTCCAGCGGAGCCCTCACCCACTCGGTACGCGCCCTCGACCTGTCGCTCCAGGTGACGCTGTGAGAGAATGTGGTGGGTCGCTCCCCGAACACGCCCTCGTGCTCATGCTCTACCTGGCCCACCAAACGCCGTCCAAGGAGAAGCGGACACGTGGATCTAGGAACGGGGGCGGTGAACCTACTCGCTGTGCCCCGGCCTGGGCAGGGGGAGCCGGTTCAGAAGGAACAGCCGCCGGTCATTGACAATGCCCACGTGAAGGTGGACTATGGACCACTCACTCATCTCTCCGCGCGATGCTTGTCCAGGATATCATGGTCACCGAGGTCATCACGGTGACGCCGGCCACCCCGCTGGCCGAGGCCTACCAGCGGATGCGCGAGACGCGCGTCCGGCACCTCGCCGTGGTAGAAGGGGGGCGCCTCGTGGGCGTGGTCACCGACCGCGACCTCCGGATGGCCACCAGCGCCTTGCATCCCCAGCCTTTTGACCCTGAGGCCCAGGTGGACGCCGTGATGGCACGCGACCCCATGACGGCGGCGCCCCGCGACCCCGTGGAGGAGGCGGCGCAGTGGATGCGCCAGCGCCGGATTGGGTGCCTCCCGGTGGTCGATGGAGACGCCCTGGTGGGTATCGTCACCAACACCGACCTGCTGGATGCGGTCGTGCGGTTGACTGGGCTCCACAAGCCGGGGGGCCGTCTGCTGGTGCGCCTGGCCGATGAGCCCGGTCAGCTGGGCACGCTCATGGGCTCGCTGGCGGACAAAGGGGTGAATGTGCATGCCGTGCTCTCCTACCAGGCCGAAGACGACGTGGAAGCGAGCAGGCTGCGGGTGGTGCTGCGCGTGGGGACGCTGCGGGGCCATCTGCTGGCCGAGTCCCTGCGGGAGGAAGGATTCGACGTGCGTTGGCCGCTCAAGAAGGACCGGCTATGACGCCTGTTGTCTATCATCCGGCCTACCTGACGTACCAGTTTGGCGAGACCCACCCGTTCAGTCCCGTGCGTCAGGAGATGCTGACCTCGCTCATCCAGGCGCTCGGGCTCCCATGGGCGCCCACGGCGCCCGCGCCGGCCACGGACGCCGCCCTCCTCCGGGTCCACGCCGCAGCGTTGCTGGACCAGGTGGCGGCGGCCAGCCAGGGCGCCGCCACCGCCGAGGCCAAACGGTTCGGCCTGGGCACGATGGACGTCCCCGTCTTTGCCGGGATGGACGAAGCGGCGCGGTGGCTGGTGGGGGGGACCCTGCACGCCGCCCACCTCGTAGCCGATGGCCCCGCCCGCCGGGTGCTCCAGCTAGGCGGCGGGCTGCACCACGCCCAGCGCACCCTGGCCTCCGGGTTCTGCGTCTACAACGATCTCAGCGTAGCCATTCAGGCCCTGCGCGACCGCGGCCTCCGCGTGGCCTACATCGACATCGATGTGCACCACGGCGATGGCGTCCAGGCGCTCCACTATGCCGATCCCGATGTGCTCACAATCAGCCTGCACGAGTCGGGCCGGTACCTCTTTCCTGGGACGGGGCGGGTACATGAACTGGGCGAGGGGGCGGGCCACGGCTTCTCCATCAACGCCCCCCTGGAGCCGCGCACGGGGCATGACAGCTTCCTGGCGGTCTTCGAGACCGTGGTGCCCGAAGCCCTGGGCTGGTTTCGGCCCGACGTGCTCGTCATCCAGTGCGGCGCCGATGCCCACTACCGCGATCCGCTGGCCGATCTCATCCTGACTACCCACACCTACGAGGTGCTCTTCCGGCGCCTCCTGGAAGTGGCCGACGAGCACGCCAGTGGGCGGGCGCTCTTCACACTCGGGGGGGGCTACGACCCGGACGCGGCCGTGCGCGTCTGGCTGATTCTCTATCTGCTCCTCCATGAGCAGCCGCTGCCCCGCGATCTTCCCGAGGCCTGGTACGAGCACTGGGCGCCGCAGCTCGAAGACGGTCTCTCCCGTACGCTCCACGATGCCCGCCGTACGTTCGAAGTCGACGACGCCGAGGCCATCGATCGGCACAACCGGCAGGTGAGTCAGCGCCTCATGGAAACCGCCGTGCGGTACTGGTATTAACAAGCCGACCTCCACCCATCGCACTCCGCAGAGACACGCCCACATCGCGCCCTGGGGAGTCCGGCGCTCGGTATTGAGCAAACGAAGACCTGTATGGCCAAGGCCAAGACTAAGTATATCTGTCAAGAGTGTGGCCATGTAGCGCGGCAGTGGATGGGCAAGTGCCCCAGCTGCGGCACGTGGGACACGTTTGTGGAGGAAGTCGAGCAGAAGGCGCCGCGCGCCCACCTGCGGGCGGTGCCAGCGCCTACGGCAGGACGCCGCCCCATCCCGCTCTCCGAGGTCGAGCTGCGCACCGAGACGCGTCTCAAGACGGGCGTCCAGGAGTTCGACCGGGTGCTGGGTGGCGGCGTGATGCACGGCTCGCTCATCCTGCTGGCCGGCGATCCCGGCATCGGGAAAAGTACGCTCATGACCGAGCTGCCCAAGCACCTGCCGGGGCGCCGGGTGCTGTACGTGACCGGCGAGGAGTCGGCGCGCCAGGTTAAGCTACGGGCCCAGCGCCTGGGCGTGGACACAGATGACCTGCTCCTCTTCGCCGAGACCAACGTCATGGACATCCTGGCGGCGGCCCAGGAAGCGATGCCCGACCTCATCATCGTGGACTCCATCCAGACGGTTTATCATCCGGACGTGCAGAGCGCGCCGGGCTCTGTCAGCCAGGTGCGGGAGAGCGCAGCGGCGCTGCTCCAGCTCACCAAGCGCCTCGACGTGCCCGCCTTTATGGTGGGGCACGTCACCAAAGATGGCGCCATCGCGGGGCCGCGCGTGCTGGAGCACATGGTAGACACGGTCCTCTATTTCGAGGGCGAGCGGCACCATGCCTACCGCATCCTGCGGGCCGTCAAGAACCGTTTTGGCTCCACCAACGAGATCGGCGTCTTCGAGATGCGAGCCAGCGGACTGGCTGAGGTGGTCAACCCCAGCGAGATCTTTCTCTCGGAGCGGGGCTACGGCGTGAGCGGATCCACGGTGGTGTGCACCGTCGAGGGCACTCGGCCCGTGCTGGTGGAGATCCAGGCGCTGGTGACGCCCACCTCGTACGGCACGCCGCAACGGACGGCCACCGGCTTCGACGGACGGCGCCTTCAGATGCTGCTGGCGGTCCTGGAGAAGCGCCAGGGCCTTCGCCTTTCCACCCAGGATGTGTTTGTCAACGTGGCCGGGGGCGTCCGGGTGGATGAGCCGGCCGTGGACTTGGGCGTTATCGTGGCGGTGGCCTCATCATTTCGGGACGTGCCCACGGACACCGCCACCGCGCTGATGGGCGAGGTGGGGCTGGGCGGTGAGATCCGCACGATCAGCCACGTGGCTCCCCGGCTGCACGAAGCCGCCAAGCTCGGCTTCGAGCGGGCCCTCGTTCCGCAGGCCAACCTCAAAGGGCTGGAGCACCCGCCCCTGGCGTGTACCGGCGTACGCCGCCTGCACGAAGTGCTGGACCTGGTGCTGTGAGGGATGGATGAGGCCCGGCATGCCTGGGTGGGCGTGGAGGCCTGACGCGCTGGCCCCCGGCGCGGCCGCGAACATCTCACGGCCGTGGTTCATAGTACAGGGCGCGGGCCAGCCCTCACGGCGTGTCGCTTCATTCCCCCTTCACGATGCGCCTATGTTCACCCCTATTTGGGGGGGTCTTTGCGCCAAAGGCTTAATCCACGTGTGTCAGAATCCCACCTGAGCGGGCACATCGGGCTGTACTTTAGGCGTGTCAACTGCAACACGACACCGCGGCTTTGAGCGCGCGGCTGATCACGATACTTACGCACTACCAACCTAGGGGACTATGAAAGTCGGAATTGTCGGGACCGGGTACGTCGGTCTGGTGTCCGGGACCTGCTTTGCCGAGATGGGCAACAACGTCATTTGCGTCGACATCGACGAGCAGAAGGTCGAGATGATGCAAAACGGCGGGCTGCCGATCTACGAGCCGGGCCTGGAAGTCTTCTTCAAGCGCAACCTGCGCGAGGAGCGGCTGCACTTTACCACGGATCTGAAGCAGGCAGTCGAGAACGCCAGCATCCTGTTCCTGGCCCTGCCCACGCCGCCCGCCGAGGACGGCTCGGCCGACCTCAGCTACGTGCTGAACGTGGCCGACCAGATCGGGGCCCTCATGGCAGCAGACCCGGCCATCGGGTACCGCGTGCTGGTCAACAAGAGCACGGTGCCGGTCGGTACGGCGCAGAAGGTGCAGGCGGCCGTTGAGGCGCATGGCCTCACCATGGGCGAGCGCTTCGACGTGGTCTCGAACCCGGAATTCCTGCGCGAGGGCGTGGCCGTGGATGACTTCATGAAGCCGGATCGCGTGGTGATCGGCGCCGTCAGCGAGCGCGCCGCCGACCTCATGACGCAGCTGTACGAGCCGTTTGTCCGCCAGGGCAACCCCATCCTCGTGACGGACTGGCCCAGCGCCGAGATGACCAAGTACGCCGCCAACGCGATGCTGGCCACCAAGATCACCTTCATGAACGAGATCGCCAACGTGTGCGACCGTGTGGGGGCCAACGTGGACCAGGTACGCCGCGGCATCGGCCTCGATCACCGGATCGGCAAGCATTTCTTGTACCCCGGCATTGGCTTCGGGGGCAGCTGCTTCCCGAAAGATGTGTCGGCTCTCCACCGCACATCGCGCCAGAACGATTACAACTTCCAGATCCTCGACGCCGTGCTGCGGGTCAACGACGAGCAGCGCCAGATGATGGGCCGCCGCGTGGTCAACCACTTCGGGGGTGACCTTCAGGGCAAGCGCATCGGCATCTGGGGCTTGGCCTTCAAGCCCAACACCGATGATGTCCGCGAGGCCCCGGCCCACGTGGTGATCCGCCAGCTCCTGGACGCCGGTGCCGAGGTGGTGGCCTTCGATCCAGAGGCCGTCGAGACCACCCGCCGCGTGCTGGGCGACGAGGTCACCTACGCCGCCGACATGTACGGCGCCCTCGAAGGCGCGGACGCGCTGGTCATCTGCACCGAGTGGGCCGAGTTCCGTCGCCCCGACTTTGCGCGGATGCGGACGCTGCTCAACGACATGCTGGTCTTCGACGGCCGGAACGTGTACGAGCCGAAGCGCATGGCCGAGATGGGCTTCACCTACTACTCCGTGGGTCGGCCCAGCCAGCCGCCGGCGTCGCCTGAGGACGCGGTGGCCAACCTGGCCGCGTTGGCGCAGGACTAACCCCTGCGCCGCCTGTTTTCCCTACCTCTCGCCTGCCCGGGTCCGGTCATGCTGACCCTCTGTCCCCACCCCACCGACAGGGCCGGGTTCGGGCAGGATGAGAGTTATCGTGATACTCTGAGCCAGCTTCCCAAGCGTCATCTTCATGAGCACCTTTACCGAACATCCCAATCACCCTGCTGATCGCAAACCGCGCACCCTGATCACGGGCGGCGCCGGCTTCATCGGCTCTCACCTGTGTGAGCGGTTCCTCGCAGAGGGGCATGAGGTGATCTGCATGGATAACTTCATCACCGGCCGCCCCGACAATGTGGCTCACCTGATCGGGCGCGAGGGCTTCTCGCTCATCGAGCACGACGTCACCAACTACATCTACGTCGAAGGGCCGCTGGACTACGTCCTCCACTTTGCGAGTCCGGCCTCGCCGATCGACTACCTGCAGCTGCCCATCCAGACGCTCAAGGTGGGCTCGTTGGGGACCCACAAGGCGCTCGGGTTGGCCAAAGCCAAGGGCGCCCGCTTCCTGATTGCCTCCACCAGCGAGGTCTACGGCGACCCGCTCATCCACCCGCAGCCCGAAGACTACTGGGGCAACGTCAACCCGGTGGGGATGCGAGGCGTCTACGACGAGGCCAAGCGGTTCGCCGAGGCCATGACGATGGGCTACCATCGCCACCATGGTGTCCAGACCCGCATCCTGCGCATCTTCAACACCTACGGGCCTCGCATGCGCCTCGACGACGGCCGAGCGCTGCCCACGTTCATGGGCCAGGCCCTCCGCGGCGAGCCCATCACGGTCTTCGGCGACGGCAGCCAGACGCGGTCATTCTGCTACGTGGACGACCTCGTGGAAGGCATCTACCGCCTGCTGCTGTCGGACCAGACCATGCCGGTGAACATCGGCAACCCGGCGGAGATCACCATCAAAGAGTTCGCCGAAGAAGTCGTTGCGCTGGTCGGCAGCGAGAGCACCATCACCTACAAGCCGCTCCCGGCCGACGATCCCAAGGTGCGCCGTCCTGACATCACGCGGGCCCAGACGCTGCTGGGCTGGTCGCCCCAGGTGGGGCGGAGCGATGGCCTCCGGCGCACGCTGGCCTACTTCAAAGAGCAGTTGGAGGCCCAGGCCGTCGTCAGCACCCAGTAGCCATGCCTCCCCCCCTCGGCCCAGGTGCCTGGGCCGTTCGTCTTTCTTTCCGATTCGCTTACTACACCGACGCATGTCCACCACCACCGAACTCATTGCCCCACACGGCGGGACCCTCTGTGACCTGATGCTGAGCGCCGACGAGGCGCAAGCCGCCAAGGAAGAGGCCCTGAACCTGCCGTCGATCACCCTGACCGACCGCCAGCTCTGCGACCTGGAGCTCATCCTGAACGGCGGCTTCTCTCCTCTACGCGGCTTCCTGAACCGGGCCGACTACGAGCGCGTCCTCACCGACCTGCGCCTCGAAGACGGCACCCTCTGGCCCATGCCGATCACGCTGGACGTATCCGTCAACACGGCCTCAGGCCTCAACGACGGCGACCGCGTGGCGCTGCGGGACAACACCGGTCTGCTCCTGGCCATCCTCACCGTGGAGGATGTCTGGAAGGTCGACAAGCAGCGGGAGGCCGAGGCCGTCTTCGCAACCACCAGCCTGGCCCACCCAGCCGTGGCCTACCTCATGCAGGAGGCCGGCGAGTACTACGTGGGCGGTACCCTCCAGGGCCTGCAGTTGCCCAAGCACTACGACTTCCAGGACCTCCGCCGCACGCCCACCGAGGTGCGTGAGCTGTTCACCCAGGAAGGGCACAGCCGCGTGGTCGCCTTCCAGACGCGTAACCCGATGCACCGGGCGCACAAAGAGCTGACGGACCGCGCCGCCGAGGAGATCGGGGGGCATCTGCTCATCCACCCCGTCGTGGGCATGACCAAGCCGGGTGACGTCGACTACTTCACCCGTGTCCGCTGCTACAAGCGTCTGCTGGACCACTACCCCGAGGGCCGTGCTACCATCAGCCTGTTGCCGCTGGCCATGCGCATGGGCGGCCCTCGCGAGGCCGTCTGGCACGCCATCATCCGCAAGAACTACGGCTGCACGCACTTCGTGGTGGGCCGTGACCATGCCGGCCCCGGTACCGACACCGACGGTACCCCGTTCTACGGCCCCTACGAGGCCCAAGACTTGGTCATCGAGCACCAGAAAGAGCTGGGCATCGAGATGGTGCCGTTCAAGCTGATGGTCTACGTCCCGGCCGACGACGCCTACGCGCCCATCGACGAGGTCAAGGAAGCCGGTAAGGCCTTCGAGATGATCTCCGGCACCCAGCTGCGTGGCATGCTGGCTTCGGGCGCCGAGATCCCCAGCTGGTTCTCGTACCCGGCCGTCGTGGCGGAGCTGCGTAAGACGCACCCCGCCAAAGAGCGCCAAGGCTTCACCGTCTTCTTCACGGGTCTCTCGGGCTCGGGCAAGTCCACCATCGCCAATGCGGTCATGGTGAAGCTGCTGGAGCTGGGCGGACGCCCGGTCACGCTGCTCGACGGCGACGTGGTGCGGACCCACCTCTCGAAGGGCCTGGGCTTCTCTGCCGAGGATCGCTCCACGAACGTGCAGCGCATCGGCTATGTGGCCAGTGAGATCACGAAGCACCGCGGCCTCGCCATCTGTGCGCCGATCGCGCCCTACGAGGCGGACCGCCGCGCCAACCGGGCGCTCATCGAAGCCCACGGTGGCTACCTGGAGGTCTTCGTGGACACGCCGCTTGAGGTGTGCGAGGAGCGCGATGTCAAGGGCCTGTACGCCAAGGCCCGCGCCGGCATCATCAAGGGCTTCACGGGCATCGACGATCCCTACGAGGCCCCGACCGACGCCGAAGTCGTCTGCTACACGGCCAACGAGACCGTAGACGAGAGCGCCATGAAGGTCATCGACGCGATCTACGAGGCCGGCTACCTCGTCTGAGTAGGCCGCCAGGCCAACTAAGATCACCCCCAGCGCCCTGACCGGGATACCTGGTCAGGGCGCTGCGTCTTCGGGGGGCACGCTCTCTCTCTACGCTCTGCGCTGTCCACCCCTAGCACCCAGGACCCATGACCACCCAGACCGCCACTCCGTTTGAGATCGTGTGCGCCCTCGCCCGGGTCCACCTCACCGAGGACACCCGGCGTGCGTGGGCGGACCAGCTGACGCCCACGCTACCATGGCGCGATGTCATGCAGACGGCGGCGCGCCACCGGGTGATGCCGCTCGTCTACGCCAATCTTGCGACGCACTACCGGGACGTGGTCCCCGCCGACCTGCTGGCTGGGGCGCGGACCTATTTCTACCGAAGCTACCACTACATCCACCGGCTCCAGGAGGAGCTGGCCGCTGTGCGTGGGGTCCTCGCCGACGCGGGCGTGGAGTCCATCGCCTTCAAGGGGCCGGTGCTGGCCGCCATGGCCTATGGGGCCCCCAAGTACCGCCTCTTCTCGGACCTGGATGTCATGGTCCAGGTGCACGAGGTGCCCCAGGCCCGGGCGGCGCTGGCTGATGCCGGCTGGCAAGAGCCGATCGCCGTCCAGCCCGATTATGGCGACCGGTGGTCGTCCTACTGGCCGTGGCACCGGCCGCATGGCAACGCCAACGGCTACGTCAAGACGCTGGACAACGGCGCCTACACGCTGGCACTCGATCTGCACTGGGGGCTGGCCTCGCGCTACTTCCGGCTGGACGCCGACCCCGCTGCGTGGTGGGCGCGTCGGCAGACGGTGACCCTGCCCGACGGCCAAACCGTCCCCACCTTCAGCGATGAGGACACCTTCATTTTCTTGTGCATGCATGGCACCAAGCACGAGTGGGAGCGCCTCACCTTCGTGTGCGACCTCGCCGAGTTCATGCGTACGCACCCCGCCTTGAACTGGGCCGTGGTGTTGGAGCGTGCTGCCGCCGTCCGGATGCGCCGCGTGACCCTGCTCGGGGCCTGGCTGGCCCATCACCTTCTGGAAGCGCCCTGGTCCGACGAACTGGCCGACGCCGTGGCCGCCGATCCTCCGGTCATCCTCCTGGGCCAGCAGGTCATCGGCTTCCTGCAGGCGGACAAGGTGAAGCGAGGCGAGGCCTTCCGCTTCCACCTGGGCGTGCGGGACCGATGGCGCGATGCCCTGGGCACCCTCTGGTATAACACCACGCTGGCCCTGAGCGCCACGCCGGACGCAGAGGCCAAGGATGCCTCTGCGGCCAAACCGGCAAAGGACCAAGTGCTTCAGTCCTAGGGGACCAGCACCGCCTTGCCGATCAGCGTGCCGTCCTGCATGGCTTGCAGACCCTCCTCGAAGCGTTCGAGCGGGAGGGTGCGGTCCACCAGCGGCTTCACAATGCCGCGCGCGGCCAAGTCGACGGCGGTGTAGAGGTCGTCCAGCGTGGCGCCGACGGAGCCCATCACCTGCTGCTCGAAGACGACCAGCTGGATAGGGTGCACCTCGAACGATGCCTCCGAGTAGCCGATGAAGATGAGCCGTCCTTTGCGCCCCAAGGCCGCCGAGGCTTCCTTCATGGTCTCGGCGGTGCCGACGCATTCGAAGACCACATCGGCGCCTTGGCCGTTGGTGAGCGCGCGAATCTGGGCTGCGGCCTCGGTCTCAGCGGCGTTGACCACATGCTCAGCGCCCAGCTCACGGGCCTTCTCCAGCTTGGCCGGTGTGCGTCCCACCGCGATGACGCGGGCCCCCATGGCGCGGGCCAGTTGCACCAGCGCAAAGCCGACGCCGCCGATGCCGTAGACCACGGCCCACTCGCCGAAGGCCAGTTTGGTGAGGCGCGTAGCGTGGACGGCCGTGGTGACGCTGCATCCAATGGGTGCGGCCTCGGCGTCGGTCAGATGGTCGGGGAGGGGCACGGCATTGCGCGACGTAGCGATCACGTATTCCGCGTAGCCGCCGTCGGTGATGAAGCCCTGCTCGGCCTGCAGGCTGGGGCAGAGGTTCTCCTCCCCCTCGCGGCAGTAGACACACGCGTTACAGCCCTGGTAGTAGTAGACGATCACGCGCTCGCCCACCCGTGCGGCGTCCACCTGCGGCCCTACTTCCGCGATGCGCCCCACCACCTCGTGGCCCATCGTGATAGGCTGGACCCCCAGGTTGAGCAAGCCGCTTTGGAAGTGAAGCTCGGTGTGGCACATGCCCGCGGCCGTTACTTGCACCAGCACCTCGCCGGGGCCCGGGGTGGGCCGGGCAACGTCTTCCAGCACAAACGGCTGCTGGGGACCGTGATAGCGAACGGCTTTCATGGCAAGGAGGAGGCAAAAGGAGCGGAGCAAGAACCGGAGGGTACGAAAAACCGCCGGTTGGTGGTGATGAAGCCGACGGTAATTCCGGCCTGCAGCGCTCCTGCCCCCGTCCCACCAACGCACTTCGTAGGGCCACAATACATCGTGGCCCGGTCATGCCTGGCACCCAGCCTCCACAAAAAACGGCCTCCCCCTGGGTAGGAAGAGGCCGTGGAAACGGGAGCGCCGTGTGCGTCAGCCGATGTGCATCTGCAGCTCTTCGCGGCGGTGCTTCTGGCGGAGCTTGCGGAGCGCCTTCTCCTTGATCTGGCGCACGCGCTCGCGGGTGAGGCCGAAGCGCTGGCCGATCTCTTCGAGCGTGAGCGGGTGCTCGCGGCCGATGCCGAAGTAGAGACGCGTGATCTCGGCCTCGCGGGCGTGGAGCAGGCCCAGGGCACGCTCGATGTCGATCTTCAGTGACTCGCCCATCATGGTGTCGTCCGGGCGCGTGTCTTCGTCGTCCGGGAGCACATCCAGCAGGCTGTTGTCGTCGTCCTCGTTGAACGGGGCGTCCATCGAGAGGTGGCGGCTGGTGTGCTGCATGGCCTCGCGCACCTTCTCGACGTCCACCTCCAGTTCCTTGGCCAGCTCCTCGATGTTGGGCTGGCGCTCGTGGATCTGGGCGAGGCGGGCGCTCGTCTTGCGGATCTTCGAGATCGTACCGATCCGGTTGAGCGGGAGGCGCACCACACGGCTCTGCTCGGCCAGGGCCTGCAGGATGGCCTGGCGAATCCACCAGACGGCATACGAGATGAACTTGAAGCCGCGCGTCTCATCGAACCGCTGGGCGGCCTTGATGAGGCCGTAGTTGCCCTCGTTGATGAGGTCCGCGAGGCTGAGGCCCTGCCCCTGGTACTTCTTCGCCACCGACACCACAAACCGCAAGTTTGCGCGCGTCAGCTGATGAAGGGCCTCCTGATCACCTTGCTTAATTCGACGAGCCAGCTCGACCTCTTGGTCCGGCGTGAGAAGCGGAATCTGACCTATTTCTTGGAGATATTGGTCCAGCATCCGCTGCTGGCGTGGGACGTACATAAGCCTTTGTGCGGTTTGATGGTAGCGGTGGTTCTAGGCGTAGCGCGTAGGGGTGTATCAGGAGGTACGGGTGGCACGCATGCGATGATCCGAGCAGGGGGAAGGCCGTCGATGAATTAGCAACGGCCTGGTAACGGTATGCTAACCCGTTACGCATTGTTTCCCAGAAGCGCAACAACGCCTGTTGCAATCGTGCGTTCCGTGCTCATCCGGGGGATCTTGGTCTGCCCGCTGATTTTCTTCCCGCGCGATTGCAGCCATCGGTAGAATGTGCCGGGCGGCACCGGAGTGACCTCGGGGACCCCGAAGGCCTGGGCCTCACGCCGGATCTGGTAGTGCCGATTTACCGCTTGCAGATGCCGGTCGATGGCCATAGCGAACGCGTCAGACGGAGGGGGGGCTGCTTCGAACTCGACGATCCATTGGTGGGTGGGCACCGCCTCGCCCTCGGCGGGGCGGGGCGCGATGTGGTACTCGGCCACCCGCGCCCCCGTCTCCGCACAGGCGACCTCCAGGGCGGCCCGCGCCTCCTCACCGAAGACGGCCTCGCCGTAGGCGTCTAGCATCTCACTCGTGCGGCCCGCCACCAGGATTTTGTGCGGAAACGTCTGGGTGAAGCGCACCACATCGCCTACGGGATAGGCCCAGAGGCCACTGCAGGTGGTCAGGATGGGCGCATACCGAGGCCCGACCTCCACCTCCCCAATGCCCACGCGGGGAGGGGCGTCACGCCCCAGGTCCTCCTGGCGCACAAACTCGAAGTAGACACCGTTGTCCAGATGCAGCAGCATGCTGGGGTCGGCCAGGTCGTCTTGGAAGGAAAAGAAGCCCTCGGAGGCGCCGTACGTCTCCACAAAGTCGAGGGTGGGCTGCCCGATGAGCGCGTCCAACAGCTCCCGGTAGGAGCTCAGGGCCACACCGCCGCTGATGAAGACCTGCAGGTTCGGCCAGATCTCACTCACGGTGTCGACCCGGACGCCCGTGCGCTCGCGGTGGTAGGCGAGGAGCTGGCGCAGCAGCACCAGCGCCCACGTGGGGGCCATGACCAGGAGGCGGATGTCCATATCATGCGTCTGCTCCACGATGGCGCGTAGCTTGGCCTCCCAGTTGGGCCGGAACAGCACCTCATTGGGGAGCGCCTGGTGCAGATGCTTGAAGAATGCCGGGGCCTGCTCGGCCACGAGCCCGCTGACCTCGCCAATCCAGGTGCCGGGGTACGCGGGGTCTTCTTCGATGCGCCCCGGCAGCGAGAGGTGCTTGCCCAGCAGGAAGCGGCCGTTGCCCGACTGGGCCAGGTACTGCAGGCCAGTCCCTACACTGAATCGCTGGTTGAGGTGCAGCATCTCCTCGCTGACGGGGATGATCTTGCCCGCCGAGGCGGTTCCACTGGAGACCGCAAAGTGCCGAAACGATCCCGGCCACGTCACATCGGCCGCCCCCTCACGCAGTCGCGAGACGTCGGCGGCGAAGGCGTCGTAGGGGTGGATCGGGACGCGGGCGCGGTAGGCCTCAGCCAGACGAGGCTGGTGGAGGAGGTCGGTGAAGCCGTAGCGGTGCCCCCACTCGGTGGTGGCCGCGCGCTGGAGCAATGACCGGAGCAGGGCCTCCTGCGTGGCCACCGGATCGCGCTTGAAGCGACGGACCGTCCGGAGCTGCGGCGCCATCGTGGGCAGAAGCGACGGAACGCGGAACATGGAGCTGACGATGCCTGTGAAGTGCAGCGCCCCGTGAACGGACGGCCCGGCGGGAGGTTCTACACGAGCACCGTTCGTGTGGAGGTCTTGTTCTGGCGCTCGCTCATCCCTGATCACTCAGCGTACTGCCCATGTCTACCCCTGACCCGTTCGTGCTGGATTGCCGAGGTCGGCTGCTGGATTGCCGCCCTGGACTTCCACAGGGGGCTCATGTGATGGGCGTGCTGAATGTGACGCCGGACTCGTTCTCGGACGGGGGGCTCTACGAGGGGGTGGAGGCGGCGCTGCGGCGTGCGGAGATGATGGTGGAGGAGGGCGCTGCGGTGATTGACGTAGGCGGCGAATCCACCAGGCCCCGCGGGACCGCCTACGGGGCCGGAGCTACACCCGTGGAAGCGGCCGAGGAGCGTCGGCGCGTGGTCCCGGTGATTCGAGCCATCACTCAGCGTTTTCCGGAGGTGCTCCTGTCTGTGGACACCTACAAGGCCGAGGTGGCTGAATCCGCCCTGGAGGCGGGGGCTCATCTCGTCAATGACATCACGGGGCTGCGCTACGACAGGCGCACCGCCGACGTGGCGGCCATGGCCGGAGCGCCTCTCGTGGTGATGCATGCGCTAGGCCGGCCCGGAGCTATGCCGCACGAGCACACCTACGGGGACGTTGTGGCCGAGGTGGCTGCCGCGCTCCGGGTCTCGGTAGAGCGGGCCCGCGCCTGTGGTGTGCAGCACGTGGTTGTGGATCCTGGCTTCGGGTTCGGAAAAACGACGGCCGAAAATCTGCGATTGCTCGGCCAGATGCCTACCTTCCTCACGCTTGGGCTCCCGGTGCTGATTGGTCTCTCCCGGAAGAGCAGCATCGGCCGCGTCCTGGGCACAGAGGCCGAGCCGGTGCCGGTCAGCGAGCGGCTGTACGGCTCCCTCGGCGCTACGGCGGTGGCTGTCCTGCGCGGCGCCACCCTCGTCCGTACGCACGACGTGCGGCCGACCGTCGAGCTGCTGCGCCTGGTGGCGGCCACGGCCCACGCCTGACCTCGTCCTCTCATCGTCTTCCTCAGGACTCGATTCGTGGAGCTGTTCGACTGGTTCATACCGATCCGCTTGATCGATGTACTGGAGATCGCCATCGTCTCCTACATCCTGTATAAGCTTTACTTGCTTATGCGGGGCACTATCGCGGTGCAGATCTTCATCGGCATCCTGGCGCTCTACCTGATCCAGGTGCTGGTGACGGCGGCGGACATGACCATGCTGCGAGTCCTGTTCGACTCGATCAGCCAGGTCTTCGTCCTGGCCCTCATCATTCTATTTCAGCCTGAGATCCGACGCGTCCTGCTGGTGCTGGGACGCAACCCGCTCATTCGCCGGTTTGTGACTCCGGCGAAGCAGTATGACTACATCAATGAGGTGGTGGAGGCCGTCCGAGACCTGACCGACCAACGCACCGGGGCGCTCCTGGCCTTCGAACGGACCTCGGGGCTGCGGAGCTACATCGAGACGGGGGCGCAGCTCCAGGCCCTCGTCACCCGGGATTTGCTCCTGACCATCTTCTACGGGCAGACGCCGCTCCACGACGGGGCGGTCATCATCCGCAACGGACGGGTGGAGGCCGCTCGCTGCATCTTGCCGGTGTCGGCCAGCATGAAGCTGAGTACCAACCTTGGATTGCGGCACCGGGCGGCTGTGGGGCTGACGGAGCAGACGGATGCCTTTGTGATCGTGGTCTCCGAGGAGACCGGACACATCTCCGTGGCACAGAATGGAGATTTGATCTCCAACCTATCGGTTAACGAGCTCCGAACGTATCTTTCGGATGCCTTTGCTGCTCCACCGGCGCCTGCGTCGGCCCTGCCAACGGCCGAGGCCTAGTGCTGAGCCTCTGCGTGCGTCCCTTCGTGCTCCTTCTAATCCTCCGTCATGGCCTTCCAACCTAGCGAGCGGCTCTACGGTGTCCGCCGGCACGCCCTGATGGAGCTGCTGCGCGAGCGGGGTATCAAGGACGAGCGGGTGCTGGAAGCCATGGGACGGGTGCGGCGCCATGTGTTCATGGATGAGGCCCTGCGCTACCGGGCCTATCACGACGTAGCCTTGCCCATCGGGTCTGGTCAGACGATCTCGCAGCCCTTCACGGTGGCCTTCCAAACGGCCTGCCTGGCTCCGCAGCCGGGCGAGCGCATCTTGGAGATCGGCACGGGCAGTGGGTACCAAGCCGCCGTGTTGGCCGAGCTGGACGTGCGCCTCTTCTCCGTGGAGCGGCACCAGGAGCTGTCCAGCCGGGCCAGTAGCCTGCTCCGGGAGCTGGGCTACCGGGTGACCACCCGCTGCGGCGATGGCTCCAAGGGGTGGACCGCCTTTGCGCCTTACGACGGCATCATCGTGACGGCCGGGGCGCCCACAGTTCCTGAGGCGTTACGTGCCCAGCTTCGTGTGCCCACCGAGTCCCGGCCGGGCGGCCGCATGCTTATTCCCGTAGGAGCCCGGCAGGGTCAGACCATGCAGCGCGTGACGCGTACCGGGCCAGATACGTACCAGGAAGAGGAGTTGGGTACGTTTCGGTTTGTGCCGCTCGTGGGCGAGTAGGGAGCCCCCTACAGTCTCTTACTCCACAATCGTCCACGTCCCGGTTTCGAAGGCCTCGCGGAGGGCCTCGGTGGCGTCGGCTCGGAACTCGTCGGCCGAGGTGTGGCGGTCTTGCATCAGCGCAATCCCGATAGCCACCTCCGGATCGCCGGCCTCCGTAGAGCTCAGCAGCGACTCCTGGAGCAACCCGATAGACGTTTCCACATCGGTGATGGGTCCTGCCAAGAAGACGCCGAAGATGAGCTCGCCGAAGCGCTCAATGCGTCCGTCCAAGACGGCCTCGTCCAGGCGAGCGCGCAGCTGATCCTCGGCCCCCTTGATGAGCGCCGGGTCTTCCACTGCGGCGATCGTTTCAGCCTCAACGAGATGGACGAGGGCCAGCGCGAGCGATGCTCCGCGATCCCGGGCCGCGGCCATCTCCTCGCCGATAATCTCACGGCGTGGCCGAATCTCGGCCTCGGCGGGCTCTGAGGCTTCGACCTCCGGCGTGGCCGCTTCGGCGGGCGGGATTGGGGGCACTACCTCGTGGGCCAGGCCCGCCAAGGGAGCTGGTTGGAGTTGGCGCAGCAAGGTGGCTAGGAGGCCCAGCGAGGCCTCCGCGACCTGGCGGGTGAGGCCGTCTTCGTCTAGCGTATCCACGGCCAGCACGTAGGCGGGTTGGCCAGGGACCACAGGCGCCAGCGCGAGCTCACGGATGGGCGTGGGCGCCGCATAGTGACGGGGTGGCTCGGCGTCGGGAGGCACGGACCGTAGCAGGGCGTGCCCCACGGGCAGCGCCAGCGCGTCAGTGAGGGCGTCGGGGGCCGGCAGGGCCAGGGCCTCAGGGTGCAACGTGGCCTCTGAGGCGGCCTCCACCACCGTGTAGGTCTCGGCGGCCGCCTCGTACCGCAGCAGGAGCACCGCGTGTGCGTTCAGCGACTGCCTGAGGGCGCGCAGCCAAAGGTGGAGGTCCGTGGGGGCCGAGGCCTCCGCCGGGGGCACCAGCGCAAAGTCAGCCCCCGGGTCGGTGGGGGGCACGATGGTCGGCTCAGTCACCGGAGACGCCTCGGTGGGCAAGACGGAGGGGGGGCTGAAGGGCTCGCGTGGCTCCTTGACCGCGGGCGTTGCAGCGCGGGCGGTGGGGGCGGCGTGTTGTACCGGGGTGGCCATGGAGGAGGGCGTCGTGCGGGCGCGCGGCCGGATCTCCAGGATGCCCAGGTTTTCCAAGGGCGGGGCCTCAGGGAGAGGCTGAACCGGCTTGGGTACGGACCGACTCGGGCGATCGGCGAGCAGAGAGAGCAGGGCGCCTAGCGCCACCAGGCCCGATGCTACGTAAAGGAAAGGCTGCTGGAGGACGTATCCTGCCACAGCAGCAACCACAGCCAGGACGGCTAGGAGGATGCGCATCATGGGCATCGAAAGGGAGAAAGGCGCAGAAAGAGGGACGTGTTCTGCGAGGCCAAAGTAGGCCCTCGGTGTGCGAAAAGTCAATAGGACTGGCCTGGGCGCCCCTGCATGGAGAGGGGGCGCGTCTGCAGGGTACCGAACGGGAGCAGAGCCGACGAACAGCGGGCCTGGAGCCGTCTTTCCACACGGCCCCGCTCCCACCTCCACCTACGCCTTTGTGGGTCAGCGGCTTGGAGAGGCGCGGAGTCCCAAGAGGTGCATGGCTGGCAGGCTCAGGCACTCGGTGGTGGCATGGGTCTGGGGCGGCCCGTCGCCGTTTAGGCTGGCCTCCACGTCCCAGTGGATATCGGGGCCCAAGAGCGCTTCGGTAAGCTGGAACGGAGCCGCTTGCTCGGCGCTATTGAAGAGCAGCAGGAAGGTATCGTCCGTGAGCGGGGTCCCGTTGGGGCGGGTGTCGTCGATGCGGTCTCCGCGGAGGAGAAGGCCGAAGGTGTGCAGCGCGTTGTCCCCCCAGTCCTCCCAGGTCATCTCGCGGCCTTCGGGGTGCCACCAGGTGCCGTCGCGGCGGCCGTCGTCGTCTGGTTTGCCGGTGAGGAAGGCCCGGCGGCGGAAGGTGGGGTGGGCTTTCCGGAACGCAATCACCTGTTGGACGAAGCGGAGAAACGCGGTGTCGCGCTCGGTGAGCGACCACGGGTACCAGTTGAAGGGGGCGTCGTGGCAGTAGGCATTGTTGTTACCGCCCTGGGTCCGGCTCAACTCGTCGCCGCCCAGGATCATCGGGACGCCTTGGGAGAGCATGAGGGTGGCCAGCAGGCTCCGTCTGCGCGCCTCACGCGCGGCGATGATCGTGGGGTCCGAGGTGGGCCCCTCCACACCGCCGTTGGTGCTGTAGTTGGCGTTAGAGCCGTCCCGGTTGTCCTCTTGGTTGGCCAGGTTGTGCTTCTGCTCGTAGCTGACGAGGTCGCGCAGCGTGAAGCCGTCGTGCGCGGTGACAAAGTTGATCGAGGCAAAGGGGCGCCGTCCGGAGCGAGCGTAGAGGTCGCTGGATCCGCTGATCCGCGTGGCGAAGTCGCCCTTGACGTCTCGATCGCCGCGCCAGAAGCGGCGGACCGCATCGCGGTAGCGCCCGTTCCACTCGGCCCACTGCCAGGGGAAACCGCCCACCTGGTAGCCGCCTGGCCCTACGTCCCAAGGCTCGGCAATCAGCTTCACCTGGCTGAGGACAGGGTCCTGCTGAATCACCTGGAAGAAGGCAGACAGCATGTTGATCTCGAAGAGGTCGCGCGCCAGGGCAGCGGCCAGGTCGAACCGGAAGCCGTCTACGTGCATCTCCTGCACCCAGTAGCGCAGGCTGTCCATGATGAGCTGAAGGACGTGCGGGTTGCCCACGTCCAGCGTGTTGCCAGTGCCCGTGTAGTCCATCAGGAAGCGAGGCGCATCCGGGTTCTCCTTGTAGTAGGCGCGGCTGTCCAGGCCTCGGAAGGAGAGGGTGGGGCCAAACCGGTTGCCTTCGCCCGTGTGGTTGTAGACCACATCGATGATGACCTCGAAGCCGGCCGCATGGAGCGTCCGCACCATGGTCTTAAACTCGCGCACGGCTTCGACCGGGCTGCCCGAGGCATAGTCGGGCTCTGGGGCGAAGTAGGAGAGGCTGTTGTAGCCCCAGTAGTTGGTCAGGTCTTTCTCGACCAAGTGCCGCTCGTGGACCTTGGCGTGGACAGGAAGCAGCTGGATGGTGGTCACTCCGAGGCGCCGGAAGTGATCCAGGATGGGTTCCGAGACTAAGCCCAGGTAGGTGCCTTGCAGCGGGAACGGGACGTCTGGGTGGAGCTTGGAGATGCCTTTGACGTGCGTCTCGTAGATGATGGTGTCCGCCCACGGGATCTGGAGCTGCCGGTCGGAGCCCCAGTCAAAGCCGCCTTCCACCACGGCCCCCAGAGGCGCGTAGGGCGCACTGTCGGTCTTGCTGAAGGACAGGTCTTCGTCGGCATGGTCCGGCACGTAGCCGAAGAGGCTGCGATCCCATTGCATGGGGCGCCCCAGGGCCCGGGCATAGGGGTCCAGCAAGACCTTGTTGGGGTTAAAGCGGTGGTTCTCGTGGGGGGCGTAAGGTCCGTAGACTCGGTAGCCGTAGAGTTGCCCTGGTTTCAGGTTGGGCACGTAGCCGTGCCAGATGGGACCCGTGGAGTCTGGCAGGGTGAGCGTGTGCGCGGGGGCCGTGTCTGCGGGGTCGTCGAACAGCACCAGGTCAATCCGTTCGGCGAACTCGGAGAAGACGGCGAAGTTGACGCCCAGCCCGTCCCAGTGGGCGCCCATGGGGGAGGGTTTGCCCGGCCAGATGTCGGGCCGCAGCCGGGTCGCGCGTATGGGATCGTCCTCAGCGGAGAGACGCATGATAAAAACACGTTAAATGAGGGCGCAGGCGGATCAATCGAACGGGAACAAGTCTACGCGTTGTAGCTCAACGGCTTGACGGCGAAGACACACACCGTATTTTGCGGGTCGAATCGCGGTCCGCCGCGGCCGGTCTACGGGGTCCAGCGCCTCGGGGCACAGCCGTGCAGATCAGCTTCGCCTATCCGGTCAACATAGAGGCCTCTGGCCTGAGATGTGGCCTGCCTCTCTGATGTCCCCCAAGAAATTCACAAGCTCCAATGCCTCGTCTCACCTTGCCCCGCTCCTGGTCCCGGGTTGTCATCTGCTGGGTTGAACCGCACGTAGATGGCGGGGCGTGGCCGGTCAAACGCACCGTTGGAGAGCGGCTCGACGCGGTGGCGGGTGTCATCGTGGACGGGCACGACACCTTGTCTGTGGAACTGCGGTATCGCCACGAGAAGGGCCCCGTCCAAGCCGTGCCCCTCCGGCTGCGCTACAACAACGAGTACGAGGGGGGCTTCCCAATCGAGCACTTGGGCACCTACACCTACACGGTTCAGGCCTGGGTCGATCAGTTTGGCACGTGGCAGGACGCGTTCCAGCGCCGCGTGAAGGGAGGGGATACCGCCTACGAGATCGAGAGCGAGCTGAAGGATGGAGCCCTGCTGCTGCGCCGGGCGGCCGAACAGGCCGAAGGGGACGATCAGGCCCAGCTCCTCGCCGCCGCCGATCGCTTTGACGCCGGCGACGTGGAAGCGGGTCTGGATCCGGTCGTGGCCCAGCTGGCGCACCAGTACGATCCGCGCATCGGGGCTGTGGAGAGCGAGCCGCTGGAGGTGGTTGTGGATCCGGAACGGGCGCGCTTTGCCGCCTGGTACGAATTCTTCCCGCGTTCCACGGCGCCCGTCCCGGGGCAGCACGGTACGCTGGACGACGCCGCGCGGCTGCTCCCGCGCATCAAGGAAATGGGGTACGACATCGTGTACCTCCCTCCGATCCACCCCATCGGCGAGGCGTTCCGCAAGGGCAAAGACAACCGACCCACGGCCGAGCCGGGCGAGCCAGGCAGCCCTTGGGCCATCGGCGGCGACCGGGGCGATGGCACCCGCGGGGGGCACAAAGCGGTGCATCCGGAGCTGGGCGGCCCCGAGGCCTTCGATCGCTTCGTCGCGGCGGCCACCGAGCAAGGCCTGCAGGTGGCGCTGGACATCGCCTTCCAGACCTCGCCGGATCACCCGTACATCGCTGACCACCCAGACTGGTTCAAGCAGCGCCCCGACGGCACCATCCGGTACGCCGAGAACCCCCCCAAGAAGTACCAGGATGTCCACCCGATCGACTTCGAGTCGGGCGATTGGAAGGCCCTCTGGAAGGAGCTGCGCAGCGTCTTCGAGCATTGGATCGACCGGGGGGTGACGGTCTTCCGCGTCGACAATCCCCACACGAAGCCGTTGGCCTTCTGGGCCTGGTGCTTGGGCACGCTACGTGCCAAGCATCCCGAGCTCATCTTCCTCTCCGAGGCCTTCACCAAGCCCAAGATGATGCAGACCCTGGCTAAGCTGGGCTTCAACAACTCCTACACCTACTTCGCCTGGCGTAACACCAAGGAGGAGCTGACCAGCTATGGCCAGGAGCTCTTCGGGACCGACGTGGCGGAGTTCTTCCGCCCCAACTTCTGGCCCAACACGCCGGATATCCTGACGGAGTACCTGGCCAAGGGCGGACGCCCCGCTCACCAGGTGCGGTTCGTCCTGGCCGCCACCATGTCTTCGGCGTATGGCATCTACGGCCCCCCGTATGAGCACGTGGACAACACCCAGCACCCGGATCGCGAGGAGTACGCCAACAACGAGAAGTACGAAATACGCCGCTGGAACTGGAGCGACCCCTCCTCGCTACAGGGCTTCATGCAACGGGTCAACCAGATTCGGAAAGCCAACCCGGCGCTGCACCACATGCGCAACCTCACGTTCCACGAGGTGAGCAACCCGCAGCTGATCGCGTATTCCAAGTCCTGGGGCGATAACCACATTGTGGTGGTGGTCAACCTGGATCCTCAGCATCGGCAGTCGGGGTGGCTCGCCTTGCCGATGCCCGAAGGCGCCTCGTTCCGGGTCCACGATCTACTCAATAACGAGACCTACACATGGCACGGGTCCCACAATTACGTTGAACTCGACCCGTACACGAAGCCGGCCCACCTCTTCCGCCTTGAGTTTGGGTGAGTGACCCCGCCGCCGTGCTTCGCATCAGGCGCGGGGTGCGGGCCGACGGCCGCTGCCCTAGGCAGACCGCCGGAGCCTCGACCCCGTTCACGGCGGGTTCCCACCCCCTCTGTTCCTTTTTGCTCCCTGTACCGATATGAACTGGCTTGACTCCTCGGACCTCGAACGCTGGAAAAGCGGCACCCACTACGACAGCTACCAGAAGCTGGGCGCCCATGCCGTAGACGGCGGTACCTGGTTTGCCGTCTGGGCCCCCCACGCGGACGCCCTCTCCGTCATCGGCTCGTTCAACGGGTGGGACGCCAACGCCCATCCGCTACGGCGGGTGGACGAGAACCTGTGGGAAGGCTTCGTCGAGGGCGCTGCGCCGGGGGAGGCCTACAAATACCGCCTCCGCAACGGCATGTACCAGGTCGATAAAACCGATCCGTATGCCTTTGCCATGGAGCCGCCCGCCAAGCATGGCCACGACACCCAGGGGCTGGCCTCGCTCATTGCGGATCTGTCCTTCGATTGGCAGGACGAGGACTGGATGAAGCGCCGGCAAGGGCCTGGCAGCCTGAGCGGGCCGGTGTCCGTCTATGAGGTGCACCTGGGGTCTTGGCTGCACAAAGGCCACGGGGAATCTTTGTCCTACCGTGAGATCGCGGAGCCCTTGGCCGACCACGTGGAGGAGCTCGGCTTCACGCATGTGGAGCTGCTGCCGGTGGCTGAGCATCCGTACTATGGCTCGTGGGGCTACCAGGTGCTGGGGTACTATGCCCCCACTCATCGGTTTGGGTCGCCGCAGGACTTCATGGCGCTCGTGAACACGCTGCATCAGCGGGGCATCGGGGTGTTGCTGGACTGGGTGCCGGCTCACTTCGCCACGGACCCGCAGGGGCTTGTCTTCTTCGATGGCTCTACGCTCTTCGAGTACGACGACCCCGTCATGCGGACGCACCCCGACTGGCGCACGTATGTGTTCGACTACAACAAGCCCGGTGTTCAGAACTTCCTCATCTCGAACGCCCTGTTCTGGCTGGATCACTACCACATCGACGGCCTCCGCGTGGATGCTGTGGCGTCGATGCTCTACCGAGACTACTCCCGCGACCACTGGACGCCCAACATCTACGGCGGTCGCGAGAACCTGGAGGCTATTGAACTGCTCAAGCGGACCAACGAGCAGGCCTTCTCCCGCTTCGGCGAGGTCATGATGATTGCCGAGGAGTCCACCTCTTGGCCGGGCGTATCGGCGCCTACCTACGACGGCGGTCTGGGCTTCCTCTACAAGTGGAACATGGGATGGATGCACGACACCCTGGAGTACGTCACCAAAGATCCCATCCATCGCCAGTATCACCACAACGACCTCACCTTCCCGCTCGTCTACGCGCACTCCGAACACTACGTGCTGCCGTTCTCGCACGATGAGGTGGTGCATGGCAAGGGCTCTCTCTGGACCAAGATGCCGGGCGATGCCTGGCAGCAGGCGGCCAATCTGCGCCTCACGTACGCCCACATGATCGGGCATCCTGGCAAGAAGCTCCTCTTCATGGGCAGTGAGTACGGCCAAGTGGCCGAATGGAATCACGACCACTCGATTGAGTGGCACCTCCGAGACGTGCCGCGCCACGCGGGTGTATTTGCGTGGACCAAAGCCCTCTTGCACCTCTACCGCCAGCATCCCGCGCTGTGGAACGATGAGCCGGGCGGCTTCACGTGGATCGACCACAACGATGCCCAGAACAGTGTGGCCAGCTACGTGCGCCAGAGCGGAGACCACACCCTCGTCTTCGTGCTGAACTTCACGCCGGTGGTACGCACCGACTACCGGATCGGCATGCCCGCAGCGGGCACCTACCGGGAGGTTCTCAACAGCGATGCCGAGGTCTATCACGGCAGTGGTATCCACAACGCGGCCCCGCTCAACACCCAACCGATTCAGCACCACGGCCGCGAGCACTCGCTGGCGCTGACCCTCCCGCCCCTGGGCGCACTGATCCTCGAACGGACCGAGGAAGGGTGAACAGGGCGGGCCTGAGGTTCAGCACCCTCAGGGCCGACAACCCGGCAAACGCGTACGTACCACGCCCCTCCGTAGGTGGCGTCTATCTGTAGGCTTGGGCGGCGCCCGGTCTCACGTCTACGTTCCCATTTACCGTGTCCCCTGCTCGGCTTCCTCGCCCCATCCGGTGACGACGAGTCGGCGGGGGCCGCCATGGTCACGGTGCTCGCACAGGTAGAGGCCTTGCCACGTGCCGAGGACGGGGGCGCCATCGGCCACGGGGAGGGTGAGCCCGCTGCCCAGGAGTGAGGCTTTGAGGTGCGCGGGCATATCGTCGGCGCCTTCAAACGTGTGGGTGTAGTAGGGCTGGTGTTGAGGAACCATCCGGTTGAAGTGCTGCTCGAAATCGGCGCGGACATCCGGGCTGGCATTCTCGTTGAGGGTGAGCGAGGCCGACGTGTGCAGGATGAACACGTGGAGCAGGCCTACCCGGAGCCGATGGAGGTGAGGGAGCGCGCGCAGGACCTCCTCGGTGATGAGGTGGAAGCCGCGCGGGCGGGCGTCGAGCGTGAGGGTCTCCTGAAACCACATGGAGGCTGCGTGGAAGGGTGTGTGCATTCGTCGCAGCTACGTTACGCCAAAAGCACCTCCTGGCCTATGATGTTTGGCGCAAGTGGTTTGAAAATGAGGCGCTGCTGGCGTAATGTGGAATGCGCAAGATGCATCGAGAGGGCACGTCGCCCGCCCTCTGTTCTCGGGGTCGTCACCTGCGCCACACACGTTCCGAATCGGCCTGCTTTGTCCGTCGGATCCACGGCTTGCCCCAACGGGCCGTGCATGCGGACGGATAGGTCTCACCCTTGAGTTTGCCCGAGGCCTTCATGGCTACCGTTTTACACGAGCTCTTGCGGTCCCGCACCGCCCTGCACCACCGCCGGGTGGAAGCGCTCCCTTGCATGGCACGGCTGCTGCGGGCCGACTACCAGCTCGATGAGTACCGGGCGCTACTGCTTCGCTACCAACGAGCGTATCGCCTGCTTGAAGAGCGCCTACAGGCGCCCCTCATGGAGTCCGGAGCGGTCCCTGACCTGTTGCTCCGCATCAAGACCCCGTTGCTCATCCATGACCTTACGCACGTGGGGGCTGGGCTCGACTACCTACCCACGGAAGACGCCATGCAGCCGCTGTGGCTATCCAGCCCCGCCCGTGCACTGGGCACGCTCTACGTGCTCGAGGGCGCCACGCTGGGCGGGCGGATCATCGCCCGGCACCTGGCCGCTTCGTTGGACGTGGGGCCGCAGGCTGGCGCGAGTTTCTTCCATGCCTATGGTACAGAGCGGGGACGGATGTGGAGAGCCTTTCTGGCCCATCTGGAGGTCTTCGGGCAGGCACATCCCGCTAGCACCGATGAGGTGGTGGCCGGGGCGTGTTCCACCTTCGACTACCTGCACACATGGCTGAGCGCAAGACCTCTCTCGCGGATTTCGACTTTGGCCGCGTAGATCTGTCCACGTGTGACCGTGAGCAGATCCATCTTCCGGGCTCCATCCAGCCCCATGGATTCCTGCTCGTGTTGGATCCAGGCACGTTGGCCATCCGCCAGCTCAGCACCAATGTAGCCGATCTCATCGGGTGCGACCCAGAGGCCCTCCTGGGTGGCTCCATGCGGGCCTTGCTGGACGATCCAAGCGTGGATCGCCTACGCGCTGTGGCCACTGAGCCCGATCTGGAGGTGTTCAGCCCGCTCCCGCTCAACCTGCGTCCCGACTTGCTGGACAAGGACGGAGGCGCGCTGTCCCTGCTGGCCTACCAGGCGGCCTCGTTGGGGGAGAGGTTCGAGACGCGCTTCGCGGGCATGCTCCATCGGAACGAGGCCGGGCTGATTCTGGAGATCGGCATCGAAAGCCAGCCCAGTGAACCGGTAGGGACGGTCAACACGTCTCTGCGCCGGGCTATCGCGCGGCTGGGCCGCACGCAGACGACCCAAGAGCTGCTCCAGGTGGCGGTAGCTGAGATGCGGGCGCTATCGGGCTATGACCGCGTCATGCTGTACCAGTTCGATCCCGACTGGAACGGGCAGGTCAAGGCTGAAGCCAAAGTGCCTCAGCTCGGCAGCTACCTGGGCCTTCACTTCCCGGCCACCGACATTCCACAACAAGCCCGGCGGCTCTACGTGATGAACCCCGTCCGCACGTTGGGCTGGGTGGACTACCGGCCTGTGCCGGTGGTGCCGGCCGTGAGCCCGGCTACCGGAACGCCGCTGGATTTCTCCCACAGCGTGCTGCGGAGCGTGTCGCCCATCCATCTGGAATACCTGCGCAACATGGGTGTGCAAGCCACCATGTCCGTGAGCATCCTGCGCGATGGGCGGCTGTGGGGACTGCTGGCCTGCCACCACATGAGCCCGCATGTACTGAGCCACGAGCGACGCCAAGCCTGCGCGCTGTTGGGCGAGGTCATCGGTCTGCAACTGGCGCTCAAGCAGGACCAGAGCATGATCGCCTACGAGGCGCGCTATCGCTCCGTGATTGCTCGGATGGTAGAGAACGCCATCCAGAGCGATGACATCGCCTCAGCGCTGCATGCACGGCGCCCCAACGTGCTGGACCTCGTAGAAGCCGGAGGGGCGGCCCTGTATTATGAGGATGGGGTGGTCACGTTGGGGGTCACCCCGCCGAAGGCCTCGGTGCGGCGGCTCCTGAAGTGGTTGGCCGCTCAGCGCAGTCACTTCTCGTCGTTCTTCACCACCAACCTGGGCGCGCTCCACGAAGAAGCGCGTGGGTACACCGGGGTGGGCAGTGGCCTGCTGGCGGTGTCCCTCACTGGCAACTGGCAGAATGCCATCCTGTGGTTCAGGCCGGAGGTGACCCATACCGTCAAATGGGGCGGCAAGCCGCACAAAGGGCTGGAAGCCGACGAGCACGGCGAGATGCGCCTGCGCCCTCGCAAGAGCTTCGAGGCGTGGTCGGAGCTGGTACGAGGCCAAGCCGTGCCGTGGACCACGGCGGAGGTTGAAGCGGTGGGCGATCTGCGCCGGGCCATCATCGACATCGCCCTGCGCCGGGCCGAGGAACTGGAGGCGCTCAACCGGGAGCTGCGTCGCAGCAACGATGAACTGGACTCCTTCAGCTACATCGCCTCGCACGATCTCAAGGAGCCGCTCCGGGGGATCCAGAACTACAGCCGGTTTCTGCTGGAGGATTACGGCGAACGGCTCGACGAAGAAGGGCGTCGACAACTCGAAACCATTGGGCATCTGAGCGAACGCCTCAACGACTTCATCACGGCGCTTTTGCAGTACTCACGCGTGGGCCGGGTGGACCTCGCGGCCCAGATCGTCGACCTCAACCAGGTGGTCAAGGATGCCTTGACCTTGCTGCAGGTGCCCATCGAAGAGCGGCAGGCTGTGGTGCGCGTAGCCAGGCCGTTGCCCAAACTACGTTGTGACCGTGTGCGGATCGGAGAGGTCTTCTCCAACCTGATCTCCAACGCCATCAAGTACAACACGGCCGACGTACCCGAGGTCGAGATCGGGCACATCCCGCCTGACAGGCTGGCCGAGGCTCCCGAGTCTGTTCGGCGCCAGGCCACGTCCGGTCACCATACCTTCTACGTGCGTGACAATGGGATCGGGATCCGCGAGCGGCACCAGCAGGCCATCTTCCGCATCTTCAAGCGGCTGCATGGCCGTAGTAAATACGGGGGCGGTACAGGGGCCGGCCTGACCATTGTAGAACGCATCGTGCAGCGTCATCAGGGCACCATCTGGGTGGAATCTGAGCTTGGGGAGGGCGCCACGTTTTATTTCACGCTTGTTACAGACCTCGACTGATCCCCACGGGCTGCTTCAATACTGAGCCCGTATGTTGAGAGCAGTTCGAGACTGCCTCCAGGCCAGCGTCTTCGCCCTGAGCCGTCATGGAGCGATTGCCAGCAGGCAGGCTCCTCGCCCGGTTATCATGCTGAGTGAGGCTCGGCCCTTCTTCGTCCGCCTGCCTTCGACGTGCGCTGTTATGTCTGCGGTCCCTTTTCTCATGGTCATTGAGGACAGCCCTGAGGATTTTGCGAGCCTCCAACGAGCCGCGCGCAAGATCAACTTGAAGGTTCATCTCGAGCTCTTTGAGGACGGAGACAGCGCCCTGGATTATCTACTCGATCATGGTCAGGACCGCGCCGCGTGGCCGCAGTTCATCCTCCTCGACCTCAATCTGCCGGGCACAGATGGCCGCGAGGTGCTCCACGAGCTGAAAGCGCACCCCCATCTCCGCTCCATCCCGGTGCTGGTGCTCACTACCTCCACCAACCCTCGAGACATCGGCGACTCCTACCGGCATGGCGCCAATTGCTACCTCGCCAAGCCGGTGCGTTTCGAGGAGATGGTCCACATGCTGCGCCTGATCCAGGCGTTCTGGCTCGGGACGGTGGTCCTGCCCACACGAGACCCCGCTCCCGCCCGCCACCTGTCGGTGTAGGCCCAGCGGCTCGGGGCACCGCCCGCGCGTCAAGGGTTCTTCACAGAGGTCCGGGCAACCTCACAACCCATATGCTTGTTTAAACAGGCAAATGGTCTACTCACCTTCCTCAGGCCCCTCCACCTATGCTCTTGATTTCTCCCTATCCCCTCGGTGCGCTCACCCTGCCCAACCGCGTGGTGATGGCGCCCATGACGCGCAACCGCGCCCCCGGCACCGTCCCCACGGCCCTCATGGCCACGTACTATCGCCAGCGGGCCAGTGCGGCCTTCATCATCACCGAGGCCACCCAGGTCACACCGATGGGCCAGGGCTATCCAGATACCCCCGGCATCCATAGCGACGAGCAGGTGGCGGCCTGGCGCCGGGTCACGGACGCCGTCCACGCCGCAGGGGGACGTATCTTTCTTCAGCTTTGGCACGTGGGCCGGATCTCGCACTCGTCCTACCACGACGGGGCCCTCCCCGTCTCAGCCTCGGCCATCGCCGCCGAAGGAGAGGTGTACACGCCCTCGTTCGAGCAGAAGCCCCTCGAAACGCCGCGGGCGCTGGAACTGGATGAGCTGCCCGAGATCGTGGCCCAGTTTCGCCACGGCGCCGAATGTGCCCTGGCCGCCGGGTTCGACGGCGTGGAAGTGCATGGCGCCAACGGCTATCTCCTCGACCAATTTCTGCAGAGCGGCAGCAACCAGCGCACCGACGCCTACGGCGGCTCCGTAGCCAACCGGGCCCGGCTCCTGCTGGAGGTCGTGGATGCGGTGACCGAGGTCTGGGGCGCCGATCGCGTGGGCGTGCGCCTTTCGCCCGCGGGTGGCTTCAACAGCATGACGGACGCCGATCCGGCCGCCACCTTCACCTACGTAGCTCAGCAGCTGAGCGCGCGCCATCTGGCGTACCTCCACGGCATCCAAGGCGAACTGCCGGGTGGGACCAGTGCGGTGGCTGTACTGCGCGAGGCCTACGAGGGCACGCTCATCGTAGCCGGTGGCTATGACCGCGCCTCGGGAGAGGCCGCCGTGGAGCAGGGCCAGGCCGACCTCGTGGCCTATGCCCGCTACTTCATCTCAAACCCCGACCTGCCACGCCGCTTCCTGGAAGGGGCGACCCTCGCCGAATGGAATCCCGCCACGTTCTATGGCGGCGGGGCCGAAGGCTATACCGACTACACCAGGCTGGAAGAGGAGCTCGCGTAACCCTACGCGAGCACGTGCCCCTTAGCGCCAGCCGGTGTCGCCACGAGCGGCACCGGCTTTTTGGTGAGAGGGCGGTCTCGACGGGTGCTGGCGCTTACCGTCTCTGGGCAAAGAAGCTGCGGAGGAGGGCGGCGGCCCGGTCCGCCTCGAGGCCCGTGAGCAGCTCCACCCGGTGGTTGAGGCGCGCGTCCTGAGGGATGTTGTACAGGGTGGAGGCCGCCCCCGCCTTCTCGTCAAACGCACCAAAGACCAGGCGATCGAGACGGCTCCACACCACGGCGCCGGCGCACATGGGGCAGGGCTCCAGGGTGACGTAGAGGGTGCAGCCGTCCAGGTGTTTGGTGCCGAGGGTCTCGCAGGCGGCCGTGATCGCAATCATCTCGGCGTGGGCCGTTGGGTCTCGGAGCTGCTCGACCATGTTGTGCCCGCGCCCCACGAGGTCGGTGCCCCGGACAACCACCGCGCCGACCGGCACCTCGCCGGCATCAAAGGCCCGTTCGGCCTCCTGAAGCGCCACCTGCATCCAGCGCCGGTCCGGCGTGAGCAGGACGTCGAGGCTCATGGAGAGGAGGCCGTTCGGGCCAGCGGCATCGTCATGCACCGCGGGCCGCCACGGCCACGCGAGAGCTCGGTGCCTTCCAGCTTGATGGCCGTCTTCTCGCCCGGCGTAAAGCGGCTCTCGGCGTGGTACTGCAAAAAGCCCGCCGCCGATACGATCCGGTAGCCGTGCTCGCGCATGGCGTCAAACGTGCGGGTGTTGCGCTCATAGCCGATCACCACGCCGGGGGCAAGCGCGAAGAAGTTGGCGCCGTCTGTCCACTGCTCGCGGCGTTGGTTGAGGGCGTCTGGGCCTCCACACGGAATAAAGGTGAGCGGGTGGCCCAGGGCCTCCTCAAGGGCGCGCTTCAGCGAGGGCTTGATCTCGCACCGCAGGGGGCCGCTGACCTCGCCCGGCTGGAAGTGCACCACGTTGCCTCGCTCGCGCTGATCGATCAAGGGGGGGAAGACGGTGCACTCCGTGGGGGAGACGAACGTGAAGATGGTATCCAGGTGCATGTAGGACCGCTCCTTGGGGATGTCCACCATCAACACATGCTCGATGGGCGTATCGGCAAAGAGCGCTGTGGCAATGTTCATGACCCCCGAGAACGAGGTCCGCTCGGAGTGGCCGATGAGGACGGTCGTGGGGTTGACCACCAGCAGGTCTCCGCCTTCAAAGGTGACGCCGCGCGGCAGCCGCACCACGTGGTCGCGGTGGGCCGCAAAGGCTTCGTGGTGATGCAGCACCACATCCATAATGATGCTCTCGCGGGAGCGGGCTGCTGTGGCGGCATGGCTGAGGATCAGCCGGTCATGCACCACCGCGCAGACATCGCGGGTGAACATGAGGTTGGGGAGCGGCGGGGCATGGATGGCCAGCGGCGAATGGCCGGTCAGCGCGAACCGGTGCAGCTCTGCGGGCGAAAGCTTCAGCAGATCGGCTTCGAAAGCCTGGAAGTTGTAGGCCGGCATGAGCTGGCAGAGCCGGGTCACGAAGGCCGCCCGGGCTTCGTCCGCCTCGAAGGCTTCGTGGAGCAAGGTGCTCACCTGGAGCACGCCTCCGGCCTGGCCCACCACCTTCTCAAAGACCGCGCACATCAGCTGGTGCTCATCCTGGGCATGGTCGATGTACAGAATGTCGTCAAACAGGAGGTCGAGCCGCTGCTCGGGGGACACCATCTCCATCTCGGCACCGGGGGTGTGGACGAGCACCTGCGCCAGCAGATCTGTCTCGGAGGTGATGGAGGGCTGAATGGTGGGGGGCGAGGGCAGCATAGCGGCGCGACGGGCAAAAAAATGGACCTGCCCAGTGTACGGACAGGCCCAGAAACCAGCAAGGTGGGAGACGTGCGTTCGGCCTAGGTGTCGCGCCGTTGTTGCAGCACCTCAATGAAGCGGAGAATGACGGCGATGACCAACAAGACCATCAGGGCCTTGAGGGCCAGCTTGAGGATGGCCCCAGCCATCTGAAGCACCACGGAGAGTAAGAGCACCACCACGATCAGGACGATCGCAACGATAATCCACCGAAGAACCTGTTGAATTAACATGGGAGGTACACAGACAACGCAGGTAAAACAGAGGGTCAGCGGGTCGTAGGAGCAAGCAGGAGGGAGGAACTTAGCGCCGTGCCGGCGGCCTGGAATCCCCCCACTACCAGTATTCGGACGTTCTCGGCATTTGTTGCAGGCGTGGTCAACATTGTATGCCCATACCGAGAGACGGAGGCCGGCCCGCCGCTTGGATACCGAAAAACGCCCTCTGTGGGGGGGACGTACAGAAGAGATTCCCGAGCCACGCTGTTTGATCCAAAGTCGATGCCTCCGGTCACCAGTAGCCGGTCATCGTCCAGCCGTACCGTGGCGTGGCGGGTGCGATCTGGGCGCAGGGGCGTGGCCTCGTCCACCTGGAGGGACAACGCCTCCCAGTCGAAGATCAAGCCGACGCGCTCGCGGAGGTCGCCCGCGAAGAAGGTACCGGCCACCAGGTACTGGCCTGGTGCGCCCACCGGCCGCTCGGTCAACGCCGTCTGCGTGTGGCCCCACAGCTCATCGACCAGCAACCCGGGGTCTGGACCGGCCGCCACCAACGTGTTCTCGCGCAAGGCGAAGGTGCGCACGTCGCCGCGAGTGCCCAGGGTGGGCGGCGTCTCACGGACCACCCCCACGCCCCCATAGAGGTCGATGAACAGCCCGCTTTCTGTCTGCCGCACTGACGCTGTGTGAAACGTGCGTCGGACGGGCGCGCCCTCCATGACGACGTCGGTGAAGCGGGCCGAGGCTGGGTCGAAGAGTTCGACTGTGCTGACCAGGTCGTCAGGGCTGAGCGGGGTTTCGCGGAGGCTGCCGCCCAGGATGAGCACGCGCCCGTCGGGCAGCAGGGTGGCGGTATGGCCGGTGCGGGCGGCCAGGAGGCCGAAGGGCAGGCGCTGAAACCGCTCGCCGGTGGGGTCAAGGACGAAGGCCGACGGGGAGGCCTCAGCCTCGATGGACGGTGCGCCCCCGGCCACCAGCACGCGCCCATCGGGGAGGAGGGTGGCAGTATGCCCGCCCCGAGGCTCCGGGAGGGCCGGTCCTGGGAGGCGGCCCGGTGGGGCGTCTACCGCCAGCGTCAGGGTATCCACGCGGGCCACCCGCTCGCCATCGAAAGCGGTTAGGACCAAGGTGGGGAGTCCCACCGGGGGCTCAAGCGCGGCGCGCCATCGCCCGCTCTCAGGGTCTTGCGTCAGGGCTAGGCCGTCCACCTCCAGCCGGGTCAGGAAAGGTGCGGCCTCCACGACCAGGGTCAGGGGGCCGGGCGGCAAGACCTCCTCCAGGTCGGGTGCCACCACGGTGACCTCAGGGCGTACATCGATGAGTGGCCGCTCGCAGCCGGTGAGGCCGGCCAGGAGCAGCCCGCCCAGGAGCAGCCGAGCCATCAACGGTAGGGGGAGACGCATCAGGAGAGGGCGAACGGGGTGTCGTACGTTACGTGGTGGAGGATGAGCCCGTGGGGGGGGGCGGCGGGCCCGGCCTCGCGCCGGTCGCGGCTGGCTAGGATGCGCGGCAGGTCATCCAGCGGCCGGGCGCCACGTCCGATCTCGACGAGCGTGCCCACTAGGGCGCGGACCATGCCATGGAGGAAGCGATCCGCCTCCACCTCGAAGCGCCACGCCCCCACGGGGTCGGCGGCGGCACGGTCGGGTACCCAGGCGGCTCGGTAGACGGTGCACACCCGGTTGGTGGTGGCGGACTGGGTGCGGCAGAAGGCATCGTAGTTCTGCGTGCCCAGGAGGGCCTCCGCGGCCTCATTCATGCGTTCGAAGTCCGGAGCCGGGCGCAGAAGCCACCGGGCATGGCGGTCCAGGGCCGTCGGGCGGGTGCAGGCCTGGTAGTGGTAGCGGCGTCGGCGAGCGTCGTAGCGGGCGTGAAAGGTCTCGGCGGTGGCCTCGCCCGCCACCACCGCGATGCTGCGGGGGAGGAGGCCATTGAGCGACGCCACGGTCCGCCGCAGGTCGATGGTGCTGGGCGTCTGGAAGTGCGCCACCTGGCCGCGTGCGTGAACGCCGCTGTCGGTCCGGCCCGATCCCACGATGGCGGTCGGCCGACGCAGACAGACGCCGAGGGCCTCCTCCAGGTGGGCCTGGACCGTGGGCTGGTCCGGCTGGATCTGCCAGCCCCGGAAGTCGGTCCCGTCGTATTCGATCAGGAGGCGGTAGGTGGGCATGGACCGTGGAATGAGCCAGGGGCGCGGGGTTGGCGGGGCCGTGGGGAGGCGCTATCTTGCAGGCCGTTTTGCTTCCGCGCACCTCACTGCCACGTGGCTCTCCCAACGCGCATCTACTTGACCGGGTTCATGGCCAGCGGCAAGAGCACCGTCGGCCCCATCCTGGCCAATGTGCTGGGCTATGCCCACGCCGACCTCGACGCTCGCATCGAGGCGCAGGTGGGCCGCCCGATCCCCGCGTACTTTGCCGAGGCTGGCGAGGCGGCGTTCCGCCGTGCCGAAGCCGAGGCGCTGACGGCCACCACGCGCGAGGAGCGGCTGGTGGTGGCCACGGGCGGCGGGGCCTTGACGCGGGAGGCCAACCTGGCGTTGGCCCTGGCGCACGGGGCCGTGGTGTACCTGTACGTGGAGCCCGAGCGTTTGGCCCGCCGCCTGCAGCGTACTGCGGCCCAGCGCCCGCTGCTGCATGGAGCAGACGGCCAGCCCCTGCCGCCTGAAGCGTTGCGCAGACGAGTCTTCTCGCTCCTGGAGGCGCGCGCGCCCTTCTACGAGCGGGCCCACCTCACCATCGATACCACCCGCCAACGCCTGGGCCACACCGTAGACGCGGTCGCGCAGCAACTCCGAAGCTGGGACCGGTAACGGGGGCTCATGTCTCCAGGACACGAGCTATCGTCTCTACCGTGTGTCTTGGGCCGAGGCGTGGGGCCACAGGCTCATCTCCTAGTTAAACTCGCATCCTTCGCCCACACCAACAGACCGCGTGCCGTCATGACGTTCAACCACATAGGCATCCCCACCCAAGACCGATTTGACGGTGAGATTGATCTCCCGCATCTGAAGATGACGGTGTCGGATCACGAGGATAATCCCTATGGCATCCAGTGGCAGCGATACTGGGAGGACGCCCCGTATCCAGCGCTGGTCAAAACCATCCCTCACGTGGCGTTCGTGGTCGACGATCTGCAGCAAGCCCTGGAGGGGCAGCACATCCTCGTCCCGCCCAACTCGCCCAGTGAGGGCTTGACGGTGGCGTTCATCGAGGTGAAGGGGGCCCCGGTAGAACTGATGGCGTACTCAGGGGAGCGCTAGGCGCCCGGATAGGTACCCCGCGAACCACGACGCCCTCCGCTCGGGGTAAGACCGGGCGGAGGGCGGATGGGTGAGCGGGGGCGGCGGGTCAGGCCCGCCTGATCCCTATCGCTTGAGCTGGACGGTCTCCTGGAGGATTTCGTCCGAGGTGGTGATGACCCGAGCCGAGGCCTGGTAACCACGCTGCGTGATGATCATGTTGGTGAATTCAGCGGCGAGGTCCACGTTGCTCATCTCCAACGCGCCGGCTACGACGGTCGTGGAGAGCTCGCGGCCCGCGCGGCCCACCACGCTGTCTCCGGAGGAACCACTGGTGCCGTAGAAGTTTTCCCCGAGCTGCTCCAGGCCGTTCGGGTTGTCCACGTCGGCCAGGGCGAGCTGGTAGACCGCCTCCTGCTGCCCGTTCGTGTAGTTCATCAGGATGATGCCCTCAGGGTTGATCGTGAAGCTGGCGAATTTGCCCGAGGCGAAGCCATCCTGCCCCCGGATGTTAGCCGTCGACGAGCTGGCGTACTGCGTCAGCTCCTGAAAGTCGATGGTGATGGCATCGCCGCCCGTCACGAAGTTGGTGTCCCAGTTGACCGAGAGATTCGTGGGTGAGTTCAGGGTCCCGTCCGTGTTGAAGGTCACCTGCCCTGAGGCATCTGCGAAGACCGTGTCTTCGTTCTGGATGGTGTAGTCCCACGCGTTGTCGGCGGCCTTCGTGAACCGGACCACCACGGCGTGCGCGGTGCCTTGCTCGTCGTAGATCACCTTCGAGAAGGAGACCTCATCCCCCACGGCGGCATCCGCGGAGAGGTTACCGCCGATGTCGATGCCCTCAGTGAATTTGGGTGGAGCCTGGGCGTTGAAATTGAGCTGGATGTCAGAGAGCTGGCTGGTGTCCACCTCGCCATCCGAGGTGTAGGCGAAGGCCTGCACCTTCAGGCCACTGTTAGCGGTGACCAGCTCCCCGTCGTTGTTGAACGTGAAGTTGCCAGCGCGCGTCAGCACGTTGCGGTCGATGCCGCGGGCCACGAAGAAGCCACTGCCGTTGAGGGCCAGGTCCGTCAGTACGTTGGTCGTTTCCAGGGCGCCCTGGCCCCAGTTCTGGTCGATGCTGCCCACGGCTACGCCTTGGCCCACGAAGGACGGGTTGATGCCCGTCCCCCCGGCGCTACGGCCGACGCCCAGGAGCTGTTGCCCGAGCACCTCGCCGAACGCGACGCGGCTGCGCTTGAACGCGATGGTGTTGATGTTAGCGATGTTGTTGGACACGACGTCCATTCGGGTCTGGTGGCTACGCAGCCCCGAGATCCCCGTATTGAGCGAGCGAATCATGATTCACACAGGTTAGGTGAAGGTCGGTAAGCAGCCGCGTCGGTCGGTCGGCGGCGGCCCGGCTTCCCGTGCTCGCTGAGCGTGGGGCCAGCCGGTGTTGGATGTAGGGTGTAGGAGCGGGCGGAAGGGGGAGCAGATGAACGGGCGCGTGGGTTCATAGGCTGCATCTCATGCAGGTTGGCGTATCGTCACGCGGCCGTTCTCGAGGTCTCACCCTCCCAGCCTCAGATCAGCATGGCACTGTCTATCTGAGTGAAGATGCGTTGTTGGGCCTCGGCAGGATCCAGAGCGGTCACGACCGTCCGGTTGGGCACGTTCACCACGAAGGCGGCGTCGCCCCTGAACAGGAGAGCGTCTCGAGCGCCTTTGGCATCCAGGGCCTGGAAGGCATCGAACACCGTGCGCTGATCGAACTCATTGAACGAGATACCTCGCTGCGCGATACGCTGACGAGCATGGGCTGACAGCGTGACCCCCGGCATGGAGGCCTGCTCCAACGCCTCGGTAAAGGCGGCGGCTCGATCGGCGGCTCCGCTTCGTCCAGGCGGGGCCGTTGGGCCCTGAGGTCCAGGCCCTCCGCTGACGGGGACCTGCCCCGGCGAGACCGGGAGTCGGGCGGCTAGGTCGCGTACGTTCATGAGTCTGAGAGCAAGGCTAGCGCAAGGTATGCGGGCTTAAGCCCAGAAAAATCCATGCCGAAGCGCGTGCTGAGGCCTATTCGGCCGCTGACTCGACGCCACGGACCTGGCCGAGGGGGATCGACACGTCGCCAATCCACAGGCGTGTGCCGTCCTGGTCAAAGCTCACCCGGTCCACACGCCCGGTCACGAACGGCAGGCTGGTCAGGGACTCGCCCTCGGCATCGGTGGCGTTCACGCGGAAAGAGTAGGCGCCCTCGGGGAGCTTTTTGCCGTCTCCGTCGCGCCCATCCCACTCGAAGCGGTGGGTCTCGGCGTCTCTGGCGCCCAGGTCCAGCGTGCGGATCACCTCGCCGTTGGCGTTCAGGATCTCAACGCTCACGTTGTCAGCGGGGCTCGACAGGTCAAACCCGAGCTGGACGGCCTCTTCGCCGTCCCACGGAGCCTGGTTGGAGACGGCCTCGACCGTCTGCCCGATCATCCCGGCGGCAATCCCGCTGTTGGTGGCTTGCGTCAGGACGCCCGTGGCCTCCATGCTCAGCCCCAGGGTGTCGTTGATGTTGACGAGCTGCTCCACGGAGCTGAACTGGGCCAGCTGGGCGGCAAACTCGTAGCCCTCCATCGGATTGAGAGGGTCTTGATTCTGGATCTGCGCCATCAGCAGCTGAACAAACTCGTTCTTGCCCAGCTCACTGGCCCGGTCGGTCAGAGAGGCCGAGCTAGCACGGCTTTGCTGCTGAAGCTCACTCAGGATCTGTTCGCCTGAGCTTGGGGTGCTAGTTACTTCCATGGGAGTCTACATTGTGTGAAACGGAGTGCGAAGGAAGAGAGGAGCGTGTTACCCGATCCACTCGCGCCGCTGCGAAGCGGCTGGCGCTGAGCGTGGGCGATCTGCTGCGTCTCGCCGGCTGGCGTCGAGCGCCGCCGAGCCGTCGGTTGGACGCCGGTCTTGCTGGGCATCGGGCTGTTGGTCTGAGCGTCCGTCTTGGCCCAGGGAGAGGTCCACGTCGGTGCCGTAATGGTCCCGCAGGGCGGCTTCCAGCTTCTCGGCCTGCGCGGTGACCAGCGCCCGCACGGCGGGGTCGCTGAAGCCCACGGACACCGACACGCGATCCTCCTCACGCCGTGTCTGAACGGTCATGGTGCCGTCGCCTTCGTCGAGGCGGAGCTCCATGCGTTGCCACGGAGCATCGGGAGGGGCCAGCGCACCGGATGGGTTCAGCAGGCGCTGGAGCCACGCGGCCGAGAGGGTAGAGCGTCCCGCCAATGGAGTGGCCCCGCCACCAGGCAATGGCCGGCTACTGGAGGCTCCTTCGGCGCCCACCGCTTCCGGAAGTCCCGTCTCAGCGCCTTCTTCTACGATCGCTTCCTCGCCAGGGATGGCCTCGGCCAGGGGGGGCTCGGTCAGGTCGGGGAGGGACGGCCCCAACGGGGGCGAGGCGGTCGTGGCCGCCGTGGTTGGGGTGGGGGCTGGGGTCGGACGTCGGCCGGAGTGCTCGTCGGCCGACTCATCGTGCGATGGGTGCTGGTCGGCGTCCGCCTGTTGCTCGGACTCGGCCTCGGCGTCGAGTCCTGCGCTGACTTCAGTACTGGGGCTCGCCGTGCTCGCGGTCGAGGTCGCCGAGGCCACCGGGGGCGCTGGTTCAGGGTCGGAGGCGTCGGCCGGGGCCGCCTGTGGGGCCTCCTCGGAGGTGACCGGCACCGTCTCCGTGGGTCGAGGCTGGACCTCTGCGTTGGCTGGTGTCACCGGGACCGCCCCGCGGGCCGCCGGGGCCGCCGCGCGCGTCGAGCTTGTGCTGGGCTCGGGGCGTGGGGACGTGCCTGACGCCGCCGAAGGCTCGTCGGACTCGCCTGGTCGTGCCGTTGGGACGGCGTCGGTCTCGGCGTCGTTTTCAACGTCGGGCGCTGAAGCGGCGGGGGCTGGCTCTGGCGAGGCCGCTGCAGGACGGGGGCCCGGCGCTGCCGTCGTGGGGCGGGGCCGTTCAGCGGCGGCCGCCTCACGCGTCGCCGGCTCGGCGTTCGGTGGCGCGGCGGGTGTCTGCGAAGCCGCGGGCTCGTCTGGGGCCGGCGAGGCCGGGGCTGGGCGTGCAGCTGTGGGGACGTCGGGGTCGGCCTTGGCCCGCGAGGGCTCCGTCGAGGACCCTTCTGGGATCGGTGCCTTCCGGACAGGCTCGACGGCGGTGGACTCCTCTGCACGGGGCGTGCCCGAGGTCGAGATCTGGTCGGCCTGGGTTGGTGCAGGATCGGCCTGGGGCGTTGGCGGACGGGGGGGAGCGTCTTGCGCCTTGGGTGCTTCTACCTCGGCGTCCTGGTTGGGCGGACGCGTGCCATCAGGACGGGCCGGTGGGCCTGCAGGCCGTTCCACGGGCGCCTCGCCAGCGGCCGGGCGATCAGCACGAGTCGAGGCAGTCTGCGGGGGCGTTGAGGGCTGAGCCTGTGCAACAGAGCGGCGCACGTCGGCCACGGTGCGGGTGGGGGGAGCCTCCTGCTCAAGCGCCGGGTCCAGGTCGGGAGAGGTCGGGGCGCCGTTCGTGAGGTCTGCTGTACGCGCATCCGGCTGTCGTGCCGACGGGGTCGAGGCCGAGTTCGCTATCGGCGCTGAGTTGGCGACCGGTGCTGAGTTGACGACCGGCGCTGTGTGGGAAGCCTCTGTGGGAGCCGTCGTGGCTGGGGCCGGACGGGCAGGGTCTGGAACCGTAGCGGCTTCGGTGGTCGCCGGTGGGGCCGGCGTCGTGGTGGCGGGTGGGGCTACCGTCTGGGGCGTGGAGGCCGCCGGAGCGGTGGTTGAGCGGGGGGGGGACGGAGCGGAGTCAGCCTGGGCGGGGGGAGCAGGCGAAGAGGGGGCCTGCTGGGCGGAGGTCTGCGAGGCGCCGGCTTGTTCAGCAGGGGTTGGCGCGGAGGTCGGCTGGGGGGCAGAGCTCGGGGTCTGGATGAAGGTCGCACGGGTACGGGGTGTCTCGGTGCGTTCAGAGGAAGGACGGGGCGCTTCAGGAGCAGGTAGACGGGACGGCGTGTCCGCCTCTGCGGCCGGGGCCGGCGAGGCGTCGGCCGAGGGGCTGGCGTCAGGAGCGGGGCCACTAGGGCGAGTCGTTCCTGCGGCTACCCGGCGCTCGGTCGGAGCCTCCACCGTCGTTTCGGCACGTGGCGTAGGACCCTGCGGTGCCTGCTCGGGGAGGACCTCACCGGTGGAGCGGGGGGCGGTGGCCGGCGGGGGCGTGGAGGGGGCCGTCGCCTCTGAGGAGGAACGTGGAGACCAAGGGGGTGAACCCGGTGCAGTCTCGACAGACAGTACCTGTACCCGTCCGGGCATCTCGGCCTCGTCGAGCTGAAGCGAAGGTTCGGGCTTCACCGCAGGATTCGAGGTCAAGGGTGGGGCCGCAGACGGGGCCGTCGGAGCCGGGGCCGCTTGCGGGGCTGGGCGAGCGGCTCCCTCCGCCTCATCGCTTGGGGAGGGGTTGGCCAGGGGCTCAGCGGCGGAAGCCGGTGGAGCCTGGGTGAGGGAAGGCGCCGGTGGAGAGTCCGGGCGTGAGGTAGGTGGAGTCGGCCCACCGGGACGTACGACGGTCGGTGGCGTGGGATTGGGCCGTGGGGTCGGAGGACGCGTCGCGGTCTCCTCGAGACCGGATTCGGCCAGCGTGGATCCTGCGGGTTGCGTAGAGGGGGCACTCCCTCGTGAGGGTGTGGCGGGGGCTGGGCTGTTCACGCGTGAGGCAGCGGGCGACGAGGCAGCGGGTGACGAGGGGGCCGCGGGACGCCCCTCCTCTCGGCGTGGACGGGTCTCGGTAAGGGGGAGGTCATCGGGCGCCTGCTGAACGGTTCCGCTGGGCAGAGCGGGCTCCTCCGTGGCCTGCGTAAGGGGCGGGCGCGGAGCGGTCGCCTCCGGTCCCTCTGGAACAGCCGAATCAGGAGCGGGCTGCGTGGACGTGGCGGGCACGGCCGGCAGAGTCACACGCGCAGAGGCCTGCGACGTGGCTTCCGACGTCGCGGCGGGTGGAGCCTGCGGGGTGGTCGAGGGCGGTGGCGTCTGTGGAACGGTCGCTACGAGAGTGGGACGGTCCGAAGCGAGGTCCGCACCGGTGTTGGCCGGGTCCTCGGACGGCAATGGTCCTACGGGGAGCGGCGCCGACGGATCGGGGGCTGGCGGCGTGGCAGCGGGTACGTCCGTTGGGACCTCTGGAGTCTCGGGGGGGGCCTCGTCGAGGAGGGCGCCGAGCCGGGCCGGAGGAGCCCCCATGAAGGGTTGGAGCGCGGCCTCCCCAGACGGCGGTGCCGATGAGGCGGAGGCGTCGGGGGTGGGCGATGGGGCCTCGGCCTCGGGCTCGGTGCCACGGAGGCGGCTGGCCCAGGCGCCCAGCACCTCCCCAAAGGATCGGCGCGGGGAGGCGTCCGTGGGAGCGGGCTGAGAGGCCGAGGCCGACGGAGCCGAAGGCAGGAAGGCCTGGATGGCGCGAAGCAGAGACATGATCGGAAGCGGAAGGCGTAAAGGTCAGCCTGCGTTGGTGGGCGGGCCTGCTGCAGCAGGGAGAGGGTCCGCCGCGTCGTCAGGCACAGCGTCCATCAAGACCTGCACCACGCGCGCCGCACGTTCGGGCGCCAACGATTGAAGCAGCCGGGTCCGGTTGCGATTCGACGACTCGATGTAGAGCTGTTCGAGCAAAGGGAGATTGAGGCGGGCGAGGACCATCTGCAGTTCCTCGTCCTCCAGCTTGGTGAGGGTGCCGCTAAGCTGGGACGCCTCGGCCCGGCGCTCCTCTTGTTCGACCCAGGCCTGGACCAGGGCCTCGACCTCGCCGCGCAGTTCTTGGATCTGATCATTGGAGGTCTGGATGGCGCCACGGAGCTGGTTCAGCGAATCTGTGAGAGCCAGGATCAGGGCATCGCGCGCTTGCATCTGGGTGCGGAGCGAGTCTGGGATCTCCACGGGAGGCGGCTCCAGCAGAGCGAGTTGCAACGAGTCCATCTGGACCAGTGTGTCGGCTAGCGCCAAGCTGTCCAGGTACTGCTGCGTCCGCTCCACCCGGTCGGGGTCGAACCGTGGCATAGCCTGATACATGGCTACGAGGCCGCCGGCAAAGGCCACCAGGGCAACAGCGAGAGCAAGGATAAAGCGACCCATGAGGAGCGATAGGTTGGCGCGCTAGGGGCGGAGGTGGCGGGGTTGACTGTGGCGTGAGGCGGTCTGCTCATCCTGAGTGCGGATCTCTTGCTGCCGCTGCTCACGCCGGTGGGCGTGGGCCTGCGAGGTGCGGAGCGTACTCAGGGACTCTTCGGCTCGGTGACGTTCGAGCACGAGCTGGCGTGCCTTGGCTTCTTCTTGCCGGCACTGGCGCAGGGCCCGGCGGGCGGCGTCGCGCTCTCGTTTGAGCTGCTGGCTGTAGGCCTCGTGTTGGCGCAGTTGATGCGGGTTCAGGGTTCGGAGCATGGACGGTTGGGCCGTCGCCTGCAGGGCTTGTTCGGCAGCCTGCAATCGCTGAGCTTGTTCCTGGCAGCGCTGACTTGCTCCTGCCAGCACGCGCCGAGCCTGGTCGGCCTCGTGGCGCCTCAGTTGAAGGACACCGTCCAGGGCGAATATGAACTTCTTGCGGGCCATGAAGCAGAAGAAGGTTGGGAGAGACCAGGGCTGGTGGATCGCTCAGCCGGCTGTACACTGCGGTACATCGCGGTGCAAATGGCTCGCCAAAATCAAGGGCGTGAGCCTGGCACGTGGCCGAGCAGGGTCTCCAGGGTCTCGATGGGCGTGGGGTCCAGCGGCTCGGCGGTGCGTTGACGCAGGAAGCCGGTGAGCGCCGGGTGCGCAGCTACCGCACGGTCCAGCAGGGCATCGGCGCCAGGCTCGTAGGCGCCGATACGGATCAGGTCCTCGGCATTGCGGTAGGCGGCGAGCAGGCTGCGGGCCGCGTCCGCCACGCGCCGCTCGTCGTCCGTGGTGATGCGGGGCATGACGCGGCTGACGCTTTGGAGCACGTCAATGGCCGGAAAATGTCCACGTTCGGCCAGATGGCGAGACAGCACCACGTGTCCGTCCAGAATACCCCGGACGGCGTCACTGACGGGTTCATCCATGTCGTCGCCATCGACCAAGACCGTAAAAATGCCGGTGATGGAGCCGGCTTCTCCTGGTCCGGCGCGTTCCAGCAAGCGGGGCAGCAGCGCGAAGACGCTCGGCGTGTAGCCACGGGTGGTGGGGGGCTCACCCACGGCCAGCCCCACCTCCCGCTGGGCCATAGCCACGCGCGTCACCGAGTCCATCATCAAGAGGACATCTTTTCCCTGGTCTCGAAAATATTCCGCAACGGCCATCGCGGTGCTGGCTCCCTTGACCCGGCTCATGGCGGCTTGGTCACTGGTGACGGCCACCACCACGGACCGTTGCAGCCCCTCCGGACCCAGGTTGTCTGCGATGAACTCTTGCACCTCGCGGCCTCGTTCTCCAATGAGGGCGATGACGTTGACATCGGCCTGGGCTTGCCGGGCGATCATGCCCAGCAGCGTACTCTTGCCCACGCCTGACCCCGCGAAGATGCCGATGCGCTGGCCCCGTCCGAGCGTGAGGAAGGCATCCAGGGCCCGTACGCCCGTGGGCATGGCCTCGTGGATGAGCTGGCGCGACAGGGGCGGGGGCGGTTCGCTGTGCACCGCCTGTTCAGCCACCGTTTGGAGTGGCCCGAGGCCATCGATGGGTTGGCCGCCGGCATCGATCACCCGTCCGAGGAGCGCCGGGCCCACGGCCACCGAAAGCGGCAGGGCGGCGCGCTCGACCAAGCAGCCCGCGCCCAGGCCAAACGGCTCCTCCAGCGGCATCAGGATCGAGGTGGAGCCTCGCACGCCCACCACCTCGGCCTTGATGACGCGCCCCCCTGGTCGCTCCTGGGCGTGGATGAAGCACAGTTCGCCCACCGCGGCGTGGACCTCGCTGGCCTCCACGAGCAAGCCCACCACGGACTGCACGCGCCCAAAAGCGCGCGGGTCCAGCGGGGCCGCCTCCATGGCTTCGTTCAGCCATGCTAGGCGGGCAGGCAAGGGGAGGGCCGCAGGGCTAGGAGGCATCTGGGGCGGGGGGGTCTTGGGCAGGAGGAGGCTCAGGGGGGGCGGTGGTGGCCAGCGTGCGAAGCTGACGGTGCAGCGCGTCCAGCAACTCATCCTGGAGGCGGCGCGTGGCCGCCGTGGGCGAAGACACCACCCAGTCTCCCACCGCCAGGCTATCGTCGGGGAGCCAGCGGAGGGTCAGGTGGCTCCCCGACAGCTGATCCATGACGCCCGACTCTTGGAGGCGGAGCAGATCCACGGGGTGGAGACGAACCTCCAGGCGCGCCTCATTCGCGAGCGGCTCCAGCGCTTCAGCGAGGGCCCGGGTGCTCACCGCTTTGAGCGGCTCAGTGAGCGGGCTGTGGAGCAACTGCTCAGCCAGGGTGAAGGCCAGCTCAGCCAGGTGCTGCTGGGTGTCCAGCACGTGGCCAGCCCAGGCGCGGTGTAGCGCCTGGATGTCCTCCACAAAGGTGGCCCGCAGGGCGGCTACGTCGCGCTCCACGCTCTCGTGCATGGCCTGCGCGCCCTCTCGGTACCCCGCCTCGCGGGCGGCTTCCGCCCGGTCCTCGGCCTCGGCCTCCCACTCGGTGCGCCAGCCCGCTTTCAGGGCTTCAATCTCGCGCCGGGTGTAGGGGACGCTCTCCGGGGGCAGCGGCGGCATCTCTTCAGGCGGTGCGGGCAGGGGGAGCTGAGGTTCATCGACCAGCGCGGGGACCTCAAACGGCGAGGCGTGCTGCGCAGCGGCGGCCCGAATGACGCCGTGGAGGCGAAAGATCTCCTCGCCCTCCTCGTCGGGGGGCTGCAGGCGGACCTGCTCATGCGGCACACGCAGCAACGTGGGGACAAACGCGTCGGCCTCTGTGGGGCCTTCGTCGTGAAGGTCCACGGCTTCTCGGGGCAGGAGGCGGTGTTGGAGCATAGGGGTTCAGCAGGATGCGTCGGCGGGGGCGCCGTGCCGGACGTGCAGAAGTGGGTCAGACGAGCATCTCGTCGCTGCCGCCCCCGATGGTGATCTCCTCGGCTTCTTCGAGGGTCTGGACGACCTCCACAATGCGGCGTTGCGCATCGTCGACGTCGCTGACCCGGACGGGGCCCATCAGCTCGATCTCCTCGGTCAGCATCTCGGCGGCCCGCTCGCTCAGGTTGCCCAGGAGCTTGGTCGAGAGGCGGTCCGAGGCGGCCTTGAGGGACAGCGCCAGGTCGCGCTGTTCCACCTCGACCAGGATGCGCTGCAAATCGCGATCGCCGAGGTCGGCGAGGTCCTCGAAGGTGAACATCAGGTTCTTGATCGAGGTGGCCAGATCGGCATCGCGGTCTCGGATCGCGTCGATGATGGTGCGCTCGGCGGTGCGGTTGATGTTGTTCAGGATCTGGGCCACAGCATCGACGCCCCCGGTGGCGCTCAGCTCCGTGCCGAAGAGCGAGCCGATCTGCTGCCGGATCACATCCTCGATGTCCCGGATCATCTCGGGCGAGGTCTTGCCCATGGTGGCCAGCCGGTAGATGATCTCGCTCTGCAGCTCGTCTGACAGGGCCGCAATGATGTCGGCCGATTTGCGGGGGTTCAAGTGCGAGAGAATGAGCGCGGCGGTCTGGGGATGCTCGTTCTGGAGGAAGCTGATGAGCTGGCTGGTCTCCACGGTTTGGAGCAAGTGGAAGGCGGAGACCTGCATGGCGGCCTCCACACGCATCATGATTTCCTCCGCCCGGCGAGAGCCCAGGGCTTGCTCGAGGGTCTCGCGGGCGAACCCGACGCCCCCCTGCGCGATGTAGTCCTGCGCCATGCCCATGTCTCGGAACTCCATCAGGACATCCTCAACGATGGTGCTGTCCACGCTGCGGCTTTGAGCAATCTGGATCGTGATCTGCTCGACCTCGCTGTCGTCGAGGTGCTTCAGGATGGCGCTGGCCGCTTCGGTGCCGAGGGCAATGAGCAGCACGGCGGACTTCTGGGCGCCATTCAGGTCGTGTACGGAGCGCGGTCGGAAGGAGGCAGAGGCTTCCATAGCAGAGAAGGAAAGGGTGGGCGCCTAGGCGTCGGCAGGTTCGGGCGCTGGGACAGGCTGCGGATTGACCGGGGCGTCTTCCTCCTGGCTGGCCGCTGCGGCTGAGAGCCAGATGCGGATCATGTCGGCGGCGTCCTCGGGCCGGTCCAGGACCTGCTTTTGGATGTCCTCGAACATCTGGTGCTTGGCTTTCAGCCGGGCCCGCGCCTCGGGCGAGAGCTTGCTCGTGTAGAGATCGTCCACCAAGACCAGCTCCTCCTCGTCGGGGTCGCCAGCGCTCAAGCGCTTCTGCTCCTCGGCTTTCGCTTCCAGCTCCAGGCGGCGTACCTCCTCGGCCTCTAGGCGCTCGCGCTCCTCGGCCATGGCGGTGATGCGGCGGGTGATGGATCGCAAGAACCAGAAGCCCAATCCCAGGGCCAGAGCCAGCAAGCCATACCGCATGTATCGCTGCATATCCTCCTGCTGCTGCTGAGCCCGAATCTGAGCCAGCACCTGATCGTCTTCGCTGGTGTCAAAGCGCGTCTGATGCGTGGTGATGCGGTCTCCGCGCTCGGGGTTGAAGGCCACGGCGTTTTGGACGAGCGCCTCAATCTCGGCGATCTCTTCGTCCGTGTACAGAATGGGAGCGGGCGGGTCCGCTGGCTCTTCCCCCTCGGCCACCGCTGGGGCCGGAGGCGGATCCTTCATGTTGAGGATCACGGACACCGTCAGGAGGGCCACGTCGCCCTGGTTACGGCGCGTGAAGGACTGGTTGCGGCTGATGTTGAAGTTACGCACCTGGTCCGTGGACTCGCCGACCTCGTCCGTCTCCTGCCTGCGCTGGTCGGCGACGATGGTGGCACTCTCCGGGTCGATGACGTCGCTGGACTCGCGGTACTCGGTGAAGTCGAGCTGGGCCGCTACGCGGACGATGGCGTTGCCGGGGCCGAGCACGTCGTTCAGCATGGACTGGGCGCTCTCGGTGAAGTGCTGCTCGACCTCCCGCTGGCGGCGCAGCTGGTTGGAGCTGGCCATGAGCTCGGGGTCCCGGCTCATGGGGTCGGAGAGCAGGTTGCCCCGGTTGTCGATGATGGTCACGTCGGCGGGGGCCAGGCCTTCCACGGCACCGGACACCAGGGCCGTGATGCCCTCGATCTGCGCATTGGTCAGCCGCGCCCCGTTCGTGAGCGTCAGAGTCACCGAGGCCGTGGGATCGTTCTGCAGCTCGGCGAAGGCGGAGCGCTCGGGGAGCGTGAGGTGAACGCGGCAGAGCTCCACCTGCTTGAGGTCGGCAATGGTGCGGGCGAGTTCACCTTCCAGGGCGCGGCGCATGTTGAGGCGCTGCATGAAGTCGGTTTGCCCGAGCGTGTTGTTGTCGAACAGGTCCGCGTAGCCGGCGGGGCCCGCCGAGATCAGGCCTTCCCCGGCAAAACGGATGCGAAGCTCAGACACGTCGCCGCGTGGAACGTAGACCGCGGTGCCGTTCTCCCGAAGGTCAAAGGCGATGTTGTCTGCGCGCAGCGCCTCTACGATCTGGTTGGCATCGGCCGGGTCGAGGCGGCCGAAGAGCAGGGTGTAGTCTGGTTGGTTGGCCCACATCGCCACCGAGACCAGCAGGGCGATTCCGCCCGCAAACACGCCCCCCAGCGCCAGGCGCTGGCCGGCGGTCAGGTTCTGGAGGAACAGCCGTATGTTTTGTAGGAAAGCTTGCACGCAGGCCGTGCCACGCAGGCAGGGAGATGGGAGAGCGCGTAGGTGATGCTGCGTGAGCTACGCAAGGAGAATGCCAGGAGGCCCGTGCGTGCCTGGGCGGTCTGAAAAGCCTGAGGACCTGTTTGTAGGCCGTTTGGATGGCACCAGAGAGGAAGAATTGGCCGATGTCCTCCCATTCGTTCCACCGGGACGTAGGCGTGGGGGGCTCCTTTTCTGGGGTGGGCGCAAGCTGCCGGGACACGATGTATCGCGTCCCTACCGTGTGTCGTGTCCCTACCGTGTGTCGTGTCCCTACCGTGTGTCGTGTCCCTACCGTGTGTCGTGTCCCTACCGTGTGTCGTGTCCCTACCGTGTATTGGGGGTGGCGGGTCAGCCTTGGAGGGCGTGTTAGACCTGCATGCGCATCAGTTCCTGGTAGGTCTCCACCATCCGGTTGCGGACTTCCGTCATGAGCTGGAAGGTGAGCCCGGCCTGGTTGATAGCGATCATCACCTCGTGGAGGCTTTCCTGCTCGCCGGCCACGAAGGCTTCGACCTCGGCGTTGGCGTTCTTTTGAGAGGCGTCCACGCGGTTGATGGCGTCCTCAAAGGCGGACCCAAAGGCCACGCCGTTGCCCGATTGGGGCTGAGGCAACGCGGCGGGACGGTCGTTCCCGGCCCCGCCGGTGCGCATCCGTTGAAGTTCTAGAGCCGTCATGGGGAGGGGGGTCAGCCGGTGACGTCAAGGCGGGTGCCCAGGGCGCCCGGCGTCACCGTCGTCGAGCCCGATCCCGGGCTGTAGAGCTTCATGGAGGCTGGGCTCTGCGCAGGGAAGTAGGCGTCGATCAGCGCCTGCTCGGCGGGGTCCACGCCGGGGGCGCGAGGCGTGGCGGCCTCCGCGGCTGTAGGGGCGGCCGCGTTGGGAGCGGCGGGCAGCCCTTGCGAAGGGGCCGAGGGACTGCCGGGCTGGTAGACCGGCGTGGCGCGCGCGTAGGGGGAGATGCGGCTCATGCGTAGTGGGCAGACACAGGACTAGGGGCAGGTTGGAGGAGAGCCGGATAGGCTCCTTGGTCGAAGGCCCGCACAAATCGCTCCAACAAGTGTGGCAGGCGCACGATAAAGCGTCCTTGAGCCTCCGTGACCGGTACGTTCCACACGCGGCCGATCCGCCGCGCTTGGTCCAGGTCTTCCAGGCACAACCCGTCCACCCCGACCAGGCCCCCCAGGGCCGTGGAGAGCGGACAGGACCGGCTGCGGGCGGTACGGCCCACCGGCAGGGCGTTGAGGAGAGGCTGATATTGCACCACCCGCGCTTGGTTGATCAGCCTCAGTACCTGCGAGAGGTGAGGGCGGCGGCGTGTGGCGAGGTACGTGGTCAAGGAGTCGAGGAGCTGGCCCATAACAAACGGATTAATAACCTATGGGACGAACAGGACGGTCTAGATTTCGAGGGTACGCTTCAGCATTTCTTTGGCGGCTTCCACCGCCGTGAGGTTGGCTTCGTAGATGCGGTTGGCGGAAATCATCCGCGTCATCTCCTCCACCATGTTGACATCGGGATAGAGCACGTACCCGTCGGCGTCGGCGTCTGGGTGCGTGGGGTCGTATTCGCGCCGGTAGCGCTCCAGCTCCTCCACGTCGGTGAGGGGGCCCATCTCGCCGTCGGCCAGACGGTCAAGGTCGAGCGTAGGTCCAGCGGAGTGCTCCGGCATGTTGGTCTGGAGCTCCATGCGGCTGCGCGAGAGCAGGCGCGAGAAGCGCGTCGGCTGCTCTTCTTCGAGCTCGTGGACGGCGCGCTTGATGCGGTAGGGGGTGCCGTCTGCGGTGCGTGTGGTGGACGCGTTGGCGATGTTCTCTGCGGCCGTGGCCATGGCAATCCGCTGCGCCTCCAGCCCGCGGGCGGACGTTCGAAACGGCGTGTAGTGGCGATGGCTGCGTAGCATGGGTACAGGGGGCCTTGAGGGAACGAGAGGGCTTAGCCGGTGCGGCCGGTGATGCCGGTGCGGAGCATCGTGAAGTGCTCCCGGAGGGCCCGTGCGCCGAGCTGGGTGCGCATCTGGGTGTCGGCCAGGTCCATCATCTCATCTTCGAGGATGGGCGGGCCATCCCCCACGTGCATGGAGGCCTCCACGCGATGCGGCTCTGTGCCGCCCAGCCCGTTGCGAGCATCCTGAAGAGCCTCCTCAAACGAAACATGGAGGCGCCGGTAGCCGGGTGTGTCCATGTTGGCCAGGTTGCTCGTCAAGGCCTCCGTGCGGAGCTGGTACGCGCGCATGGCGTGGCGTAGCAGGTGGACCGGTTGAGTATCCATGGGTGAGCCTGGGTGACGAAGCGTAAACAGATAGCCAACGACTGTTCAACGATTGTGCCGAATCGCGCGATTGTCGTAGAAAGAAACCACAAACCCCTCATCCATAACCGACATGGGCATGAGCGGGACAGGAAGGGGGCCCAGCGGGGATCGCTCAGGCTCTAAGAAGTTGTAATTCAACACGGATAGGCCCTAAGGCGTACGCCGGATGGGGTGGATCGGAAAGCCTTTCGGAAAAAACTTCCGATCCGAAGGCGGCTCAGGCGCGGCTCAAGGGCGCTGAAGGGGCCTCCACGGCAAGAAAGGGCCCTTCGCAGGCTTTCACCCGGAGTCTAGGCCCTACCCTTTGCTTGGCCTCGGCTGGATGGCACAACCCTTGAAGCGGTCGGCCTTTCGTACCACACTCTCGTGCTCTCTCCGCGACCCCGTGACCGAAAGCGACGCCCACGCCCTGGCAGCCCTGACCGTCCGCTCGGTGGAGCGCGACGAGGCCCTGTGCAATCTCTCCGAGATCCTCGCGCATCGTCTGCGGGGTCTGGTCACCAGCATCGAGGGCTTTGCCGACCTGCTCACGGGCACGCTCCCCACCCGCGAGCAGCGAGAGATGCTGCTCCGCATCTTCGAGGGGACCACCGGCATTGAGCGCATCCTAGCCGATCTCCAGCACTACAGTCAGCCCACCGCCCCGGTCCCCACGCTCATCCAGGCGGAGGCGCTCTTGAACGGAGCGCTCGATGCCCTGAACGATGACGACTATGCATGGCTGGCGGTGGACCAGCAGGCCCCCGAGGCCCAGGTATCCGCCGACCCCCAACTCGTGCGCCAGGCCCTGCTGATCCTGATCCAGAATGCTTTTGATGCACGGCCTGCGGGTACGCTGGTCCGAATTTGCGCTGGCCTCGACGAGACAACGGGCCAACTCCGCTTCGACGTGATCAACCAGGGGCGCATCATGCTTGAGGCGCCAGAGAACCAAGTGTTCGTGCCCTTCTTCACGACCAAGGCGCACAACCTGGGTGTGGGACTGTGCATCGCACGGCGCATCGCCGAGGCGCACAGTGGCCTGCTGTTTCTGGCCTCCACCGATGGCAAACACGGCACACGGTTCAGCCTGCTGCTGCCCTTGGCCCCCTTTGCGGCCACATCTTCCATGCCCATCACCGCCGGACCATGAAATCGCTCCCGCCTGCTGGCCTGTTCGATCGCACAGCTCACCTGACAGACACTGTCATGCCTAGATCTTCCCCCTTCGCTGCACCCATGGCCCTGGTCTTTCTGGTCCTGGTCGGCTTTGGCTGTAGCCAGGAGCCGCCTGTGGACTCCACGAGTCGCGTCATCACGGACCCGGCCACCGGGGACTTCACCGAAGCGTTCGCCGCCGAGTTCAACGCCGAGCTTCGTCTCGCGAGCCAAGGCGTGGACTGGGTCCACACCGTGGAGGCCTGCACCCAAGACGGGCAGACCTTCGCCACCGCCTTCAGCCAGGCCCACCAGGATCGACTGAAACAAAGCGGGTGGCCCTCCCACCTGATGGCGGGCATGGACGGCTACTTCAAGGCTCACTTCGAGGACGGCCTCGCCGATCCGCTTGTCACGTGCCGTGCTGACGAGCAGTATCGCCTCGACGAGCGCACGCACACCTTCCTCCAGCAGGTCCGCCGCGTGGTCTCTGATCCGGTTCATGGAGGCTACACTGAAGCCTTCGGCGATGAGTTCAAGGCCGAGCTGAGGCTAGCGAATGGGGCCCTGGAGTTGGTCAGCATGGCGGAGGCCTGCACCCAAGGCGGGGAGGCGTTCGTGAGCGCCCTCGCCGAGGTGCAGCGAGACCGTTTGGAACGAGACGGGTGGCCCACTCAGGCGATAGTCTTCCAGCAAGCCTATCTCGAAAGCCGGCTTCAAGATGCAGTCATCAACCCAGCCGCCGTGTGCGACGCAGCCGAGCAGTCGCGCCTCCAGGAGCAGACCGAGGCGTACATCCAGCAGATGCGCCGTGGTGGGGCAGATGCGATGGTAGGCCCACCGAGCCGCGTCATCACGGACCCGGCCACCGGGGACTTCACCGAAGCGTTCGCCGCCGAGTTCAACGCCGAGCTTCGCCTGGCCAGGCAAGGCGTGGACTGGGTCCACACCGTGGAGGCCTGCACCCAAGACGGGCAGACCTTCGCCACCGTCTTCAGCGAGGCGCACCAAGAGCGCCTGGAAAGCAACGGGTGGCCTTCTCATCTGATCGCCGGTATGGACGGTTACTTCGACGCCCATTTCAAGGACGGCATCGCTGATCCAACAGTCACGTGCGATGCCACCGAGCGGTCTCGTCTCGACGACCGCACCCAGGCTTTCATCCAACAGGTGCGTGTGGGGGCCGCCATGACCAAGCTCTGACGTATTCCACGCTCTTAACGAATCATCGACGAACTAGCTTCTTATCCCTACGCCGTGTAGCTTTTTGTTCGTTCTGATATCATCCTTTGGTTCATCTCTCTCCTAAGCTCCGAACCCTACATGAATCAGCAACCCCGTATCCTCCTCGTAGATGACGAGCAGCTGCTCCACGGTTTATTCGAGCGGCTGTTTTCCCGCCACGGCATGCACGTGGTCACTTGTATGAGCGCCGTCCAGGCCGTCGAATCGCTGAAAGAGCAGGCGTATGACCTGGTGGTGACCGACTTCATGATGCCAGACATGGATGGACTGGAGCTCTTGAGCCACATCCGGCAGGAGCATCCGGACACGCGGGTCATCATGATCACGGCGCACTCCAACGTGCAGCACGCGGTCCGCGCTATGAAGAACGGGGCCATTGACTACATCCCGAAGCCGTTCTCGACCACCGAGCTGGTGGAGCGCGTCCAGGCCTGCCTGGCGCAGACCGAGCCCGTGGCCGACGAGCCCGCCGGCTCGTCCCGCCCAGCGCGTCGGCGCCGGAAGTCGAGCCCGCGCAACGACCGGGTGCACTACATTGGGGAAGCGCCCAAGATTTTGGAGCTGAAGGCCATGCTGCCCCGCATCAGCGGCAACAAGGCGCCGGTCTTCATCCAAGGAGAAAGCGGGACTGGCAAGGAGGTCCTGGCCCGCCTCATCCATCAGATGAGCGATCGGGCAGACCGGCCCTACGTGACGCTCAACTGCGCCAACCTGCCGCGCGAGCTGGTGGAAAGCCACCTCTTTGGACATCGCAAGGGGGCGTTCACCGGGGCCATCGAAGACATGACGGGAGCCTTCGAGCGCGCCGACGGAGGCACCCTGCTCCTCGACGAGATCACGGAGATCGACCTGCCCATCCAGGCCAAGCTGCTACGCGTGTTGCAGGAGCAAGAGTTCCAGAAGGTGGGGGCCTCCGAGGTCCAGAAGGTCGACGTGCGCGTCATCGCCACCAGCAACCGGGTGCTCTCCGAAGCGCTGGACGAGGGCATCTTCCGGGAAGACCTCTATCACCGCCTCTGCGTCTTTCCCCTGGCGGTGCCGCCGCTGCGCGACCGCACGGGCGACATCCCGCTCCTCGTCAAGCATTTCGTGCAGAAGTACTGCGGTCTCTACGGCCTCCCCAACAAGATCGTGAGTGAGGATCTCATGGGGCAGTTTCTCCAACATCCCTGGACCGGCAACGTCCGGCAGTTGGAGAACATGGTTCAGCGTGGAGTCCTCCTTTCGGCCGAGCGCGAGGTCATCCAGCCTAACGACGTCCTGAACGAGTTTTTCTCGGACGCCCAGCCCCGCGCCCACAGCCTGGACGCGCCGCTTCAGCTCAGCGGACCGCTGACCATCGAGGATATGGAGCGCAAGATGATCCTGTCTGCGCTGGAGCAGATGAACAACAACCAGCAGCAGGCCGCCGAGCAGCTGGGCATCAGCGCGCGCACCATCCGCAACAAGCTCAAGCGCTACCGCGAGCAAGGACTGATCTAAAGGCCGGCGCCCAGAACGCCTAGCGCAGGCTCACCGCCTGTGCATCCTGGAAGACAAGCGCTGGCGTCTCGAACATACAGGGAGGCCTGGAGGATCGCCGCTCCAGCGCAGCAAACGGCGATGCATGGTGCTGGTGTGGTTTTTGTTTGGGCCGGTGGCGCGTTCTCGTCACTCCCAGCCTCCCCTTGCTATGCCTCTTTCTGTTACAGCTTGTCGTCCTCGCGCGCTCTTCTTCGCCACGTTGCTCGTTCTCGCCGGTACCGGTTGTGCTACCAGTTCGGTCAACACGCTTCCCCCACTGGTTGGACCGGAAGCGGCCACCGAGCACGTTACGCTGTATGTGCCCGAAGGGCTGGACATCCAGTCGGTTGACTTAGAGGCCGATGTCTTCTCCGAAGCCAAGCCCGGCACGCATACCATCATCAGCGAGATCGGAGGGCGTTCCTTTGTCAAGGCCTATGCCGTGGAGCGCGAGACCGGCGTTCAGGTGCTCCTGGTCTACGAGAACATCGCGGAGCGTCCAAAGCCCATCCAGATCATCCGCTTCGAGACGGAGTCCGCCTCCTTGGGACAAAAGTAAAGGCGTTGTGGGAGTCCACACGGCGCGGGTAACCTCTGGAGGAGTTACCCGTACGCGGGGCGTCCTGTCCCATCGGTATGGCCCACCTGTCATGAACCTCGCCAGAGCGCTTGCCATCACCGGGCTGAGCCTGTGCAGCGTGTGGATGAGCTATGCCCAGGATCCCGCACGTCCCGGTTTCACGGTCCGATCGGCACAAACTGTGGTGCACGTCCAGGCTCCGGCGCCAAGCGAAGCGTTGGGTTACCTCGAACGCACTTTGGCTGACATGGCCTTCTTCCGGGCGAACGGCTACCAGGTCAGCCTCCCGGACCATCCGCTCTTCGATGGGTCCGAGATGGCCACGGCCGATGCTGATGAGCGTCGCCTTCGGTTCATCGAGGACGTGTACGCGGCTGCCGACTTCGAGGCCGCGCTCGCCGCGCTGCAAGGGCAGCACGACCACCTGCGCACCGCTATGGAACGCCTCGCCAGTTGGGGTGTCCATGATGGGCTGCAGGCTTGGGATTCGGTCACCGTTACCCTGACCCTGTACGGCCCTGGGGGCTCGTTCGACCCAGACGCTGGCCACATCACGCTCTGGACCGACACGCAAGGGCAGTTCAAAGGCGGCGGTGGCCTGCATACGATCATCCATGAGATGATCCACCTCGCGGTTGAGCATGGCATCGCTCAGCCGCTCCATCTCCAGCACTGGGAACGGGAGCGCTTGGTGGATCTGCTCGCGCAGCGGGAGTTCACAGACCTCCTGCCCGACTATCGCTTGCAGGGTGGGCCAGAGGCGCCCATGGACCGGTTTGTGGCCGATGCCGAATTGGCTGTGCTCAAAGAGGCGGTGGCTGACTATGTGCGGAATGGTCGGCCGGAGGAGCCCTGAGTGCAACGGCTGTCGTCGCGGGCTTGACACAGCACGGTGAGCCTGTCTCTGAATGCGGCACCCGGCCATCTGCTGCCACGCCGAGGCGCTGGCTGAGCACCCGCGCTACCGCCCCGGAGCCCTGCCGTTGCCGTCTGCTTCAGGAGGCGTGCGCTGGACGAGCGGCTGCCGTGCATGGCGCGGCGGAGTCGGTGCCAGGTCAAAGACGAAGCGACCTGAGAGGAAGAACCGCTCGGGCCGGTCTGGATCGTTGTAAAGCTCTACCTCCGTCGTAAAGCGACCTGCCAAGCGGCTTTCGCTCAGTTCATCAAGCACCAGCGGCTGCCTCGGCGTGCTGACGCGCTCCGTGATGCTGGTTTGGTAGCTGGGCACCCATGGCTTCGGCTCCGGGTAATAATAGGCGCCAGAGTACAGTGGAGCGGCGTAGTCGGGGCACGACACTTCCGTCTGGCCAGATCGATTGGAAGAGATCACCCCGTAGCTGCCAGCGAGATAGGCGCCGGGTCCGGAGTTGGCCAGGAGGGTGGTGAGCACAAGGAACGAGCCGTCACCGATTGAGAAGCCCAGCGACGTAGCCTGGCGGGTGCCGAATCCGCAGTCGACGTCGCCGGCGGAACTACCGCTCATAAAGGTAAAACGGTCGAGCCAGGCTGAATCGGCCCGGACTGTCTCTTCGGTCCCATCTGGGAACCGACGAGTCAACTCGAGCAGCCCCGGACCGGCCGCCGAGAAGATGCTTGGTAGGTCGGCCGAGACGACCGACGCCGTGTCACTCATGGTGAGCCCCTCGAACGTGTCGTCTTGGGTGGTCCCTTCCGTGACGCTGTCTACGACGGACGTGCAGCCAGCGAAGGCCAGGAGTGCGGCAACAAGGGCTAGGCAGCGCATAGCAGTGGGGGGCTTGGAAGAGGAAGATGTACTCAACCTACCCGGCGGATGCCGCATATGCTCACAGCATACATTTACGTTACACCATCGTTGCATGCCCGAGGCTCGTGGCTCCACACGCAAGAAGCCCCAGCCGTAGCGTGATGCGCTATCGGCTGGGGCTTGGTGCTGGGTAGGTGGTGCCAGCGGGTGGCGGTGGGCCTAGAGGGTGGGCGGGGTGCCCGAACCCAGGATGTCACCGGCCGCCCGTTCGGCGACGCTCTTGATGACTTCCGGGGTGCTGTAATACCCCTCGTTGATGCGCTGGAAGATGTCCGCGATCCGCTCTTGGCTCAAGGGGGGAATGCCGTAGAGCGCCTTGCGAGCAAAACCTAGTTCCTGGGTGTCCACCGTGGCCGGGGCCGAAGCACGGGCCTGGGCTGAGATCTCCACGCGGTCTGACGTGGAGGAGGCCTCTGGCGTGGCGCCGGGCGCCTCTTGGTTAGCGCCTCGAGCACCGTCCGTGCTGTCTCCACGAACCGTGTTCAGTCGGCTGGACCCCAGATTTAAGTCACGGATATTCATGATCTTAGATCGTTTGTGAGTCGAAACCCAATGGGCGGGCGTTGAGGGGCCAGCCCCGGGTTTTCTTCAATCTTCTAGGGGATGTATCGGCAGAAGTTTCCGTTTCTTAAATCCGTGCCATCTTTTCGAGTATCGTGGTCTGGCTACCCCTGTACGTCGGCATGGCGGCGTGGGGGCGCGGTGCCTTGGTAATGGCGGTGAGCGGTCCGCCGGCGCTGCAAGTCAGCCAGGTCACGCTCAAGCCCTGCGAAGCGCGTCTGAAGGCGCCCCAGCACCCCCTCGGCCTCCTGGGCGAGTCGCTGGATCTGTGCGTGCACGGCGGGGTCTGTGGGCGGGTCCTGCTGGCGCAGGCGGTCTAAGACGGCGGCGCGGCTGCGGACCAAGAGGCGCACCCGAGGGGTGTCCTCTTCGTCGAGGGCACGGGTGAGGGCCTGCGTGGTGGCGTCCAGTGCGGCCAGGATCTCAGGTATCATGTAGGGCGCTGGGTCGACTAGAAGAGCGAGAAGAGGAAGCTTTGCTGGTTCTGTAGGCTCGTGATGGTTTCCTCGAGCTGGGCAAATTCGGCTCGCAGCGACTCTTCGCGGCGGGCCAGCCGCTCGTTGAAACTGTCGATCTGACGGTCGACCCGCCCGATCCGGTCGTCGAGGATGTCAGTGCGGGTGTTGAGGATGCTGTCAATCCCCACGAAGCGGTCGATCTGGGCGGTGAAGCGGTTGGCCAGTCCGTCTTCGGCGGCAAAGAGGGACCGGACCGCGTCTGGGTTGGACGCGAGCGCATTGGTCAGGGTCTCGGCATCGTCGATACGCAGTGTGCCGTTGTCCTGGATCTCAATCCCCAGGTCGGTGATGGACTGGATCGGGCTGCCGCCCAGGCTGGCCACGGGCTGGACCAGCTCCGTACGCAGGTTGGCGCGCAGGCCGGTCACGGCACTGTCGTTGGCGAAGGGCCCTCGGAAGCCGGTATCGACGTTGATCTGGGCGTTCTGGCTGATGAAGTTCAGTGTATTGTTGTACTGCTCGATGAACGTCTCAACTTCACCGCGCAGGGCGTCCTCGTCCACCCCCACGCTGAACGCCTCGGCGCCGGTGGTGGTCTGGTTCAGGGACAGCGTCACGCCGTCCAGGACATCGCTCAGCTGGTTGCTGTCTCGGTAGATTGTCAGGCCGTCCAGTACTACGCGGCTGTTCAGGGCCGAGTCGGTCTCGTTCGTGCCCACAGCGTTCACTTGGCCGCCGCCGGTGCCCTCGGCCACGGCGTCCGTGTTGAGCTGCAACAGGCTCAGTAGGCCGCCGGTGGAATCGTTGAACGAGAGGCGGTTGGAGAACCCGGTGCTGCCACTCCGCACGGAGAGGCGCGCGGTGTCTGACGTCTCGTTGAGGATCGAGGCGTTGGGCTGCGCAGAGCGCGGCACCGTGCCCTCGGTGGCGGCGGTCCCTACGGCATCGTTGATGGCGCGGGCGATCTCGGTGAGGATCTCGCGGTCGGTGGCGCCCGTGGGGTCCACGGTGACGTCGAGCGCGGTGCGTGCGTTGGCGTCTTCGTCGGTGGGCGTGGCTACCTCGACCTGGAAGGTCTGGGCGCCGTTCGCATCGAAGAAGCTGCGCAGGCTGGTGCCTTCCTGGCTGAGCTGCTGGCTGATCCGGCGGTCTGTGGTGGCCAGCTGGTCGATCTGCAGCGAGTAGGATCCCGTGAAGGCGCCTTCTTCGGCCGAGGCCGTGAAGGCCTCGCTGGCCGTCTGGGCAGACCGCGCCGAGAACGGGTCGGCTAGCGGATCGGCGAAGCGATCAAGCAAGGTGCGGAGCGAGGACAGGGTGCTGTCAAAGTCTCCGATGGTGCGCTTGGAGGCCTCAAGCTGGGAGCGCTGGTTCTCCAGGTCGCCCAACGGCTGCTGTTCAGAGATCAGCGTGGCCTGAATCAGCTGCTCAAAGAGGCTGTTGGACCTGAAGAGCTGCAGGGCCGGATTAGAGGAACCACTCAGCATACGGGCATCGGATGGGGCGTAGGCCTCAAACGGCGAACGACGGGGTGGGGCGGGTGGCGGTGGCCATGACGCCGTCGCGCCAGGCGTTGCGGAGTTCTACGAGCAATTCGCATACCGCGTCTAGCGGACCCACGTTGCTCTGGTGCAGGCAGAACTCATAGATCATGTGGAGCCGGTCTGCAATCTCTCCGCCGCGCTCAAAGTCGAGGCTGGAGATCAGCTCCACCAGCACGCTGCGGAGCTTGATCCGGTCTTCCCGGTGGCAGGCGGCAATGCCGAGGTCGTACAAGCGCGCAATGAGCTGCTGGGGCGAAGCCGAAGCCAGGGCCTGCTGCTGATATTGGCGCATGCGCAAGGACGTATGCATGATGGCACGAGGTGGTCTGTACGATAGAAAACTACAGGCCCCGCCAGCGGCGGTGGTGAGGAGACAAACCGGCCTGGAGTGTCCAAGGCGGAGTGTCGGAAACCTTTTCCGAGAACGGGTGCCCTTTCTTGGGATAAACAGAAGTGGTGGCCACCTGACTTCAAGCAGTGTATCGGCGGAAAGGCGTCTGCCTTAAGCTCGGAGCGCCTTACCTATGGCGCTTCTGGGTACCAGGGGATCCTCCGAGGCCCACGCTAGAAGGCCCTGCCCCACGTTGGCACGTTTCCGGCAGGGGGATGGACGTGCAGCGCCTTAGCTGGTGCTGCGGCGTCATCCTGTTGTTCATGCGCACGTCTGTAGAGGAAGACCTCCATGCCCCGATCTCGCTCATCCCGTACCCCGCTGTGGGCACCGGCTGCCCCTACGGGGGGCGTCGTCCCCTGGGTGCATCGCCTCACCCCCACCGCCACCCCGGCCTCTGCGGCTGATGCCGAGGGCCCCGTGCATCGCCTCCAAGCGGCGTCTACGCCCGCCCCGATCATTCCTTGGCGCCAGCATCCCTCGTGGCCCGGCCGTCGTCCGCTGACACGCCCCGGCGCCTCGCAGGATGCGCATCCCCCTGCGGTTTGATGCGTCTGTCTCTCTGCATGATCGTGAAGAACGAGGCGGCCACCCTGGACCGGTGCCTGGCCTCGGCCCGTCCCCACGTGGACGAGGTGGTGATCATCGACACCGGCTCCACGGACGAGACGCCCGTCATCGCACGCGCTTATGCGGACGTGTTCGACCAGATCGCGTGGCCGAACTCGTTCGCCCGAGCCCGCAACTACAGCTTCGATCTGGCCAGGGGCACCTACCTGCTCTGGCTCGATGGCGATGAGTACCTGCCCGATGAGCAGCACTGGGCCACGATACGCGCACTGGCCGAGCGAGACGACATCGCGGGGGCTCAGCTCAACCTGCGCAACACGATGCGGCCGGACCAGGTGGTGGCCTCGGATCACATGCGGATGATTCGGCTGGTGCGCAACCACCCGTCCATGCGGTTTGTAGGCCGCGTGCACAACCAGATCGACGAAGCCCTGCTGGCCTATGCCCAGCGGACGAGCCACCGCATCGTGAACCTGGACGCCGAGATCATCCACACCGGGTATGCCTTGGACGTGGACGGGATGCGGGCCAAATATGCGCCCCGGATCGCCTTGCTAGAGGCCGAGGTGGCGGTCCCTCGCTCGCCGGAGTACGGGGCCTACTACGGCTACCAGCTGGGCCTCGGCTATTTCCTGGTGGAGCGCTACGACGAAGCGGCCGATGTGCTCGCCGCTGTGGACGATGACTGTCTGCTCCCCGACAACGCCTTCTACACTCGGCTGCTGGGTGTGCAGGTGGGGCTCAGACGCCAGGATGTCACCGGCGCGCTCCAGCACGCCGACGCCATGCTGACCCTGCGCCCCACCGACCCCATGGCGCTGTTCCTGACCGGTCTGGCCCTGCTCCAGGCGCAGGAGATCCGCAACGGACTGCTCATGGTGACCGAAGCCTACCAGCAGAATGCCCACGCCGACGGGGAACGCTTTCGCCTCAACGAGGCTGTGGTGCTACAGTACCTCGCGCAGACCTGCCAACGGGTAGGCTTGACGTCCTTCGCGGAGTCCTTCCTGAGCCTGATCCAGGGAGACGAGGTGGAGGCCGAGGCTGTGCTGGAGGTGCTCACCACGCTTCGTCAGGGGCTGGTGCTGACCGAGTAGGAGGGGCCGTGGCTGTGAGGAAGCCGTTCAGCGCGTCAGCTAGGAGCAGCGTGAAGCGGTAGGGGACCAGGTCCACCTGGGATCCTCCACGACCTGCCCTGCATACCAGGTGCAACGAACCAATTAGGGTTTGTCCTCCCCCACCGCCTCGACAAAAACAGGTCATGTCCCTCTCTGGATTCGCCCGATCGGCCTTGAAATGGTTCGGATTGGGCCTGTACGCCATCACCGCCGTCGTCCTTGTCCTAGCCGCTGCGGTTGTATTCGAGCCCATCGGAGGGGAGGCCAGCGGCGCCGGTGTTGAGGGCAGCGCGGAGGCCGTCATCTACGGGAGCCGCGCGGGCATGGCGTTGGCCCGCAGCTTTCCCCTGGTGATCGTAGCGCTGGGTGCGGGCCTGGCCGGCACCGTCTTGATAGCTCTGTCCAGCCTTCTGGACGAGCTGACGGGTATCCGTGAGGAGCTGGCGGCCGGGAACGTGGGTCGCCCGCCTCTGCCCAACGCGTAGCCTGCATGGCCACCCCTGGGGCGCCCACGCGCTCAGGCGATGCCCTAGAACCGCCACCATCACCAAGCCTCCTATGAAAGCCGCCCTCTCCCTCGCCTTGGCCGTCCTCATGGGCCTAGCCGGCTGCACCTTCCTCGACCTTGGGCAAGCGTTCGGGCCAGACGACGCCGGAACAGACGTGTTCTTCTCCACCGCAGCGTCGAAGTACGCCGCCACCGATTCGCTCACGATCCGCCTCGAAAACCGGCGGGGTCAGACGGTCGAGTACAACCTCTTCGATGCGTGCCTGTCGCTGCAGCGGTGGGAAGCGGACCAGTGGGTCACCCTTGACGTGACCGAATGGCTCCCTCCGGATCGAGGGTGCGACCTCATTGCTTTCGTCTTGGAGCCTGGGGCCACGGTGACCCGTTCATTCACGGTGCGGGAGGCGCTAGCGAGAGGCTTCTACCGGCTCGGGACCGAGGTGGGGGTGGGGCCCGGCCCGTTTGAGCTGATCTGGACCAACACCTTCGTCATCCGTGGAGACCAGTAGCTGGGACGAAGAGGTGCAGGCCGTGGCCGCCGTAACAAACGCGGATACCCGTCCGTAGCGCGACGGCACGCAATAAGACGCGCGGCGCCAGCTAGACCAGCGCTAGCGCGTGCCCGTCAGACGGCCTCTCACCCCACCCACTACGCACGCATGCCGAAGCGCCCTGCCGCCCCCCTTCTCCTCCTACTCGCCTTTCTACTCACCGGTTGGCACTGCGGGAAGGACGCGTCAGGCGACCCCCCACCGTCGGCTCAAGCCGAGCTCAGGGGTTGGGAAGGCGTGTGGGTGGCCGAGCAGCACTTCGGACCGCGGCTGTACGGGCCGGTGACGCTCCACCGCGCTGGAGCGGGCTGGGCGGCTCGGCTCCAGGGTGAGACGACCACCGCTGAGCGCCGTGAGGACGCAGACGGTTCGGTCCAGTGGTCCTTCGCCTTCTTCGATCAGGGCCGCTTTGAAGGCCGGCAAGTGGGGGCCGCCGAGGCCATCGAGGGCCACTGGTACCAAGCCCCAGGCCCGGTGGAGGTCTATCCGTTTGCCACACCCGTTCGCCTGGCGCCTGCTGGCGACGAGGCCTTCAGCGGCGAGGTCGTGCCTTTCCAGCAGGACGTCTCGCTCAATATCTACCTCGGGACCGACGGCCAGGATACGGGGCCTGAGCCCACGCAGTATCGCACCTTCCTCCGTAACCCCGAGCGCAACCTCGGGATCTTCTTCCGGATCGAGACCGCCACGGTGGAGGGCGACGAGATTCGGTTTGCCAACCGCGATGGGGACGTCTTGGCCGTGGGCCAGAGCGTGGAGCCCGGCGAGCGCTTCAGCCTCCTCTTCCCGCGCTTTGGCGAGACGCTCGACTTCACGCGGCGCTCGCGCGAGGATGCGCCTGGCTTCTACGCGCGGCGATCCGCCGAGGGGGCCACCAACCTGGCACGCCCTCCTGAGATCGGGGACGGCTGGCCCACCGCTTCGCCCGAGGACGCGGGTCTCGATGCGGAGCTGCTAACGGATCTGGTGGCCTCCATGGCCGCCTTCGAGCCCACCGCCTTGCGTCAGCCGTACATCCACGGGCTCCTGATTGCACACCGAGGGCAGCTGGTGGTCGAGGAATACTTCCATGGCTACCACCGTGAGGTCCCACACGACTCTCGCTCGGCCGGTAAGTCGCTGACCTCAGTGCTACTGGGCATCGCCGTCCAGAACGGAGTCCTCGCCAGCCTCGACCAGCCGGTGTACGACCTCCTGGGGGGCGTCGAGCGCTTTAAGAATCCAGACCCGCGCAAGGAGCAGATGACCGTCCGCCACCTGGTCACGATGACCTCGGGCTTGGCCTGCGACGACGACGATTACGACTCGCCGGGCAACGAAGACCGGATGCAGAGCCAGGACGACGAGCCGGACTGGTACCGGTACACCCTGAACCTACCGATGGCCCGGGCGCCGGGCGAGGCGGGCGTGTACTGCACGGCAGGGATCAACCTGCTGGGCCACGTCATCCAGGAAGCGACCGGCGAGCGCCTGCCCCGCTTCTTCCACGAGCGGTTCGCGGAGCCGCTGGGGATCTCATACTATCAGATGAACCTATCCCCCCTGTACCAGGCCTACATGGGCGGCGGCCTCCGCCTGCAGCCTCGTGACTTTCTGAAGATGGGGCAGTTGTACCTCGACGGCGGGGTGTGGCAGGGGCAGCGCTTGCTCGCCGAGACTTGGGTCCAGGACTCAGCGGCTCCGCAGGCCACGCTGTACAACGACGGCGACTACGGATACGCGTGGTGGCGGCGGAGCTACGAGGTGGAGGGCCGCGCCATCGATACGTACTTTGCCAGCGGCAACGGCGGGCAGCTGCTGTTCGTGGTGCCGGAGCTGGACCTGGTGGTGCTGATCCACGCGGGCAACTACAGCGACTCGCGGACTCGCAACGCCTTTCGCGACCAGTACATGCAGGAGGCCATCCTGCCGGCCGCGCTGGCGGCTGAGTAGCCGCCTAGGCCCATGCACGGCTCTTGCTTCAATCCGCCATGCATGGCTATCGTGACGCCGCCGATCACACGTCGGCGTCTCGTTCTTTACCCACGTACCCTGTGCTCTCGATGAAGATCAACCTAGACGCGGCCTTTGCCGCCCTACCTGGCTACTGGCAACCCCACATCGTGGCCGACCTGAACGGTCAGCAGGTCAAGGTGGTGCGGGTCCGAGGTGAGTTCGCGTGGCACCAACACGAGGATGCCGACGAGCTGTTCTGGGTCACACGGGGGCAGCTCCGCATCGAGTTTCGCGACCGCACGGTGGAGCTGGGCCCCGGCGAGTTGCTGGTGGTGCCTCGGGGGACTGAGCATCGGCCGGTGGCGGAGGACGAGGTGGAGTTGGTGCTGTTCGAGCCGGTCGGGGTGGTGAACACGGGCGATGCGGAGCCGTCGGCCCTGACGGCACGCTCCGACGCCCGCCTGTAGGCGTTCAGCGGCGCTTCCTCCACGTTCTCATGCGCGTTCTTGTCGTTCCCTACGATCCGCACTGGCCCACACTGTTTGAGGCCGAGGCCGCTGCGATCCAGACGGCTCTCGAAGGCGCTGTCGTGGCTCTGCACCACATCGGCAGCACAGCCATACCCGGCCTTCATGCCAAGCCAGTCATCGACGTGCTCGTGGAGGCCACCGAGGTGGCTCAGATCGACGCGCTGACGCCCGCCATGGAGACGTCGGGCTATGAGGCGATGGGCGAATACGGCATCGCGGGGCGGCGCTACTTCCGGAAAGACGACCGCGAGGGACGCCGCACGCATCAGGTCCACGCGTTTGTGGCGGGCCATGCCGAGGTGGAGCGCCACCTGGCCTTCCGCGATTTCTTGCGGGCGCACCCGGCCTGGGCCGCGGCGTACTCGGCCCTGAAGCAGGGGCTGGCCGCTGCGCATCCGCACGACATGGACGCCTACATCGCCGGGAAGGACGCGTTCATCAAGGAGACCGACCAGCTGGCCAGGGCTTGGCGCCAGGCACAGCCACGCGTAGAGAGACGTATCGTCATCCTCGGCAACGCCGGGTCCGGCAAGACCACGATGGCGCGGGCCCTGCAGGACGCCTACGGCCTACCCCATCTCGACCTCGACACCATCGCGTGGGCCGAGCCGGGGAAGCGGCGGCCGCTCGCCGATAGTGTAGCGGCCCTGGAGGCGTTCGCCCGGACGCATGCGTCGTGGGTGGTGGAGGGCTCCTACGCGAGTCTCGCCCAGGCGGCCCTGCCGCATTGTACGGAGCTGCGCTTTCTCAACCCCGGCGTGGAGGCCTGCCTGGCTCACTGCCGGGCACGGCCGTGGGAGCCAGAGAAGTACGCCAACCAAGCGGAGCAAGACGAACGCTTGCCCTTCCTGCTGGCGTGGGTCCGCGGGTACGAGGCGCGCGATGACGAGTACGGCTTGGCCCAGCACCAGGCAGTGTACGATGGATTCAAGGGGCTCAAACGGGTCTATGGAGCCGGAGCCCTTCACCGTCCGTAGCGCCTATCGGACCAGCGTCATCGTGTGGGTGTTGACCTGGTGGTCCGCGGTGACCAAGCGCACGAAGTAGACGCCGCTGGCCAGTCCACGAGTCTCCCAGCGAACCTCGTGCGGTCCCGCCTCGAGGCGCTGCGCCACGAGACGCCGCACGCGCCGCCCAGTCACGTCGAACACGTCGATCGTTGTCTGTCCAGCTTCAGGTAAAGTGAAGGCGACCGTTGCAGACGAAGAAAAGGGGTTGGGATAGCCGCTCAGCTTCAGGAAGGAGGACGCGGCGTCCGCTTCGAGGGACTCCGTGCGGGGCTCGTAGGCGTACGTGGCGCGGGTGGTGGGTGTCCAGGTGTTTTCTATCCAGAGGTGGGTGGTCACCTCGCGCAGGCGCCCTCGCACGTCATAAGCGTAGGCATTGCGGGCCACGTGACGCCAGCGCGCGTGGCGCTGCTCCTCAAGCAGGCTCTCCACCAGATGCCCGGCTGGGCCATACCTGTGCGTGCGCCGGGAGCGAAGGGTGTCGGTCGCCCAGAACCCGAGGTTCTGGCTGGATTGCAGCGTGCCGTCAGGGCCATAGCGATACGTCTCCGTGCCGGTCGTCACCCACGCATCGTCCGCTGGCCACTGGAACAGCGTGTGGGTGAGTCGGCCTTGTTCATCGCGCTGAGGCAGGATTCGCTGATGGGCCACCCACGCCGACTCTTGGTCCTGTTCCTCGTAGGCCCAGAAGACGTTCTCGGTCAGGTGCCCGTGCTCATCCCAGCGGAGCGAGTCCCAGCTATTGATGCGGAACGAGCCCAGCTCGTGCCAGTGCCGGGCCAGGTACTCCTCAAGCGGTCCATCGTCTACTACGACCTCGCTCAAGTCAAAGCTCCACCCGTCAAAGCGGCGGGCCGTGAGGCGACCTTGGGCATCATGCCACCGTGTGGCACGATGCGAGGGCAGCCAAGCTCCCCGCCTCCAGTGCTCGACTACGCTCTCGGTGTGGTGGCTCTGCGGGTCGTATCGCTGTGTAGTCCGCACGTGGTTGACCCACTGCCCATCCGTCCAGCGCTCTTGGAGAACGTGGTGCACGAGGGCCGTGGCATCGGGTAGCCCCACGAGGGGGCCCTCCGCAGAAGCGGGCATGGCCCGCTGGGGCAGGAACGTGTCTTCTTGCAGCGTCCCGACATCGTAGAATGACGAGGAGTCTTCCTGGGCCAGCACTGGCATCGTGAGCAGGAACAGGAGTCCGAACGCCCAAGCCACCCGGCCATGGAGCGCAACGGGGTTCACAGCTGCGCGCTACCTGTGGTGTTACGTGCGAGCTCCAGATCTCGCTGAGCAAACTTGTCGCCTCCCTGGGCGGCTCGCTCAAGCCATCGACGGGCCTCGTCGTAGTCCCGCGTCACGCCCCGGCCTTGCATGTAGGCCATGGCCACCAAGTTGGCGGCCCGAGCATAGCCCAGTTCTGCGGCTTGCTTACTCATATCCACGGCCACCTCGTAGTCGCCGTCGGACCAGTGAACCAACCAGGCCACGGTCCCAATGGCTTCGGGGTGGCCTTTCTGGGCCGCGTCCCGAAACAGACGCATGGATTCCTCTCGGTGCTCGGGGTTGATGTGCATCATGACAGAAGCGAACCGAACCTGTGCGTCGAGGTCTCCCTGGTCCATCGCAGACCGATAGGTGTCAGCCGCTTGTTGGTACCAAAAATCCGACGTGTGTCTATCCGCGTCGACCTCGCCGATGACCATGCCGTCTGGCCCTCCTTTGATCGTACCAGAGCGGTGGATGCCGCCGAGGGTGGTCTGCGCGAAAGGGTCTCCGTGCTGAGCGGCCTTCCTGTACGCGGCCAGAGCCTCGTCAGCGCGGCCATCGAGGCGAGCCTGTTCAGCCTCGGCCACCCAGGCGGCCAACGAATCGGCACTCGCAGGCTCATACACGACGGGAGCTGGTTGGCAGGCCGACACCATGCATGCGATGAGGCCCAGGGTCAAGAGAGACGGAAACAACTTCATGGGGTCTGAAAGGGGGATGCCTACAACAGGGAACAACAACCGATGAACCACGCCGCGCACACGGGGCGGCCACAATGCGCCGTAGCCCAGCGCCGGGCGAAAAAGCATGGGGGTGGGTAGATCGGTAAGGCCGCACGGGGAAAGAGGCCCTATGCAGCGCTGCGGGCACAAAAAGCAACAATGATGCCTGTTGAGTGGCAAGGCGTGAGCCGCTCATCGGTCCCCACGATTGGATGGAGATCGGCGGTACGGGCTGGTTGTCCAGCCGGGGCCCAGCCCCTGTGGGCTACACCCACATCCGAGCCACGCCTGCCGCGCGCCGGGCATCCGCGAGCTGGCCGCGGTGCATGTACCAGTGGTCGGCCACGTACTGCAGGCACAGCCGGTACGTGCCGAACGTCTCGTCCCATCCGGCTGGTGCCTGCGCGCTATGCTGATCCAGGTCGGCCTCGGTGAGGCCGTCGAGCACGGCGATCGTGTCCTGGCGCTGGCGCCGGCAGGTGGTCAGCACCTCCTCGAACGCCGGGTAGTCGGCCGCGTCTCCGCTGACCTCAGCCCCGTCGAAGAGCTGGCGCCAGTGCGCCAGGGGGTTGGGCTCGCCGAGCATGAAGTGACGAATCACCAGCCCTTCGATGTACCCCAGGTGGCCCAGAACCCACAGTGTGTGGCAGCCGCCGTTCGGGGTGGGGAAGACCAGGGCCGCGTGGCGCATGTCTTCGATACGGAGCAGCACGCGGTCCGCGCTCTTCGTCAAGTTGTCGCGGAGGAGGACGATGGAGTCCATGAGCGGCCGACGAGCAGGGAGAAAGTCAACCCCTGCAAGATAGCACAAGCGGCCCAGCAGAGTCGGTCACCGGTCCGGGGCGCTCCACGACATCGGCGGGAGTACCAGGCGCTCGGGCAGCGAGTTCGTATCGCCGGTGGCCAGCCAATCCATGAACGCGGCCTTGAAGGCTGCGTCGTCCAGGGCCTCCCAGACGGCGCCGTGAGAGCCACCCTCCACAGACACGAAGTGGTGATCGGTGAAGTCCGGGCGTAGATCAAGCGCATTCTCATAGGGGGTGTTCATGTCCCATGTGCCGTGCATGAGCAGGGTGGGGACGTCGGTGGTGAAGCCGGTCCGGAAGTCGTCCCCGAGGTCGGCGTCCCACGCGGCGCATTCTACGTCGTACGTACGCCCTACCGCTCCCACCAGGGCCGCTCCAGCCGCCGCTTGGTACCGGGCGGCCCGTTCCGCTGTGATGCCGGATCCGCAATCGAGTTGATAGAAGGCGGCGTTTCGCTGCCCGGTGCGCGTGTTGATGCGCAGGATACGGCGCGCCGCCGCTCGGTAGTCGCCGTTGAGCATGGTGAGGAGGTCCAGCGGCCACGCCGGCATGATGTAGCGCCACGCCAGCCCCCGCGTGACGCCCTGGGACAGCTCGCGGAAGTCATCGCCATCGAGGCGGACCCGGATGGAGTCTCCGGTGTCCGGGTGTTCCAGGTCAACCACGAGGGGAGCGGTGTCGGCCCGTTGGATCAGGGCTTGGTAAGCCTCCAGCATACCTTCTTCTGGAAGGTGAGGCGCGAGCGCTTCGGACGCTTCCGCGGAGGCCGCGATGGCGCGCAGGGCACGCGCCAGGCCGTCGGGATCATCGTAAGTGTGGTCGGGGCCCTCGAGGCCGTTGAACGTGGCGCGGGCCACGAGGTCGGGGTGGTATCGTAGGATGGCCATGCCGGTGTGGGACCCGAAGCTACTGCCAAAGAGCTGGATCTGGTCGTAGCCGAGCGCCCGCGCGGCGTCTGCCACGTCCGCAGCCGCCTCGATGACATTGAAGCCCGTGAGGTCCAGCCCGGTGGCTTCCCACGCCGCTCGGCACCGGTCCAGGGCGGCCCGGTTGGCCTGCTCCCGGAGCGCATCGTCAAACGAGTCGGCCAGCGAGAGTGCCTCGCGGTCCTCGCACGGCGTATCGTTTGAGGTGCCGAAGCCACGCTGGCCCACGTAGACCACGTCGGTGATGGCCAAGAACGGCCGGATGTAGCCTCGGTAGTAATTCGACCTGTCTAACTCATCATCGATGCCGGGGTAGCCCGGCCCGCCTCGCAGCACGAAGATCGGCGGTACCTCGGGCGGTGCCGCTGCTGTCCGACGAAAGCGAGCCACCTCGACGGTGATCGTGGTCTCGGTGTCTTGGGATCGGTTCACGGGTACGCGGAGGGCGCCTCGGTCAAAGGTGACGCTGGTGCCGTCGTCCCAGGTCACCGTTTCTTCGGCGACGGTCCAGGCGTCAGTGGGTTGGGCGCACGCCGTCAGCCCCGTCGCGAGGGGGGCGAGGCCTAGCACAAGCAGGAGCAGCGGCATCGACAGCCGGGCGTGGGGGCCTCGGTGGATGCAGGAGGGGCGAGGGGTAGCAGAAGAGTATGTCATGCCCGAGGGTACGGGACAGGCACTCGGGTGTCCATGGTGATGCATATATTGCAGCCGCTCATGCGCGGGGCGCATCACCGGAGCGTCTGGCCCACTCAGGGGCGCCTTGCGGGAGCCCTGCATAGGCCCTGGCCGAAGGCGCCGTCGTCGAAGCTTCCCCCTGCGCAAGCCAGAAAGAGGGAGCTATCGTCGGGCTCGCCTCGCCACGATGATCTCTCCGGCGGGTCCCTTGGGTGCCCGTCAGCTGCTATGGACGAAACGACCTGGACCCGCGTTGAGGCGTACTTCAACGCCTCGCTGCTCGGCGAAGACCCGGTGCTAGAGGCCGCGCTGCAGGCCAGCGTGGAGGCTGGGCTGCCGGCCATCCATGTGGCGCCCAGCCAAGGTAAGCTGTTGCATCTGCTCGTGCGTGTCCGAGGGGCGCGGCGCGTGCTGGAGATCGGCACGCTGGGTGGGTACAGCACCATCTGGATGGCCCGCGCCCTGCCATCTGATGGGCACCTCCTGACGTTGGAGCACAACGCCCATCACGCGGCTGTCGCCCGCGAGAATCTGGACCGGGCCGGTCTCGCCGAAGTCGTGGAGGTCCGCCTGGGGCCTGCCCTGGACACGCTCGATGCGTTGCTCGCTGCCGAGGTGAAGCCGTTCGACTTCGTCTTCATCGACGCCGACAAAGAGCGGATCCCCGCGTACGTCGAGCGCAGCCTGCGGCTCTCACGGCCGGGCACCGTGCTGATCGTCGACAACGTGGTGCGGCGCGGGGCCGTGGCGGACCCCGGCAGCGAGGATGCGCGCGTCCACGGCGTACAGCGGATGGTGGCGCAGCTCGCCGCCCGCTCTGGCGTGAGCGCAACGGCCGTGCAGACCGTGGGCGAGAAGGGATACGACGGGTTCGTGCTGATGATGGTCGAGGCCTAGGGCCACCTGCCCAGGGGCGTGCGGATGGTCTGAGGCCATGGATCCTCGCACCGGGCGGCTACTCCTCGGGGACTTGCCATCTCATGGGCGGCAGCACCACGCGCTCTGGCAGCTGGCTGGTGTCGCCCGTGGCGAGCCAGTGTAGAAGCGCCGCCTCGAAGTCGAGGTCGACTTCCGTGGCTTCCCACACGGCGATGTGCGAGCCGCCTTCGATGGTCACGAGGTGGCGGACACTGAAGTCCGGAAGCAACTCCAAGGCATTCTCAAGGGGGGTGCTCAGGTCCCAGGTCCCGTGGGTAAGCACCACCGGGATGTCGGAGGTGAATCCCGTCCGGAACGCATCGCCAAGATCGGATGCCCAGACCGAACAGGCGTTCTCGTACATCTGTCCTGCCGGGCCGACCAGCGCCGTCCCTGCCGCGGCCAGGTAGCGGTCTCGCCGCGTGGCGGTGATGCCTGAGCCGCAGTCGAGCTGCCAGAAGGCGGCGTTCCGCTGACGGGTCCGTGTGTTGGCGCGCAGGATACGCTCGGCGGCGGCCTGGTAATCGCCGGCCAGTATGGTGAGCAAGTCCGTCGGCCAGGCTGGCATGCCGAACCGGACCGACAGGTTACTCGTCACGCCGAGAACGAGCTGGCGAAAGTCGTCGCCATCGAGGCGGACCCGGATGGAGTCTCCGGTGTCCGGGTGTTCCAGGTCGACCACGAGGGGAGCGGTGTCGGCCCGTTGGATCAGCGCCTGGTAGGCTTCGAGCAGTCCTTCGTCCGGGAGATGCGGGGCGAGCGAGGAATCAGCCTCCACAGAGGCTGCGACGGCCTTCAACGCCCGTACCAGGCCGTCGGGATCGTCGTAGGTGTGGTCAGGGCCTTCCAAGGCGTTCAGGGTAGCACGGGCCACGAGGTCGGGATGGTCGCGCATGACCGTCATACCGATGTGAGAGCCATAGCTGCTCGCAAAGAGCTGGATCTGGTCGTAGCCGAGTGCCCGCGCGGCGTCCGCCACATCGGCGGCGGCCTCGATGGCGTTGAAGCCCGCGAGGTCGAGCCCGGTGGCTTCCCACGCTGCTCGGCACCGGTCCATGGCGGCCCGGTTGGCCTGCTCCCGGAGCGCGTCGTCAAACGAATCGGCCAGCGAGAGTGCCTCGCGGTCCTCGCATGGCGTATCGTACGAAGTGCCAAAGCCGCGCTGGCCGACGAAGATCATGTCGGTCGTGCCGAGGAAGGGCCGGATGAAGAACCGGTAGTAGTTCGAGCTGTCCAGTTCACCGTCGATGCCGGGGTAGCCGGGCCCGCCTCGCAGCACGAAGATCGGCGGCACCTCCGCCGAGGCGTCAGCCGTCCGGCGGAAAACGGCCACCTCGACCGGGATCGTCGCTGCGGTGCCTCGGGCTCGGTTCACGGGCACGCGGAGGGCGCCTCGGCCAAAGGTGACGCTGGTGCCGTCGTCCCAGGTCACCGTTTCTTCGGAGACCGTCCAGGTGTCAGCGGGTTGGGCGCACGCCGTCAGCCCCGTCGCGAGGGGGGCGAGGCCTAGCGCAAGCAGGAGCAGGGGCATCGACAGCCGGACGCGGGCAGCGCGGTGGATGCGAGAGGGGCGAGGGGCAGCAGCAGAGTGTGTCATGCCCAAGGGTACGCGGCGAGCCCTCGGGTGTCCATGGTGATGCATATATTGCAGCCGCTCATGCGCGGGGCGCATCAGCGCCCGTCACGCCTTCGCTCGACCCTGAGAGACAAGCCCCCACATCCCATGGAGTTGCGGCAGATCGAGTGCTTTGTGGCCGTGGCGGAAGAACGTCACTTTGGGCACGCTGCCCAGCGGGTTCACCTGTCGCAGTCGGCGCTATCGCGGCAGATCCAGCATCTCGAAGCCGACCTCGGCACACGGCTCCTCGACCGGTCTACTCGACGCGCGAGTCTCACGGCCAGTGGTCAGGCCTTCCTACGCGAGGCCCGCGAGGTGCTACGATGGGTGGACCGGGCCCGCACGGCGGCTGTGGAGGCGGCCGACGGGCGGTTGGGAGCCCTACGGCTGGGCTTCGTAAGCTCTGCTGCCGTTCAACTCCTACCCACCTTGCTTCGCGCCTTCCGCGAAGGGGCTCCTGAGGCCTCGGTGCACCTCGTCGAGCGCTTTCCAGACGAGATCCTGGAGGCCTTGCGCGCCCGCGAGATCGATCTGGGGCTCTCGCGGGGTCCGTTCGACGATACGGATGGGTTGGTCGTGGAATCGTTGGGGGCGGAGCCGCTGGTGGTGCTCTTGCCCAGCCATCACCGGTTGGCGGCACACGCGGCGGTGCCCCTCAAGGACTTGAGGGCCGAGCCGTTCGTGATGCCCCCTCGCCATCATGCCCGGGGGTACGTCCAAGTCTTGCATGAGCTCTGCGGATCGGTAGGCTTCACGCCTCGGGTGGTCGAGGAAACCGAGCCGATGGCCACCATCGTGGCTTTCGTGGCGGCGGGTCTCGGCCTCACCATCGCGCCGGCGTCGGTGGGGGCAATGGCCCGAGGAGGCCTCGTGACGCGGCCCCTGACGGGCGTCCCGGCGCATGTCACCGCTACCACGGCCCTCTCCTTCGTCTGGCGAGAGGGGGACCTGCCCCCCGTGGCCGAGCGGTTTCGGCGCGAAGCCGAGACCTGGTCGCCGCTCGACTGACGATGGTCCCACCGCGTGGCGCTGCCCACCCTCCACCTCTCCGGTACGCATGAACTCAGCCTCCTTGCCTGACGCGGCAGTCTTTATCGCCACCAGCCTCGATGGCTACATTGCCCGCGAGGACGGGGCCTTGGACTGGCTCCTCCACTACGAAGCGGCTGAGGGGGAGGACCACGGGTATGCTGACTTCATGGCCACCATCGATACGCTGGTGATGGGGCGCAAGACCTTCGAGAAGGTGCTCACGTTTGGCGCATGGCCGTACCAGAGTACCCGCGTCGTGGTGTTGAGCGCGCGCGGCGTGGAGGTGCCCGAGGCCCTGGCGTCCCGCGTGGAGGTGCTGGCCCTAGAGCCGGCAGCGCTGCTGCAGCACTTGGGCGCCACCGGCAGCCGCCGCGTGTATGTGGACGGCGGGCAAACGATCCAACGGTTTCTCCAGGCGGGCCTCATCCGTGAGATGATCATCACCCGAGCCCCTGTGCTGATTGGGACGGGCATTCCGCTGTTCGGGGTGCTGAGTCAAGACCTGAACCTCGAGCACATGAGCACCCAGGCCTTTGCCAACGGCCTGATCCAAAGCCGGTACCGGGTGCTAGAGCGGGCCTAGATCCGCCCTCAACGCGCCCCGCCTCCCCCACAAACCAAACCGCCGCTCCCAAGGGAAGCGGCGGTTTGGGGCATCCACGGGAGCCCGGGCGCTAACGATCGCCAGAACCTGGCGCCCGGTGGGTGGATGAACGTGGGCGGTGCTACGTCTTCAGGCCTGGGCCTAGAAGAGCGAGAGCACGGACTGCGGAGCGGCGTTGGCCTGCGCGAGGGAGGCGGTACCGGTCTGCTGCAGGATCTGGAGCTTGACGATCTCCATCTGCTCCTTGGCAAAGTCCGCGTCCTCAATCCGGCTACGCGCCGACTCGTTGTTGTTGATCGACAGCGTCAGGTTCTGCTGCTTGAAGGTCAGGCGCGACTGGTCGTCGCCGATGGCCCCCAGCTGGTCGGACAGCGTCTGGATCGCCGCGTCGATGTTGCCCAGCGTC
>JBCDJV010000014.1:0-69116 GCA_038747425.1 Bacteroidota bacterium
GGCGGACAACCTATACATGCTGGTCGGCCGGGGCGGTAACATTGGTCTCTCGGTGGGAGACGATGGGGCGTTTATGATCGATGATCAGTTCGCCCCACTCACCGATACGATTCTGGAGGCCGTGGCCGCGCTCACCGACGCATCGGTTCGCTTTGTGGTGAACACACACTGGCACGGAGACCACACGGGAGGTAACGAGAACATGGGCGCGGCCGGTGCGCTGATCGTGGCCCACGAAAACGTGCGCCGCCGAATGAGCACGGAGCCGTTCACGGCCGCCTTCAACCGCACCACGCCTCCTTCCCCCGAGGCCGCCTTGCCGGTCATCACGTTCACAGACGAAGTCACCTTTTACTGGAACGACGATGTACTCCGCGTCCTCCACCTGCCCCACGCGCACACCGACGGCGATGCGGTGATTCACTTCGCCGAAGCCCATGCCGTCCACATGGGCGACACCTATTTCAACGGCTTCTACCCCTACATCGATGTCTCCGCTGGGGGCACGATCGATGGGGTGATCCACGTGGCCCGTACGGTCATCGAGATGTCAGACGAGGACACGGCGATCCTTCCGGGGCATGGCCCTCTCTCTTCGCAGGCTGAGTTGCAGGCGTACCATGACCTGCTCGTAGAGCTTCGCGATGGCATCCAAGCCCTCATTGACCAAGGCCTGAGCCGCGACGAGGTCATCGCGGCGAAACCTACTCGGGCGTACGACGCGCAGTACGGGCAAGGCTTCATGCGGCCAGATCTTTGGACGGGTCTGGTCTATGACTCACTGACGAAGTAATCGCCCGCGTGGCTACCCGATCTGCACACGCTCGCAGGCTGCTGAGTCGTGTCTTTTTTATCGGCACGTGGCTGCCCAGCGTGCGCGTGGACACGTTGCGCCGGGACGTGGTGGCAGGTCTTACGGTCGGTGTGCTGCTGATCCCACAGAGCATGGCCTATGCCCTACTGGCCGACTTGCCCCCGCTCTATGGGCTCTACGCCTCGCTCGTGCCCCTGCTCGTCTATCCCTTCTTCGGGACCTCTCGGCACCTGAGCGTAGGCATCACCGCGATTGACTCCCTGGTGGTGGCCGCCGGCGTCAGTGCGCTGGCTGCCGTGAGCAGCGACGGCTACGTCGGCGCCGTGTTGGTCTTGACGGCCCTGGTAGGGCTCTTCCAAGTGGCCTTGGGCCTCCTGCGGCTGGGCGCCGTCGTGAACCTGCTCTCTCGGCCCGTCATCGCGGGTTTCACGGCTGCCGCTGCGTTGACGATTGCCGCCTCTCAGCTGCCCGCCCTGCTGGGGCTTGAGGCGGACGGGCCAAGCCCGATCTGGGAGGTCGCCCGCCAAGCGCTCGACGGCGGCGTACACGGCCTGTCTCTGGCGTTGAGTGTGGGGGGCGTGCTTTTGCTGCTGGGACTCAAGCGTTGGGCGCCTCGAATACCGAGTCCGTTGCTCCTGACCGTCGGCGCCGGCGCCTTGGTGGCCGGCCTGAGCTGGGACACTCAAGGCTTGGCCGTAGTCGGGGCCATCGACGCGGGGTGGCCGCCCATTGGGGTCCCCGTCGTGTCTTGGGAGCTGGTGCAGAGCCTCCTGCCAACCGCCGCCACGCTGGCCTTGCTCCAGTTCATGAGCGTCACCACGCTCGGCAAGGTCTTCGGCGCTCGGCACGGGTACAGCATCCATCCCAACCGGGAGATTTTTGCGATCGGGCTCACCAACCTGGCCGGGAGCCTCTGCAGCAGTGCGCCGGTGTCGGGCAGCTTCTCCCGGACGGCGCTCAGCGACGAAGCTGGAGGCCAAACGCCGCTCGTCAACGTGGTCGCGGCCGGTCTGGTGGGGCTGACCCTGCTGGTCCTGACGCCGTACGTCCGTTTCATCCCCCTGCCCGTCTTAGCGTCCCTCATTGTGGTCTCGGTCTTCGGCCTGATCGATGTGCACGAGCTGCGGACCCTGTTTCGCATCAATCGCATCGAAGGCGCGCTTGCCCTGGGTACGCTGGTGGCCACGCTGGTGGTGGGTATCCAGGGCGGCCTCCTACTCGGCATCGGGGCGTCCGTGGTGCTACTCCTCTACCAGAGCGGGTACCCCAACGCGGTGGAGCTGGGCCATCTGCCCGGTACGCGCTCGTTTCGCGACCTCACCCGCTATGCGGAGGCACACCGGGTGCCAGGCATCTTGATCCTGCGCATCGATGCCTCGTTCGCGTTCACCAACGCCGAGTTTCTCAAGGATTATCTGCTGCAGCGCAGCGCGGACAAGGAGCACGTGCAAGCGGTGGTCTTGGATGCCTCGTCCATCAACACCTTGGACAGCACGGCGGCCGCCGCTCTCCTGTTTGTAGCCGAGGTGCTCCGCGAGCGCGGGGTCGACCTCTATTTCGGAGGCGTAAAAACGCTCGTGCTCGATACCATGTACAAATCGGGCCTCATCGAAGCGGTGGGGCCGAGCCACTTTCTCCTCAGTCCTCACCGCGCCGTGGAGAAGATCTTAGCGGCACGACGCGAAACCCTATCGCCCCACGGGCCGCCGTCCACCTCATCGGCCTCCCTCAGCGAGGCGCCGCCTGATGCGCCAGACGATGCCCCCAGTTCCGCAGATCGTCCAGCATGAGGTAGATGGCCGGCAAGATCACCAACGTAACGACCGTAGAGAAGGCCAGCCCGCCCACAATCGCCCGGGCCATCGGGAAGTAGGGCGGCCCGTCGCCGGCGATCTGCGTGTTGCCGATGCAGAGCGGAATGAGCCCCAAGATGGTGGTGGCCGCTGTCATTACGATGGGCCGCAGGCGCTCAGAGGCTCCCCGCACCACCGCCTCATGCCGCGTCAACCCCTCGCCGCGTAGGTGATTGATGTGGTCGATGAGTACGATTCCGTTGTTCACCACCACACCCACCAGCACGAGGATGCCAATCCAAGCCATCACGGAAAAGACGGTGTTGGTGACCAGGAAGAACCAAAAGACCCCGATGATCGCAAACAGGATGGAAGACCAGATGGCGGCCGGGTGCACCAGCGACTCGAACAGAGCCGCCATCACCAGGTAGATCATGGCGAGGGCCAGCAGGAGGTTCATCAGCATGATGTTCTGCGAGGCTTCGGCGTCGCTGAACCGCTGCCCATAGCCCCAGGCATAGCCCGTAGGCAGCTCATACCGCTCCATCACCCGCGACATACGCTCCCGAGCCTCCTCCCGCGTCACGCCGTCCTCCACGCTCGCCGAGATCCCGATCATGGTGGCCCGGTTCTCGCGGTAGATGTTCCGGGGGCCCCGTGCGACCTGCACGTCGGCCAGCGCTGCGAGCTGAATCCGGTTTCCGTCGGCTTGCTGGAGAGGAAGGGTCTGGAGCTGTTCCAGGGTTCGGCGATCTCCTTCCTGGAACTGCAGGCGCACTTCGACCTCGCCGTCTGGCGTGCGGAGACGGCGCAGGTTCTGACCTCGCATGGCGGCCGAGATGTTCTGGGCCACCTGTTGGGTGCTCAACCCGTATTGACGCGCCCGGTCGCGGTCCACCACAACGCGGACCTCCTGGTCGCCCTGTCGGGCCTCGGAGCGGACATCCTTCAGGCCTTCCACCTGTCCCAGCACGTCCACGAGGTCGTACGAGAGGTCGGCCAGGCGCTGGCTCGAGGGTCCACTCAGGGTGAGGCGCACCGAGGCATCGCTGTCATTACCACCCCAGCCAAAGGAGAGCCGTCCGATGGCTACCTTGGGGAGGCCATCGCGCATCATCTCCTTGAGCTCGTCGGACGTACGCGTGACCTCGTCCCCCTCCGTGAGCGTGATGGTAGAGACCGCCCAGTTGGGGCTATAGTATGTGTAGACGGACTCAATCTCGAACGTCTCTTTGTTGCTCAGGAGATACGCCTCCACGCGGTCCACGTCTTGTTTGATGCGATCCAGCGTGTAAGCCCCGTTCAGATTGTAGTAGATGTCCATCTGCCGGGCATCATCTTCGTCGGGGAAGAAGTCCATGGTCACCAACGAAGCGGGGATGACCACGCTGGCCAGGGTGCCGACCACCAAGCCGGCCGACACCCATCGGCGGCGCACCAAGCGGTCCAGCATGCGCCCGTACCAGGCGGTCATCCGGTCGATCCGCGACGCTGAGTGCTGGGGGGGCGGCTTCAGGCGCGCTGTCAGGAGCGGGACCACCGTCAGGGAGATGAGGAGCGACGTGACCAGCGCCACACAGATGGCAATGGAGACGTGCTTCAAGAACAGCGTCACCTCGTCGGCCGGGCTCACGATCATCGGGAGGAAGACGATGGCCGTGGTCAGCGTACCGGCGGTGACGGCCAGCGCCACCTCCTTGACCCCGCGCAAGGTGGCGCCCACCGGATCGTCTGGAGTCAAATGTTGGTGCCGGTGAATGTTCTCCGTGACCACCACCGCATTATCCACCAGCATGCCGATGGCCAGCATCAGGCCCATCATGCTGAGGATGTTCAGCGTCAGCCCCATGAAGTAGAGGGCGCCCACTGTGACCAAAATCGAGATGGGCACAGCCAAGACCACGATCAGCGTGGTCGAGATGCGCCCGAGGAACAGGTACAGCACGATGAGCGCAAAGACGCCGCCCAACAGCCCGGACTCCAAGAGGTGCGACAGCGACGAGGTGATGCCCTCGGCACTGCTGCCCATGCGGAAGACCGTGATCCCCTGCATCTCGGGGTCGCCTTCCATCTCGGCCAGCAGTTGGTCCACGCGCGCCGAGGTATTGACGATGTTGGCGCCGGACTCTTTCATGATGTTGAGCCCTACCGCATACGTGCCGTTCAGATGCCGGGCATGGTCCAGCTCGGGGTCCTCGTACGACACCTGCGCAATGTCCCGCAGCCGCACCCCGGTGTCGTTGATGACCAGGTTGCGGACGGCCTCGGCTTCGGTGATCTCGCCAATGGGACGGACCATAAGCCGCCGCTCGCCGTCGGTGATGCGGCCGGCCGTCACGGACACATTGCTGCGCTGCAACGCCAGCTGCAGCTGGACGAGGTCTACGCGATGCGCGGCTACCCGATCGGCCAGCAGCTCGACCCGGATTTCGCGTCGGTTGACGCCGTAGAGGTCCACCTGAGACACCCCTTCGAGCCGCTCGATGGGCCCCTTGAGCTTCCGGTCCAGCAGGTCGTAAGCCCCCGAGAGGTCTCGGTCGGACGAGATGCGGAGCGTGAGGATCGGCATGTCCGTCGAGGACTCCTGCTGCACGTAGATCCGCTCCACGTCGGCAGGAAGCAGATGCCGGATCCCGTCCAGCTTCTCCTTGGCCTCGATGGCCCGCAGGCTGACGTCGTCTCCCCACGAGAACTGCAAGGAGATGTTGGCGCCGCCCTCGTTGGAGTTGGAAGACATACGCGTGATGCCGCTCAGCGTGGCCAGGACCTCTTCCGCCGGCCGGGCGATCTGGCGCTCGACCTCCTCCGGCGTGGAGCCGGGGTACGGAATGTTGATCTGAATCTGCGGCTCCGTGAAGGCCGGAAACAGCTCCAGCGGAATGCGCTGAGTGGACAGGAGCCCCATCATGACCACGCTGACGAACATCATCAGGGTGGTCACCGGGCGGCGCAAGGCAAACGACGGGAGGTTCATGCCGTGGCGATGGGTGCGTGGACGAGGCGAATGGTCAGGCGGCTCATGTGCCTCGATCAAGGACGGCGTACATCGTGGGGATAACCACCAGCGTCAGCACCGTGGAAACCACGAGGCCGCCGATCACGGTGATCGCCATGGGCGCCCGGATCTCGGCGCCGTCGCCGAATCCGATGGCCATGGGCAGCAGCCCGAGGGTGGTGGTGAGCGTCGTCATCAGGATGGGCCGGAGGCGGAGGTGGCCCGCTTCAATGATCGCTTCGATCTTGGCACGGCCTTGCGCACGCAACTGGTTGATGAGGTCTACCAGAACGATCGCATTGTTGACCACAATCCCAGCCAGCAAGATCAGGCCGATGAACACCACCACGCTGAGCGTAGAGCCGGTGGCCCAGAGCGCCCAGACCGCGCCGATGGCCGCCAGCGGGATGGAGAAGAAGATGACGAAGGGATGGAGCAAGGACTCAAACTGGGACGCCATCACGAGGTAGACCAGGAAGACGGCCAGCGCCAGCGCAAACAAGAGCGAGCGGAAGCTGCGCCCCATCTCCTCGTTCTGCCCGGCCTGCCGGATGGACAGGCCTTCGGGCACCACCACGCTGGCCATGGCCTCGTCGATGGCCTCAGCGGCCGCGCCCAAATCCCCGTAGCGCAGATTGGCGGTGACCAGCGCCACGCGCTGCTGCCCCACACGCCGAATCTCACCAGGCCCGGTATCGACCACCACATCGGCCACGGCCGACAGCGGAAGGGGGCGTTCGCTCTCGGTGTTGATGAGGAGCGTCTCCAGATCGCGCACGGAGGTGCGGTCTTGCTCTTGGGACCGGACCAGCACGTCGATCTTGCGGTCGTGCCACGAGTAGCGGGTGGCCACCTCGCCCCGGACGTGCTGCACCACGCGGTCGGCCAACTCATGGACAGCCAGGCCCAGCATGGCAGCCCGCTCGCGGTCGAAAATGATCTGCACCTCGGGGTGGCCGCCTTCCATCGACGACTTGACGTCGGCAAAGCGGTCGGATTCGCTGAGGCGGTTGGCCAGCGCCTGGGCCACCCGTTGCAAGTCGTCCAGGTTGTAGCCAGACACTTCCACCTCGATGGGGGTGTCGAAGGTGAACAGGGTCGGGCGGCTGAACTTGTACTGCGCACCCGGGACCTGCGCCAGGGAGGCGCGCAGGGCGTCCATGGAGGCGGCCTCACCGGCCTCACCCGACCCACCGTCTAGGGCCACGTGGATCTCGCCCCAGTTCTCCCCGCCTTCGTCGGGGTTGGCGTCCATGCGGTTGCCGGTGCCGGACACCGCAAAGGTGGCCCGGACCTGGGGTGCGCTGGCGGCGGCGCGTTGCACGCGGGCCAGCGCCTGATCCGTCTGCTCCAGCGGAGTCCCCGGGGCCAGCTTGAGCTCCACGTTGTACTCGTCCTGCGTCAGCGAGGGGATGAGCTCGATGCCCAGCGACGGCACCAGGAGCAGCGACGTGCCGAAGAGCGTGAAGGCCACCAGCAGCACCACGGCCCGGTGCCCGAGCGACCAGCGCAGGACGGGGCGATAGACTCGGGCCACGGCATCGTAGAGGGCATTGAGCCCCCAGGTGAGGGGGGTGAACAGCAGGCGCATCCCGCGTCCCACGCCGCGTGCACCCGCAGCCGCCCAGCGGGTCAGCGCCGCCGGGGCCGTCCAGAACACCGCCTGACGCACCGCACGCGCCTTGCGGCCAATCGCTGTGCGGGGGATTCGTTCTTCAGCGGCTTCAGGGGCAGGGGTCGAACGGCTTGTTTGTCGCCCGATGGAGGCCAGCATGGGGATCAGCGTCAGGGCCACCAGGAGGGACGCCAGCAGCGCGAAAGTGACCGTCAGCGCCTGGTCCCGAAACAGCTGCCCAGCGATGCCCTCGACAAACACTAGCGGCACGAAAACCGCCACCGTAGTGAGCGTAGACGCTACCACGGCCATGCCGACCTCGCTGGCCCCGTCACGGGCGGCCTCCAGCGCGGATTTGCCCTCTTCGCGATGCCGCGCGATGTTCTCTAGCACCACAATCGAGTTATCGACCAAGAGGCCGATACCCAGCGCCAGCCCCCCCAACGACATGATGTTGAGCGAGAGGTCGAAGCCATACATCAGGTTGAAGGTGGCCACGACAGACACGGGAATCGACAGCGAGATGATGGCTGTCGTCTTGAAGTCGCGCAGGAACAGGTACAGGATCAGGATGGCCAGCAGGCCCCCAATCCACGCGGCATTGACCACCTCATTGACCGCGCTCGAGATGAAGGTGGACTGATCATACACGCCGACCAGCTCCATGTCGGCCGGGAGCAGTTCCTGGACCCGCTTCAGCTTTCGGTCTACCGCCTCGGCCACGGCCACCGTGTTGGCGTCGCCTTCTTTGTAGATGGCAATCTCCACGGCCTCCTTACCGTCAATGCGAGAGATGGCCTCGCGCTCTTTGTAGCCCAGCTGCACGAGGGCCACGTCGCGCACGTAGATTGGCGCCTGGCCCATCTGGGCACTCACAATGACATTCCCGATCTCAGCGACCGTCCCGAACTCGTTGAGCGTGCGCACGAGGTACTGCTGCGTGCCCTCCTCCAGGCGTCCACCCGATTGGTTGATGTTCTCGGCGCCCAGGACCTGCACCAGCTGCGACATCGAGAGCCCGTGCTGGCTCATCTGCTCCTGGTCCACCAGCACCTGGACCTCATCCTCCAGACCTCCGCTGATCTTCACCGCGGCCACGCCCGTGGCGGACTCTAACTCCTTTTTGACTTCCTCGTCCGCAAAGCGACGCAGTTGCTTGAGGGCTTCCTCATCGAGCCCAGTCTCCGTGGCCAGCTGGGCGCTTCGAACCGGCACACTTCCATCAGCGATCTGTGCGGGCTCCGGTGTTTTGCGCGTGAGGCCGTAGCGCAGGACGGGGTCCAGCGCGGGGTCGAACCGGAGGATGATGGGCCGGGTGGCCTCCAGCGGGAGCTGTAGGGCGTCCAGCTTCTCGCGCACCTCAAGGCTGGCATAGTCCATGTCCGTGCCCCAGGCGAACTCAAGGATCACATCGCTCTGCCCTGTGCGCGAAACGGAGCGGAGCGATTCGACGCCCTCGACCACCCCCAGCGCCTCCTCTACCGGCTTCGTGATCAGGTTCTCGAGCTCAATCGGCGCGGCCCCTACGTACTCAGTGCGAATGGTCAAGGCCGGGTGAGACAGGTCCGGCAGCAAGTTGATGTCCAGCCGCGAGAGCGATACCGAGCCGAACAGGAGCACGGCCACCGTGAACATAGCGATGGTGACACGGCGGCGCGTGGAAAGGGCTACGAGCTTCATACGAGAGGAGCCAACAGGTAGAAAGGGGGCCGATCGAGCCTAGATGTCCGTGCGAGGGGCCTCGGCAGCAGGGGCGGCGTTGATGACCTCAACCCGTGTGCTGTCCCGTAAGGCGTTCTGCCCAACCACGATGACCTGATCCCCGGCTTGGAGTCCCTCCATGATCTCCACGCGAGGGCCGTCCACGTAGCCAGTCACCACGGTGCGCCGGTGCGCTCGTCCTTCCTCGTCGATCACGAAAACATTGGCCGCGTCGTCTTCGGCCATGACCGCCTCCTTGGGCACCAGGACGATGTCCGTCCGGGTGTCGTAGACGATGTGGACGCGTCCAAACATGCCGGGCTTCACCGCACGGGAAGGATCTCGGACCTCCACGGTGACCCGGAAGGTGCCCGTGCTGGGGTCCACGACGGGGCTGATGAGTTTGACCCGCCCCGTGAAGTCTTCCAGCGGAAGCGCATCGAATTCCAGTGCGGCCGTCTGGCCGACGCGGATCTTGCCCAGTTCGCGTTCCGGTAGATGCATCACGGCCCGCAAGGGCGAGAAGCTGGTGATCTGGAAGGCCGGTTCGTTGGCCGTCAGCATATTACCGCGCTTGATCATGCGCTGAGAAATGATGCCGCCGATGGGCGCCCGCACCGTCGTGAACGCTAGGTCGAGGGCCGCCAGATCGTAGGCGGCTTTCTGGGCCTCGTAGTCAGACCGGATCCGCTCAAACTCTTCGGTGCTGATGAGCTGTTTGTCGTGGAGGCCTTCGTTGCGCTCAAGGTCCCGTTGCAGCTTCCCCAAGGCCACCTCGGCCCGTGCGACCTCCAAGGCGATACGCTCATCGTCCAGCTTAGCCAGGGGCGTTCCTTGCTCCACATACTGCCCTTCCTCCACGAAGAGGCCGGTCACGATGCCGGTAGCCTTGGCCACCACGGTGGCTTCAGCTTCGGCTTCGATGTAGGCGGTACCTGAGTAAAACGCAGAGGCCTCGCCGACTTGTGCCAGCGCGGCCTCTACAGGGACAACGGCTTCTTCCTCGGGTTGCTCAGCCTCTTCAGAGCGCGCCTCGCTCCCACATCCCGCAAGGATCGTTGCGACGAACAAGAGTGAAGACAACGAACACAGGATCTGGATGCGACGAAGCATGTGGCTCCTTCAATAACGTTGGGCGGATGGATCAGATGGGCCGTACCTACGGAGTCGGTTGCCGAAAGGTTACGCCTGTATTTATTCGAACCCTTATGGGCTGGCCAGGTCTTGGACCATCATCATGAGGAGAGATTACCGGCTTTCCAGGCGGGTGCGGACCTCCGCTCGGTAGGCCTCCAGACCCGGACTCAGCGTGACCGGATACGGCGGATCGGCCGTGGCGGGTCCGCGCAGCGGGGCGGGGAGCTGGTTGCGCCCCACCTGTACACGCTCCTTGATTTCGGCCAGCGTGGCTCGGCCGGCGGCGGTGCGCTGGCCCTCGTGCATGACCTGGACCAGCAGAGGGGTTCCGTCTACCGCCTCGCCCTCACGAGCGATGATATCGGCCACGGCTTGGCCCTGATCAATCTGCCGGTAGACCTGCTTGCGGCCCGGCAAATTGGACTTGTTGGCCGCCATCTTCATACGGCCGGTATCCGCGTAGGCACTGAGCTTGTAGACGCTATCCAAGTAAGGCTGGTCGGCCATGGTGCCCATGCGCGTGCCCACCCCAAAGCCATCGATCGGGACTCCCGCCTCGACCAGCTCGTGGATGGTGTGCTCATCCAAGCTGTTGCTCGCTACAATACGCATGTCCGTCAACCCCGCCGCATCGAGACGCCGGCGGGCCTCTCGAGCCAAGGCGCCCAGGTCGCCTGAGTCCAGGCGAATGGCTCCTGGACGGTGCGCTGGGCTCAGGTTGTGCGCCAAACGAATCACCCGCTCCACACCCTGGAGGGTGTCGTACGTGTCGACCAGCAGGGTAGTCTTCGGATAGAGGGTCGCAAAGGTCTCGAAGGCCCGTTCTTCGTCCTCAAAGGCCTGGATGAAGCTGTGAGCCATGGTGCCTCGCACCGGAAGGCCGTGCCACAGGCCCGCCAGCACGTTGGAGGTACCGCTCACGCCTGCCAGCTGGAACGCTCGGGCGCCTGTGAGGGCCGCATCCGCCCCGTGCATCCGGCGCATGCCAAAGTCGATGACAGGGCGTCCCTGGGCGGCGTCTACCACGCGGCTAGCCTTGGAGCAGAGGCCGGTCTGGACGGTGAATTGGTTGAGGAGGAAGGTTTCTACCAGCTGCGCTTGGCCCAGAGGGGCGACCACCTGCAGGACTGGCTCGCCAGCAAAGAAGGCGGTTCCTTCTGGCATCGCGTAGACCTCGCCGGTGAAGCGAAAGGTGCGCAGGTGCTCCAGAAAATCTGGAGTGAAGAGATCCAAGCCGGCCAGGTAGTCGATCTCCTGGGCGGTGACGCGTAGCCCTTCCAAGTAGTCCAAGATGGTCTCCAAGCCGGCATGCAGCAGGTAGTTGCGATGCCGTAGGCGCCGCACAAAGAGGTCGAACACAGCTTCCTCGCGCAGTCCCGCCGCCTCGTAGGCTTGCAGCATGGTCAGCTGGTAGAGGTCGGTGAAGAGGGCCGAGGGCGGGGCAGCGGATGTGACCATGGAGGCAAGAAACGGGAATGGATGGAGACCGTGCGCTTCAGCTTCGCACCGTCGGGGACGAGGACGACCGGAGCGCGCCCTCTAGCGGCGGGCTTGTGCCCCCACGGGGCCGGGCCAGTCTGCCCACGGCGTCGTGGTGCGTACGCGGTGCATCCCAGCTTGCGCAAAACGTACGAAGGCGGCTTCAGCTTGATCGGTGTAGTCCGCGCCGGGGACCACCACGGGCGAGGTAGCGTCGTCGAGCAGGTAGACGCGCTGGGCAAAATCGGGCTGGTGGCGCTCAATGGCCAGCCGTAGATCTTCGACCGTCCAGGCCACACAATGACTCTGGGCCTCCCCCGCAATAAGCAGGGCATCAAAGGCGAGGAGGTGCCGAATCAGGTCGTCGTCCAGCGTGGCCAACGCGCCTCCTTGCTCATCGACGGCCACCTCGGGGCCCAGCGCCGAGTAGTGCTCGGTGAGCGGGTGGCGGCCCTTGAGACGAAGGTCGGCCTGTGTGTGGCGAGCGGCCCCATGGAAAAACAACGCGTCTTCGATGGCGGGGGCCAAGGCATGGCCGTGGCTACCGAGCATGGCGTGGTAAGGCCAGATGGTGAGTGCGTATTTGCCGCGTGCCTCCAGGGTCCGTGCGTAGTGGAGCACGTGCGCCTGAGCGTCGTCCGGATGCAGCCCGATGCTCGGGGCGAGGGGCGCGTTGAAGCGCCACCGTCCCGCTTCGAGGTCGCCCACGCTCACCGTCGTGTAAGGAGGGGGGTGCTGGCCCTCCGCATCGACAAAAAAGAGGCTGTGGAAGATCTGGACGGCCTGATGGGTGTCCAGGGTAGCCACTACCTGCGTGATGCGGCCCACGTGGCGGTAGATGAACGCCGCCGTCCGCTGTACGTCTTCCGCGGCCCCGACGCCGCTGCGTCCAGCCACGTAGAGTTCGTAGCCAGGCGTGCAAAACGTATTCTGCATGTCGATGAGGAGCAGCCCCACGCGAAACGCGTCGGTAGCGCTGGGCTGGATCGCATGGGTCTTGGCCCAGGCTCGTGCTTGGTGGACACGCGCTTCGTACGCCACCCGCTGAGCGGAGTCCTGACGATCGACGTCGAGGTGGTGGGGCTGAGGCAGAGCGGGGAAGAGGGCCATGACGTAGCGCGGTGGTGATCGGACAACGCAGCAGGGTGCACGAGCGCCTGCCCCTGTTGGTTTCGTCACGAATGTACAACGACCGTGCTAGCTGGCACGGGCGGGGCCTGTACCCGTCTCTGCCGGGCGAACCTCCAGGCCGAGCGGCTCTCCTCGCTTCCATGGAGGCTCCCCTCCTGCTCTAGCGCCTGACGCTACGCCGTGCCCAGGCCCGAGCCCACCTCGCTATCCCCCATCTCCGAGAACGCCGGTCGCTCTGCAACGTGCTGGACCCCACGCACACCCTCCACGTCTACAGACCGGCCGATCTGGATGGTGGAGACACCGGGCCTGGAGGGCTCTACCTGGGCCGTAGAGCCCTGCGCCGATGACCAAGGCGAGCGGCGGCGGCCCCAGGGCATGGGAAAGGGTAGATCTAGACTTCGCGGTGACCGTTGGTGCAGTACGCGCCTGGGCCACAGCGGCAGCGTGCCAGTTCGGCCGAGTGGGGGGCCGTGCCCAGGATGAAGGGCGTCACGAGGTCCGCTACGATGCTGGAGAGCTGCGGTGAGTCATAGGGGACAGGAACGCGGAACGTCTCCAGGCCTTCCTCCGCCGCTTCTTCGCGGAAGTCGAGATCCAGTTCGGACAGCGTCTCAGACTGCTCCCGCAGGAAGCTGATCGGCACAACCACCAGGCGTTCGGCCTGGACTTCTTTGATAAGCTCCTCGTTGCCGGGCTCGGTCCACGCGATACCCCGGTTGGTATGGTTCTGATAGCCGAGGCTGTAGTCCTCTGCGCCTAGGTCCTGCGCCAGGGCGGCGCAGATCTCTTCGACATACCGATCGTAGCGGCTGCCCTGCTCTAGATACTTGATGGGTGTCCCGTGGGCCGAGAAGTAGAGGTGCGTGCCCGGGTCCTCGAAAGAGAGGCCTTCCTCGGACATGTAGGTGCGGATCTGCTCTTCCCAGACGGCCAGAAAGGAGGGGTGGTAATGCCACCCGGTCAGCGCTTCTACCTCCAGGTCAGGGGCCACACGCCCAACAATGTCCCGCAGGTCGTTGATAGCCGCCACGTTGGTCGAGAAGCCACAGAGGGGATAGTACGGAAAACCCACGATCTGGTGGGCCCCTTCGTCTCGCGCCTGAGCGACGACGGTTTCAATGTCTGGATCGATGAACTGATAGGCCAGATAGACCCGGGCATCGAGGCCCCGCGTGCTGAGTTCAACCTGGAGGGCTTCGGCCTGGTGCTCGGCCTGGTCCACCAACGGCGAACCGCCGATACGCTCGTAGTCTTTGATGAGGCCTGGCGCCCGGCGCTCGGCCAGCATCCGGCTCCGGGCCTTTACGGCTTCAGGCGTCTTCAGCGCCTCCAGCGGGGCATTGTTCGAGAAGATCCGCTCCAGAAAAGGGATGACATTCTCTGGCGTAGGCTCCCGGGGCTCGCCGAAGTTCAGCAAGATGACAGCAGTAGACATAGCGAAGCAAGCCTGAATCAGTTCATAACGCACACGTGAGGGCGTCTACACGCGATCCCCTGGCCGCCGGATCCTCAACGCCTGAAATCTCACGATGTTATTACGATGCGCGGGGACTCAGCCCGCGCGCTCGGCGCGGACGGCGCTGAACCCCTTCAGAAAGGCCGCGCGAGTCAGCGCCACCACCTCCTCGTTATGCAGCGCCGAGATGAAGCAGGCTTCGAAGGGCGACGGAGGCAGGTAGACGCCCTCAGCCAGCAAGTGGCGATGCAGGGTGGCGAAGCCCGAACGATCAGAGGATTGGGCCGTCTCCCAATCGGTTACCTCCCGATCATTGAGGTAGAACCCGAACATGGTGCCCGCGCGCTCCGTCTGCACAGCCACCCCGACTTCCGCGGCCGTCTCTTCGATGGCGGCGACCACCTGGCGTGCGGCCTCGGCGGCTCGGTCAAACGCATCGGTATCGGCTAGTTGATCCAGGAGGGCACACCCGGCCGCCATAGCCAGGGGGTTACCCGACAAGGTCCCGGCCTGGTAGACGGGCCCCTCGGGAGCCATCATCGCCATGATGTCGGCCCGGCCTCCGTAGGCGCCTACGGGCAGGCCCCCGCCAATGACTTTGCCCAGCGTAGTCATGTCTGGGATGACGTCATACGCCGCCTGGGCACCGCCCAGGTCAACACGGAAGCCGGTCATCACTTCATCGAAGATGAGCAGTGTATCGTGGGCCTGGGTGAGGGCGCGCACGCCTTCCAGGTAGTCCGCGGCGGGACGTACCAAGCCCATGTTGCCCGTCACCGGCTCCATGATTACCGCTGCGATATCCTGTGAGTGCTCAGCCAGGGTGCGTTCCAGGGCGCCCAGGTTGTTGAAAGGAATCACCAGGGTGTCGGCTGTCACAGCCTTCGGGACACCCGGCGAGTCGGGCAGCCCGAGCGTGGCCACGCCAGAGCCCGCTTTGGCCAAGAGCAGATCGGCGTGACCATGGTAATGGCCATCGAATTTGATGATCCGGTTGCGACCGGTAAAGGCGCGGGCCGCCCGGATCGCGCTCATCGTGGCTTCTGTGCCGCTGTTCACGAAGCGGAGGCGCTCCATGGACGGCACGAAGCGCCGGATGCGGCGGGCCAACTCTACCTCAAGCGGTGAGGGCGCGCCGTAGCTGGTGCCCCGTTGCGCTTGCTGAGCGATGGCTTCGTTCACCACCGGGTGGGCATGCCCCAAGATGAGGGGGCCAAAGGACATGACATAGTCCACGTAGCGCCGTCCCTCCACGTCGTAGAGATACGGCCCGTCGCCCCGTTCGATGAAACGCGGGATGCCGCCGACGGCCTTAAAGGCGCGCACCGGCGAGCTCACCCCGCCCGGCATCATCGTCTGCGCTTCGGCAAACAGAGCTTCAGAAGTCATCGTGGTGGTTTCCATAGATCAATCGGTATTCAACGATGCAAAGGTAGAGATCACATGAGCGGCCGCCGCCTCTGCGGCGTGCCAACCGTCGGCCACGCAGGCGGGGAGTCCGGCTCCTCGATAGCACGTACCTGCGAGAAAGACGCCGGGATAGCGGGCGGCCACTTCATCCAAGGCCGCTAGGCGCGACAGGTGGCCCAGCGTGTAGCGTGGGAGTGCGTCTTTCCACGTCCAGGTGGCTGTAAAGCGGGGCGCCCCTTGTACGCCGAGCACGCGCTCAAGATGCTCGTGCGCAGGCCCCACGGCCTCCTCGGAGCCGGCGGTGGCCCCTTGTGGGCGCACAAAGACGCGAAACAGGGCATGGCCTGCGGGGGCGGTGCCCGGATGTTTACGGTGATAGCAGGTGACCGCCTGGATAGCCCCTCCCTCCTGCCGCGGGATGAGGTATCCGGTGCCGTCAGGCACCGGGCGGCTCAACTGATGGGGGGCATAGCCGAGAGCCACTACCTCCACCGTTCCCATGGGAATGTGCTGCAAGGGCGGCACGAAGTCGGGATCCAGCGGGGCCAGCAGACGCGCAGCCGCTGCGCTGGACGTGGTGACCAGGACGGCGCGCGCCCTCATTGCCCCATCGGACAGGGCCAGACGGAAACCACCGGGGACTCGCTCAAGGCTCTGCACAGGCGTTTCCAACCGCACCACCGCCCGATCATGCTGGCTGAGGGCTTGGGCCTGGGCCTGCGGCCAGCGCTCCATCCCCCCCTCCACGGCGAAGAAGGTGGGACCGGGGGTGCGCTGTTGGGCTTTCCAGGCACGGACGACGCCTCCCTGCCGTTCCATGCGCTGCAAATGCGGGAGCGTGGCCTGCACACTCACCGGCTGATCCGAGCCATAGAGGCCACCCACCAGCGGCTCGACCAGGTGCGTGTAGACTTCGCGACCAAAACGACGCTGCACGAAGGACTCCAGGCTTTCATCGCCCTCGCTACGCCGGGCGGGGACGAAGGGCTCCATGGCCCCACGCAAGCGTCCAGCCACAGACAGCAGCGGCGACCGCAGCAAGGGCCCGATTTTGCCAGGCACCAAGCCGGTCCAGCCCTCAGGGAGCGGATGTAGCTGTCCACGACGCCAGATGAGCGCTTTGCCCTGAACGGGGCGCAGGGCTTCTCCTAACCCCACCTCGGTGCACGCCTGCGTGGCCTCCGGGCGCCGAGCCAGGAACACATCCGGTCCCAGGTCCACCGTAAAGCCACCTTCCCGGACCGTTCGCAGCTTACCGCCTGGCCGTGGCGCAGCCTCGAGCACAGCCACCCGCACGTCAGGGCTCCCCCCTACCAGGCGTAGCGCTGCGCTGAGGCCGGTTACCCCCGCCCCAATGATGGCGACATCGGTCTCCATCTGTACCTGTTCCGCTGGTGTGTTCGCGTGGCTCACAGGGCAGGCGAGGTGGTGTGTGTCTCTGTGTAGGTATGCACAAAGTCGGTGAGGCGTTTGACGGCGTCTACCGGCGTCTGCGGCACGAGTCCCGTTCCTACGTTGAAAATGTGTCCGGTAGCTGGGGCTCGATCCAGCACGGACGTAGCCGCCTCTTCCACCACCGACCAAGGCGCCTGGAGCAGGATCGGATCTATGTTGCCCTGCAACGGGATAGACCCTATACGCTCATGTACAGCATCAAGAGGAAGTTGCCCGTCGACGGCTAGCACATCGCCCCCAGCTTCTTTGATGACTTCCACGTAGGCGCCCGTCCCCGTGCTGAAGGAGATGATTGGGACGCCAGCCTGAGCCACTTGCGACATAAGCGCCGTCGTATGCGGTAGGACGAAGCGGCGGTAGTCTTCACGCCCGAGGGCGCCTGCCCAAGAGTCGAAGACCTGTAGAGCCTGCGCACCCGCCTTGGCTTGCTCCAGCAGAAAGTCGACGCTGACCGTCACGAGCTTCTGCATAAGCAGATGCCAGGCTTCGGGCTCGGTGTACATGAAGCGTTTGGTCACCTCATACTTTCGTGATCCGCCCCCCTCGATGGCATAGGAGGCCAACGTGAACGGGGCCCCCGCAAAACCAATCAAGGGCAGCCCACGGCTGTCCAGTTCGGGGCGCAGGATCTTGATGGCGTCCAGCGTGAAGGAGAGGGCTTCGGCAGCCGGCGGGGTACGTAGGGCCTCCACATCAGCGGGGGTGCGTACCGGCTCGTCCAAGACGGGACCTCGGCCTTTCACGAACCGCAGCGGGACGCCCATGTCTTCCAGGGGAGGCAGCAAGTCAGAGAAGATGATGGCCGCATCCACATCGAACGCATCGAGCGGTTGCAGCGTCACTTCGGCGGCCAGCTCGGGCGTCTTGACCAACTCCAACAGCTCGTACTTTTTGCGCAGCGCCTGGTAGACGTCCATGTAGCGGCCAGCCTGGCGCATGAACCAGACGGGCGTGGCGTCGACAGCTTCGCCCCGGCAGGCGCGAAGAAAACGGTCAGGACGGGGCATAGGGGGGTGAGATGGGTGATAGAAGCGGAGAGCAAGAACGAGGGCGCTCAGGATGCGGGGGCGTGTTGCCACAGCGCCTTGCCTACAAAGAAAGGCCCGAGCTGCTCCAGATACATGGACGTCTGCTTGGTCTTTCGCATGTGCTGCACCACCGCCGACAGCGGGTGCAGCGTCTTGCCGATAAGCCCGGCGATGAAGTCGTTGTCATGCGTGTCGAGCCCATGGCACGACAGGCGCACATCGTGCGCATGATCGCCTCGGCCATAGGCGCGCCCGATGCCACCGTGTTCCATCAGCATCGTGCGCTGGTCGCTGGCGGAGAGCTGCTCGAAGGCGCCGGCACGGCGCAGCGGGTACCAGACCGCCCAGGGCCAGGCCGGGTTCGTCATCGTCCGGATTGGACGACGGATGAGGGTCTCCTCCAGATCGGACTCATACCCGATGCTGTAGGTGCGCCCAAACATGGTGAACGCGGGCCGAGGCGTCAGTTCACGGAATGGCGGCGTGTTCAGCACCTGGCGCCACGACCCCACAAAGTGGTCCGCTTCTTCTGAAAAAGTCAGGACCCCCACGCCGCGGGCGTCCTGGGTATCGGCATACAGCACGCCCGGGAGAGCGTGCGCCTCCAAGGCCTCAATCAGCGGGGCGGAATCGTGGCAATCGGTGAACGCCTGCAGCTGAACGAACAAACGGCGATCCAGCCGGATGACGCAGCCCTCCTCGTCCTTACCTTTCTCGGACAGGTCGAGGCCGCTTCGGCGGGTCTTCTCGGCGGGTTGTGCATCGGTAGCCATGAGCAACGAAAAACGGTTCTGGGGGATATAGAGTGAGCGGGGGTCCAGGTGGCCCGCCTTACGCGTCCTCGCGCAGCCAGCGGGCCGCCTCGAGGGCATAGTAGGTGATGATGAGATCGGCTCCTGCCCGCTTGATCCCGGTGAGGGCCTCCAGGGCCACGCCGCGCTCATCCACCCAGCCTCGCTCTGCGGCCGCCTTCATCATGGCGTACTCGCCACTGACCTGGTAGGCGGCCAGGGGGCGATCTGGATGGGCCACGCGAACCCGCTGCACCACATCCAGATAGGGCAGTGCGGGCTTGACCATGAGCAGGTCGGCCCCTTGTTCCACGTCCAAGCGCGCTTCGCGGAGTGCTTCGCGCACATTGGCCGGATCCATCTGGTGCGCACGACGGTCGCCGAAAGTGGGGGCGCTCTCAGCCGCATCGCGGAACGGGCCATAGTAGGCCGAGGCGTACTTAACGGCGTACGACAGGATGGCCACATGGGTGTATCCTTCTGCATCCAGGGCCCGGCGGATCGCCCCAACGACTCCGTCAAACATACTGGAGGGCGCCACCACGTCGGCTCCTGCGCGCGCATGGGAGCACGCGACCGCTGCATGGCGACGCAGCGAAGCCTGGGTGCGGATCGTCCCTAGAGGCTCCGGATCGTCTGGGCCCGCAATGAGGCCGCAGTGGCCATGGTCGGTGTACTCACACAAGCATACATCCGTGATGAGCGTCATCTCCGGGCATGCGGTTTTAAGGCGGCGCACGGTTTCCTGCACGGCCTCGGTGTCCGCGTCAGCGCCCGACCCCCGCGCGTCTTTTTCGGCAGGAATGCCGAAGAGGAGGACGGCCCGGATGCCCATGGCGGCCGCGTCCTGCACGTGACGTACGGCAGCGTCTGGCGACCACTGAAACACGCCAGGCATCGAGGCGATGGGGCGCTGTATATCACGCCCTGGCGTCACAAAGACCGGATAGATGAAGTCTGAAGGCGCAAGCGTGGTCTCCCGCACAAGCTGACGCAAGGAAGCCGTCCGCCGGAGCCGCTCAGGACGCTGCGTCGCCTCGGGCGCCGCGGAGGCCGTGATCGGTCGAGATGGAGAAGGAGCAGGCTGCATAGGTCTACATGTTTTGGGGAGTTAAATGCCACAGCATCGGCCGGGGGTCCGCGTCAAACCGAGGGTCTGAACAAAGTTCGCAAGGCCTCCACCATCCCCTCCAAGGAATGGGGATGCGCGACCGCATGAACGGGCACGTCCGCTTCGCGCAACGCGGCCGCCGTCACCGGTCCAATCGCCACCACGTGGCCGGTCCCCCAGAAGGCGCGCGGCACGCTCGGGGCCGCTGCGACGCCCGCCATAAACCCCTCCACGGTGGACACCGAGGTAAAGGTGTACGCGTCTGGATGCTGGGCGTGTACCCGCTGCACATCCGCCTGATCCGCCCCCGAGCGAGTGTCGTAGACCACGCGCCCGTGGGCGTCCGCTTGCCGAGCGTGTAGCAGGCGGAGGGGCCGTTGGTCCGCACGCTGCCCATGGCACCAAAGGACCCGGCGATGGGCCACATCGGGGATCGACGCGGCCAAAGCCTCGGCGCGGTGCTCCGAGGACATGAAGGACACCCGCCCTCCTTTCGCCTCCACAGCCGACGCCGTGCCGGGGCCGACCACCGCCACACGAGGCCCGTCGGCAGGCCAGACATAGCCCAACTCATCCATCAACTGCCAGGTGGCCTCCACCCCATTACGGCTGGTCCAGACCAGCCAGTCCGTGGGCGTCAGCGCCTCGAGATGTGCCCTAAGCGCCTGGGGGGCAGGAGTACAGACCTCGATGGTGATGGCCGGCGCCAGCAGCGGCACCGCCTGCTCCTCGTGCAGCCTGCTCACCAGCCCGTGTGCCTGGTGCTGAGCCCGCGTGACCACGATGCGGCGCCCGGCCAGCGGGCCTCGCGGGACCTCGGTCTGTACCCAGGGCGGCGACGCATCAGTCATGGTTCGGCAGCAGATCACCCGCCTGTTGACGCAAGGCCTCGGCGGCGGCGGCGCGCCCGAGGGCCGCCGGGTCTGTGCCCTGCACGTGGACGCGTACCGACTGCTCCCCGCTAGGTGCAAAGACCGCCCCATCCAGGTGCATCAGCCCCTCTTGTGGGTACGCGTAGGCCGCAATGGGGGCACTGCATCCACCGCCCAGGTGGTAGAGCCATTGACGCTCGGCGGTGGTGGCCTCGTTCGTGGATTGGTCATCGATGGCCGCCAAAAGCTCCACAATGGAAGGCTCGTCCAGGCATTGGACGGCCAGGGCCGCCTGCCCGGGCGCAGGCAGCATCACGTCCAGATCCAGGATGGCGGTCACCTCGTTCTCCATGTCCAGCCGCTGCAGACCCGCCAGGGCCAAGACCGTAGCGTCGTACTGGCCCGCTTTCACCTTCTTGAGGCGAGTCCCCACGCTTCCGCGAATAGGCTGGATGGACAGGTCCGGCCGATGAGCCAGTAGCTGAGCGCCACGTCGCAGACTGCTGGTGCCCACTACGGCACCTGTGGGCAGGTCGTCCAGGAGGTGCCCAGAAGGCGCCACCCACGCATCGCGCACGTCGGCCCGGGCCAAGATGGCCCCCAAGGTCAACCCGGCCGGCTGCTCAACCGGTAGGTCCTTGAGCGAATGGACTGCCAGATCAATGCTCCGTGCATGGAGGGCCGCCTCCAGTTCAGCGGTGAACACCCCTTTCCCGCCAATCTCAGGCAGCGGGACGGCTAGGCGGCGGTCCCCTTCGGTGACGAAGGGGACGAGGTCTATGTCTACATCAGGCCGGGCCAAGCGGAGGGCGTGTGCTACGTGCTCGGCTTGCCACAGCGCCAGCGGCGTGGTCCGCGTGCCGAGGCGGAGGCGGTGGGTCATACGGAGGTAGAGCGGATGGACAGGCCCTAGCTAGGCCGGACTACACCTAGGCGTCGGACTTGAACAGGGCGCGGAGCGTGTCGGGGTCCAGATCGGCGTGGCTGTGACGCAGGGTGCGGGTGAGGTCATGGAGAAGCCGGTTGGTCAACGTCCGGGTCAGATAATCCGTGTTGGCCCGCGCACAATGGGCTGGTGGAGACTCCGGCGCCGCGTGCTCGCGTATCTCACCGCGGGTGCACAGGCAGCTCTCATGGTCACAGTGCCCCGTCACATAGGCCACGGTGTCCTGCCGGATGCGCTCAGCACGACGACGAAGGTCGCTGATCATGGCCTCCTGTTCCAGCTGCTGTTGCTTGTGGGTCAGCGTGGCGAGCCCGTGCTCGACCAGCGCTTCGGCGGCTGGCACAGCGGCGCGGCGGCGCTGCACATGCTTGTCCACCACGTCGCTCAGCGCATCGATGTCACGCAGGTGGAAGCCCGCGAGACCACCCACCGACGGCGCCACGTTGCGAGGCATACCCAGGTCGATGACGGTGAGCGGCTGATCATCGCGCGCATCTTCGAGGGCCTGCGCCATGGCCTCGTTGAGAATGATGCGACGTGTGGCGGCGAACACAACATCGGCTCCGCGCAACACCGTGGGGAGTGCCTCCGGGGCGACCACCTCCACGTGATCCGGCACCGACGAGGCGTGGGCGGTGACGAGTGTCAGAGACGCCACGTCTGTGCTGGCGAGCAGCTTGAGAAGCAGGCGTCCCATCTCGCCCCCCCCGACGACCACCACGCGCTGACCGTGCAGGCCGCTTGGGGCCTGGCGGGCCAGTAACAGAGCGGCCGAGGCCGCAGAGGCTACACCCAGGCCCAGCTCTGTTTCCTGCCGGATCCGCCGACCCGTGGCGACCGCCTCATTGAAGAGGGCTTTCAGGATCGGAGGCAAGGTCCGTGACTGCTCGGCGGCACCTCGGGCTCGGCGCACCTGGCCGAGGATCTGGGCCTCGCCCAGCACAGCGGACTCCAGTCCAGAGGCCACGCGCAGCAGATGGCGGCTGGCCGCCTCGCCAACGCGCTCTTCAAGCACCTGTTCATAGCCCCCGGGACGAAGGCCGCGCAACACGGCCAGAAGTTCGGTCACCTGCGGGGCATCCGTGTAGATCTCGAAGCGATAGCACGTGGACAGCACCACCAGGCCGTGCCCGTGCGAGCGCGCCCAGGTGTACAGGATCTCCTGCTCTGACTCCGTCAGCACCCAGCGCTCCCGTTCAGGGGCCGGGACCTGGGTCCCGTCAAGGCTGATCGAGCGAACGGTCTTCATATACACCGGTGATGACAAGTTGAATTTCGTTCATGAAGCGGCTCAGCTTGCGCATGAGCTCCACATGCTGCTCAGTGCCCTGCTCATGCAGGTGCGGGTAGTAGGCCGTGGATTGCATCAGCACATCACGGAAAAAGAGTATGGCACGTGTGGCCTGGGTCAGGCTGAGGCCGCTTCGCCGCATCTGGACCGCATAGCCGCCTGCGAGCTCGTGCACCTCATGCCACAGCGCAGGATCGGGGTCAGGGGTAGAGCCAGCGATGTACTGCAACAGCAATCCCATGAGCCGCCGCCCAGACTCCCGGCTGTGCGCACGGGCTTCCTCACTCAGCCGCATCATCCACTGCTCGTCTCCATGCGTCTGCAATTCGTAGCGCGCATGGATGAGAGCGTGGTCCGCCCAGGCGCGGTCGGCCGCGACGGGCTGCGGGGTGGCCGACATCTCCACGGAGGGCGACGCATGCGCCAACTCGTGCGCATCGCGCAGACGCAAGATCTCAGCGTGGGGGATTCGGCGGTGCCCACCCGGGGTGCGGATCGCTTCCAGCCGACCGGATTCCGTCCACCGCCGGATCGTAACGACATGGACCCCCAGGGCCTCAGCGGCTTCAGCCGGTGTCAGATACTGCTCGGACATGGTGGAAAAGATGACCTTGGCGACGGCAGGTACAGGAACGGCTTTCCCGGGCTGCGTATCCAGGGCCGGTGATGAAGTTTGTATAAGATCTAACGGGGCGGTGCTGCAATAAAGCTAATCATTTACACAAATGCTGTTCCACCTTCGTCAGGGCACCCCATTTTGCGTGTAAGGCTATTCCCTACATGGGCTTGGGTGGCGGTCCCAGCGGTGCAGAGGCGTACCCGTCTGACAAAGACGGACGAGCACCATGTACAAGTTTACCCGACGCGCCGCTTCCTCCCGCTCACCAGGCTCCCGAGGTGCGCAGATTGTGGCCTCGGTAGGCCTCCAAGAGCCCCCGTTCCACGATGGGTGATCGGCGTGTACGGACCAGGGCGAGGCCCAAGCCGCACCAAGAGGTGGATCTGGCCGGCGAGGCCGCTAGGGCTGCGGCTCCATCAGCAGATCCAGCATGCGTATCACATAGGCCCGCAGCTCCCGGCGGTCCACGACGGCATCCACGAACCCGTGCTCTTCCAGAAACTCAGCCCGCTGAAAGCCCGGCGGTAGGTCCTGCCCGATGGTCTCGCGGATCACACGGGGCCCCGCAAAGCCTATGAGTGCACCTGGCTCCGCGATGTTCAAGTCGCCCAGCATAGCATAGGACGCCGTCACGCCGCCAGTGGTGGGATGCGTGAGGATGGAGAAGAACGGAAGGCCTTCGGCATCCAACTGCGCCAGATGAGCGCTGGTCTTGGCCATCTGCATGAGGCTCAAGGCCCCTTCCATCATGCGGGCGCCTCCGCTCTGCGAGATGATGATCAGCGGAGTGCCTTGGGTGTAGGCGCGCCGCACGGTGCGGCTGAGGATCTCCCCCACCACAGACCCCATAGAGCCCCCGATGAAGCTGAAGTCCATGGCCCCGACCGCCACCCGGTGGCCACCGATGGTGCCCATGGCGGAGCGAGCGGCGTCATTCATTCCCGTCTTCTGGTGGCTTTTCTCGAGCCGAGTGCGGTAGGGCTTGGTGTCCTGAAACGACAGCGGATCGACCGAAAACAGGTCTTCGTCGTGCATGCTGTAAGTATGGTCATCGAACAACAAATCGAAGTACCCCAGGCTCGACATGCGGAAGTGGTGCCCGGTGCGGGGGCTGACGCCGTGGTGGTCTTCCAGCTCGCGGCGGCTCAAGAATTCGCCATCCACCGGATCTTTGATCCACAGCCCTTCCGGGGACTCGTTTTGCTCACTCGTGTCGGTGAGGATGCCCTTCTTTTTTCGACGAAACCAACTCATAGCACAACGTAAAGCGTGAGGCCGCAGCCTCGATCTCAGAACGGAAGACGGTCAAAGGCCGAATGCGACGGCTTTTTGGCCACAAAGGGCTTAAGATACGCAGGCTCGAAGGAGGAAACTGACTCAACCAGCCCCGCCTCAAACCGCTGCATACCCAGCACGGCCACGGCCTCGGCTGACGCCCGGTAGGTCAGGCGGTCTGGCAAAGACTGCACGGGGGGGTCCATGTGCTCCAACGCCGGCGCCAGCAAGGCGCGGCCCCCTCCCATCACGATGACCGGCACCGTGGGCAAGGCTTGGAGCAGAGGCCCGACCTCAGCCACGACGATGGCTCGGGCAGGCCAAACAGGCTCCAAAGCGTGATGCTCAGGGTCGCTGAGATACGCGCCCAGATACAGTTCGTCTTTGCGAGCCCGCTGAGCCACCAGGACCACGTGGGAGTCCGGACGGGTGCTTCCGCCCCTCCAGGCCAGTGCCGCCAGCGTGGGGACGGCCACCAACGCAGCCCCGGTGGCCTGCGCCAGCCCTTTCGCCGCACTGACGCCGATGCGGAGCCCTGTAAACGAACCGGGCCCCGCCGATACGGCCACGACGTTGAGGTCAGCAGGCGTCAGGCCGGTCACGGCCAAGGCCTGCTGTACCAGCGGCAACAGATGAGCGGCGTGCGCCCGTGGCTTAAACACCGACAACGAGGCCTGCACAGCCCCCTCGTGGTGCACGGCCACCCCGCACACGTCGGTCGACGTTTCTAGAGCAAGCAGTGTGGGTACAGACATGGCAGCATGGGTGAGGATGGACACCATACCCTCAGCCCGGCTCAAAGATGCCATGGTGCTCAAGACGACTCACGGCCATCATGGCGAGGCCCCCTGAACGATGGGCACGGCTGGGTGGGGCGCCCACCTGACGGTCCGATCAGCTCTCATCCCCCCTGCTCACCAAGCGGGGCACATTGGCCTCTCCCCAGTCGGCGTCACCGTCTCGAATGGGTTCTTGAATCCACGTTTACAAGATCTTGACTATTTCGCAACGGCGGTTATTTTGACTGATGGGGGTTCGGGCGTGCCGTGGACGCTTTTGCGAAGCGCTTCCGCTGTGTGTACGGGCCACCTGCGGGGTACCGGGCACTACGCCATGGCGTGCCGCCAACGGCCCATAGGCCTGCCACGTTACACCCAGAGACGGCCGCTTCTTCTGCTACCCTACGATTCTATACGATGACCATGGTCTGCCCCACCACCCGGCCACGTGTGGTGGGGCTCCAGCCCGGATCCCTTCTTGGGGCCTTGCCCGTCGCCCTCCTCCTCTGGTCCTTGCGCACGGGACGGGTCCTGGATGTCCTTTCACTGTCTGCCTGTCCGCATGGGTAGACCGAACCTAGAGTTTCATCTATGAACATCTACGACGCTGCACACATCCGGAACGTTGCCCTGGTGGGTCACCAGGGCTGTGGTAAAACCACGCTCGCTGAGGCGATGCTTTACACCAGTGGTGGACTGCGCCGCATGGGTTCTGTCGAGGAACAGAACACGGTGAGTGATTACCACCCAAGCGAACATGAACGCCAGATGTCGGTGTTCACGTCGCTCCTGCATGCTGAGTGGAAGGGGCATAAGATCAATATTCTGGATACACCGGGCTATCCAGATTTCATGGGCGAGGTCATCGCGGCGCTCAAAGTGGCCGACACCGCGATGTACGTCATGAACGCCGCCGAGGGGGTCCAGGTGGGCACGGAGCTCTCGTGGACCTACGGCGAGATGACCGATACGCCGTCCATGTTTGTCATCAACCACCTGGACCGGGCAGACTCGGACTTCCGCATCCTGGTGGAGCAGATGCGCGAACGCTTCGGCCGCGGGGCCACGATCGTGCAGATCCCGGGGGGTGCCGGGACGCGCGCCATCATCGACGTGCTCCTGATGAAGCAGATTCGCTTCCCCGCCGACCAAGACGGACAGCCGGTGTTTGAGGACATCCCCGAGGAATTCCGGGAGGAGGCCGAGGCCCTGCACAATGAGCTCGTGGAGAATGTGGCGGAAAACGACGAAGCGCTCATGGAGCTGTACTTCGAGCAAGGCACGCTCACCGAGGATGAAATGCGCCAGGGGCTCCGTGATGCCATGCTCAAGCGCGACCTCTTTCCCATCTTTGTGACCAGCGCTACGGAGAACGTGGGCGTGGCACGCCTGATGAGCTTCATCGACAACGTGTGCCCAAGCCCGACCGACATGCCGGCGGCTGACACCGAGACGGGCACCCCGGTCCTGGCTGATCCCGAGGCCGATCCCGTCGTGTTTGTGTACCGCACCATGGCCGAGCAGCACGTGGGCGATTATTCGTTCTTCCGCCTCTACGCAGGTACCATCGCACAAGGCCTGGACCTGGTGAACCAGCAGACCGGCTCCTCAGAGCGCCTAGGCCAACTGTTCGCGATCAACGGTCACGAGCGGGACAGCGTGAACCAGATGGTCGCCGGCGACCTTGGGGCACTCGTCAAGCTCAAGAACACCCACACCAACGAGACGCTACACCTCAAGGGTGCCGATGTGGCCATCTCGCCCATCGAGTTTCCGGAGCCTCGCTACAACGCCGCCATCCGCGCGGCCAAGGAGGGGGAAGAGGACAAGCTGGCGCAGGGCTTCCACCAGTTGGCCGCCGAAGACCCCTCGCTGGTGCTCAAGCAAGACCCGCATCTCAAGCAGACCGTGCTCAGTGGCCAAGGGGAGATGCACCTGCAGATCGCACGCTACCGCCTGAACAACCGGTTTGGCGTGGACGTGGAATATGTCCGGCCCCGCGTGGCGTACCGAGAGACGGTCCAGGAGCGCGCCCGCTCCTCGTACCGGCACAAGAAGCAAACCGGTGGCGCCGGCCAGTTTGCCGACATCTCCATGCTCGTGGAGCCTCTGGACGGGGACTTTGTGGCCCCGGCCGACATCAACGTGCGCAAGGAGCACAGCGTCACCACGGATTGGGGCTCGACCATCCACTTTATCGATGCCATCGTAGGCGGTGTCATTGATATGCGACGGTTCTTCGGAGCCATCCAGAAAGGGATCTTCGAAGCCTTGCAAGATGGTCCCATCGCGGGATACCCGGTGGGCGATGTCCGCGTGGTGATCTTTGATGGCGGCATGCACTCCGTGGATTCCAACGAGGCGGCGTTCAAGACCGCCGCCCGCATGTGCTTCCGCGACGCCTTCCGCAACGCCAGCCCAGCCCTGCTCGAGCCGATCCACGACGTGGGCATCACCGTCCCGGATACGTTTACCGGCGATGTCATGGGCGACCTCAACACGCGGCGAGGCCGAATTCAGGGTATCGAGGCCGAGGGAATCTTCCAGAAGATCCTGGCCCAGGTCCCGGAGGCAGAGCTGTACCGGTATTCGACCATCCTTCGTTCGATGACGCAAGGCCGAGGACTGCACCGCACGCAGTTCAGTCACTACGAGGCCATGCCTCGGCACGTGCAAGAAAAAGTGGTCAGCGAGAACGAAGACCTGGTCGAAGCCTGATCGCCCTGACCCACCACACGCTACCCTCATCCCCTCCTGAACGCGTGGCGGCCTACAAGGTCGCCACGCTTTTTTTGGGTACACGGCGTACGTAACTCATACGTAATAACTGTACCCAACCCGTCCACCACCCTATGTCCGGACAGGGCTGCTGCGTAAGTTCCATGCCGTTGCTGAGCGACCTACTCAACGACCACGCCCTACCTCTCCGCTGGAAGGCTCCGCTCTGGCGTTGACGGTCTGGGTGGGTACACACGTCCCCTCGACCTACTGGTGCCCCCCCTCATGGCATCTCACGCTTCGCTGCGTCCGACGGACGCTTCGCACATCGCGCGTCTGCTGCGCGACATCCAGGTTGAAGCGCTGGACCAACGCGTCCAGACCTTGATTGAGCAGATGCACCTCATGCTGCTCGAACTCGACCTACAAAACCGACAGCTCGTAGCGGCTCAGCACCACCACGAGCAGCTTCAAGAGCGGTTCGACCTCCTATTCGAGGAAGCCCCGGTGGGGTATCTCCTGCTCGACGTGGGAGGGCGCATCCAGCAGATCAACCAGAGGGCCTGCGAGTACCTCGGGATCGAACGCCGCCGCCTGCTCGACAAAGGCTTCACCCGGTTTCTGCACGAAACCTCGCGGGCCACGTTTCGGCACCATTTGCTCCGCGCCCATCAAACCGGGTCGGCCCAGTCCACCCTCACGCTCGTCACCACCTCGGGCCGGTACAAGCATTTCTTGATCGACAGCTCTCGGACCCTGAGCACCGACCAGGACCTCACCGGCTTTCGCTGCGTGCTGGTGGACGTGGATCCGCTCATCTATCAGATTGAGACGCATCAAGCGGCCGCCGACCAAGCCGCCGCCTCCAATCATTTCCAGCGTGAGATGTTGGCTAGCCTCAGCCACGAGCTGCGCATGCCGCTCAGCAGCATCATGGGGTTTGCTACCCTGCTGGAGGAAGAGCTGAGCGAGGAGCATCACATCGGGTTCGCCAAGGTGGTGCACCGCAACGGGCAGCGCCTGCTGGACACGCTCAACTCCGTGCTAGACTATGCCCGCCTGCAAGCCAGCGACGAGCAGGTGGACTTACTGGAGGTCGAGGTCGTCAAAGCGGTACACGAGCAGGTGGTGGCTCACCAATCGATGGCGGGCCAGAAAGGCTTGGTGCTCACCGCCGAACACGACGTGCCCTCCGTGACGGCACACCTGGATGCGGGCTTGCTGGGCCGTGTGCTTTCCAACCTGTTGGACAACGCGATCAAGTACACGCAAACGGGCTCCGTGACCGTCCGCACGTACACCACGGAGCACCAAGTGCATGTGGCCGTCACCGACACCGGCCAAGGCATCGCCCCGGAGCAGTTGGAGGCGCTGTTTGCCCCGTTCACCTCTGGCGCGGCCCATACCGGACCTGGACTTGGCCTCTCGATCGTGCATCACATGGTGGACCTCATGAACGGGACCATCACCGTGGAGAGTGAGGTGGGAACGGGATCCCAGTTTAAGCTCAGCTTTGACCTTGTGCACGTAGACGATCGCTCGGGCGCCCTCCACAGCACGGTGACCTCAGAAGGCGCCTGGTCCGCCGATGAGCCGCTGCGCATCTTGGTCGTGGACGACGATGCCGACATGCTGGAGCTCGTCGAATGGATGATGCCAGACGCCACTGAGTTACACAAAGCGCGCTCACCGGGTGAGGCCCGTCGCCTGCTGCAAGCCCACGACTTCGACGCAGCCTTCATCGATCACGCCCTCAGCCACTCCCTGACGGGGACCGATATCCTGGAATGGCTCCGCTCATCGGAAGCCGGTCTGGCTACGTATGCCGTGGCCTTCACCGCGTACCGGCACCCCTTCAACCGCGACGACTTCATTGAACGAGGCTTCGACGACTATCTCGTCAAGCCCTTCGATCTCAAGCAGCTGCATCGGGTCTTGCGGCGCGCCCAGGTGGCGGCTTCGATCTCGCCCTGAGGCCCATCTACGGAGTCTAACACACACGAGGCCTCCCGCCAGTAAGCGGGAGGCCTCGTTTTGTACTCAGGAGGGAGCGGGGGGCTCTTGGGGTCCTACATGGCTTCGTGCGTGACGGTGACCAGGAGACCGTCCTTCCAGACGAAGCGCATCAGGGCCGGCCGCGCTTCGAAGCGGGCCATCACGAACGTCTCGACTTTGCCTAGACGGGTGGCGTGGGGCCGGGTGCCAATCACCTCAAAGGACTCCAGGCTTCCGTACGCCTCGGCCAGAATGTCGAAGTAGGCGTCGAGGTCATGGGTAGCGGCTAAGTCGTAGTGGCCGGTAATAAGGCGGTGCAACTCCGTGCGGTGCCCCTCGGACAGGTCTTGCGCCAGGCGCTGGGCGGCGTTTTCATACCACAGGAGGCTCCGCTCAGCGGATGCGCGCTTGGTCGTCTCCGTGGGTACCTCCCGGAGCTGGACCGCCAGAGGCTGGGCCATCAGGGGGGTGGCCAGGAAGAAGAGGGCGAAGAGCGTGGTGCAAACGGTGCGGCGCGTCATGGAGGGCCTCCGGTTGGATCAGATGAGGGGTGATGTTCTGATCCAGGGTACGGGGGCTTGACCCTGTAGATGTCATGCCTTCGTCTACACTTGTCAGAAGGCTGTAGCCAAATGTCACCGAATGTCACGACGGCCATGCTTGGGGCACCTGCGGCCCCGATAGCCGCCCCGCAGGCCGCCTTGCCCACGGGCAGCGGCCACCTCTAAAAATCCCACCCGAAGAAGAACTGCTTGAACAGGCGGTCTGAGCGATCTCTGAATCCATCCCGATAGCGGTACCCGATATCGTAGCGGAGCACGAAGCCGCCGAAGAGGTTCATCCGCAGCCCGGCTCCGGTGGCGCCCAGCGTCTCGCCCAGGTAGAGGCTAGGCCGGCGAACGCGGTAGCCCTCATCCCACACGTGCGCAGCATCAAAGAAGAGAGCCCCCCGGAGATTGGCAATGCCGAAGGGCGCCAAGATCGGCACGTAGGCGGAAGGGGCGTCCAGTAGCGGAAAGCGAAGCTCATGAGACGTGAACCACATCTTCGGCGCGCGGACATCGTAGAGCGGGAAGCCACGCAGGTCCCAACTGCCGCCTAGCAAAAAGAGCCGCGCCTCGCGGCCGTGGTTGATCTGTCCCAGGGCGCGAGACGCCCAGGTGATCCGCGGCGCCAGCCGGAGGTATCGGCGCACGTCGGCCCGGAGCGTGACGTAGCTGACGTTCGAGTAGCGGATGTCGGTGGTGTAGCCCAGCGTGAGGTTACCACGCCAGCCCTGCACCGGGCCGTTCATCCCGTACAACGCATTGTCGTGCACCAGCGACGCCGCGTTGGACAACAGGAGGGCCTGCCGCCGCACGTTGGTGAACGGCACCTCTTTATCGCTCCAGCTGAGCGAGGTGGACAGTTCGACCCGCTTGAAAAAGGAGACGGGATAGCTGACCGCTCCGTAGCCTCCATAGACGCTTTCCCAGAACAGGGGGAAGGTGCGCGCCGCATCGGGGTCGCGGAGATCGTAGCGGCGGCCACCGTAGCGGAAGAGACCGTAGCCCACGTTGGCTCGGCGGTGCAGCTGAACACGAGACAGGGCCACGTTCAAGCTGCGCAAGAGGTCGCCCCGCGTCTGGGCGGTGTTGAACACGGTGGCATACCAGTAATCGTTGCCCATCAGATCCGAAAAGGCCAAGACGGCCCCTCCGGTGGTGCCCCACAGAGGATCCTGCCCCACGGAGCCCTGTGCCAGGTCCAGGTCGTATCTCCGCTTGTAGGGCGAACGCTGCACCGCGCCATCGTCTTGCTCGGTACGGGCAAAGGCCCAAGGCGCATGGGCCGGCGCGGGCGCCACCGCCTGCAGGGCCTGCGGGAAGGCCTCCAGCGAGTCTACCGCTTCGAGGCTGCGGATGGTGAAACGTAGGCCTTCAAAGCTGGTAAAGACGAGGCGCTGATCGGCCGTCCACACGGGGTCAAAGGCCGCGGTGGTCAAGGTGGTCAGCCGCCGGGCCTGGCGAGCGGGGGGCACCAGCGCCTCCACGGGCGGAGCCAGGCGCTGCGGATCCGCCGAGGCCACCGGGGGCGGATCAGGCAGCGGCGCGTCCACGTCCACGGTCCACACATCTTGGCCCCCGTAGCGGCCGGTCGAGTCAGGGCGCGCGCTCGTGAAGACAAGCGCGCGGCCATCGGGACGCCAGCGCGGTGAGAAGTCCTGGTGGCGGCCTACCGTGACGTACTGGATGCGCTGCGTGGTGAGGTCGTAGGTGAACAGGTTGTAGGCGCCCTCCTCCCCCCAGACGGTGCGGTCCGAGGCGAAGGCTAAGTACCGACCGTCGGGGCTCCAGGCGGGATCGCGGTCATCGTAGGCGTCGTGGGTGAGCTTCCGCAAATGCTCCGCGTTGCGGTCGTACAGATACAGATCGGCGAAGCCACTCCGATCAATGGCCGAGAAGGCCAGCGCGGTGCCACCGGGGCTCCAGGTGGGCGAGTAGACGGCCACCAGATCGGAGAACCGGTACGTGGGGCCAGGGGCATCGGCCTCCAGATCGTAGACGTGCAGCACGTCTTGCGATCCACTTTTGGTCACAAATGCCAGCAGGCCTCCTTCGGAGATGCTGATCCGGCTTTCGAAGAGGTGAAAGGCTTCGTACCGCTCCGAGCGCTCGCCACGGATCAGCACCTCGGCGGGGCGTACCGGCTGGTAGGCGCTATCCACCTCCACGGCATACAGGTTGGTGTACCCCATCTGGTTGGCGGTGTAAAAGACGCGCCGCGTGCCGTCGTGCCCGTGGTAGAAGGCCGGCTTGGCGTTGAACCCACGGTTGGCCACGCCATGGGCCAGCCGGGTGGGCGGTGCCGTGTCCTCGAAGCGTGGGTAGTATTCCTGGCGCAGCCACGTGAGCCAGCGGTCCGAGACCGTGAGGAAGGGCTCTTGCAACGTAGACTCCATGACGTCGCGGAAGTCGCGGCTCTTCCAGACGTTGTCCACCAGTTGGAGCAAGCGTTCCTCGCCGTACGTCTCGGCGATGAAGCGGCAGATGGCCTCACCCTGCTTGTACATGATGAAGGTGCCCTGGATGCGGTAGATGTTCTCCAGCGGCACCAAGTAGTTGGTCAGCAGCGCATCCCGCATGATCATCTCGTGCTGATGATCCGGGGGCCCCGACCAGTATTCGGCCAACCCTTCGGTGAACCACAGGGGCAGGAAGCGATCCGGGGGCACGCGGTGATCCTTGAGGACGCGCATCACGCGGCTGAAGGTGAACACGTGCACCAGCTCGTGCCGGATGACGCGCCGGAACCGGTGCAGGTTGCCGTTCGCGGGAACCACCACGCGGCCCTTCATAAACTCAAAAAAGCCGCCTACGCCGTCGGGGATGAAGCCCGGCGTGATATTCGTCTGCTTGAAATGGATGTTAGACGAGTAGAAGATCAGGGGCACCCGCTTGTTCAGCGCAAAGTCGAAGCGATGCCGCAGCTCATCGTACGCCTCCTCCGCGAAGTGGGCGCCGTGCTCCGCCAGTTCCTCCATCTCCGGGTAGTAGTAGATGTCGAAGTGGTCGGTCTCCAACACGTGCCACTCGAAGTCCTCGTACTGCACCTTGTTGCGCCCGAAGAGCCCGCCCGTCTGCGCCTGGACGCCGCTCACCACGAGCAGGCTCAGGAGGAGGGCACATGCTCCCCTCCAGCACCACTGACCGCACCACGTGCCTGTGTCCATGGTCTTGCCCCTCTGCAAATGGTGACGTTCTCGACCGAGTTGATCCACAACCTCTACAATACAAGGTACACACGCCCGAAGGCAAGGCATGTGCAGTGCCCCGCCACTGTGCAGGCGTCAAATCAGCGAGTGGGACTGCCCCCCATCTACGTTTAAGCAGGTGCCCGTCACCAGGCTGGCGCGCGGCGAGGCCAGGAACGTGACCACGTCCGCTACTTCTTCGGCCTTGCCGAAGCGTCCAATGGGTAGGTTGGCCGCCACGAAGGCGGCCATGCCTTCGGGGTCTGACTTGACCCGGCGGTCCCAGCTGCCACCCGGGAAGCGGATGGAGCCTGGGGCTACGGTGTTGACGCGGATCCCGTGCGGGGCCAGCTCCAACGCCATGATCTTGGCGGCGCTGATCAGGGCAGACTTGGTGGTGTTGTAGATGGACAGCCCCGCGCCACCGGCTTCCCGGCCGAAGATCGACGAGATGAAGATGATACTGCCGCCGCCCTCCTCTTCCATGAGCGGGATGGCCGTGCGGGCACAGCGTAGGTGACTCATCAGGTTGAGCTCCATAATGTCGCCCCAGTCTTCGTCGGTGGTCTCGGCGAACGGCTTGCGGCGGTTTCCGCCTGCGTTACCGACCAGGACATCCAGGCGTCCAAACTGATCCCGGGCCGTCTGGACGAGCTGCGCACTGGCTGCGGGGTCCGTGATGTCGACAGCCACCGTGACGACGTCGGCGCCCGCCTGGCGGTAGGCCTCGGCGGCGTCCTCCAGCGCGTCGGCGCCTCGGGCGCAGACGACCAGTTTGCAGCCCGCGCGGGCCAGCTCCGTGGCGATGGCCCGCCCGATGCCGCGGCTGGCCCCGGTGACCAGCGCTACCTTGTCTTGTAGTCCTAAATCCATACGTGATACCGTGCTTGCGTGAGCCCGTAGTTTCGATGGCCAAGCTGTATCTTGGCCACCACCGTCCAGGCATGCTCATGATGTGTGGTGAGATACCACCTGTGCGCCTGGAAGTCCACCCCATCGCTGGAATCTTCCTGCAACCCCGCCCCTATGTCAACGCCCCTACCGGACGGCCTGTCTTTTGCCGAAGCTCTCCAGCGCCTGGAAGCCCTCGCGCTGCAGCTTGAAGCACACGATCAGCCGCTGGAGGCGGCGTTGGAAAGCTACGAGGAAGGCACCCACCTCGCCCAGTATTGCCTGGACCGACTACGCCAGGCCGAGCTCCGGGTGCAAGAGCTGCGCCTGGAATGACTGAAGTGGATCAGGGCCTGCCATTCGGCGTTCCTGCTTGGTCTGTACTGTCCCTCTTGTGTTCATCCTGCTCATGCGTATTTCCTTTTCGTCGCTCCCAGACGATGCCCGGCTCTGGGTGTACGCCGCCCAGGACGCCCTCTCCGCCCAGGCGGAGACTGAGCTCCTGTCTTCCCTGGAGCACTTCGTGGATGACTGGCGCTCGCACGGCCGTCCAGTACATGCCGCCGTCCAGGTGGTGGACCGTCAGTTTCTAGTCGTGGGCGCCTTCATCCCCGGTGGCGAAATCTCTGGGTGTGGCATCGACGCCTCCGTCCATGCCGTGGACCACGCCGCGCAGCAGCTGGGTCTCGCTTGGGCCGCTCCCCTTCACATCGCGTATCGAGACCAGGCCGGCGGTGTACAGTTCACCTCCCGGGGGGGCTTTCGCAAACTGATCCAAGCGGATGCGGTGGACCCGGAGACCCCGGTGTTCGACCTCAGCCTCACCACGGTGGGCGCCTTCCGGACGTCTGGCCTGGAGCGACCCGCTCACCAGAGCTGGCACGCGCGCGTATTCCGGCTGGCTCTGCCCAGCTCCTGAGCTCTCTTCTATGGCTGTACGCCATGAATTCGCGGCCTACTCCCTGTATGGCGACGAACAGCGAGAGCTCGTGCTCGGCCTCCTTGTGCTGGTTGGCTTGGTGGTCGTGGGCACCCTAGGCTACATGCTGATCGAGGGGTGGAGCTGGACGGAAGGCCTCTACATGACCTTCATCACGCTGACCACGATCGGCTTTGGTGAGGTTCGGCCGCTGTCCGACACTGGGCGGTTCTTTACCGTGATCGTGGCCCTGGCTGGGATCGGCCTCGTTGCCTTCATCGCTACGCGATCCGTCCAGCTGTTGCTGATCGGAGACCGGATTCGCGAGCTTCAAATGCTCCGCCGCATTGCCGTCATGACTGACCATTACCTCATCTGCGGCTATGGCCGCATCGGTCGCCGCCTCACCCAGGACTTTCGCCTACACACGAAGCGTCCTTTTCTGGTCATCGAGCGCAATCCAGACGTCTGCCGAGAGCTGGCGGAGGCGGGCATCGACTATCTCTGCGGAGATGCCGAAGAGGAGGATGTGCTGGTCCGGGCCGGCATCGAGCGTGCCCACAGCCTCATCCTGGCCCTCCCCGAGGACAGCGCCAACGTCTTCATTACCCTCATCGCCCGCGAGCTGAGCCCAGACCTGTTCATCCTGACACGGACCTCGGACCCTCGCAACCAGAAGCGCATGCGCGCCGCTGGGGCGGACAAAGTGGTGGCCCCGAACGACGTAGGCGCCGATCGCATGGCCCAGGTCATCCTGCGCCCTCACGTGGACCTCTTGCTGGAGAAGATTCTCCGTACCGGTCCCCTAGGGCTCAATATGGTTGAGCTGACCGTGGAGGCTGGCGCTCCGCTGGAGGGGCAGTCCCTGGCCAGCGCAAACTTTCGGCAAACGTTCGATGTCATCGTCATTGCCGTGATTGATGCCCGCACCCACGATGTGAACTTCAACCCGGATCCTCAACGGCGCTTTCTGCCGCAGGATGTGCTCCTGGTGCTGGGGGGGCCGGATATGCTCGAGCGCTTGCGCGAGGAAGGCTGCCGCGCGCCCTCGTAATCAGGAAACACAATCCCCCCTTTGGTCTATTTAACCCTCATCGCGCCCGTCCATTCAACGGCCTCCCCATGACACGTTTCCTCCTTCTCGGCCTCCTCAGCGCACTGCTGACCCCCTGGCCCCAGGCTGTGATCGCTCAAGGGTACATCAACCAGACGGCCATCTCCGAGGTGTTGAGTAAACGCTCGGAGCGTCTGGACGAAATTCCAGATGTGTTCTACGAATACTTCGTGTTGTACAGCACGCGAGATAACAGCGTCATGGCCCGCAACACCTTCTACAAGGTGATCGGCGATGGCGACGTGGAGCTGGGGCGCACCCGATCCAAACTCGTGGAGCTCCTCAACCGCCGCCTGATGCAAGAGGTGCAGATCGGCGACACGCTGATCATCCCCACGATGTTCGACCTCGACTTCCGGGCCTATTCCCCGTTTCCCCGGTATTACACCGGAGGACGCGAGTTCGAGAAGCTGTTCATCATCGATAAGTCGATTCAGGCCTGGGTGGCCTATGAATACGGAGAGTTGGCCCGCTGGGGCATCGTGAACACCGGTGCCAAGGAGTCGCCCACGCCCAACGGGCGCTACAACTTCAACTGGAAGACCGAGTACCGCGTTTCGTCGCTGAGCCCCCCCGGTGAGCCTTGGGAGATGTACTGGGTCTTCAACTTCCACGACGCCCGCGGCATCCATGTGCACCAATATGCTATGCCCTCTGGTGGCCCCACGAGCCATGGGTGTGTGCGCCTGGTGGAGGATGACGCCCAATGGATCTACAACTGGGCCGAACCGTGGACCACGACGCGCGGTCACGACTTCGGCTCCAGCCAAGGCCGTATCCAGGAGCAAGGCACCACCGTGCTGGTCGTAGGCGAAGACCCCGTCTCACTGCCGGACCCGTTTGACTACCGAGCCCGCTACCCGGTACTCTTGCGCCCCAACCTGCCGGCTCACCCCTTCGATGTGCCCCCAGGCACCCCTCAGCAGGAGTACTTTGACCGCATCCGGGGGACGGACTGAGCGGAGAGAGACGATAAGCGGATCTTCCGGAGAGACCCTCGGGTCAGCGTCCGCCTATCTAGCTTCTCGTAGGATCTGACCCACTCTTCTGGCTTCGTCGAGCGCTTCGTCGAGGTGCCTGCCAGGGTCTCGCGGGATAGGTAGGGGCGAATACAGGCTGATATAGCGAGCGCTCGCAGCGCGATCCCGACGTACGTAGCAGCGTCCACGGTTTCGTTGTACGAGGTTGTGTACACCGTCGTGTACCTATACATCCCATTTGACAAGAAGAACACAACCCGCTCACCCACGTCACCAGCGAAGTCTGTAGAGACGTCTACATAGCCCCCGCTGGATGTCGGTCCAGAACGCCTTCTCAGTGCTCTGTCAAGCTCCTATGGATGGGCGCTGTACGCCTCGTCACACGTCAGGCGGCGTTGTCCGCGTCGCCCGGGGCGCGGCCCCGCGTTCCTTGGACGCCTTGCCTGTCGCGCGCCGCGACGCCCATCGACCTATCACTACGAACTTGACAGAGCACTCAGCGTGATGAGCCGGCTTTGCACAGACCCCCTCAAGACGTCTTCCACCTCGAGAACCACGCTTGATCTATACCCATCTCTCGGTGCCGAGGTGGACACGTGATCCATCACCGTTGCGATGACCGCCACCTCGGACAGCGCGCCCCTCTCAGCGATGGATAACTGCGTGGGGGGTCGCCTCACCAAGCGCTCTAGGTCGACCCCAACTTCCCCCAGCCTCGCTATGGTGTCGGGTATATCCACACATCAAGAGTTCGGTGCTCATTATACCTACATACTCTCGATACGTGTCTAGGTCCTTGACACCATCACGAGCCATGCTGCCTAGGATGGACTTGGAGATAGCGCGATAGTCGGATGCCAGGCCCGCCTGTCCTGCGTATTCAATCTGAGTTTCCAGGCCTCAGTGATAACGCGTCGTTTGTGCCGGAGCGGGCGCTGCGGGAACCAGGACCAGAGTGATGAACATGGCTGTCGCAGGCAGCCGCTTTAGCGCCGTATGGGTGAGGCCGCCACGCTGGGTGTGGTTGTGCCGGCCCATGAGCTAGTTTCGGTTCTCGTTACGCACGGCCTAGCCCCGCCAGGTAGCGATTCGTGACGCTAGCCGAGAGGCGGGGAGCCCCCGCGCGGTCGAAGGCCGCGCCGGCCAGGACGGCCAGCAACGAGTGGACGGGGAGCCGTGGCCGGGTGGCGGCCTGCTGCATCCAGGCGGCCAGTTCGATGTCTTGCAGCGCCATCCCCTCGTCGCGCAGGTATCTGGCGATGAGCGCAGGGAAGCCCACCGTCTGCGGCTCCCAGTGGTGGAGGATGCGGGGCTGCTCAGCCGAGGGCCGAGCCCGCACCACCCGCACAATGTCGGCGGCCAGCGCATCGATGGGACGCACCTCGAGCGGAGGAAGTTGAGGGCCAGGCCGGGGGCGTAGGCCGAGACGCTTGGCGCTCTCGATGAACAGCGCCAGCGCCTGCTTGCGGTCCAGCACGCGTGTGTGGGTATCCCACGTGGCATAGCCCAGGCGGTGAACGTACGCATCGAGCCCCGCGGCGATGGCGCGCTGCACCATCACATCGCTCACCCACTTGGAGGCTCCGTAGCCGAAGTTGGTCCGGTGGATGCAGGGGGCCAGCGGCGTGGCCTCGTCCACGACGTCGGGTCCCGTCCCTTCGTACTGGAAGACCGCAATAGAGGACAGAAAGTGAAACGACTTGGGCACTGGACCCACACACAGGTGCAGCAGGGTTTCTACGGCCCGCACGTTTACGGCCTTACTGGCCGCATACGACGCCCGGTAGTTCATGTCCACGGCACTGTGTACGACGACCCCGACCGATCGGCCCAGCGCCTTCATCGCGGTGGGCGCAAGGCCAAGATCTGGCTTGGATAGGTCACCGGGCACGATGTCGATCCGCGATTCAAAGGCGGGCTGCCACAACCGGTAGCGACGCATCGAGCGGATCAGCCGGCGGCGGCCATGGTCAACGCTTTGGCAGCGCACCAGGCAGCGCACGCGCCAGGAGGTGTGCACCAGGAGCTCCCGGAGTAGATAGGCCCCGACGAATCCCGTGGCGCCGGTGAGGAGCACCGGGCCTGAACGGGCCCGGCGGCCCGAGGCCTCGGGCACACGGAAGGCACGCTCGAACACGGCCTCAGCCTGGAGGTCGACCTGGGGCGCTATCGCGGAGGCTACGGTCATCACAGGTTACCGATCTAGAAGAAGCACCAGCTTGCCTACATTTTTGTTGGCCGCCATGCGCGCATGGGCGTCCTCGGCCTCCGTCCACGGGTAGACGCGGTCGATGACCGGGCGCAGCCTACCCATGTCAAAGGCCGTGCCGATGTGGGCTCGAAACGCCGTCACGAGGTGGGCTTTGTAAGCCACGGACCGGTTGCGCAGCGTGCTGGCGAGGAGGCTGACCCGCTTGGCCAGCACGCGCAAGAGACTGAAATCGGCCACTCGGTGCCCACCCATCGTGCCCAGGAGCACCAAACGCCCATCCATGGCTAGGGCGTCTACGTTAGCGGCCAGATACGGCGCTCCCACTACATCCACGATCATGTCCACGCCTGCGCCGTCCGTGTCAGCCCGAATGCGCTCGGCAAAAGGCTCCATCCGGTAATCGATGGCATGGTGAGCGCCCAGGGCCCGGCAGGCGGCGTGTTTGCTGGCGGAGGCCGTCACCCACACCGTGGCGTCGTGTAACCGGGCGAGCTGGATGGCGGCCGTGCCCACCCCGCTGGCCCCCGCATGGATGAGGAGGCGGCCCCCGACCGGTAACGCCCCCAAAGCATGGATGGCCTGAAAGGCGGTCAAGAAGGCTTCAGGCACCGCCGCCGCCGTTTCTAGGGTGAGACCCGCGGGGATGGCCATCACGGAGCCCGCATCCACCACCACGTGCTCGGCATACCCCCCTCCAGCTAAGAGGGCACAGACCGGATCCCCTTCCTTCCACCCGGTCACGTGAGCGCCTACCTGATCAATCGAGCCTGACACTTCCAATCCCAGCAGCGGGCTAGCGCCTGGTGGCGGCGGGTAGTGGCCCTTCCGCTGTAGCAGATCGGCCCGGTTGAGCGCCGTGGCGGCCACCCGGATGCGCACCTCACCAGGTCCCGCCGTAGGGGTCGGGACCTCGCCCAGGGTCAGCCGGTCTCCGTCAACGATCAAGGCGCGCATGAGCCCATGAGTTGGCTGATGAACAGGACCGCAGACTCAAGCCAGCGCCGTGGCTTCGTCCAGGTTGGTCTCAATGACCACCTGGTTCTCCGTCAGCGTGCGATGGATGGGGCAGCGGTCGGCCATTTCTAGGAGGCGAGCCCGCTGCTCATCGGTGAGAGTACCCGTAAGCTGGAGGCGACGCACAATGTGGTCGGTACGCTGGACCGAGCCGTCGTCTGCTTTCTGGGTGATTTTTTTATGCTCTAGATGAACCTGTGCGGCCTTGAGGGGCCACCCTTTGCGATTCGCATACATGCGGAGGGTCATGACGGTGCACGAGGCTAACGCCGCCAGCAGCAGGTCATACGGAGTGGGCCCCAGGTCTTGCCCCCCTACCTTGGTGGGTTCGTCTGACACGAACACATGCCGATTGGCCTGGATATCCACCCGGTACGGCTCCTCCTCAATGCGTGCTACCACGGGAAAGTCCGAGGCGAGACGGGCCTCTTCGGTCCCCGCGGCTGGGGGCGGTAGGTCAATGTACTTGCGGACCCAGGTGCGCAGCACGTCCCCTACGTAGGTGGAATCCTCGGGGTTGGTGAGCAGGTGATCCGCTTCGTCGAGCGAGACAAAGCTCTTGGGATGCTTGGCGGCTTCGTAGATGAGCCGGGCGTTTTCAATGCTTACTGTCTGATCCACAGGCGAGTGAAAGATCAGGAGGGCTCGGTCCAGATTGTTGAGGGCGGCTCGTACGCGCCGAGCCTCCAGGTCCAGCACGAACTGCTTCTTGATGGTGAACGGACGCCCAGCTAACAACACCCGCGCCTCCCCTTCTGCCTCGATGGTGTCCAGCGCATCTTCGAAGAGGTGGACGACGTGCTGCGGGTCGAAGGGCGCTCCGATCGTGGACACGGCGCGTACTGAAGGCAGCTCAGCTGCGGCCTGCAGCACCGCCGCCCCGCCCAGGGAGTGCCCGATCAGGAGTGACGGCGCGGCATACTCAGCCTCCATGAACCGGGCCGCAGCCACCAGGTCCGCGATGTTGGAGGAAAAATTGGTGTCGGCGAAGTCTCCTTCGCTCTCTCCCAGTCCAGTGAAGTCAAACCTGAGTACCGCCACGCACTGCTGCGTCAAGGCCCGGCTGATGGTACTGACGGCTTTCAGATTCTTGGTGCACGTGAAGCAGTGCGCGAACAACGCATACGCCACGGGCTCATCCTCCATGGGTAGATCCAGCCGCGCAGCCAGGCGTTGCTGCTGATCGTTGAGAAAGGTGACCTTGATCTGTCGCATGAGGGCCTGCGCGTTGTCATGGAGCGGGGAGGATAGCCCTACACAGGTCCCGCGCATCCCGTGTAGGGGCCGGGGGTAGGTAGGAGATATCTCAAGTAAGATAGGACGTACTACGTGTAAGGAAACCAAGCGACGGTCTCGTTACAATGTGCGCCTAGGTCAGCTGAAAACGGTACGCCCGTACCCGGGTACGGTCAGATGTAGGCGCAACGGGCCGCTCCAGGAAGGCGACGTGGCCGTCGTACGTAATGGTCACCAGGGTGGACACGCGGGTGCCGTACCGTTCGGTGACAATGAACGGTGGAGACAGCTTCCGCTCCCACTCGAGATCTACCCCCGTGCGAGGCAGTTCGTCGTCGGGCGCGATCTCGGCGTCCAAGAGACGGTCCAGGACGGCCTCTTCAGTCAGGTGCGGTCGGTCTAGCGCCTGCTGCAGGGCCTTCTTGCCTCGCTCCACCTTGGGCCAGGGGGTATCCAAGAGATCATTGCTCAATCCGTAGAGCCCAGGCGTGAGAGCCCGGGGAGACCCGCCGCGATTGGAATACCACCACAGTGCCGTCGGGGTGCCCAGCAGTACGTTGTAGCCGTTGTAGCGCAGCTCGCGCTCCCGCAGGTGCTCGAGATAGTCGCGCGGCGCTGTGGTGCCACGCAGAAAATCGGCCACGATCAGCCCTCGTGTGGGCGCTTCCGGGCGATGGCGATGGGGCTCGCGCACGTTGGTTAGGGCAGCAAACCGTCCCGTGCGGGTCAGCCCCATCCACGTGCCTCCCCCTACAAGGTCACGGCCGCCCAACACGTCGTGATCGTCGTCCCAGAACGCGGCCGGTGCTGTGGGGCGGGCATAGAATTCATCGCGGTTCGCCGCCAGCACAAGCCGATAACGAGGATGCTGCTGATACGCGAAGAGAATCAGGCACATGGAAAGCGGCGCACGGACGTGGACGTGGAGGGATGGGCCCGGCACGCCCAACCAAGGGGCGCCCGGCATGAACGCAGGGACGATCACGCCTCAGCCGGTCTCCCGACGAGCCTGACTGGGCGGACGTGTGGGCCGCTCAGTGGGCGTTGAGATTTGGGTTGGGCAAGCAAGCGCGGTTCGATGGCCAGGGCAGATCGGTGTGATTTGTGGGTTTGTAGCAACGCCACGAACGCAGCGCTATGGACACAGAAAAGAAGCCAGTATGGACCGGTAGCGGGCCTCGCGTAGCATCAAAACAGAGCCTCAACGCCCTCTCAGTGCTCTGTCAAGTTCGTAGTGATAGGTCGATGGGCGTCGCGGCGCGCGACAGGCAAGGCGGCTAAGGAGCGCGGGGCCGCGCCCCGGGCGACGCGGACAACGCCGCCTGGGGTGTGACGAGGCGTACAGCGCCCATCAATAGGAGCTTGACAGAGCACTCAGGGGCCGTCGGTGGGCTCCGTGGCTTCGGGCTGGAAGGCCACCAGCCCCTCACCCTGAAGGACGCCGCGTAGGTGGGGCCAGACCTGATCTCGCGCCTGGGCAAAGTGCGGCGCATCGGTGGGGTCCACCGGGTCGGCCGAGGGCAGTTCCTGGGTGAGTGGATCTACCTGGCGCCCGTTCTTCCAGAACCGATAGCAAACATGGGGGCCTGTGGCCAAGCCCGTGCTACCTACGTATCCAATCACATCGCCTTGCTTGACCGCCACACCGGGCCGGATGCCCGTGCCGCGCTTCGACATGTGGAGGTATCCTGTGGTATAGGTCCCGTTGTGGCGGATCTTGACGTAGTTGCCGTTGCCCCGGGTGTAGCTCGCCTCCGTCACCACACCGTCGCCCGTAGCCAAGATGGGCGTGCCCGTCGGGGCGGCATAGTCGGTGCCGAGGTGGGCCCGATAGCGCTTGAGGACGGGGTGGAAGCGGCGAGGATTGTACCGCGAGGTGAGCCGATAGTAGGCCAGGGGGGCGCGCAAGAACGCTTTGCGCAGGCTTTCCCCCTCTTCGTCGTAGTACACTTCGAGCCCGTTCTCTTTTTCAAAGCGAAAGGCGTAGTAGTCCCGAGCACGATGCACAAAACGAGCGCCCAGCACCCGGCCCAGGCCTACACGCTCTCCATCGATATACTGCTCCTCGTACTGGACAGCGAATGCATCTCCGAGTTGGAGATGAAAGAAGTCGATCTGCCACGCATAGATCTGCGCCAGGCGGGCGGCCAGGGCGGCGCTGGCCCCCTGCGCATCCAGCGCGCGCGAGAGGGATCCATCGATGGTGCCTTTGATCGTTCGCACGCGGGTCTCCACAGGACGGCGGGCCGCCTCGGCATAGATCGAATCGCCCAGGTGGTAGGTCACGTACCGAATGGCGTCCTGCTGATATACAAAGTGGCTCAGCGTACCGGATGGCAAGGAATCCCCTGCCGCCTCGTGCCGGTAAACCGTGATCGGACGGCCCGGTCGTAGTCGCCTGAGCGACAAGACCTCGCGAGAAGCTTCGGCCAACCGCACGATCTGCTGGGGCGTCGCCCCGAGCGGACCCAGCAGCGAGGCCATCGTCTGGTTGGGCTCCAACGCATGGTCTGTGGTGATGAAGGCGCCCCGGTCATGACCGAAAATATCAACTTCGCTTTTTTGCTTTGCAATAGCGGCATCAAGAGGCGCGGCCGGAGCCACCGCGCTCGTCGCCAGCGAGGCTACGCCGGCCGACTGCGGCTCAGCCGATTGGTCATAGTGCCGGTAAAGCAACCAACCGTTGGCCAAAAGACAGCAACAGCACACCATTCCGACCCATGTACGCATAGAACAGGGAGCCCTAGTCAGTTTCTTGGAGAAGGACGAACTCACAAGCGATCATGGGGGTGCAATATAGGAAATCAGCAACGGTTCTCCGAATTCGCGGCGCCGAGGCCGGCATTCTTCAAGCTGCACATTTCAGTACAGAGTAGCGACCATTAACCGTTGGCTGCGAACGTATTAGCCGGAACGGATCGTGTGTCACCTTGACTTCGTTACGCAGTCGTTGCCCAGGTCACATCAGGTTGGCCAGCCTGGGCATTCACCCACCGGGCCAGGACGAAGAAGAGGTCGGACAGCCGATTTAGGTAAATCGGGACCTGCTCGGTCAGCTCGGCGTCGTGCGCGGCCTCAAGCGTTCGGCGCTCGGCCCGGCGGCACGCGGTGCGCGCCACGTGAAGATGAGCGGCCGCAGGCTGCCCACCGGGTAGGATGAACTGTTTGAGCGGCTCCAGGTCCTCCTCAAAGCGGTCAATCCACGCCTCCAGTTGGTCCACATGTTGGGACTCCACCCGAGGCACCTGCGCCCGGCTGCCGAGCGGGGTGGCCAGGTCAGCGCCGAGTACAAACAGCTGATGCTGGATCTCACCCAGCACGGGATCCAACCGGTCGGCTCCAGGCTCCCCCTTGAGGCTCGCACGCACGACGCCCAAGATGGAGTTGGTCTCATCCACCGTACCGTAGGCTTCGATGCGGGGATGGCTCTTAGGCACCCGGTCGCCCCCAAAGAGAGCGGTCGTGCCACGGTCGCCGGTGCGGGTGTAGATTTTCATGGGCGTCGGGAGCTGTACAGGAGGAAGAGGCGGTGCGCACGATCACGGCGGCAAGGCTCAGATGAACGCGGGCCAATGGACGCGAGGCGTTCTGGTTCGTTTCGAGCTTCTGAACAATTGGCCCAACGGTAACGTTGTTCGAGCACGCTCTTTTTTGGACACCTGGCAGCATGACCGCCCCCCTTCCACTTCGAACCCGCACCATCTCCCAGATCCTGGTCCTCTTGCTGGCGGCCATGGGGGCCTGGCTGGGCACAGGCTGTGACTCTGGCGGAGCCCAGCAGGATTTTGAGGAGGACGCCTTCCTGGCCCCGTCGGGCTTCACCGAAACCGACGTCGATGGGCTGGTGGCCAACACCGACCAAGACGACTGGCGCATTGCACCGGCCTACACAGGCCTCCTCCGGGTGAGCCCAGCGTTTCCCAACCCTGCGGGCGCCGTGACCATCAACATCCCCGTCAACGTCTTTCAGTTTAACCGCATTGCGGGGGGGCTGGCGCTCCGCACAAGCGACGCCTCAGGACGCCTCATCACCCTGGACACCATTCCAGAGGCGGCCAGTCCAGGCGGCTACGTCTTCGCCTTCTCAAGCTTGCTGTTGCAACCGAACGCCCTGCAGCGAGTCTTCGTCTTTGACGGCGCCAACCGCCTGGTCTCTTATGGCGACATTCGGGTGACCCGCACCGGCGCTCGCTGACTTTCACCCCTCGTTGTATCATGCCTACGTCGTTTCAGCGCCGCGCTACCGACGCCGAGTGGATGGACGATCACGCCATCACCGATGCGCAGCTTGACGGCGCCCTGGATCAGCTGCTGTGGGTCAACCGATTGCTGGGCGGCTACTCCGCCACGATGGGGGTCTTGGCACCTTACCTCTTGCGGCACGCCCACCGGCCACTTCGGGTGCTGGACCTGGGCACCGGCGCCGCGGACTTCCCCGCCTACCTCATCCAATGGGCTCGCGCCCGGTCGCTGGATCTGCACATCGTGGCGGTCGACGATCATCCCGGCGTTGTCCGGTATGCCGAGGCGTTCCTAGATGACCGTCTGGCTGTGCCTCATCGCTCTCGGATTGATGTGGTGGAGGCCAATGCCCTGGACCTGGAGACCTGCCCTGCGTTGGAGGAGCACCTCGCCTCTGGCCCCTTCGATGTCGTAGTGGCCGCCCTCTTCGTTCACCACCTGGCCGATGATGAGGTGATCCGGCTCTTCCGGGTCATGCAACGTGTGGCCCGCGGTATGGTGGTCAACGATCTACACCGCCATCCCATGGCCTACCACAGTATCCGTGCGCTCAGCCGGTGCCTCCCACACGCCCCGATGTTTCAGCACGACGCCCCCCTCTCGGTGCTGCGCGGCTTCAAACGACGGGAGCTGGTGGCGTGGGCTCAGGAGGCGGGGCTCACGGCTTTCTCGCTGCGGTGGTGCTGGGCGTTCCGCTGGGTCTTGACCACGCTGCCTGCTCCACTCGACGAGAGCGCTCATGATTGATGTAGTCATCGTAGGCGGTGGGTTGGCAGGCTGTAGCCTGGCGCGCCAGCTAGCCAGCCGTGGACACCGCGTGGTGCTACTCGAGAAGCAGACCTATCCCGCCCACAAGCTGTGCGGCGAGTTTCTGTCCACCGAGGCGCAGGGGTTGTTCGAGCGGCTGGGCGTGGGCGCGGAGATTCAGGCGGCGGGGCCCCGGCCGTTGCGCCGCACCCGCCTCACGGGGCTCCAGGCCTCCACGGTTACGTCGGCCTTACCCGGCACCGCGCTGGGTCTGAGCCGATACCGCTTAGACAGCCTGCTTTTCGATGCCGCCCGAGCGGCTGGCGTGGACGCGCATGATGGGGTCACGGTCCGTTCCATCACCGGCTCTTTGGCCGAGGGCTTCACCGTCGAGGCCGGCGGGGCCTCGTGGCAAGCCCGGATGGCGGTGGCGGCCCATGGGAAGCGCAGCCGCCTCGACCGCTCCTTGGACCGGGCATTCTTCCGCGACCAAGCGCCCTACGTGGCTTTCAAAGCTCATTTTGAGGGGCTTGACCTCGATGACTGGATTGAGCTGCACGCGTTTCCCGGTGGCTACTGTGGGATGTCCCACATTGAGGACGGTCGGCTCAATGCCTGCTGGATCACCACCAAAGAGGCCCTCCGCGACGCAGGCGGCAGTCCAGAGGCCATGTGGCAGGGGCCCTTGCGTGCGAATCCTCACCTGGCGGCACGGGTCGATGCCTTGGAGCGCGTCTCCGGGTCGTTCCTGGCCATCAGCCAAATCAGCCTAGCCCACAAAGGCTGTTTTGAGGGCGATGTCTGCATGGTGGGAGACACCGCAGCCATGATTGCGCCGCTGTGTGGGGATGGCATGTCGATGGCGCTCCGTTGTGCGGAGATCGCTACGCCCTGGCTCCATCAATACCTCACAGGGGCCCTCTCTGCCGCGTCGCTCAAGACGCACTACCGCCGCGCTTGGGAGGCTGAATTTCAGACGCGCTTACGACTGGGCCGGTGGCTCCATCGGGGCTTTGTGCATCCCCGCCTGGCCACGCTCGCGCTCTATGCCCTCCGAGCCACACCACGCCTCGGTCAACGCCTGATTCGCCTCACCCGAGGTACGTGAGGCAGAAGACGTCAGCCGTGTCTCCAAGAACACGCTGCCCCACGTGGAGCTCCCTCCACGAACACACGCTCTTACGCCGCCTCAACCTCCTTCTGCAGGATGCGCTCCAAACGCTCGAACGCCTCGTTGATGTCCGTAGTCAGCGCAACGGCCCCGTCCAGCGTTCCCGTGTAGGCCAACTGCTCCAGGTTATTGCACAGCTCTTGTAGCTCGGCGGCACCGATGGCACCACTGCTTGACTTCAGGGTGTGTGCCGCGTTGCGGGCCTGGGTGACATCGTGCTCTTGAATGGCCGCCTGGATCTTCCTCAGCAGTTCGGGGGCCACCTCCAGGTAGTCGGACAGAATCTCCCGTACAAACTCGTCGTCGTCTTCACCGGCCAGTTCCAGCAATTGGGTACGGATCCCAGCCATGACCGCCTGATGCTCTTCATCGTGAGGCGACGTAGAGGCGGATGAGGAAAGCGGATGAACCGAAGCCAGCGCGTTGGCCAGGATATCCATCTGCACAGGCTTGCTGATGTAGTCGTTCATCCCAGCCGCCATGCACCGCTCTTTGTCGCCGCGCATGGCGTTGGCGGTCAGCGCGATAATATGGGGCTGGCGCTCACTAGAGACGGTGTCCCGGATGACCCGGGTCGCTTCCAAGCCATCCATGACCGGCATCTGCATATCCATGAAGATGACATCGTAGGGGGTGCGGCTGAGGGCGTCTACGGCTTCCTGGCCGTTGACCACTACATCCGCCTCATAGCCGATTCGGCTGAGCATGCGGATCGCCACTTTCTGGTTGACCAGATTGTCCTCAGCCAGGAGAACACGCAGTTTCGGAGAGGTTGCCATGGCTTAAGCGTCGGTCGTGTCGACTTCTGTGTTTGGGGGAGCGGTTTCGGTGGCACTCAGGGCCGTGTGGATGGACGTCACCAAGGAGTCGGCGTGCAGCGGTTTCGTCACCTGATGCTCGGGCGCATCGGCATCAGGTGCAACGCCCAGGGGACGCATGAGGATGGTGGGCAGGTCGGCCCATTGAGCCTGGATGGCCTTGATCAGGGTAGGCCCGTCCATCTTCGTCAGCGTCTGATCCACCAGGACCGCATCTACGCGTGCTCCATCGGTGAGGAGCCGGATGGCTTCGACCCCGGAGCGCACGATGGTACGATCCGCTTCGTGGCTAGCAAGCCAGCGCTTTAGGACGGCACTGGTGGGGGGATGATCCTCCACCACGAGTACGTGCTTACCTTGTAACGAGTCGAGGCTGGGAGCGGCCGATGCCTCTGGTGCGTCGGCCGGCTTCAAAGGCAGCGTCACGGTGTAGACCACACCCCCGCCCTCGCCATGCGTAGCGGACAAGTCACCGCCCATCCGCTGGCACAAGTCTCGCGTCAGCTTCAGCGTCAACCCGGCCTGCCGACCAACCGAGGGGTCGGCTTCGGCTTCCATGTTCAGCAGGTGTCTCAGGTACGCGTCGGTACGGCTGGGGCCTGCATCCCGGACAGCAATGTGCACTTGTTCGTGCTCAGGGTCTACGGTCGCTTTCACCACCACGTCTCCCACTTCGGTCATTCGCGTCGCTTGCGTGCACACGTTGACCAGGATCTGCTGCAGCCAGGCCTGATCGATCTGAATCCAGCTAGGCACATCGGGATGGACGTCCAGAACGACGTCCAGCTCTTTGGCGTGAGCAGCAAAGGAGACGGCCCGCACCGCCTGCAAACAGGCCTGCTCCACGTGGACAGCCTCTTCCACCGCCTCGCGCGGATCCATCTCCTGCGTCGTGGCCGTCAAGATCTCGTCGACCAGGCCGCAGGCCGTCTCGCTGATGGTATGGAGCAGGGCCACCTGATCTTCCGCCAATCCATGACTGGACAAACCGGCCAAGTGCCCAGCCAGCGCTTCGGTCTCCTGCAGCACCGTGCGCACGTCGCGCTCCAGGCTCGTCCGGTATAGCTGAACGGTGGCTTGGGCTGAGGCCGCTTCCTCTCGAACTTCGCTCAGCTGTTGTTTTTCAGCCTCCGCTGCCTCGTGACGGGCCTTCAGCTCGGCTTCGAGCCGCGCCAGCTCACGCGCCTGTGTCTCCACCGTATCCGCTTGCTGATTCTGCGCCGTCAGGTCGCGCATCAGACTCATCACGCGAGGCGGTACCCCGGGGCGCTCTTCGTAGGTCACCAGGGTGACGGCACAGGTCCGGTACGTGTCGTCGGCCGCCCGGAAGCGGGCCGTCAAGGCCACCGGCGAAGCCGATGGCGTGGGCTCGACGAAGGCGTCCTCTAAGGTGGGACGGTCGTCTGGGTGTACGTGCTCGGCCCAGGTCGTGCCGATGAGCGCCTGGTCGTCGTGGCCCAGGATGCGCTCGGCGGCGGCGTTGACCCACAAGATCTTGCCACTGCGCTGGTGCACACACGCGATGTCTTGCTGATGGGCAGCCAGCACCTTGAACCGCTCGGTCAGAGCCTTCGCCTTGGCTTGATGCCGTGCCTGCGCGGTCACATTGCGGGCCGCTACGATCACGCCTCGCAGGGAGGGCTCTTCGAGGTGATTGGTCAAGGTGAGGTCGTACTGCATCCACCCTTCGTTGGTGGTGCGGCACCGAAGCTGAAGGCGCTCGCTGGCCACGTCTCGGGTCACCACTCGCTTGAGGGCCTCTTTGAAGGCCGGCACATCGTCAGGATGGAACAGCCGCTCTACCTTCGCCCCTTTTAGGGTGGCGGCTGTATGGCCCGTCTGCCCTTCCAGGGCCGGGCTGGTGTACAAAATGGTGCGATCTGGAGCCACGATCAGCACAGGGTCGGGTACCTGGGCCACCAGGTGCGTGAGGCGCCGCCGGACCAGGTCGCGCTCCTTCTGGGCGGCGTCTCGTTCACGCGCGGCTTCGCCCGCGGATTCCTGGGCCGCCTGCTCAGCCGCCTGAGCCGCTGACAGCTGGGTTTGGGCGTGCTCTAGCTGTTCCTGCGTGCTGGTCGTCTGCTCCTGAAGCGTTTCCTGTGCAGCTTGGGATGCGCGCTGGGCCTCTCGCGCCTGCTCAAGCTCCTCGGCCGCGGCCTCTAGCTGCTGGGTCAGCTTCCCCTGTTCTTGGCGAGACTGGTCCAGCTGCTCGCGGAGTGAGGCCGCCTCCTCTTGGACTTCGTCGAGGGCCTGGGCCGCTTCTTGGCGAGCGGCGGCGGCCTCGGCTGCTCTGGCTTCTGTGTCCGCTCGCTGACGGCGCTGCTCCTCGGCCTCCGCACGGGCCGCTTGCAGAGCGTCTTCAAAGTGCTGCTCTTCGGCCTTGGCGGACGCTTGGGCCTCGCGGAGTGCCGCTTCACCTTTGCGCTCAGCCTCGTCCAGGCGTTCCTGGAGCGTGCTGAGGTGATGCTGGCTGCGCTGCGCCTCCTCGGCGTGGCGGCGGGCCTCGGCGCGCGCCTCGTCCAGGTCGGCATGGGCACGGGTCAACTGGGCTTCGAGCGCTTCGACGCGCGCGGCGGCCCGATCCATCGCCTCCTGCACCGAATGGAACGCGTCATGGATGGCCACGGCTGGCTGGCGCTGCGCCCACTCGGACGGCGACCCGCCTAAGCGCTCCACCGGCTCCACCGGGGTCGCCTCTAGTGCAGGCACCGCTTCAGGCGCGGGCTGGACCTCCGAGGGAGCCACTTCGCCTGGCGCCTTAGCCCCCTCAGCGGCCATCGCCACCACGTGCTCTTCGGAGGCCTCGCCGGGGTCCTCTTGGACGGCTGGATCGTCAGCCCGGGCGGGCTCGTCCGGATCGGCTGTGGCCTGGTCCTCGGCTGGGGCGGAGTCTTCGGCTGGGGCGGGGTCTTCGGTCTCGGGGGCGGGCGTCTCGGCGTCTTCGGTGACCGCGGCTTCGGGCGCCTCGCGTTCCGCGGGCGGAACGTCCGTGCTCTCGTTGGTTTCTTCCTGCGCGGCCGGAGGCGCTTCGGCACTGGCGGCCGCCATGGTGCTGGTGATGGTTTCGAGCATGCTCCGCAGCCGCTCTTCGTGCTCGGCCTCGACGCCAGCAGCCACGACCGCGAGGACGGACTCCTCGCACAGCACCGGCAGGGCCACCTGGCTCAACCCAGACGTGGCCTGGTGCTGGACGGCGCCCTCAGTTTCGTATGCCTTCTCTGCGAGTCGGTCAAGTTCTGGGTGATCGGCCTGGTCCTCGGCGTGCCGTGCCACGTTGCTCAGGGTACCGTCTTCGACCTCGTAGGTCGCGCCTAGGATGACGCCAAACTGAGTGCCCAGCAGCCGCGGCACCATGCGTAGCACGTGTGTCAGCGTACCTCGGTGCGTGCACAGCTTCGTGACGACGCGCGTCAGCTCTTCGGTCTGCTGAGCGTGCCGGGCCTCCGTCACGTCGCGCGCCTTGGCGTGGATCGAGCCACTCGGGCTGGCGGCCTGCAGGTCCCACGCTAGCCAGCGAAAGGCGTCCCCGGCCAGGCGGTAGCGGACCGTGACTTCGGCGCGCCCCCCCTGCTGCTGAATGCGCCCCATGGCCTGCTCGGCTACGCGGCGATCCCCAGTATGCACCCGGTCCAGCCAGGCGGACTTCTCCTCAGAAGCCTCGCCTAGTTGTAGAGCCGCTCCCTCCTCTTGGATCACTCCTTGAGGGTCGAGATGGCACAGCCAGGTCGTGTCCTGCGGCGCTACCGCAGGCGTGGGATCGTCTTCGGAGAGGGGGGCAGCGGAGTGCTCTGCCGCATCATGTGGTCCAGTCATACTAGCGCCCGAGGCCAGGCTTCCTGTGGAGTGCAATACAGGCCGCGCCCGCGGCAATGCCGGGGCTCATGTGGTAGGGTATCGACCTATGTCCGGCGTTCTTTAGGACAAATCGTACCAATTGTGCAGGGTCGTCAGACGTGGATCTCCGTCCCCCTGCTCGACCCATTCGGCCCCGATGAGACCCGCGCTCCACCACCATACCCTACCATTCTTTCGTCAGCCTGATCGCCCCGGCACGGGGGTACACACCCGGCTCCCTAGCGGCCCGCCGCGGCGCGTGTGAGGCGATCCATGATGGCGCGGCCCAGCCCGCGGGCCGGCACGGCCTCACCATAGATGCGCGCGAGACCACGCGCATCGCAAGTCCGGAAGAAGGCAAACAGGCGCTGGGCATACGCCTCCTCATCGTCCACGAGCGCCAGCAGCCCCAGCGCAGACGCCTCAGGCGGTCGGTGCAACCCGATGTAGCCAGCTTCCGAAGGCGTCGGAATGGGTTCACCGGGCTGGTGCACCACCACGTGAGCCCGTGGAGCGTAATGCCGATACCGGGTGCCTGGGCTGCGCTCCAACGGGTCGTCTGGCCGGTACATCCGAGCCGAAGGGTGCAACGCCTGGATCTGCTCCAATGAGACCGCGCCCGGCCGCAAGATGATCGGGGCCGCTCCGGTGACGTCGATTACGGTGGATTCTACCCCCACGGTGGAGGCCTCACCTTGCAGCACCGCCTCGATCCGGCCGTCCAGATCGGCCTGGACAGCTTGCCACGTGGTGGCACTGGGCCGCCCCGACCGGTTGGCCGATGGGGCCGCCACCGGCACCCCGCATGCTCGAAGGAACGCCTGGGCCACGGGATGGTCAGGGATCCGCACCCCAACGGTGGGGCGGCCTGCCGTCACCGCCGGATCCAGGCGTGGATGGCGAGCCACCACCAACGTGCACGGCCCCGGCATGAGCGTCTCGGCAAGAGACCGCCCCATGGCGTCGACCTCCGCCACCTCGGCCAGCTGATCCGGATGAGCCAGGTGCACAATCAGTGGGTTGTCTGGCGGGCGTCCCTTGGCCGCAAACACACGGGCCAGCGCCTCAGGATGGTGGACCGAAGCGCCGAGGCCGTACACCGTCTCTGTGGGGAACGCCACCAGCCCTCCCCGCTGGAGGAGCGCAGCACACGGCGCCGGTGATGTAGTGTATAAGGTACGCACACGGTCCGTACGCCTGGCCTCAGCGGGGGTTTTCATCGATGGGAACTGGGGGCCCAGCCGCTTCGTCGAGAAGGCCATGCCCACCTCCTCTCCCCTCTTACGCAGCGGCGCTACGCCTCTGCTCCCCGCGCGGTCTGCCTGTGTGCTGATGGTCCATGGAGGCGCCTGGGACATCCCCACCAACGCCCTGCCGGACCACCGGGCCGGCCTCGCGCTGGCTCTCCGCACCGGCGCCCGGCTCCTCCAGGCTGGCGCTCCCGCTACTACGGTGGTGGCCGAGACGGTGACCACGCTGGAGGCTCACGGGGCCTTCGACGCGGGGCGCGGGGCCGTACTGACCCGTCGGCAAACCGTTGAACTCGATGCGGGGGTCATGTGCGGAGCCACCCTGCGTTATGGCGGCGTGGCCTGTACCCAGCACCTCGTCCATCCAGCACGCGTGGCCCATCACCTCCTCCAGCACAGTGATGGTCAGGTGCGGCTACTTGTCGGCGCGGGCGCCGAACGCTATGCCGAAGCCGCTGGTTTTGCGCTCGTGGAGGCGGCATCGCTGATCCACCCGCGTGAGCGCCAACGCTTCCAGGCCCTTCAAGCCCATGCGTTCTACCACAGCAGTTTCTCCTTTCTGGCGCCCCCTGCGCCGTCGCATCCACAAGGGACCGTGGGCTGTGTGGCACGTGACTGCCTGGGGCACGTAGCCGCGGCCACCTCTACGGGCGGTACGCCCTTCCGCCCCAGCGGCCGGGTGGGCGATTCGCCCTTGGCAGGCGCTGGCGTTTACGCGGATGGTCATGCCGCCGCCAGTGCCACCGGATGGGGCGAGGCCATCCTGACCGTTCAGCTGACGAGCCGGGCTGCGGACGAGGTTCGGCGCGGCCTCGCTCCGGAGCAAGCAGCCTGCAGCCAGCTCCGCCAGATGGCCGAGCGGGTCCGTAATCCCCACGGGACTGGGGCCACAGGAGGGCTCTTGCTCCTGAGCCGCGCAGGCTACGGCGCTTGGGCGTACACCACTCCGCGTATGGCTCGTGGACACTGGGTGGAAGGCCACGATCCCTGGCTTACCGTCTGACCTCTACCTACGCGCTCCGATCTGCATGCTACTCTTCGTCTTTCTGGATGGTGTGGGACTAGGTCCCGCGGGGCCGCACAACCCCCTCAGTGGCCACCGGTGGCCTCACCTGGCGGCCTTAGCAGGGGGCCAGGACTGGACGGCCGAGGCCCAACGCGTGCTTCAGCCTGGACATGTGTTCCGGTCCATCGATGCCACCCTTGGCGTAGAAGGGCTTCCCCAGAGTGGCACCGGACAGGCCGCTCTCTTTACGGGAGACAATGCGCCACGGCGTGCGGGGCGGCACTACGGCCCGTATCCACACTCCCAAACCAAACCCCTCCTGGACTCCGCCAACGTCTTCCACCGAGTGCTAGAACAGGAGCAGCTTGAACCGGATCGCCTTGCGTTCGCCAATGCCTATCCGCCTCGCTTCTTCGCCGTGGCCGAGGCGCGGGACCGCTGGACCGTAACCACCCGCGCCTGCCGAGGAGCCGGCCTCCGCCTCCGGACCCACGAGGACGTCGTGGCCGGCCAGGCGCTGACCGCCGACATCACCGGCCAACTCTGGCCGCTGCACCTGGGCCTCGACGTTCCATCACGCACCCCAGAGGAAGGGGCTACGGTCCTCCTGGACGTGGCGCAAGCCCACGCCTGCACCCTATTCGAATACTACCTGACCGATAAAGCCGGGCATGCCCAAGACGATGCGCGAGCCGCCGCGGTGCTGGACACGCTGGACCGCTTCCTAGGCAGGCTGCACACGGACCTCGATCCCACCCGGGATCTCCTCCTTCTCACCAGCGACCACGGCAACCTGGAGGACCTCTCCACCAAAAGCCACACCGTGCATCCCGTACCGCTCATAGCGGTGGGTAAGGGTGCCGAGGCCTTTGCCAAGACCACCGATCTCACCCACGTGGCCCCAGCCCTTCTTGAAGCCCTCGCTATGCAACGAGCACATCCATGAGGCATATTCGATAAGTACATCATTATTATTAATATAATTTGAATCTCTATATATATCCGAACAAGACCTCACCCTCATCACTACGATAGATAAACCAGGCAGCAATGCCTCGCTCGGTGCCTGAGCCTTGTCGGCCTAGGGGGTACCTTTTGATAGCTTTACATTGGTTCTACACCCTTACATGTCAACCCAACGCATTCCGTCCCTTCCACTCAACGAAACCACCGGCCAAACCCGTCAGATCTTGGATGATGTCAACCGCACGTTGAACATCGTGCCGAACCTCTATGGCGTGATGGCCCACTCGCCCGCCACGCTCCAAGGCTACTTGGCGCTTGGTCGTGTGCGGGAGCATGGTTTGCTCAGCAAGCCGCTGCAGGAGCGCATCGCGCTGACCGTGGCTCAAGCCAATCAGTGCGACTACTGCTTGTCTGCCCACACCGCCCTGGCCAAGCAAGTAGGCTTGACGGAGGAACAGATTCTCCGGAGCCGCGAGGCCGACGCTTCCGACCCCAAGACCCGAGCCGCTCTTCAGTTCGCGCGCCTGATGGTCGTGGACCGTGGCAACGTCTCCGAGGCCGAATTCGCCCAGCTACGCGATGCAGGCTTCAGCCACGGAGAGATTGTCGAGATCGTATTCAACGTGACGATCAACATCATGACCAATTACTTGAATCATGTGGCCAACACCGTGGTGGATTTCCCAGCGGTACCAGCCCTTGAATGGGCGTGAGTAGCCCCCGCTCACCAAGTGGCGTCTGCGTGAAGACCCCTTGGTAGAGATACCGTGACAGACCAAACCGGGTGGTGCCTCTCCTCAACGGAGCGTGACACCACCCGGTTTTTCGTAGCTACGGGGTGCCGCCAGCCCCGCCGATAAGCACGTCCTCCAGGGCGTGAGCAATCCAGAAGGAAGGCTCAGGCAGGCCTTAGGTCGTAGGCGCCTGCTGGGAAACGGTGGACACGTTCGTGAAGCCGTCGCCGCTGACGCCCATACCGTCTTCGGCACGTCTGGGGCCGGCGAACACGGTGGAGAGTTTGAGCGAGACGGAGTCAAACGTGGAGTACATAACGGGAACGATGACCAGGGTGAGGAAGGTGCCGAAGGTCAGGCCGCTGATGATCGCGGTGCCCATGGGCCCCCAGAATTGCGTGTTCTCGGAGCCGAATTGGAAGTTGGGCTCCAAGTTGGTGAGCAGCCCCACAAAGTCGATGTTGATCCCAAAGGTGAGCGGGATGAGCCCGATGATCGTGGTCAGCGCCGTCAGCAGCACGGGGCGAAGCCGGGTAGCCCCCGCCTCAATGACCGCCTCTTGCTTGTCCAAGCCGCGCCCTCGAAGCTGCATGATGTAGTCGACGAGCACAATCGCGTTGTTGACCACGATCCCAGCCAAGCTGATCACCCCGATGAAGGTCATGAGGCCAAACGGCGTGCGCGTCAGGATCAGACCCAGCAGCACTCCGATCAAACTGAGGCCCACGGCCACGATGATGATGAAGGGGCCGCTGATGCCGTTGAACTGGGCCACCATAATCATGAAGATGAGCGCCACCCCGATCAGCAGCGCGGTGGTCAAGAAGCTGAACGACTCCTCCTGGTCTTCGCTCTCTCCCGTGTAGGAGACCGCGTAGCCCGGCGGCAGGTCTGCCACATAGTCCCCCAGGTGGGCCTGGACGCTGGCCAGCACCGCATTGCCGTTAAAGCCGGGCGCGGCGTCGGCGGTGACCGTGGCCACTCGCTGCAGGTCTAGACGCGTGACGTTGCCCAGCCCACCGCTAACTTGGAAGTCGGCCACAGCCGAGATCGGGATCTGCGACCCTTCGTAGAGGATGGTCAGGTTAGACACCGCCTCGAGCGTTTGCCGGTCGGCCTCGCGGAGGCGCACCGTGATGTCATACTCGTCTTCGCCCGTGCGGTACTTGGACGCTTCGATGCCGTTGATCGCAGCGCGGACCGTGGTGGCAATCTGGTTGGTGTTCAGGCCAAACTGCGCCGCCCGCTCGCGGTCGATGTCCACGCGCAGCTCAGGGCGCCCGGTGTCAAGGTCGTCCGCCACGTCCACTAGGCCTGGAATCAGCCCAGTCTCGCTCGCTTCGGTCAGCATCTGATTGATCTCCCCGGCGATGCGGGTGATCTCCCCGAAGTCCTCGCCCGTGATCTCCAGGTTCACAGGCGCACCCGTAGGCGGTCCCTGCTGCTCTTTGGTGAATTCCAGGTTGACCCCCGGTACGCCTTGCAACTGCTCGCGCAGTCGGCGCAGCGTCTCCCCACTGGACTCCGCCCGCGCCCCATACTCCACCATGTTGAGCGTCACGCGTGAGTTCTCCGGCCGTGCCGAGCCGCCACCGAAGAGCACATCGCCGCCTACGCCCACCCCTACAAGCACGTTCTCAAGGTTGCCCTGTGCCGCCTCGCTGCTGCTAACCAGGCTCGTGATGCGCGTCTCCAGCTCCGTGGCGATCACGTCCGACGCCTCGATGTTAGTCCCCAGCGGAGCCTCGGCTTCGACGATGACCTGGTTCGGGTCTGTATCCGGGAAGAACTCAACGCCCGTCGGGGCGATGGCAAACATCCCAAGCACCACGATGAGCGCGGCCATGGTGGTGGTCAGGAGCCGCGCCCGGTTATCGGTGAGCAGCAGCTGCGTCCGGCCCGAGCGGTTGAAGAGACCCCCCACGGAGCCAGCCAGGATAATGATGATGGGGATCAGCAGCAGCTCGGCAATGATGATCGGGTCTTCGATGCGCCCAGCCAGGAACAGGGCCGTGGCCAGCCCGCCGAAGATGACCAGCGCCACAACGCCCGCTTTCACACTCTTCCAGCCGCCCAGGTACAGGTTCTCGAGGGCGTGGACGATGAAGCCGACGACCCCTACTACCAGCAGCACGGCGCCTGGGATCAGGAACACGAATCCGGCCGTCTGGCCCATGAGCGCGCTGACAATGCCCGCCAGGATCAACAACACAAACCCGCCGGTGAAGCTGCCCAGGGCCAGCGTATTGCGCAAGAAGGGGCGCTTGACGTTGTAATCCCGCGTGAGCATCCAAGACAGGAACGCACGGTAGCGAGCCACGAGCTTGGGCAATCCGGTCGACACAAAGCGGTCGCCGGCGGGCTTGAACAGCTTGATGTGGGTGAAGTAGATGACGGGGATGCCCACCGCCAACACGAGCAGCGTCTTCCAGTTGGCCAAGGCCAGCAGCAGCGCGATGGACGCCACCCCCACACCGATGCTAATGCGGGCGGCTCGGGTACGCGGCTTGGGCTCGTCTTCTTCCTGGCCTTCCACCTTCACGAAAATGCCGGTGATGACCGGGTTGATGATAAGCGCCACGAAGAGCGAGCAGGACAGGGTGATGATGAGCGTGAGCGGCATGTAGCTCATGAACTCACCGATGATGCCCGGCCACAGCAGCATGGGGGCGAAGGCGGCGACGGTGGTCGCCGTAGACGCCACCACGGCCCCGCCCACCTCGGCGGTGCCCTGCCGGGCGGCCTCCCAGCGTGGGACCCCCTGTTCTCGGAAGCGGTAGATGTTCTCCACGATCACCACCGCGTTGTCCACTAGCATCCCGAGGGCGATGATGAGTGAGAACAGGATGATGAAGTTCAACGTCTGCCCCATCACCGAGAAGACGATGAAGGAGATGAACATCGACAGCGGGATCGCGATGCCGACCAGCGTGGCGGTGCGGACGCCCAGGAAGAAGAGCAGCACCGCGACCACAAAGATGATCCCGGCGATGATGTTGTTCTCCAGGTCCTGGACCAGCGTGCGCACATCATCGCTTTGGTCGCCCACGATCAGCACCTCAGTGCCATTGGGCAACGGAAAGGACTCCAGGACGGCGTTGACCTGCTCGGCGGACTCCAGAACGTTCTCGCCGGTGCGGTTTTTGACGTTGAGGGTGATGACCTGCAGCGGCTCGGCCTGGTCTACGCGCCTGTAGGAGCCGTCTTCCATCTCGGCCTGGAACTGCTGCAGCCGCGCGTAGGTGGTCTGCTCCTTGAAGCCGAAGACCACCTCGGCGACGTCGCGCACGTAGATGGGGCGGCCGCCGGGTGCATCCAGCACCAGGTTCTCAATCTCGGCGGGGTCATCGAACTCACCGTCTACGCGGACCAGGTAGTTGAGCCGGTCTACATCCACCGAGCCCCCCGGCAGGTTGGTGTTCTCCTGCTGGATCGTGCCGATGAGATCGTTGAACGTCAGGTTGTAGCCCTGCAGCGCGTTCAGGTCCACATTAACCTGCACCTCCCGCTCCAGGCCGCCGATGAGGTCGACCTCCAGGATGCTGGGAATGGCTTCCAACTCGTCTTGCAGATCCTCGGCCACCTCCTTGAGGCGTGCCAGCGAGTAGCTGCCAGCCAGGTTGATCGACATGATTGGAAACTCCGAGAGGTCGATCTCAGACACGATCGGCTCCTCGACCTCGGTGGGCAGCTCCGCCTTGGCGATGTCCACTTTGTCCCGCACCTTCTGGAAGGCGTCGTCCATGGACACATCGGGCTCGAACTCGACGACCACGGTGGACACGCCCTCCGACGAGATCGAGCGTAGCTCTTTGATGCCGTTGATCGACTGCACCTCCTGCTCGATGGGCTGGGAGATCAGGCTCTCGATATCGTCCGGGCTAGAGCCCGAGTAGATCGTCGTGACCACGATGGTGGGCACTTCGATGGATGGGTTCGCCTCTTTCGGGATGGTGATGTAGCTCACCAGTCCACCGATGACGAGGATGACCGTCAGGACGACGATGCTGGTGCGGTACTTGATCGCGGTGTTCGTAATCTTCATGGCCGCGCCTTAAGGCTCAGCCGACGGAAGCGTCGGCGGATGAGATGAAAACGTGAGAACGGTCAGGGGGTGGATGCCGGATCGTCGGACTGCGCGGCTACCATGGGCCGCCCATTGGTACCAACGGTGTCATAGCGTTCGACGATCGTGAGCGCATCGCCATCGGTGAGACTGGACTGCCCGAGCACCACGAGGAGGTCGCCGGCGTCCAGGCCGCTAGATACCACGGCACGCCCGCCGTAGGTGGGTCCGAGCGTTACCGGACGCCGCTCGGCCATGTAGCCACTCCCATCTGGGACGGCGATGAAGACGCTCGTGCCGCCCTCGTCGCGCACGATGGCGGCCTGCGGGATGACCAGCACGTTCTGCAGCGACGCCCGCGTGGCACGAACGCGCGCCACCATCTCCGGCTTGAAGCGGTTCTCGGGATTGGGCAAGACGATTTCGATGGGGAACGTGCGGTTCTGGGCGTTGATGGCACGCCCAGCGAAGTTGACCCGGCTCTCGAGGAAGTCTCCGCCATAAGCCTGGAACCCGACCCGAACGGCCGCCCCCTCGGTGATATCTGCCGCGTACCGCTCCGGCACACCGGCTGTCACCTTGACCCGATCGGTACTGACGACCCGGGCCACCGGGGACCCTGGCGCAACCTGCTCGCCACGGTCCACGAGATGCTGTTCCACGGTGCCGCTGAAGGGCGCGATGACAGCCGCATTATCAAGCTGCTTGCGGGCTTGAGCCAGGGCCGCTTCGGCCTGCCTGACCTGGGCCTCGGCCTGGCTACGCTGCGTGCGAACCGACTCGAACTCGATGGCACTGATCACCGAGTCGCGAAACAGCGGCTCCTGCCGCCGATAGGTGTCCTCGGCGAGCGCCAGCTGCGCCTCGGCCGATGCCACCAAAGCTTCGGCCTGATCTACGGCGGCTTGCGGCAGGTCGGAGTCCAGCTGGGCCACGGCTTGGCCAGTTCGGACGCGCGCGCCAAGCGGGGCCAGGCTGGTCACCGTGCCCGATGATTGGGCCGAGAGCACAGCGTCGTCCATAGCCTCGACGGTCCCTGTGATCTCGATCATGTCTTCGAACGAGGTCGCTTGGACATCGAGGGCCTCCACGCGTACGGTGCGCTGGGTGGGCGTTTCTTCAGAGGCCGCGTCTTGGGCACTGGCTTCGTCGCTCGCCGAGCAGCCGGCGACCATGGGTACGAGGCCTAGGGCCAAGATCCAAAGGAGGGGGCGTATAGGCATGAGGGCCTGGGGTGCTAGAGATGAGATGAAAGATACAGAGAGCAGACAGGGGGTCAGCGAGTGGTCATGCGCAGTGTTGAGCGCTGGCTATCGTCGAAGGGCGGTAGGCCGATGGCCGTCTCTAGGGCGCTGCGGGCCCGCAAGTAATCGAAGGCCGCCTGCAGGTAGTTGACGCGGCTCTGGTCCAAGAGGTCAGAGGCTTCACGCTCAACAAGCGGACCTGCTACCCCCTCCCGGAGCCGAGCCGACGCGTACTCGTAGTTCAGTTCGGCGCGCTCTACGTTGACCTCTTGCGCGGCCACTTGCTGGCGAGCCGCCTCCAGGTCCCGCAAGGCTTGGGCCACTTCGAGCTGAATCGATTGCAGCAGCTGATCTTCTTCCACGCGAGCCCGGTCGATCGCGATCTGGCGCTGCTGCATGCGGGCGGTAGTCTGGAACCCGTTGAACAGGTTCCACGAGAGCTGAAGGCCTACCCCGACGGATGGATTCCAGTAGGAGCTCGAGAAAAAGCTGTTCGAGCCACGCGAGAACGAGAAGGGATCATCGGGATCGGAGATGGTGAACGTGCGCGAATCTGGCACATTGCCGATGTAGCTCATGTTGGCAAAGGCCGACACACTTGGCAGGTACTGGGCCCGCGTGAGGCGCCGGTCTACTTCACGGAGCTGCACCGCCAGCGCGGCCTGCCGCAGATCGGGGCGCCGCTCCAAGGCCACCTGTACGGCATCGGTTACGGACGTGGTCAGGTAGTCCCCGGTGGTGTCCAGCTGCAGCGTGTCTTCGAGACGGATGACTTGCTCCGCGGGGATGCCCAAGGTTCGCTTCAGATTATCCACGGCACTGACCGCTGCGTTCTGAGCTTGCACGAGTTGGGTTTGCAGGTTGGCCAGCTGCACCTCGGCGGTGAGGCGTTGAAACTTGGGAGCAATGCCCTGCCGCACCTGCAACGACACTTCCCGGAGTGTCACCTCGGTCCTGACCACGCTTTGATCAACCGTGCGTGCCTGTTCATCGGCGAGTACCGCTTGCAGGTAGGCCGTGCGTACCTGATCTACGATGAGCTGCTCCTGCCGGTTGACGCCCTGGCGGTTGATCTCTTTCAGCCGCTCCGCCCCGGTGATGGCCGCAAAGGCGCTGCTGTTGTAGAGCGCCTGCGACACGCTGAGCGTTCCCACAAACTGGTTGGGGACGAAAAACGGGTTCTCATTCCCCCCCACCGAGATACCCGCCTCGCGGAGCCCGTCAAGCTGACGCTCCTGAAACTCCCCGAAATCGATGGGGTCCGTGGAGGGATCAGCGTCTGTACGGGCCGTCTCGTTGAAGGCCAGCCAATCGATGAAGCCTAGCGACCCGAACAGCCCCCCAGCGTCGCTCCCGGCGAAGGGGTTGGCGGCTTCCAGGTTGCGGGTGTAGCTGGACGACACGTCTACCTGGGGCAAGACCTGGCCCCAGGCCTCTCGTACCTGGGCGTCCGCGTTCTGGACCTCCAGCCGGGCCAGGCGCAGCGCATGGTTGCTCACCAAGGCTACCTGAACGGCTTCGTCCAGCGTGAGGGTAAGGGGCGCCGTGGAGGATGGCGCCTGTGCACGAGCCGGGACCGTCAACCCCAGGGTGAGGAGTAGCCAGAGCCCCAGCGAAAACCCGCGCGCGCGCGGTGAGGGATGGGCGTCTGCGTGCATAGTCAAGCAACCGATTCGGTTCATTTCGAGGAAGGCAGAAGGCCTTCGAAGAGCAACGCGGTGAGGAGAGTCGCGCCTTCGGCTTGTGTGGGGGGCGGCCCGTCCATGGTATCGTGCTGACACTCGATGGAGATGTGCATCTGCATGAGTTCCACAAGCCCAAGAATCAGGTGGGCCACCGTTTCTGGAGAACGCTCGCGGATGTCACCGCGGGCCATGGCCGCTTCCAGAGGCTCGACGAGCGCCGTCACCAGTCGGTTACGCTGTTTTACGAAATAGCCGGCTTTCTCCTCATCTTCACTGAACGCCATCCGGTGTGCTTCTTTCACCAGAATCATGAACAGCGCTTCACGCTCTTTGAAGAAGTGTAGCGCCTCCTCCACGTACCGCTGCATTTGCTCACGGAACGAAGCGGCCGGCCAGTTGAAGGCATGGATGATGTGGGCCTCGATCTCTCCAAAGACCTGGTCAAAGACCGCCAGCAAGATCTCTTCCTTGCCGCCCGGGAAGTAGTTGTACAGCGTTCCTTTGCCGAACTCGGCCCGCTGGGCGACCTCGTCCAGCGTGGCGCGGCTGTACCCACGCTCGGCGAAGACCGTTTGGGCCGCCTGAAGCATGGCGGTGCGGCGGTGTAGCCGCTCGCGCTCCTTGCGTGTGACTTGGGTGGTGACAACCATGATCTCCGAGATGACTAGGTGTTCAGTAAATGACTCGCGAGTCACTTGCTGACTACAACGTCAACTACTACTCGAAGATGCGGCAATTTTGTTACCAAAGGGCGACGGCATCATGAAGGATGCGCGGAGAACTACGAGGCGCCGAGGAGGGCCGCCGAGCGTCCTCGACCCCTTAACCCGAATGCAGGCTCTGCTTACAGACGAGGCGACGGTCAGGCCTCCCGACAAACGCTCTGCGGCGTTGCCCGGCATCGCCATAGCTCTGGCTGCGGCTGCTTCGGGCGCCTTGCTGAGCCTCTAGATAAACGTGTCCGAGTTGGTCGCGTGGAGGTGGTTGACCACGTTCTTGACCTGCTGGGCATTCTCACGGTTGCAGATCAGCACCGCATCGCCGGTGTCCACCACCACGAGGTCGTGCACTCCGATGAGGGCCACCAATCGATCGGGCTGGGCGTGCACCAGCGAACGGCTGGCATCGTGGACCACGGCTAGGCCACGGAGGGCATTCCCGTGTTCATCCTTCTCGCTGAGATCATAGACCGCTTTCCAGTCGCCTACATCGTTCCACCCGAACGAGCCGGGGACGACGTACACGGAGGTGGCCTGCTCCATGACCCCGTAGTCGATCGAAATCTTGGGGCTTTGCTGGAACGCATGCAGGACGGCTTCAGCCTCGTGCTCAGTGCCCAGAGCGTCCGCCAGGGGCTGGAACGCCGTGTAGGCTTCGGGGAGATGCTCTTGGATTTGACCCAGGATGGTGTCCACCCGCCAGATGAACATGCCGCTGTTCCAGAGGAAATCTCCCGAGTCCACGAACCGCTCGGCGGTCTCCAGGCCAGGCTTCTCGGCGAACGTGCGCACGGGAAAGGCCTGGGGCTCGGCACCGGGCACGATTGTCCCCTCAAACTGAATGTACCCATACCCAGTGGCCGGATGGGTGGGGTTGATACCAATCGTGACCAACGTGCCGGGGGTCTGGGCCTGCTGGATGGCTGCCCCCAGCACCTTGTGAAAGGCGCGCACGTTCGAGATGACGTGATCGGCTGGCAGCACCACCATGGTGGCGTCGGGGTCTTCCTGCATGAGGCGCATGGCTGCGAACGCGATACACGGGGCCGTGTTACGGCTGATCGGTTCGGCCAAAATGTTCTCTGGAGGCACCGCCGGCAACTGCTGGCGCGTCAACTCGATGTAGCGCTCGTGGGTGACGATCAGGCAGCGTTCGGGCGGGATAAGTCCCTGCAGACGAGCTACCGTGTTCTGGATGAGCGTGGCCTCGCCAAATACCTGAAGGAATTGCTTGGGGAAACCTTTGCGGCTGGCCGGCCAGAAGCGGCTTCCAATGCCACCGGCCATAATCACGGCATACGTCATGTAGGGTCTCGCTGCGTCGAATCGAAGGGGTCTGTCAGAGAATCGGCCCTGAAGCGGGTCGCCTTAAGACCAAACCCCATCGCGGGTTCCTCAGCGTCTCAGTGGACGTTGAGGTTCAGGTTGGGCCGGCAAGCGGGGTTCGATCACGAGGACAGGCCGGTGCGTGGTTGGGGTTCGTAGCCGCGCTACGGGCACCGAAAAGCAGCCGAGATGCACCACCAGCGGGGCGCGGGCACCGATTCTGGACCAGGACGTCGAGGCGGGCGGGCTGGAGGCCCATCGAAGCCGCCCGGAGCCGATGCCGCCCGCGGAGCCTGCACGGCGTTTGGATAGGTGATCTTCGTGCTGTGTCAAGTCCGTAGTGATAGGCCGATGGGCGTCAGTGGACGCACCCAGCAAGGCGCGCTGGTGCAGCCGTAGCGGCGCTACAGCGATGCAGCGGAACGCGGCGGGAGGCGTTCAGCGGCGTGCAGCGGCTCTCAGTCAGGGCTGGACACAGCACTTAGCCCACGCGCTCACCTTCCACCCACTGGACCGCGTGCTGCATGAGCTCGGCGGCCGTGTTGAGGTTGAGCTTCGTCTTGATGCGGGCTCGGTAGGACTCAACGGTTTTCACGGAGAGGTGCAATTGCTCGGCGATCTCGCGGGTGCTGATCCCACGGCCGGTCAGTTCAAAGACCTCTAGCTCGCGGTCGCTGAGGACTTCCAGCGGGCTTTGGGCCAAAGAGCGGCGACCTGTGGCCATCCCCATGAGCAGGCGTTCGTTGATTTCCTCGCTCACATAGACGCCACCCGCCAGGACACGACGCACCGCTTTGACGATCACATCACCGGCCTCCATTTTCATCACGTAACCCCGTGCCCCAGCGCGGATGGCCCGCTCGGCGTAGAGCAGCTCATCGTGACGAGACACGACCAGCACCAGCAGGGAGGGATGGAGGGCCTGCAGGTGCTTGACCAGTTCCAGGCCACTCATGCCTGGCAGCGAGATATCGACCACCGCCAGATCCAGGGATTCAGCGTCGATCATGGACAGCGCTTGCTCGGCGCTGTCTGCCTGCACCACGACGTCGATGTCGGTCTCGGCGTCCAGCGTCATGGCGAGCCCTTTGCGCATGAGGGGGTGATCGTCAACCAGAATAAGGCGTGCCATAGTCGTCTGAGAGGCTGGTGGTAGAGGTAGAAGGCCGCACATGCACGTGCGACAGGGTGGTGGGCAGGCTGCACCGGACACAGGTCCCGCCGCCGCTGAGACGGCTGATGGACAGCTCACCGCCCACAAGCCGAGCGCGGTGGCCCATGATGTGTACGCCCATGCCGCGCTCGGTGTCGTCGAGCGTGTCGGGGAAGCCGATGCCGTCATCGGCCACTTCGAGCACCACTTCGTAGTCATCGGGCGCAAAGCGAATGTCTACGCGATGGGCCTTCCCATGCTTCACCGCGTTGCTCACGGCTTCTTGGGTGATCCGGTACAGGTGAGTGGCCGCAGAGTTATCCAGAATCATGACATCGGGATCACCCTCGTAGCTACAAGCGATGCTGAACAGGCGCTCCGCGTTCTTGGTGAGGCGGTGCAGAGCCGGATGGAGGGCGCTGGCATCAAACTCAACGGGGGTCAGCCCGCGGGTAAGGGCCCGCGCGTACTGATCGGCCTCACGGATGAGGCCAGTGATCTCGTCGAGTTCGGTGGCTAGGTCCGGGTCGTTCTCCCGAATGCGCCGTGCCAGGCTCTGGGTGATGAGACCGGTGCCGGTGAGCATCTGGCCAAGACCATCATGCAGGTCTTGCCCAATGCGCCGCCGTTCCCGATCACTCGTGCGCAGGATCTCCTGCTCCAGGCGCCGACGCTCGGTAATATCACGGACGATCCCGGTGAAGATGCGACGTCCTTGCAGGTGCACCTCGCTCACGGACAGGTCTAACGGGAAGGTGGAGCCGTCTCGGCGCAGGCCTTGGACCTCTCGTCCGATCCCGATGATGCGTTTGTGGCCCGTCTGCAAGTAGTTGTGGATGTAGCCGTCGTGGGATGACCGGTAGGGCTCCGGCATGAGGATGCTTACATTCAGGCCCTTCACTTCACCGGCCGTATACCCGAAGATCCGCTCGGCCGCCTGGTTGAAGGACTCGATGCGGCCGCGCTCGTCGATCGTGATGATGCCCTCCACTGTGGTATCCAGGATGGCACGGGTGCGGGCATGACTCTCACGCAGGGCTTGCTCGGTCTCGTTGCGCTTGAGAGAGGCGGCGAGCACATTGGCCACTGAGCGATAGAGGCGTTGCGACGTGCTCCCGAGGGTACGGGGCACGGTGTCACACAAGAGGACCCAGCCATAGGTATGCGCGTCGTGCTCGATGGGCACGGACACCACGGTGCAAATCCGATGCTGCTCGAAGAACGAAGCCGACTCGTCGGCCACAGCGGGCTCAAGACGATGCACATGCACGCCAGCGTCGGCGGTCAGCGTGAGGGCGTCGGGCAAAGCCAGGCGGCGGGGCCGTTCGTCCGCCCCGGTGGGCCATCCTACCGACGCACGAAGGCGGACGCTCCCCTCGTGCACCGGTCCAGACACGATCAGGACGTACGGGACGCCGGCCTGCTCGCGGAGCAAGGACACCGTGGCGTCCATCAGCTCTTCGATGGTGACGTGCAGAAGCGCCAAGTGGCTGAGATACGCCACCGGCATCGCCTCCTCGCGGCGCCCAGCTGCCTCGTGGGCGCCCATCGTCAGGTCGCGCTCGGCGGTGCGCAGCACCCGGTGCAGCGCTTGGTGGAGCGTCGCCGCGTCAGCCCCCATGAACAGCACGTCGGCAAACCC
>JBCDJV010000015.1:0-67340 GCA_038747425.1 Bacteroidota bacterium
ATGCGAATCAAGGGTTGGGCTTGAGCAGATGGAAGGCCGCGGCCAGCTTGCCGAACAGATGCACCATCAGCCCCTTCGTGCTCCGTACTCTGGAGGCCTGGTCAATCCCCGTCTTGTGCTGCAGCCACGCAAAGAGCGCTTCGATCGGCTGACGAAGCCGGCTCACGCGTTCGGACAAGACCTGCTCCATCAGCGTCACCTTGCGCCCGCGACCCGGCCGGACAGGCGTCACCAGCTGCAGGTTCTGCTCCTGCTCCAGATGGCGCTGCACTGCCCCATCTTGGTAGATCTTGTCGCCCACCAGCAGCCCGCCTTGCGGCCCGCAAGGCGGCCCACCGTGTAGACGGGGCAGGATGCTCTGGAGCACACTCAGGTCGTGCTCGTTGGCCGGTGCGACGACCACCTGCTCGGGCACCGGCAGTGCCCCGTCGCGGCGCTCCGTCGCGGCGCTGGGCCACCACGTGGAGCTTCACGCCGTGGTAGTAGAGCTGTTTCGAGGCGCAGTAACCCACCTGAGCCACCTCCTGGGCCACACAGGCCCGTTTGCAACGCGGACCCCGGGCCAGCACCACGGGCATCGAGTCGACCAGGCGCACCAGTGAACCGGCCGTCCGGGACGCCGTCCCGGCTGTCGCCTCGGCTGCCGCCTTGTCCATTGCGGACATCGGCCTAGAGACCGCCCTTGCCCACGCCTCGGCCAAGGTCTGAGCCAAGCTGGCAAAGACCGCTGACACCTGGTGCAGCCGAGCCACGAAGGCGCTGTAGCTGGGCAGCTTGGGAAACCACGCGTGCAGATGATCTCGGGCGTAGTCGTAGATCTGACGCACGGTGCGCTGCTCTCGCTGGGTGCCAAAGAGGTAGATCGTCATCACTTCGTCGTCAGAGAGCGTGCCGTCGAGAGCGCGGTGGTTGTTGCTCAGACGCAGCGTGTGGGTAGTAGCACGGCGCTGGAGGTGGTCGCACACGTCGAGGTAGAGGCCAATCAAGCGATTTTCCCAAGTGGGGCGATCTTCCTTGGAGGGTTGCCGAGTCGTAAGTTGAGCGTCCATGTGGGTCCGGGCGGCGGGTGAGCGTGCGTTTTGGTCAACACACCGAACTCACGGCCCGGCCACATGGGTTTCTGGACCTCGTTCAACCCTTGATTCGCATCACTCACCATTCACAACATCCACCGACTCTCAGGACCGACAACCCCGCTAAACACACCCCACGATACATCGTGTCTCGAAAGAATGAGCCCTCGCTTGGGGAAAGAGCTACACCGGGTTGGCGAATCGGGTGAGGCCGGTGGCATTTTGCCCGAAGGTAAGCATCTCGTCAGGCTCCTCGGACTCGACGAGGTAGTAGGCCACGGGGCCGAAGACGAAGTCCAGCTCTTGCCGCGTGCAGGTGGGGAGATAGGCTCGCCAGACGCGTGGGTCGTAGTAGCGAAAGTAGAGACGCTCTCGTTGCTCCGTGCGCACCTCCAGGAATCGGCGGAAATGGTGGCGCAGGCCCTCGAGGCTTTCGTTGGCCACCAGCCAGATGCCCCAATGGCGCCCCCAGCCATGCTTGAGCACCCAGCGCGCGATCGGGGTCTCCCGCTTGAGCTCAACGAGGTAGGGCGCGGCCACGGCGAGGGCCTCGGGAAGCCTGCCCCGGTAGAGGCATTCATAGCGAATGCCCGCCAGCAGCAGGTTGGCGTAGATCCGGTCGTCCTGGGCGCCATCCAGGATGGCATAGATCCGGTCTTGGCCGTGGAGGTCGGCGTAGGACCACAAGGCCTCGTGGACGGCGTCTGAGGTGGCGGCGGACGTCATAGAGCGGGGTGAGCAGGAGAGGGAGCGACGGCCCAAGCAACCCACTGCAGTGCACAGAGTCAAGACGCTCGCAGCCTCCGTGCCCGTGCCAGTTGGGAGCCGGGCCGCCTGTGTTAGGTACAACAACCATTGCATGGGCCGCGGCTGATCTGTATCTAGCTCACATGCGCCGTGCTGGCCTGGACGGTCCTCGTGGAGAACAATGAGGGAGGATGTCCTGGCGGATCCCCCCGTGCCTGCCCGACTCTTCGTTTCACACCTGTTGACCTATGCGGTGGACCCTTCTCGACGCCGGCCGGCCGGTGCACCTGCGGCGTGCTGGCGCCCAGCTGTCTGCGGTGCCTGATGCCCTGGCTCGATTGCGGCGCCTGTGCGCACGGCATCCGCACAACATGATGGTGCTGCGCCGGATGTTGGCCCAGGAAGGCCATGGGCGTGGCGTAGAGCGGATGACCGAGGCTGAGGTGATCCGCCACGTGGCTACGCTGCTGGGGCGGGGCGTCTTGCAACTCGGCACCCTGTCTCGCCTCCGCGCGCGTGGTAGCAGCGGAGGGTCTTCGCCCCCCGAGGCGCCTCCGCCTGAGGAGATCCCTGAGGAGCCCACCCTCGAGCCGGCGGCTGCACCGCCGCCCCCCGCCCCCGCGCCCATCGATGAAGAAGAACTCGATGCGTTGGTGCAGGCAGCAGCGCTGCGCGCGGCAGCTCAGTCTGGCGCCCCTTTCTGCGAGCGGTGCGAACGCGAGCGTCTGCGGCAGCAGCGGCAGCAGGCCGCCTGACGCGAGGCTCAGAGCGCGGTCTCCAAGGGCGTCACCGCGATCTGCTCGGTCTGGATAACAGAGAAGGTATCCAGGGTCCCGGCGTTGAAGAGGGCTGGATAGCGTGTCAGGTCGCCGTCGATGTGGCTCCAGTCTGCGGCGTAGTTGATGTAGTCGGCGAAGCGGAGGCCGCCCACGGTGCGTACGTTAACGGCCTTCCGGAAACGGCTGCCATGGCCTTCGTCGCTCTCATGGAACGTGTAGGCCAGGTAGTCCATCGTCTCACGCTCGGGGTGGATCCAGTACATGTAGACGTCGTCGAAGTCTTCGCCCCCGCCCTCTTCGCGGAAGGTCACCTCTATTTGGTGGTAGCTCTCCCCGTCAATCATGGCGGTGCCCGTGTACGTTTTCTGGACGGCCGGGTCGTTGAGTCGATAGGGAAGCAGGACGAAGTAGGGGACGGAGTTGACGGCCGTCATGATGCGCTCCGTCTGCCCAGCATCCAGGGAGACGGCCTGGCCGCCCACGGTGCGGGTCAGCCCATCGTTGCTGAGCACGTCGCGCACGATCTCGCCGGAGGGGTCGGTCCGGGTGCGGGTGTAGGCATACTGCGCCCCCCGATGCTCAATCTGGAAGGCGTGATCCCGAAAGACGAAGTCGATCTGCGTGTCGGTGTAGCCGTCACCCCCGTGGGTGTCGATGGTGGCATCGATGATCGTCTGAGCCAAGCGGGCGGCCTCGGTGGTATCCGGCGAAGCCGAGGCGTCTGGTCGAGTGGCGGGGTCAGGCGTTTGACAAGCCATGAGCGTGAGCAGCGCCCAGAGGGTCAGGGCGAGCACCGGAAGCGAGGTGGAGGGCGATCGAGGCATGGCGGGATCGGGCGTGGTGCAGGGCGGGGGCGGTAGCGGGTTGACGGCTATGTAGGCTACGGCCTCCCAGGCGTTACAGCAAGCCGAGCCGTATATGGGCGCAGAGGGGGCGGAAATAGAGGCCTGCAAAATCTCAGTTGCTCTGCGACCCAAGTCCCTGTATCTTTGTTAGGTAAAGCACCCAGCCACAGGGCATCCTGTGCGCGATGCCTGTGGTGCTGCTGTCCTTCTGTCTGTGTCCTGTCTTTTCTTGTGCTGATGAATGCCTCGCTGCTTAGCCTCGTCCGTTCTCACATCGCGGCTCGTCCTGATCGGTTCGACGCGGCTCAGTGGGCCTGGGCCAACAATGTGCAAGAGGTCGTGCAAGAGGGCGCGTCTCCAGACGCCTTTCGGTGCTGCATCGCCGGGCATGTGCTGCTCCTGAGTGGAGCGTACACCGAGCGCACCCTGCTGGCGGACAGCCTGATCTACGATGCGGGCTACCTCGGGCGTAAGGCGGCCACGCTGCTGGCGCTGACCTTGGACCAGCATCGTGAGCTCTTCTACCCGAGCCAGTGGGGAGAGCCCTTCCGTCGAGACTACTACCTGGCCCAAGCGCCAAGTCAAGAGGCGGCCGTCGCGGTGGCCTATCTGAAGCACTTCCTGGATAGGCATGCCCCCAGCCTCCTGGAGGCCACCGATCGTGCGGCCGACCGCGCACCGCTTCCCCTCCCGGTGCATCTGCGCGTCGAGGCGGACGCGCCCCGTACGCGCGCCTAGGCCCGAACCCCCTCGGCGTCACCAGGCTGCGCCGTCACCAGGTGGTATTCCGCGGCATCGCCGTAGCTCACGCTGCGGCTGCTTCGCGCGCCTGGCCTCGGACCTGCTCGCGCAGGCTCCTTGATCCCACCTGACGCTCCGGGTGGGCCCCTGGCGGTTGGGCAACGTAATTTTCTTTACACAACGGATACAAGTGCTCCGCTTCCTGGTACCACACTGGTATCTTTAACCTCTCCGTGTCCATCTAGGACCTGAATGGCGGTACCCGGGCCCTGCTCTTCTGAGCCCCCGAAGCTCCATCCCCGGGTATCCAGAGTACCCCATCATCCACTTCAACTTCCCTACATCACTCCTTATGAGCGTATCCCCTTTTTACACCCGTTTGCTTTCGACCTTGAGCCTTGCTCTGCTCATGGTCGTCCTCGCTGCATGCGAGAACACGCAGCCCGCGGAAACGCCCGCCGAGGACACGGCTGACGCCACCGAGGAGATGGCCGACGAGGCCACCATGCCTAGCATCGTGGAGATTGCCCTGGCCGATGAGAACTTCTCGACGCTCGTGGCGGCCCTCCAGGCTGGCGAACTGGTCGAAACCCTCCAGGGGGAGGGCCCCTTCACGGTCTTCGCCCCCACCAATGCGGCCTTCGAGGCCCTGCCCGAAGGCACCTTGGAGTCGCTGCTCCAGCCTGAGAACAAAGATCAGCTGGTTGGCATCCTGACCTACCACGTGGTCAGCGGCAAAGCGATGGCCGCCGACGTGGTGGGCATGAGCGAAGCCGCTACGATCCAGGGCGCGGCCGTCCCGATCGCTGTTGACGGCGAGACCGTCAACGTGGGTGAGGCCACCGTGGTCACGGCCGACGTGGAAGCCAGCAACGGCGTCATCCACGTCATCGACACGGTCTTGCTGCCGCCGAGCGACATGTAGACCCGCTCGGCCACGGCCGACCCAGACCATTCAGCCGGAGGTGCCTGCCACCTCCGGCTTTTTTTATGCGCTTCGCCACGCTCCCACGAGCCCGGTAACGATCTCTCGACAAGGGGGGCGCCCGTGGATCTCAGGCATCCGACGGTGTCTTTCAGCCTACACCGCGCCGTCATGGCGCAGCTTCGGAATAGCTTTGATGATTGACGAGTAACTCTTATGTCTACCCCCACATACATTCTCTTGGGCGGCACCGGCGGCATTGGCGCTGCGGTGACCCGTCGCCTCACCCAGCAGGGCGCCCAGGTGGTCATTGCCGCACGTGGCGAAGATCGTCTCCATGCGCTGGCCAAAGAGACGGGGGCCACCCCCCATGCCTTGGATGCCACGCAGTACGAGGAGGTGCAAGCGCTGGTCAAGCAGACGACCAGCCAGTACGGCACCCTCTCCGGCGTGGCCAATTTCATCGGCTCGATCCTGCTCAAGCCCGCCCACCTCACCTCCGTGGATGAGTACACCGAGACCATCGCCCTGAACCTCAACACGTCGTTCTTCCTGGTCAAGGCCGCGGCCCGCGCCATGATGAAGGGCGGCGGCGCCATCGTGCTGAGCTCGTCGGCCGTGGGCCGCACCGGGTTGGTCAACCACGAAGCCATCGCGGCGGCCAAAGCGGGGGTCATCGGCCTCACCCAATCGGCCGCGGCCACCTACGCCAACCGTGGCATCCGCGTCAACTGCGTGGCGCCGGGCCTCGTGGAGACGCCCATGACGACCCGGATCACCGGCAACGACGCCGGACGTAAGCAGTCGGAGTCCATGCACGCCCTCGGCCGTATCGGCCAGCCGGACGATGTGGCCGAGGCCGTCACCTGGCTCCTCGACGGCACCCGCAGCAGCTGGGTCACCGGGCAGGTCATCGGTGTTGACGGTGGCCTCGGCACTGTACGCCCCCGATGAACGGCCAAAGGTAAAAGGCCAAACGTGAAATGAAAAATGTATTGGTGTGCAAAACACGACTGAAATAGACGCCCATTTTTCATTTCTCATTATCCACTTCCCATTTTTCACTGCTCATGATCATTCTCGTCTGGCTTCGTCACGATCTGCGCCTGGCCGATCATCCGGCGCTCTGGCAGGCTGTGCAGGACGGCGCGGTGGTGGTCCCGGTCTTCGTCTGGGCGCCTGAGGAAGAGGACCCCTGGGCGCCGGGGGGGGCTCATCGGTGGTGGCTCCATCACAGCCTCACCGACCTGAAAGCTCGGCTGCAGGCCCATGGATCGGATCTGGTGCTGCGCAGCGGGCCCAGCCTGGAGGCCCTGCGGGAGGTGGCCGCGACCACCGGCGCCGACGCCGTCTACTGGAACGCGCGCCTCCTGCCTGCCCTCCGCGCCCGCGATGCGGAGATCCGGGCGGCCCTCGACGCCGACGGTCTCACGGTCAAGACCTTCACGGGGCGCATCCTCCACGACCCCGACGCCGTCCAGACCGGCAGTGGGGGGCCCTACAAGGTGTTCACTCCGTTCTGGAAGAAACTGGGCAAGCTGGACTATGAGGTGGACGCCCCCTTGGATGTGCCCATCCTGACCGGCACCGCGCCCGTCGCCTGGCCAGCCAGCGAGGCGATCGGCGGCTGGGCCCTCACCCCCGAGGCACAGGACGGCGTGGACTGGGCCACGGAGATCGCCGCCCGGTGGACGCCCGGCGAGGAGGCCGCTCAGGCCCGGCTTCAGGCGTTCATGGACGAGGCGCTCATCGATTATGCCGACGATCGCAACCGGCCGGATCGTCCTGGGTCCTCCTCGCTCTCGCCCTACCTCCACCATGGCGAGATCAGCCCCCGGCAGGTCTGGCACGCGGTGCAAGGGTGGATCCAGAACGGGGCCATGAAGGACGCGGCCGAGGTCTTCCTCAGCGAGATCGTCTGGCGCGAGTTCTCCTACCACCTGCTCTGGCACTTCCCCGAGACGCCCACCGAGCCGCTCAAGGACAAATACGCCGCCTTCCCCTGGGCCGACGATGCCGAGGGCCTGCGCCGTTGGCAGCGTGGACAGACCGGCTATCCCATCGTGGATGCCGGGATGCGTCAGCTCTATGCCACCGGCTGGATGCACAATCGGGTCCGCATGATCGTAGCGTCGTTCCTGACCAAAGACCTGCTGCTTCCTTGGCAGCGCGGGGCCGAGTGGTTCTGGGACTGCCTCGTCGATGCCGATCTAGCCAGCAACACGATGGGCTGGCAGTGGGCCGCCGGCTCCGGTGCCGATGCGCAGCCCTTCTTCCGCATCTTCAACCCCGTCAGCCAAGGCGAGCGCTACGACCCCCAGGGCGACTACGTGCGCCGCTGGGTCCCCGAGCTGCGCGACCTCCCCACCAAATACCTCCACGCTCCGTGGGACGCCCCCGCCCAGCAGCTCCGCCAAGCCGGCATCGCTCTCGGTGAGACCTATCCGCACCCGATGGTCAACCACAAAGCCGCCCGCCAAGCCGCCCTAGACGCGTATGAAACGATTAAATGAACAGTGAAAAATGATAAATTTTAAGTATAAAATGTATCAGAGTATCACTGGCGGTTGATCAAGAAATACACTTCTCATTTTTCACTAAACACTTTGCATTTTTCATTATGCAGAGCATCACCTTTCAGTCGCGCATTCCGGCCCCGGCGTCGGCGCTGTTTGCTTGGCATGAGCGGCCGGGGGCGTTTCAGCGGTTGACGCCGCCGTGGGCACCGGTGTCCGTGAAGCGGATGGAAGGGATCCGGGATGGGCAGCAGGCGGTGATCCGGCTGGGGTACGGCCCAGCGAGCGTGGAGTGGGTGGCGGAGCATCACAGCTACATCGAGGGCGCGCAGTTTGCGGACACGCAGCTCAAGGGGCCGTTTGCGGCGTGGGACCACGTCCACAAGATGGTGCCCGCCGAGGATGAGACCAGCTTTATCATCGATGACATCACGTACCGGCTTCCGCTGGGGCCGCTCGGGCAGGCCGTGGGGGGGCGTGCCATCCGTAGTGAGCTGAAGCGGCAGTTTGCCTACCGCCACCGCGTTACGCAGGCGGACCTGGGGCTGCACCAGCGCTACAACGCCGCCGGGCGCTCGCTGCGTGTGGCCGTCACCGGCGCCTCGGGGCTGGTAGGCTCAGCGCTGACGGCGCTGCTCACCACCGGGGGGCATGAGGTGGTGCGGTTGGTGCGTCGCCCGGCGCAGGGGCCAGACGAGGTGCAGTGGAGCGTGCAGGACGGGTTCATCGAGGCGGAGAAGCTGGAGGGGCTGGACGCCCTGATCCACCTGGCCGGCGAGAACGTGTTCGCCCTGCGCTGGACCGCCGCCAAGAAGGCCCGCATCTTGCGCAGCCGCGCCGACGGCACGCGCCTCCTGGCCGAGACCCTCGCCGGGCTCCAGGCCCCGCCCGGCGCCTTCCTCTCGGCCTCGGCCATCGGGTACTACGGGGATCACGGGGCGCAGAAGATCTTCGAGGACGCCGCCCCGCGCGACGCAGGGTTTCTCTCCGAGGTCTGCGTGGCCTGGGAGGAGGCCACCGCCCCGGCCGTCGAGGCCGGCATCCGCACGGCCCTCATGCGCATCGGGGTGGTACTGACGCCCTCGGGCGGGGCCCTTCAGCTGATGCTGCCACCCTTCCAGTTGGGCCTCGGGGGGGCCATCGGGCCGTTGAAGCAGCACCTAAGCTGGATCACGCTGGACGACCTTGTGGGCGCCATCTACCACCTGCTCTGGACCGACGTAGCGGGGCCGGTCAACATGACGGCGCCGGAGCCTACCACCATGCACACGTACGCCAAGACGCTGGGGCGCGTGCTGCGTCGCCCGGCCGTGCTCAACGTGCCGTCGGTGGCCGTCAAGAGCGTCATGGGCGAGGCGGCCGACGAAATCCTCCTTCAGAGCGCCCGCGTCATCCCACAGCAGCTGCTGGACACCGGCTACGCCTTCCAGTACCCGGACCTGCAGCCTGGGCTGGCCCACCTGTTGGGCAAGACGCTGAAGGTGGGGGGATGAGCCTGGCTCCCTGGCGTGGCGTGGTGGCCCGCGCACTGCATCGCAACCGAAGCACGGCAGACCGGCGCTACCTCCAACTGGCTACCGTGCGGCCCGGCGGCACCCCCGCCAACCGGACCGTCGTTTTCCGGGGCTTCCAAGAGGGCACCAATCACCTGATGATCGTCACGGACCGCCGCAGCGAGAAGATCCCCGACCTCCGGCAGTGCCCCCACGCCGAGATATGCTGGTACTTCCCCAAGACGCGCGAGCAGGTTCGCCTCCGAGGCCCTGTGCAGGTGATCGAAGCCGAGGCTCCCGACGACGCCCTCGCCCAGGCTCGCCTCCGAGCGTGGCAAGCCCTATCCGACGCCTCGCAGCGGCCGTTCCTAGGGCCGCCCCCCGGCACGCCCGTCGAGACCCCAGCCGACGCCTCGCTCGCCCCCACGGCTCATCCGCCCGCCACCTTCTGCCTGGTGCTGCTGGATCCCGTCTGGGTGGACCACCTGGAGCTGCGCCCCACGCCCCAAGCCCGAACGCGCTACGAACGCCAGGCCGACGCGTCATGGACGCAGCAGGCGGTTCAGCCGTAGGCACACTCGTGTAGGGGCCTCTCCTGTACTCGGGGCCACCTGCAGGTCCTCTGAAACCGTCCGCTGGACCATCAGTTGGCCACGGTAACGTTCCCCATATCTCCTAGTCAGCTCCATGGCCACCCGAGAGATCTCTATCCGCGTCAGCGATCGGGCCGCTCAGGTCTACGAGCAAGCCTCTCAAGAGGAGCGTCGCCTACTTGATGCCCTGCTCAGCATGCGCCTAACAGAAGCCGCACGCTCTTCGCGGCCGCTTGAAGCGATCATGACTGATATCGGCCGGGAGGCTGCGGCTCGAGGTTTGACGGAAGAAAAGCTCCGCCAGTTGCTCCGTGATGAATGAGCAACGTTTTGTCGTTGATACGAATACCCTGGTCAGTGCTGTACTCATGGCCGGCTCCGTGCCAGATCAAGCGGTCAGGCGGGCAAGGACATTGGGCACGCTGCTCATTTCGCCGGAGACGCTAGACGAGTTGGCCGAGGTACTCAGTCGAGAGAAGTTCGACCGGTACGTCTCTTGGGAGAAACGGCAGGAGTTTTTGGAAGCGATGGCTGACCAATCGGTTGTAGTGGACCCGGTAGAACGGATTCAGGCCTCGCGCGACACAGGGGATAACATGTTTTTGGACGTGGCCGTTGAAGGCAAGGCGCTGGCGATCATCACCGGGGATGGCGACTTGCTGGAACTGCACCCCTATCGTGGGATCGCCATTGTGAAGCCAGCGTCTTTCATCGAGAGGCAGTGGGGATGATCCCCTGCCACACCGGTCGAGGCTCCGGCGGGCGCCGAGCCTGCCCCACACCGCAAGCCCGAACGCGCTACGAACGCCAGGCCGACGTGTCGTGGACGCAGCAGGCGGTTCAGCCATAGCTCGGTGTCCCTCTCATCACGAGGTTGGGGAATGCGCAGGGGTGGGGAGGGAGGTCTCGTGTGGGCTACCGGGCACGGCGGCGTCCGCGTGGCGCAGGGCCAAGGGGACGCGGTACGTCAGGCGCCGCCACACCCACTCGGCGGGTCCGAAGCGGTAGCGGCCCAGCCACCACTGGCTCAGCGGCACCTGGACGACGAAGATCGCCAGGCCGATCGCGGTGGCGGTGGCGGTGCCCACCTGGCCGTACAGGCCGAAGCCGAGGCCGTAGAAGAGCACCATGCAGATCACCGTCTGGAGCAGGTAGTTGGTCAGCGCCATCCGCCCCACGGGCGCCAGCCTCATCAGCACACGGGCCACCCCGCCAGACCGCATCAGCAGGGCGATCCCGGCGGTGTAGCCTAGCATGAGCACGGGCACGCCCACCGCGCCTACAACGACCTCGGCCATCCCAAGGGGCGAGCCCGGCAGGAACGGCGCGGCATCGGCCACGAAGTAGGCCATCGCGCCGTTCAGCGCCAAGCCAAGGCCCAGGCCCCACGCGGCCACACGGCGCAGCAGCCCAGCGTGTGCCTCGAGGTCATGCAACAGCCCGCGCTGCCCCACCCACAGTCCCAGCACAAACAGGCCCAGCACTCGCGGCAAGCGGAACGACATGATTACGTCCACCCAGCGCCCCACCAGCTGCACCAGGTTCGCCCCGAGCACGTCGAGGTAGCCGCCTTGGAAGCCGGTGATCATGAACAGGATAGGGTTGAACCCGTCCTCGGGGGCGGACGCGGCGCCAGGATCGGCTGGAGGCGGGGCGAGCGGGTCTGTGATGCCGGCCGCCCACATCACGGCGTAGGCCACGATGGGGAGGGCCAGCAGGCCCGCCGCCCACGTCAGGAGCGTGCGCGACGAGCGGCCGTAGAAGGGCACCAGCGCGAAGCCGAGCAGGGCGTAGATCATCAGAATATCGCCGGCCCAGAGCAGCAACGCATGCACCCCCCCGATGCCCAGCAGGATCCAGAGCCGCCGCCGGAAGAGAGGTCGGGCGGCTAGCCCTTTGGCCTCAGCCCGGCCCAGAAAGAGGGCGAACCCGATGCCGAAGAGGAGCGAGAACAGCGAGTAGAACTTGCCGTGGACCAGCACCTCGATGGCAACGTGCACGGCCTCGTCGAGCAGCGAGGACGCCACGGCCCCCACCATCTCCAGAAAGAAGAGACCGGCGAAGTACTGGACGTTGGCCAGCACGATGCCCAGCAGGGCAAATCCGCGGAGAACATCGAGCACGTGCAGGCGCTGCCCAGCCGCAATCGGCCGGTGGATGTGGGGAGCAAAGGCGGTCTGACTCATCGGAGTGGGGAGATTAGGAGAGAAGGGCACAGCACGGGCCGCTAGGAGGCGAAGGCAAGGCCTCACAGAACCACAACAGCTGCAGGAGAATCCGCTGGCAGGGCGCAAGGCATCGCGCCTAGCCGCCCGGTGCCGCCCTCATGCCCACAACGGACGGGGGCGGCACATTCGGGTCAGGAGGTGCCGTGGAGCACGTCCGAGGGGAGGGTGCCGAAGGCCTCGCGGAAGCATCGCGAGAAGTAGTCGGGGTCGTTGAACCCGACTTGGTAGGCAATCTCGGTGACCGTCCCGGCCTGCTGGTCGAGAAGCTGCCGCGCCCGTTCCAGGCGGCGGTGCCGGATGAACTGGTTGGGCGAGAGGTCGACCGCCTGCTTGAGCCGCCGCTGGAGCTGGCGGCTGCTCAGGCCGATGTGGTCGGCGAGGGTGCCGACGGAGAACGCGGGATCGCCCAGGTGCTGCTCCACCACGTCGCTCACTGAGGCCAGCCACGCGGCGTCGGCCGAGGGGACGACGTGCTGGTCGGGGCCGATCATCACTTCGGCGCTGAACCGCGTGCGGAGCTGATCGCGGGTGGCCAGCAGGTTGGCAATGCGCGCGCGCAGCTCGTCGTTGCTGAACGGCTTGGTGAGGTAATCGTCGGCCCCGTGTGATAGCCCCTCCAGACGGCTGGCCTCGGAGGCGCGGGCGGTGAGCAGGATCACCGGGAGGTGGTTCAGCGCTGGGTTTGTTTTGATCGCCCGGCAGACCTCGAAGCCGTCGAGGCCCGACATGGTGACATCGCACACCACGAGGTCCGGTGGATCGGCGTGCAGCGCGGCGAGCCCGGCGTGGCCGTCGGCGGCTTCGGTCGTGGCGTACTGCGGCGCGAGGTGCCGCCGGATGTAGGCGCGCAGCTCGGCATTGTCTTCGATGACCAGGATGCGCGGGCGATCCGGGGCCGCCACCGGCTGAGCGGGTAGCGTGGTCTCAGCGGGTCGCACGGCGCCGTCGCCGCCCGTCAGCACGGCGGGCGATTCGGGCTGCGGTGCCGCTGGCGTGGTCTCAGTCACGCCGAGGGGGAGGTGCAGCGTGAAGACCGAGCCGAAGCCTTCGGTGCTCGCCGCTTCCAGGGTGCCTCCGAGTTGCTCGGCGAGGTCGTAGGCGAGCGAGAGCCCGATGCCGGTGCCGCCCTGGCCGTGGGTACGGGGGGCGTCCACTCGGTAGAAGCGGTCGAAGATGTGGGGAAGGTCAGCGGCTGGGACGCCGCAGCCGGTGTCGGACACCGTGATGGCGGCGCCGGGTGCGCCCGTCTCCATCGGCCGGGCCTGGAGGGTCAGGTGCACCTTGCCGCCGGGCTCGGTAAACTTGACGGCATTCGAGAGCAGGTTCGAGATCACCTTCTCCAGTGCGTCTGGGTCCAGCATGGCCGGCAGCGACGCGGGGGCTTCGACGGTGAGGGTGAGGCCGCCTCGTTCAGCAGCTGGGGCGAAGGGCACGGCGAGGTCGCGCAGGGCGGTCCCGAGGTCGACCGGCACGGGGGTGAGGGTGAAGCGTCCGGCTTCCAGGCGCGAGAGGTCGAGGAGCTGATCGATGAGCCGCAAGAGCCGCTGGGCGTTGCGGTGCATGATGGGCACCTCGGCGGCAAAGGCCTCCGGCGTCATCGTGCCTGCCGTGCGCTCGTGCAGCGGACCGGCCAGCAGGGTCAGCGGTGTCCGGAACTCATGGCTCAGGTTGGCGAAGAGGCGCGTCCGCAGCGCGTCCATCTCCCGGAGCTGCTCCGCCTGCGCTTCGAGCTGGGCCCGGCTGGCCTCGAGGTCGGCCGTGCGTCGGGTCACGTGCGTCTCCAGGTTGTCCGCATACGCCCGCAGCTCGGCCTCAGCGGTGCGCAGCGATGCCGTCATCTGGTTGAACTGCGCCGTGAGGTGACCGATTTCGTCCTGCACCCGCACGGGCAGGGCCACCTCTCGCTCGCCCCGGTTGACGCGGTCGATGCCCTCAGTGAGGCGACGCAGCGGAGCGAGCAGGCTGGTCCGGAACAGGTACGGGAAGCCCAGCAGGATAAGCGCCGTCGCGATCAGCATCAGCGCGAACAGCCGTGCGCTCTGGCCGTGCAGGTGGAGCCGCAGCGTCCGCCCGATGTCGTCAACGAGCAGGACGCCGGCGGGGACGGTCCACCCGGCAGGGTCCGGCGAGAACGCGACGTGGTCAGGGTGTCCGCCGGGGTGGAGGCCACGGAGGGTATTGAAGGGTGCCTCGGCATCGGCCACGGCCGCGAGGTCGGCATAGGCGAACGTCACCGTGCCGTCGGGACGGAGCGTGACCTGGGCGCGGGGCGGTGGCCCGGGGGCTAGCGTCGGGTAGGTCCAGGTGACGCGGACCGCCTCCGGCGAGGTTTCCGCGCGCGCCGTGTGGACCAGCGTGCCGGTGCCGGAGCGGTTGTTAGGCCCGGTGAAGCCAAAGAGCGGGGCGATCTTCGGCTGTGGGTCGAAGAAGTCGCGGTACGGCTGGTAGCCGTCGGCCGGCGGCGCGTCGTCGCCAAACACCAGCACGCCCTGGTGGCCGACGGTCACGTGCGTCCAGGTCTGCTCGGCAAAGGGAAAGGCGAACGGCAGCGCGAGGCGGTGCGTGGACGTCTGCGCGTTCAGCGCCAGCGGCGGGCTCGCCAGGGCCACGTCGAGGCCGGTCGCGGGCGTCACCGTGTAGCCGCCGTCCGGGCTCGGCGTGAACGTGTAGCCGCCGTTGTGCTCGCGCAATGCACCGCTGGCGGGCAGCAGCTCGCCGGGGGCGAACATGAGGACGCCCGCCATCCCGATCACCACCAGGGTCGTGGTGAGCGACACCGCCACCAGCTTGGCCTGAATGGTGATGGGCGCCGGGGTATGGTCCAGGTAGACGAGTACCAGCCCCCCGAAGAATCCGAACACCCCGGGCAGCACGAAGAGGTCCCACAGCACTTCCGGCAAGCCGAACCCCATCACGAGGATGATGCTGGCCAGCACGGCGGCCATCCAGAGGCTCAGGAGCCCAAGCGCTAGGTAGGCTTGCCGTCGGCTTGCGCGGACGGTGGCCGGGAGCTCCAGCGTGGAGAGCCGCCGTCGCTTCCGGAAGCAGGCGGCCGCGGCCCAGAGCAGCAAGATCAAGAAGCACGTGCTGTAGGCCGGATACAACACGGCCGAGGCCGAGACGGGCCCTTGGATCACGAGCACGCCCAGCACCAGGAGCCCGGCGGCCGTGACGCCTACGACCCCGTGTAGCACCCGCGCCTCGCGCTGGAACGGATGCTCCAGGAAGCGCAGGCAGAACTGGGCGTAGGCGCCCACGCCCAGTGGCACAACCACGCTCTCGACCAGCAACGGCACCTGTTCAAAGGCCCCGAGCAGACTGGTCGGGAAGATCGTGGCCTGGATGAACCGCATCAGGTAGAAGACGGCCATGCTCGCGGTGAAGCCCATCAGCCAGCGCGCCGCTGCCGGCCGCTCACGCGTGCGTCCCAAGTAGGCCGTGATGCCTAGGTTCAGGAGCACGAGCGAAAACGTGCGGATGGATTCGGGGTTGAGCAGGAGCCAGTCCATAGCAGCGCAAACAGAAAGGGGAGGCAGCAGCCACGGGATCGAGGTCCCGAGGGGTGAACGGCTGCCAACCTACCGGAGCGTGCCCCAAAAGAAGCGGACAAAAGGGCGGAAATGAAAGGGATGTCGCCTGCGTCCGGGTGGAATGTCGCGAACGTCCGGTCCGCCATTGGCCTCCGCGAAGCCCCGTCCATGCTCGTGCACACCGCGAGGGCTGGTGGCAGGTCCAAAGCCTCGATCAGATCCCTCTGAGATCCACAAGGCTACACAGCGAGGCTCATACCGCGCAGGGCCGGCATCGCCGCGTTCAGTCCGTGGCGGCCACCGGCTCGGCCCCGCGTATGGCGGCCGGGATGAGCAGCGTGTCCAGCATGCGGTGCACCAGGGGCGTGTGGCTGCGGCGGCCGCTGCGGGCCCAGGGGTCGGAGAGCACCACCACCGTCATCGACAGGCTGGGCACCACGAACACGTACTGCCCGCCGTAGCCCCAAGCGAAGTAGACCGGGTGCGGGCCCACCAGCTTCATCCACCAGCCGTAGCCGTAGTGGTAGCCGCTCCAGGGCGAGCGCGTGCGGGGTGTCCACGAGGCGCGGACCCAGTCCGCTGGGAGGGCACGCTGCACGAGGCCGTCGGCGTCGGTGTAGAGGCCGCCCGCTCGGTACAGCTCTCCGAAGCGAAAGAGCGCCTGGGGCGAGAGCAGCATGTCGTTCCCGCCGAAGTAGATGCCCTGCGGGTCGGTGGGCCAAGGGGGCAGGCGGGTGCCGAGGGCGTCATTCAGGTAGCGGCGCCCCAGCGCCAGGGTGCTGGTGCCGGCTGCCGAGGTGAGCGCGGCGGACAGCAGGTGCGTCGTGCCCGTGGAGTAGATCATGCGGCCGCCCGGCTCGTCCACGAACGGCCGGTCCAGGGCGTCGCGCACCCAGCGGCGGCTGCTCACCCACGCACCGTAGTTGCGGCCCGACGTGGTTTCCAGCCCGGCCCGCATCGTCAGGAGGTCCTCGATGGTGATGGCGAAGAGGAGCGAATCGGGCTCGTTCAGCCGCTCCACCTCCCGCGCCAGGAGCGGCGCCACGGGCTGCTGCACGCTGTCCAGCACCCCCGCTGTCAGCGCGGCCCCGGTGATGGCGGACAGGACCGACTTCGAGCCCGACTTGATGTTGGCGGCCCGCGTCCATCGGTAGCCGTTCTTGTAGTGCTCCGCCAGGATCTCACCGTGGCGCGTCACCACGAGGGCATAGAGGTTAGGCAGCGAGTCCGCCATCGTCAGCGCCTGGGCCAGCAGGGTGGAGTCCACGCCCGTCGTATCCGAGCGGGCCGCCAACGGGTCGAACGCCGCGATACGCTCGGCGGCGGTCAACGGGCGCGGGGGCGCCTCGGGCGGGGCCACCGGCTGGGCCTCCGAGCCGCAGCCGGCCACGAACAGCACGACCCCGAGGAGCGAGAGAAGAGAGAGCAGGCGCATAAGGCACACAGGACGGGCGAGGAGCCTCCGTGTTACGCCATCCGGGCTCCAGGGGCGCCTTTTCTGCCCACCGTCCGTGTGAATATGCTGGAACGAACCGCCCGGGCGACGTTCAACCCTCACCTACCCGTCCACGAGCCTTCTGTTCATGTCCCACCTCACCGTCCTTGACGCCATCGCGACGGGTCATCCGCCGTACCGAGGGAGCCAAGCCTACGCCGCCTCCTTCATGGAGCGGGTCACCACCGTGCCCGCCCCCATCCGCCGGCGGCTCCCCGCGATCTACGAGCGCTCCGGCATCGACTACCGGCACTCCTGCGTTGAGGATTACCTCCAGGCCGATCCTGCGGACTTCACCTTCTTCGGCCCTGACTGGAGCCTGGAGCCGGCCCCCACCACGGCGCAGCGCAACGCGGCCTACCGGGCGGCCGCCGTGCCACTGGCCGTGGACGTGGCGCGCCGCGCGCTAACCGAGGCGGACCTCGCCCCCGAAGACGTGACGCATGTGGTGGCCGTCACCTGCACCGGCTTCTTCGCGCCGGGCCTGGACATCCTGTTGACGAAGCAGCTCGGGCTGCGGCCCACGGTCCACCGGGCGGTGATCGGGTTTATGGGCTGCTACGCCGCGCTCAACGCCCTGCGCGTGGCCCACAGCTTCTGCCAGGCCGACCCCCAGGCGCGGGTCCTCGTGGTGTGCGTGGAACTCTGCACCCTCCACTTCCAGGTGGACGACACCATGGAGAGCGCCATCGTGAATAGCCTCTTCTCCGATGGCGCCGCCGCCGCGGTCCTCTCTGCTCGTCCAGCCGACGAGGCGGCCGGGCACCTGGCCTACGCCGGCAGCCATGCCCTGGTCGACGAGGACTCGCTGGATCACATGACCTGGGAGATCGGGGACACCGGATTCCTCATGGGCCTCTCGGCCCGTGTGCCGGAGGTGCTAGCCCGGCAGCTCGGGCCCTACCTGGAGGGCCTGCTCGGGCCGCATGGCCTCACGCAGGCTGACATCGACTTCTGGGCCATCCACCCCGGAGGCCGCGCCATCGTGGAGCGAGCGCAGGCGGTCCTCGACCTACCGGACGAGGCGGTGGCAGACAGCCTAGCCGTCTTGCGTGACCACGGCAACATGAGCTCGCCCACCATCCTGTTCGTGCTTCAGCGTTTCTTGCGGCGGCATCAGCAGGCCCAAAACGAAGAGGCCGAGGGCCTGCGGCAGGGGATCGCACTGGCCTTTGGACCGGGCTTAACCCTGGAAGGAGCCGTGTTTAAACGGGTTGGGTAGTACCGAATGCCGTGGGAACCGAACGTACGGGGATGCTTTCAGATTGTCTGTTTCTTCACGGATAGACCGATTGACCATGGCGTCGACCTCGCTCCGCACAGCGCCTGCTCGGGCTCTACTGACCGCGCTCCTCACCGGCCTCTTCCTCGTGGCTGGATTCGCCCCGACCACCGCGCGTGCTGACGATGGCACCCGCCGCGCCGATACACCCACGGTCCAGCCGGGGGTGGTGGCCGTCAAGTTTGCGGAGGGGCAGGCGGTGGCCAAAGGCGCCACCCGAACGGGGCTCGCCACGTTTGACAAAGTGAGCACGCGCTACCGGGTGCAGGCCATCGACCCTGCCTTCCCCCAGGCTACGCGCCTGGCTGGCAAGCGCAGCTCATCCGACCTGCAACGCATCGTGTATGTCCGCTACGCTGCGGAGGTCCCGCCGGCCCAGGTGGCCGCCGAGCTGGCCCGCGATCCAGCTGTCGAGTACGCCGAGCCGGTGCCCGTCTTCCGTCTCCAAAGCCTCGGCGAGATCGACGTCGATGCCACGCTGGCCGCCTTCCGCGCGATGGACGTGACGCCCAACGATCCCCAGGTGCCCACCATGACGCACCTCAACCAGGTCTCGCTGCCGGCGGCCTGGGAGGTGGTGCGCGGAGAGCAGGGCACGGTGGTCATCGCCATCGCTGACGGCGGCACGGACTGGCGGCACCCAGACCTCGAGGCCAACGTGTGGACCAACGCCGCCGAGGTGCCTGGCAACGGCGTAGACGACGATGAAAACGGCTTCACGGACGACGTCAACGGGTGGAACTTCGCCAACAACTCCAACGACCCCACGGGCCTCTCCAACACGCCCCAGAACGCCGACCACGGCACCGTGGTGGCGGGCGTGGCGGCGGCCGTGTCTGATAACGGCTTGGGCGTGACGGGGAGCAGCTGGAACGCGCAGTTCATCCCCATTAATGTGGGGTGCCCGGATCAGGACAACGGCGTGTGCTTCGGCTACGATGGCATCCTGTACGCCGCGCTCGTGGGGGCCGACATCGTGAACACGAGCTGGGGCGGACCGGGCACGGCCCAGGTGCTTCAGGATGTGATCGACGCAGCCTACGAGCAGGGCACACTGGTGGTCACCTCGGCAGGGAATGGGCCGCCGCCCACCGGCATCGGGACCAACAACGACGTCCTGCCGCAGAACCCGGCCAACTTGCGCCGTGTGTTGTCGGTGGGGGCCACCAACAAGTCCGATGACCAGAAGGCCCCCTACTCCAACTTCGGGCGGAGCGTGGACGTGTTCGCGCCCGGGAGCCAGACCAACAGCACCCTGCCCAACGGCCAGTACACGACCGCCTTCCAGGGCACCTCATTCTCGGCCCCCCTGGTGGCTGGCATCGTGGCACTGGTTAAGACCGTGAACCCGGGGTTCACCGTGGATCAGCTGCGCGAGCAGGTCCGCGTTACCACCGACCCTATTGATGATGCCAACCTCGCCTTCCGGGGTCGGCTGGGCATCGGGCGAGTCAATGCCCTGCGGGCGGTCACCGAGACAGGGCAGCCCGCCATCCGTTTGCTCGGCATGACGTACGCTGATGGCAACGGCGACGGCGAAATCGTGAACGGCGAGGTCATCGAGGCCACGGCTCGCCTCACCAACTACCTGGCCACTGCCTCCAACGCCACATTCACCCTGGCCACCAACGACGCCAACGTGGAGCTGTTGGTACCCACCGTCACCTTGCCTCAAGTGGGTGCCGGAGACACCGTCAACGTGACCTTCCAGTTTCAACTGAACGAGACGACCCCGGCGGACTACGAGGTTCCGTTCTTCATTGAGATTGAAGGGACGGGCACGAACAACACCGGCCTCTACACTGATGTGGACGACTTCCGCGTGCGCGTCAACCCGCTGGGGGTGATCACCCACAACACCGGCACCATCCGTGCCTCCCTCACCACCGTGGGTAACATCGGGTGGAGTGGGTTTCCGTCTGACTTCGATCCCAACAGCGTAGGGGAAGGCTTCCAGTTCAACGGCCAGAACTACCTGTTCGAGGGCGGCTTCCTGCTGGGCGCGTCGGTCGGCCGCGTCTCCGACGGTCTCCGAGGGGGCGGCAATGATGCCCAGGACCGTGACTTTGCCCCCGTCCCTGGGGCGAGCCTGCGGTTCAGTGAAAGCCAGACCTTCGCCGCTGAGCAGGCGACCGTGGAGCTCAACGATGAGCCCGCCCCCAACACGATTGGCGCGCGGATCTTGCAGGAGACCTTCGCGGACACGTCGGCCGCTCGGCAAGACTACATCATCTTCCGTTACACCATCACGAACGATCGCGACGCCGACCTCGCCAACCTGCACGCTGGCCTCTTCCTCGACTGGGACATCAACAGTGATGCCAGTGATTACGTGCGCTTCGATGCCCAGCGGCGCATGGCCATCGCCCAGAATGCCGCCACGGGTCCGAACCTGCTGTTTGGTACCACGGTCCTCTCGACCACCGCGGGGCTGACCCACCGGGCCGTAGACAACCCGAACGAGATCTACGGGGGCGATGCGGGGAACGGTTTCACCAGCCAAGAGAAGTGGAATTTCCTGAGCAACGGCCTGCAGACAGAGGCGCTGGATGCCACCGACGTCTCAACGATGATCGGGACGGGGCCGTTTGCGGTGAAGGCCGGTTGTCCGTTTGAGATCGCGTTTGCCATCATCGCCGGTGAGACACGGGCGGAGCTGAACGCCTCCTCGGACAACGCACAGGCCTTCTTCGACGATCAGCTGCGTGGGGTGGGCCCCAACGCGTCGCCGTCGTTCGTCACGGCCGCTGGCCTGGAGCTCGTCGTGGCCGAAAACGAGGCGCTGGCCTTCACCTTCGAAGCCGCCGATGCCGACGTGTGCGATGCCCTCGTGTTCACCCTCGGCGACGACGCCCCGCTCGGTGCTCGGATCGACGCCCAGACCGGCGTGCTCCGGTTCACACCGGGCTTTGACCAGGAAGGCCGCTACCCGATCACCGTGCGCGTGACCGACGGCCGCGAAACAGCTACACTGACGGCCACCATCGTGGTGTCCAACGTCAACCGTGCGCCCGTCTTCGCCTCGACCCCCGCTGACACCGTCATCACCAGCGCCCAGCAACTGACCCTCAGCTTCGCCTCAGAAGATCCTGACAACGACGCCCTGACCTACCGGCTGCTGCAGACGGTGGACAACGCGGCGCTGGACGCGGCCACCGGGACGCTCACTTTCACGCCGACGGCCACCCAGACGGGCACCTTCCGCTTCGAGGTCGAGGCCACCGATGGCGAGTTCACCATCATGGAAGAGGTCACGGTGACGGTCATCGCCCCCGATTTCGCGGCCAACCCATCGTTTCCCAACCCGGGGACGCCGCCGCTGACCATCACCTACCAGCTACCCGCTCAGGGCACCGTGACGCTCCGGGTCTACGACCTGCTGGGCCGTGAGGTGCGGACGCTCATCGATGGTACCATCCCGCCGGGGCCAGGCCAGGCCATATGGAACGGTCGTGACAACGCCGGCACCCCCGTCGCCAGCGGGGTCTACTTCTACCGCCTCATCGCGGACACCCCAGACCAGACCTTCGAGGAGCTCCACACGATGATCCTGGTCCGGTAGCACCAGCGCCGCCCACCAACGAGCACCGCGGTCTTGTTTCGGCCCACAAGCCACTGAATCCCAGCCTCCACCACCGGTGGGCGCTGGGATTCGTGCATGCAGCCCGGTGGCCTTGCGTGGTGCCTGGAGGGCGCGTACTATGAAGCCCCCCTGACCTGTGCGCGCCCTCCACCGACCAGATGCTTCTTCTCGCGACGCTCCTTGACGTGGCGCTGGCCCTCCTCCATGTGGCCATTATTGTTGTCGGGCCTCGGGCCTACCGCTATTTCGGAGCAGGGGAGGCCTTTGCCCAGGCCGCCGAGGCCGGCCGAGCATGGCCCGCGCTCGCTACGGCCGTCATCGCCGGAGCGTTTCTGGGGTTTGGTCTGTACGCCTTGTCTGGTGCTGGTGTGCTAGCCCCGCTGCCGCTGCTCTCCTGGGTCTTGTTCGGGATTGCGGGCCTCTTCACGCTACGTGGGTTAGCGCTCATCCCGCAGGTGCTCGGCCTGGTGCCGGGTCCCCGCCGAGACATGGTCTTTTCCGCCGTGTCTCTCGTCATAGGGCTGGTTCACGCGGCTGGGGTCTGGCTGGAGGGCCCCGTCTGCTAGGTGTTGGGCCGAAGGGCTGGGATGTTGGGCCTGGATGCCGCCGCCCACTGGCTCCTGGGAGCTACCAAGAACAGGTGAGTGCTACATTTCGAGGGAGTAACTCGATATTTAGCCTGTTTTTATGACTTCTTTTTCCTACCGTACCGAGCGGTCTGCTCTCCAAATCGAGCCACCGGCTTATCGACCGACGAGAACGGTCCGATCAGCCGGTGATGCCTTGGCTCAGGCCCAGCCGCCTCTACCCTACCCGTCCACCTTGCTCCACCGCACCGGTACCTCCCATGAGTTCAGTCCAGCAACAGACCGAGACGAACCTCGTCTCGATAACCCTGATCACCGTGGTGGCCACGATTGGAGGCTTCCTCTTTGGCTTTGACAGTGGGGTCATCAACGGGACGGTAGACGGCCTGCAATCGGCCTTTAACTCGGACAGCGTAGGGACCGGGTTCAATGTGGCCAGCATGCTGCTCGGCTGCGCAGCCGGCGCCTTCTTTGCTGGGCGGCTCGCCGATAACTACGGACGCCGCACCCTGCTGATCGCCTCCGCGGTCCTGTTCATCGTCAGCGCCTTCGGCTCAGGGATTTCAACGGGGTCGTTGGAGTTTGTGATCTACCGCATCCTGGGCGGACTGGCCGTGGGTGCAGCCAGCGTCATGTCTCCCGCCTACATCAGCGAGATCGCACCGGCGCAAATTCGTGGTCGGCTGACCACCGTGCAGCAGATCGCCATCATCTCGGGGCTGTTTGCGGCCTTCGTGAGCAACTACTACCTGGCCCAGGCGGCTGGGGCGTCTACCGCGACCTTCTGGATGGGCTATCAGGCCTGGCGGTGGATGTTCTGGATCGAGCTCATCCCGGCGGTCATCTTCTTCGTCACGCTGCTTACCATCCCTGAGAGCCCCCGGTACCTGGTGTCCTCCGGCCAGGGCGAGCGTGCCTACGACGTGCTGGCTCGTCTCTTCGGTGAGCGTCATGCCGAAGCCAAGGTGGCCGACATTCGCGCCTCCCTCGCCACCGACCACCGCCCGTCGTTCTCAGACCTCATCGACAAAGCCACGGGCAAAGTGCGCGGGGTGGTCTGGATCGGCATCGGGCTGGCCACGTTCCAGCAGCTGGTTGGCATCAACGTCATCTTCTACTACGGGGCCGTTCTCTGGCAAGCCGTGGGCTTCTCAGAGGGCGATGCGCTCCTGATCAACATCGTGTCCGGCGGCATCAGCATCGCCGCATGTATTGGCACCATCCTGCTGGTCGATAAGATCGGCCGCAAGCCACTGCTGTGGATTGGCTCCGCAGGGATGGCCATCAGCCTCATCCTCGTCTCGGTGGCGTTCTCCACCGGCGTACTCGACGCCAGCGGCGCCCTTCAGCTCAGCGATAACATGGGCATCCTCGCGCTGGTGGCCGCCAACGTGTACGTCGTCTTCTTCAATGGCACCTGGGGGCCCGTGATGTGGGTCATGCTGGGCGAGATGTTTCCCAACCAGATCCGTGGCTCGGGGCTGGCGGTGAGTGGGCTCTTCCAGTGGGGCAGCAACTTCGGGATCACGATGACCTTCCCCATCCTGCTGTCGTCCATCGGCCTGGCCGCTGCCTATGGCATCTACGCCTTCTTCGCCGCCGTGTCCGTCTGGTTCGTGCTTCAGTTCGTGCGCGAAACCAAAGGGCTGGAGCTGGAGGAAATGGAAGGCTGAACGGAGTGAAAAGTGAAAAGTGAGAAGTGAAAAGTGCAAAATGAAGGACGCGCTGTTCAGGGCGCAGGGGGCCGGCCCACCCCCACTTCATAATTCACGACTCACGCGAATCAAGGGTTGAATGCGGCCTCCAAGGCCGACGTGCCCCTCACGCGCCCTGACGAACCCACCTTGGTGCCTCACACAGATCCCTCGACGGCGCTCGGAATGACAAGCAGGGACCGTGGTGCTTGTCATCCCGAGCAGAGCCCTGCGCAGGCAGGGCGTCGTCGAGGGATCTGTACGAGGCCTCTGGCCCGAAATCAGTCCCCCAGTGGCCCTCGAATGCTTGATTCGCATCACTCACCACTCTACTCCACCGTCTTAAGTCCGTGGGCGCCCCAGACGGGTTGGCGGACATGCTGGCCGGTGTACTGGTCGGGTCGGCGGTCTCGGAGGAAGAGGCGCCGGGCGTGAGAATCTCCACACTGGCTCAGGTCCAGGTCGGCGTAGAGGATCGCCTCTTCGCCCCCCGGGGCCTGGGCCACGAGCCGCCCGAAGGGATCGGTCACGAAGGATTCGCCGCCGAAGGTGAGCACTTCCTCCTGGCCGACCCGGTTGGCCAACGCCATGAAGTAGCCGTTTTGGAAGGACGCCACGCGTAGCTCGGCCTCGAACAGTCCGTCCGGCCATTCGCCCTCGGCCCCGGCCTGCGGCACCACCACCAGCTCGGCCCCGTCCAAGGCCAGCGCCCGTAGGTACTCGGGGTAGTGCCGGTCGTAGCAGATGGCCACGCCGATGCGACCCACGGCCGTGTCGTAGACGGGGGCCCCGGTGTTGCCTGGGGTGTAGTACCCTTGCTCGTAGAAGCCCTCGTAGTCGGTGATGTGCATCATGCGCGTGCAGCCCAGCAGGGTCCCGTCGGCATCGATGACAGGGGAGGTGTCATAGGCGCAGTCGTCTTCGCGCTCGTAGAGGTTGAGCACGACCACCACCCCTAGGCGGCGGGCGGCCTCGCAAAAGGCGTCGGTGGTGGGTCCGGGGATGGGCTCGGCCAGGTCTAGAACGTCGGGGCCGGCCTGGTGCTGCGGGTAGAACGGGGTGAACGCGAGCTCGGGATAGACCACGAGCTGGGCCCCTTGGCCGGCGGCGGTTTCCAAGGCCTGGAGGCCTCGTGCCACGGCCGCCTGATGATCCGAGGTGGGCTGGTGCTGAACGAGGGCAAGGCGTAGCATACAGAGCAGAGAGGCAGGGGAGAGGTGGGAACGTTCTTTCTCGTACGTTGTGAAGGCCGTTCGGTTTAGCCACCCTATCTCATAGTCCCTGTGCGCGTCAGCTACTGCGACGGCTACTTTGTGCCTCTGCCTGAGCGGCATCCCTTCCCCATGGGCAAGTTTCCGGCCCTGCACCGCCTCCTGCTGGACGAGGGCTTGATCCGTCCCGATGATGTGGTGGCCCCCCGCGAGGTGGACTGGGCCGACCTGCTGCTGGTGCACACCTCAGACTACCTGTCGGCCCTGGCCCAAGGAACCCTCTCGCGGCAGGCTGAGCGGAAGATGGGCCTGCCCTGGTCTGAGCGGCTGGTGGTACGCTCTCGCCTAGCGGTGCAAGGCACCATCAATGCTGCCCTCATGGCCCTGCAGGATGGCCTGGCCGCCAACCTGGCCGGGGGCACGCACCACGCGTACCCGGGCCACGGCGAGGGCTTCTGCGTGCTGAACGACGTGGCCGTGGCCATCCGCGTGCTGATGCGCTCGGGTTGGGTGGGACGCGTGCTGGTCGTGGATCTCGATGTGCACCAGGGTAACGGCACCGCCGCCATCTTTGCCGACGATGGACGGGTATTCACCTTCTCCATGCATGGGGCGAAGAACTACCCGTTTCACAAGCCGCCCTCCACGCGCGACGTTGGCCTGCCCGATGGCCTCGAAGACGACGCCTACCTGGAGATCCTCGGCCGTGAGCTTCCGTCGGTGCTGGATCAGGCTCGCCCGGATCTGGTCTTCTACCTGGCGGGCATCGACGTGCTGGCTGGTGATCGCTACGGGCGCCTCAGCCTGACCCCCGAGGGGCTCTTTGCTCGGGACCGCCTGGCGCTGGAGGCGTTCCATCGGCAAGGCTTCCCCGTCACCCTCTTGCTCTCGGGTGGCTACGCCCCCACCCCCGAAGCCACCGCCGAGCTGCACGCCATCAGCCACCACGCGGCGCACGCCGTCTACCAGTGGTAACCCCTTCCTATCTCCGCCTGTATCCCTATGCCCACCAATACAGACCGCATCCTGGGCGCCCTGCTGGGTAGCGCCGTGGGCGACGCTCTGGGCATGCCCATCGAGGGCCTCAGCCACCAGAACGTCCGCACCTACTATAAAGGCATCAAAGGCTACCGAGCCGATGAGAAGCGCCGCGACCTGGACGCCGGGCAGTGGACCGGCCATACGCAGCGAGCCTTCGCCGTGGCTGCAGCCCTCGCCGAAGGCCTCGATGAGCGCGTGCCTGAGCGCGTGGCCCAGCGCTACGTGGCGCTGCACCCAGAAGCCCGGCGCTGGGACGCCCAGGTGGTGGCGGCCGTCGAGCGCTTGGCGGCGGGTACCGGTGGCGCTGATCCCACGGGTGATCCTACCGTGGGGGCGGCCCCCGTGGCCACGCCACTGGGGCTGTGGTGGGCCTTCAGCGGCGCTGGCCTGACGGAGGCGTGGACCGCCATCCGGCCAGTGCTGGCCCTGACCCACGCCCACCCAGCGTCGCTGGTGGCCGGGTTTGGCCATGCCTTCGCCGTCCGGCTGGCCGTAGCCTCAGACCCGCTGGACCGCACGGTCTTCTGGGCCTGCCTGCTCCAAACCACCCGCTGGGCCGAAGCCCAACTCGGCGATACGGTGCGCCCCGTGAGCACCCGCCTCGAACGCTTGACCGAGCACCTCGACGAGTGGCCCCTGGACCTGCAAGATTTGTGTGATGGCACCGGCACCTGGGCCGACGAGGCGTGGCCCTTTGCGTGTGCCATGGTGGCCCGCCATCCCGACCTCGTGGACGCGACCCTGCTCGCCGCCGTCAACGTGGGCAGTGCGGCCACGGCCATTGGCAGCCTGGTGGGTGGGCTGCTGGGCGCCTTGCACGGCTGGTCTGCGTTCCCAGACGAGTGGCGCGATGGCCTGGAGGCGCATTCCGACCTGGAAGCTCGCGCTTTGGCGCTAGCTCAGGCGTTGGACGCCTGACCTCTGCTCGTATACGTGTTCAATGGACTCGTTTTTCGATTCGAGACGGCTCTCTCCCCGTGCGTGCTCTGATCCGATTTCTTCTTCATCTCTTACTCAGCACCAAGCGCCGAGCCTCCGCAAGGACCCGATTTGTCGTGTCCCTTCGCGCGAAGCCTGATCCCCTGCGCGGGCCCGTACCCAACGGGCTGTGGAGGTTGAATCATCCTGGACGTACAAAGCTGCGGGCCCCTTGGTTAAAGCGCGCCGGGCCTCCTCCCCGCGCGCCCGGTCCTCGAGGAGGCCGCTGGCGCCATGGGCCGGGGCGCCGGCGGTAGCGTCATGCCTGGCCCTGTGCCTGGTTCAGGCGCATCACGCGCTAGCGGGGTCGGCTGGACGCTGAGCCCGTATCTACGTGCCCCCGGGGCGCACCATCTCGAACGTCAGGTTCCGCTCCACCTGGACGCCCGTGGTCTCATCCGTGATGCGGACCGTCACTCGGAGGGGGCCGCGCGCCGTCCAATTGGCCAGGTCGAGGGCGATGAGCTGCTCGTCCGTTTGCCTGCTAGCACGGAGGCTGGTGCTGGCTGAGGTGGCCTCGGCGCGGCGCAGGAAGCCGGATTCCAACTCGCGTACCTCGTAGTCGACGGTGTAGCGCACGTGGTCGTCAGCGTTGTACGTGAGGCCGTAGACCTCAAAGTAGAGGCCGAGCGGTACCTGGGGCGTCAGCTCCCGGAACGGGTAGAAGGTCGCGATGTCCGCCAGGGTGGAATCCAGGAAGACGGGGCGGAGGTCGCTCATCTCGAGGCCGGTGGTTCGCAGCGCACGCAGCGTGTCCGAGGGCTGCAGGGCCGTTCGTAGGGGGGTGGCCTCGGCCCCGAGCTCGTACTGGTCCCATTGCGCCGTGAAGCGCACGGTGGGCGCCGTCAGCGCAATGCTTTTGGTCTCTATGCGCACCTCCTCCGTGGCCATCTGATAGGGCACCACGTAGGCGTGCTGCTCGCGCTGGGCCGTCTCGGCTTGCTCCACGAGCATGGTCAGCTCCACGCCGTAGGCCTGCGGGGTGCGCACGGTGGCCACGGCCAGGGGGGGGATCAGCGAAGTGGCCAGGTGCCCCCAGGTGAGCTCGGCGCGCGTGGTGCCATCTGGGTTGCGGAAGCGGGCGATGCGCACGTCCATCGGCAGGACGGCGTCGGGCGCCACCGGGGGGGCATAGCTGCGGGGGGTGACCTCGGCGCGCCGCGAGGCCCGCTCCAGCGTCTGCTGACGCGTGGTGTTGAGCACCGTGGCCGCGAAGGAGCCCAGCGGCTGTTCCCGTGAGGAGCCGGAAAACCGAAACTCCTGGATGCGCTCGAACACCTCCAGGTAGTCGGCTTGGAGCGTGGCCAGCTGATCGTGCAGGTACTCGGTCACCTCCACCAAGGCTTGGCCCCGAGGGAGCGTAGACCGATTGCGGCTCGCTACGCCCCGAAGCAAGGTCGCCGGGATCATGTCGTTCACGTCGCCCACCTGAAACCGCCCGTTCTGCTCCACGAAGAGATAATAGGCGGCTTCGTCGATGTGGGCGTAGGACCAGAACTCGTTGCGTGGGATCTGGACCTCACCGTTGCTCAACCCACGCTGGGCCTCTGCCGAGAGGGTGAAGGCCGACGGAATGGACGAGCGCGTGGAGGGCCACCCGAGCCGGGTGAAGACATGCCCCCGTGGATCCAGACCGCTGGGATGAAAGCGATCCACGTAGCCGGCTCGCTCGGCCCGGGTGAGACGCTGGAGGTGGGCGGCCACCCGCTCGTTGTGGAGCGTAGCGGGCAACTCGTCTTGTTGGGTCCACCAGGCGGCTACCTGGGCCCCGGCGTCGGCCACAAACGAGAGGGCATAGGCCTCGCGCTGAACGTCGGTGGCCATCACGGATGCACGCACGTCCTCGGGCAACACGATCTCGGTCTGCGCCAGCAGCTGGGTTCGGAGCGCAGCGGCGGCTTCCAGGCGCCCAGCCTCGCGGTCAAGCAGCGGCAAGGCCGCCAGGTACACGGTGGCGGCCTCCAGGCGCTCAGACGGAGGATCCTGGGCGAGGACAACGTCCAGGTAGGCCCTCAGCATGGACACGTCCATGAGCCCGTTCGCATGCAAGGCGTTGAGCGAGCCGCGCCAGGCTTCCAACGCGCGGACGGTGTCACGCTGGGCCGCCAGGTAGGCCTGTCCCAGCAGGTGGCCCGCCGCCGCTTCTCCACGGATGAGGTACCCGGGGAAGGCCGTCCAGACCTCCCGGAGTGGGGCCAGGGCTTCGTCGGGACGGCCGCGCTCCAGGGCGGCCTGCCCTTGTTGGTAGAGGGCGGCATACTGCGTGGGGCGGGACGCAGACGCTTCCACCATCACCGCCGTGTCAGGCTTGTAGTCGAAGGGTAAGAAGTCCGCCACGCGGTCGTCGTACCAGGCTCCCGAGACGTAGATCTGGAAGGGGTCGTACGTCCATCCGTCTCGATGGACCGTGGCCTGGGGTTCGTTCAAGGTGAGTGTCGAGAGGCCGGTGCGGCGGTGCCGAATGTCCAGCGTCTCTTCGAACGTCAGGCTGTACTCCTCGGGGCGAGGACCGGCCGTGAAGAGCGCCTGGGCGTTTCGGACCCGCCGGCCGCCCCGCGTCAGCGTGAACCCCTCCTCGTCCGTCCGCCCCGCGAACAGGCTAGCCAGGAAATGACGCATGGACCCCTCATAGGTGGCTTCCCGGTTGGTGGTCCACTCGGCTACCTGGGTGGTGTCGGTGGGCGTCAGCGGCTCCACGCGGGGGATGATCGCGTACTGGATCTGATCCTTGGCCAGGCGAAACTCTTGGAGGATGAGGTGCAGGCGGTAGCCCAAAGCTGGGTTGTCAACCACCAACGCGGCCGAGGCGGTGGCGGTGAGCTCGCGGCCGCGTCGGGCGGCTTCGAAGTCGAGCACCTCTGGGTTCAGGATACGTGCCTGCCGGGCGTTGTACGAGGAACCCAGGAAGTGCCGCGTAAAGCGCCGCAGGTGGCGCTCCCACTGGCGCGGCCGCTCGGCGGTGACTTCCAGACCGCCCGCCTCGTACACCTCGGCGCGCAGCCGAAGATCTAGCGAGAGCGTGTCGCCGGCCGTAATCCGTACCTCCCGCTGCACCACGCCATACCCGATCATCGACGCCGTCAGCGTGTAGCGCCCCGGCTCGATGCGGCCCAGCACATAGCCGCCGTCAAGGTCGGTGGTGGTGCCCCGCGTCGTGTTCGCTAGAAAGACGTGGACGGTGGCCAAGGGGGCTCCGGTGTCGATCTCGACCACGCGTCCACTCACCGCGCCGGTCTGCGCTGTGGCGGTCCAGCCAAGCGGCAGCATCGCGAGCAGGAGCAGTAGAGAGAGGATGAGACGCAGGGCCATGGCTGGGTTGAGCGGAGCAGATCACGCACGGACAGGGTAGGCCTCATACGGGGGCCGTGCAACCCATCTAGCGAGGAATCACATCCCGCTGCTCCTTGGCGGCGGCGGCGCGCTCGCGGGCCGTCATCACGCCAGGTGGCTTGGGCGCCGTGTAGGGGGCGCTGGTGCTGGGGGCATGGAAGTCGCCGATGAACGAGATCTCGGGCTCCAGGCGGTAGCCGGTCTCGCGCTCCACCGTATCCTGGACGTGGCCGATGAGCGCCATCACATCCGAGGCCGTGGCGCCGTCACGGTTGATGAGGATGTTGGCGTGGCGGTGCGTCACCTCGGCGCCGCCGATGCGGGTGCCCAGCAGGCCGCACTCGTCGATCAGCCGCCCCGCCCCGATGCCCTCGATCTTTTTGAAGATGGACCCGGCGCTCGGCTCGGTGTCCAGCGGGGGGTGCCGGAGGGCGCGCCAGTCCAGGTTGGCGGCGATGGTCTGGCGCATGGTGGCCTCGTCGGCTGGGGTCAGCTGGAAGGTGGCGCTCAGCACGATGTCGTCTCGCGTGTGGAGGATGGACTGGTCGTACCCGAAGCCGAAGTAGTCCACGTCCACGATCCGCCGCTCGCCCTCTTCGGTCAGGAGGTCGGCTTCCAGCACCACTTCTTCGATGAACATCGTGCGGGAGCGGTCCGGGGCGAGGAAGTGGAGGTTCTGCCACAGCGCGCCGCCCACGGTGGACGGGATGCCGGCGTAGTGCTCCAGTCCAGACAAGCCGTGGGACACGGCCAGCTCGATCAGGTCTGGGAAGACGATGGCGCCGCTCTCGGCCCACAAGCGGTGGGCGTCGAGGTCGAGGCGCGTATGACGGGCTCCGTTGCGGATGACGAGCCCACGAAATCCCCTATCGCCCACCAGGATGTTGGCACCGACGCCCAGCAGGAAGTGCGGCACAGCGTGGGTGCGGGCTAGCATCAAGGCTTGGGCCAGTTCGTCGGCCGTGTGGACCTCTAGGTACAGGTCGGCGGGCCCGCCGATCTGGAAGGTGGTGTAGGGCGCGAGCGGGACGCCGTCCTGGAGGCGGGAACCAAAGGCCCGCTCAAAGGCACGGCGGGTAGAGGGATCGAGCGGCGGCACAAGCGGCAGGAGATGACTTCGTGGGGCCAGACGCTGTGCGAACGTTATGTGCGGACGGGGGTTGCATCACAACTTTTTGTGCACCTTGCCGTTGACCTGAAAGAGCATCCTCTGGGTGAACCAGGGTGTTCCCTCGTCCGTCACCAGCACCTGCTTTACTTCCATGGCCAACGACTACCCCAACCTCACCCGTGCTGCGGCACGCTTCTCCACGTTCGCGCTGGTCTTCCTCATCGTGGCCGGCCTGGCCGGTGGATGCATGACCACCACGATCCGCTCCGGCGAAGGGGCGGTCAAGTACAGCATCTTCGGCGGGACTGACATCGACAAGATCTACGCAGAAGGCATCCAGGTCCACGCGCCCTGGGTGGACCTGGTGCGCTACGACCTCCGTGTACAGGAGCAGCTCGAAGACATCACCGCCCTCTCTTCGGACGGCCTCAGCATCGGCATGGATGTGTCGATCCGCTGGCGGGCCGCTGGGCAGCAGCTGCCCAACCTGCACGTGACGTACGGCGTGGACTACTACCGCAAGCTCGTACAGCCTGAACTGCGTAGCGCCGTTCGCGAGGTGGTCGGTCAGTACACGCCTGAAGAACTCTATTCCTCCCGGCGCACCGAGCTACAGGGCCAGATCCTGGAGCGGGTGCAAAGCGTTGTCGAGGACGAGTACGTGGACATCGAAGCCGTCCTGATCCGCAACGTGAACCTCCCGGCTCAGATCCAGAACGCCATCGCGCGCAAGCTGGAGGAGGAGCAGGAGGCTGAGCGCTACCAGTTCACGCTCCAGAAGGAGCAGCTGGAGGCCGAGCGTAAGGAGATTGAGGCCACAGGCCAGGCCGAGTATCAGCGTATCATCACGCAGAGCCTCTCGCCTACCTTCCTGCGCTTCAAGGGCATTGAAGCCACGCAGCGCCTCGCGGAGTCGCCCAACACGAAGACGATCATCGTCGGGGGCGGCGAAGGCGGCCTGCCGGTGATTCTGGGGAATCAGTAGCCGCCTCCACTCCAGAAAGATACGGCCCCGGCCTGGACCATCGCGTCTGGGGCCGGGGCCGTTTTCGTTGTAGCGAAAAGCGGGAGCGTGCCTCCACTACGCGCGGTGTTCAGCGGCTTGTTCTTCGCGTCTCAGACGCATCAAGCTGGCGATGCCCATCACGGGCCCCAGCGCCAGGATCGCGAACACGTGGCCTTCGCCGAGGACATCGCGCAGGGTGGGGATGAGCTGGATGCTGGCCAGGGTGAGCAGAAAGCCGAGGGCGACCTGCACCGTCATGGCCGTGCCGGCGTAGCGGGGGTCAGAGCGCTCGCTGACGGCGGCGCTGAACTGGGCGCTGTCTGCCACGACGGTGGTGCCCCACACGAGGCACAACGCCGTCAGGAGGAGCGGGGCCTCGTAGAGGAAGCCAGCGCTCACCGCACACAGCCCCGACACCGCCAGACAGCCTCCAGCCACGAGGAGCCGCCCAAGGCGGTCGGCGAGGCGACCGGCCACCAGGGCGCCCACGGCTCCGCTGGCCACCGCTGCGAACCCCGCCCACCGAGCCCCTTGCAGGCTCCAGCCAGCGGCTTCATAGCTGGCCAGCAGATAGAGCGGCACCCAGGTCCACATGGCATACAGCTCCCACATGTGCCCCAGGTAGCCCAGGTTGACGAGCCGCACCGACCGATCCCGAAGGAGGCGCCCCACATCGCGCACGTCGAACGGCGGACGATCCGGCAACGCATACGGGCCGGGCCGCACAAGCCCGGCCACCAGGGCCGCCGAGGCCACCGCCAAGCCGGACGTGGTCCACAGCACCACGCGCCACGGCGGCATGCCCCCGGCCCCTGCTCCGTCCAGGCCGTTGAGCAGGTGCGGCAAGGCTGTGCCCACCGTGAGGGCCCCCACCAGAAGGCCCATGCCCAGCCCCCGATCCTCGCGGCACCACGTGGCCACCAAGGCGAGGCCGGGAGGGTAGACGCCGGCCTGCGCGATGCCCGTCAGGAAGCGCAGCGCCAGGGCGCCGCCCAGCGCGCCCGGCGGTAGGGCGGTCAGGGCCGCATTGGCGGCGGCCCCGAGCAGGGCGCTCCCCGCAAAGATCCAGTGGGTGTCGAACCGGTCGTTGATGGTGAAGACGGCGCTCAGCACCGCGCCCACCACGAAGCCGAGTTGGACAGCCATCGTGAGCCAGGCCTGGGCCGCCGGACTCAGCCCCCACGCCGTGGTGAGCTGAGGCACCACCGCCGACGCCGAGAACCACAGGCCTTTGGCCAACAGGGTGGCTAGAGCCAGGAACCCCAACGTGCGCCACTTGTCGGGCGGCGCAGCCGGTGGGTCAAGGAGTGCCATCAGGTCGCCGCTGGGCCAAGAGCCACTCGTAGAGGCGCGGGTCGTTGTAGGTGGGCGTCCAGGAGTCGTGCCCCACGCCGGGGTAGAGGGTAAACTGGACATTGCCGTTGCACGCCTGCAGGCTGTCCACCATCACCTGGGAGCGCTCGGGCGGTACCACCTCATCTGCATCCCCGTGGAAGACCCACGTGGGGATGTGACGCAGGGCACAGACGGTGTTGGCATCGCCGCCACCACAGATGGGGGCGAGGGCAGCAAAGCGGTCCGGGTACGCGGTGGCCAGGGACCACGTGCCGAAGCCGCCCATGCTCAGGCCCGTCACGTACACCCGGTCCAAGTCGACGCGGTAGGTGTCCGTCACCTCCCGCAGCAGGGCGTCTAGCCACTCGATCTGGTCGCCCCAGAACTGGTTCGGCGGGCTCTGCGGCGAGACCACGATGAACGGCATCTGCTGCCCCGCTTGGAGCTGCTTCGGCGGACCGTTGACCGTCACCTGGTTGATGTTGGTGCCCCGTTCCCCCGCCCCGTGCAGGAAGAGCATGAGCGGCCAACGGGTGGTATCGGGCGTCTCCTCGTACGCTTCGGGCAGGTAGAGCAGGTAGCCGCTGGTCTGGTCACCGTGGGTGAGCGTGTAGGCCCGCTGCTCACCGATGGGCAGCGTCTGGCCACAGCCGGCCACCAAAGCAAACAGGAGAAAAGCGATCAGAAGGCGAGGCATGAGAGGCGCCAGGATGAGGGCAGAAAGCGCGAGCAAGGTAGGTGTTCTCGCCCCCACCAGCAACGAAGGGGCCGCCTACTGCATCGCTATCCGCACGGCGGCACCGCCTCCAGCCGCGAGCGACAGGGTGAGACGATCAGTAGCCGTCACCGTGCGGGTCTCGGTGGTCACCTGGTTGGGGTCTTGGTCGGCGTCCTCACCGTCCAGGTAGAGGGTGGCCTCGTAGGAGGCCCTAGGATCGAGGAAGTTCAGCGGCAGGTCTACCGTGCGGGCCTCGGTGCCGGTGAGGGCGCCCAGGTACCAGTCATCGCCCGAGCGGCGGGCCAGTACCACGTGATCGCCCAGGATGCCGGCCAAGGGGCGTGTCTCGTCCCAGGTGGCGGGCACGGCCTCTACAAAAGGTCGGCCTGGGGCCGCGCGCACGGCGCTCGGGTGGTCAGCCACGCAGAGGAGGGGGCTCTCCATCACCACCATCAGCGCCAGCTGATGCGCCTGCGTGCCTAGCACCACCGGATCGATGAAGCGGGGTGAGAACGCGTCGTAGCGTCGGCTCTCGAAGCCGCCGGGGGTGTAGTCCATCGGGCCAGCGAGGCCGCGAGTGAACGGCAGCACCACGTTGTGGGCGGCGTTGGCACGGTCGCTCCACTTGACGTACTCCAGCCCCAGCACGCCCTCCTGTGTCAGGAAATGGGGCCACGTGCGCATCTGGCCTGTGGGCTTGTAGGCGCCGTGTAGGTTGAGCATGAGCTGATGCTCGGCGGTGGCAGCCAGGAGCTCGTCGTAGAACGCCACCATCTCTTGGTCGTCGCGGTCCATGTAGTCCACCTTGATACCGCGGACGCCCCACGCGTGGTAGAGCGGCAAGGCCTCGGCCATCTGGCGCTGCGTGGCATCCCACCGCGTCCACAGCCAGATCTCCACGCCGCGGTCGTACGCATACTCCACCAGCGCTGGGATGTCCATCTCTGGAATGGCGCGTGTGATGTCCTGGTCCGGGTCGTCAAAGGCGCCGCTCCATCCGGCATCGACTAACACATAGTCAAAGCCCAGCTCCGAGGCAAAATCCACGTAGTACTGGAAGGTGGGCATGTTCATGCCGGCCTCAATCGAGGGATCCTCCACGACGGGTCCTGACCACCAGTCCCACGCCGTCGTCCCGGGCTCCACCCAGGACCAGTCGCCCTCGGCCGGTGGGTTGAGGTGCAAGACAAGGTTGGAGGCGATGAGGTCAAGGGCGTCGTCGGCCAGCAGGATCGTGCGCCAGGGGGTGGTGAGGGGCCCCGTGCCCAGCACCACGTGGCCGGGCGCGTCAGGGTGCGGCGAGAGGTCTGCACGGAGGGCCAGGCTGTCGTCGTCGGTGCGGCGGAGGTAGAGGCCGGCGTAGTCGGTGAGGTGAGCCTCGGTGATGGCCATTGTGTGGCCGCTGGGTGCCTGGAGCACAAGCGGCAGCCCGAGGAGCGAGTCCGGCGGGAAGGCGCTGAGCGCGCGGACGGTGTAGTTGTTTTCGTAGCTCGTGGTGTAGGACGGCAGCGTGAGCGCCCAAGCCTGGCGGTCAGCGGGCAAGACGAAGCGGGTCGTCTCGCTCGTGAGGGCCCAGCCGTCGGGCCCAGGAGGCGTGGGGACCTTGTAGCGGAGGGCCACGCCGTCGTTGTAGGCTCGCAGGACCACGGTCAGCGCCGGGGTCTGGCCATCCAGAGCAAGGTCGATGGCCACCTCGCGGTAGGTGGCCCTAGCCTCGGAGGCCTTGCCTGCGATCATCTCGAACTGATCCGTCGCTTCTGTGCGCCGCGCGGCTAGGCGGGTGAATCCCGCCTCGTAGGCTGGGCCTTCAGCAAAGCGAAGGCCCAGCGGCGATGGAGCCAGCACCTCGGTGTCGCCGTGGCGTACCGTCCAGGTGGGCCGCCCGGTGTCATCGAGGGCGAACCCGACCTGCACGCGGCCGTCGGGCGAGGTTACGGTATCCCGCTCGGGGGGTGCACACGCTACCAGTGCAGGCAACACGAGCAGAGCGGCCACGGCCAGGAAGCGTGGCCTGAGCACGGAGGGCGCGAGGCGGGACCCCACCCCATGATCACCACGTGGGGCGTCCACGCTGGTCACGGCGTCGACGTCTCTTCCAAGAGCATCTCATCGAGGTCGGCGGCCTGGATGCGTTCGAACAGGAGGGCGTGGGCCTCGTCGTTGAGGTGGAGGTTGTCCCCAGAGTCCCACTGGGGGTCGAGCCGGTAGTCCTCCAGCGCGATGCCATCCCAGATGTTGATGGCGCGGTCCCCGTAGCGCTCCAGGATGGTGGTGCGGAGGGCATACTGGTCCTGCCGCCCGGCCTCGTCCAGGTTGCGCGGCGTGGTGGTGGTGATCCAGACGGGCACGCCCTGTGCCTCGGCGGCGGCGATGAGCGCGTCGAAGTTGCGTAGCTGCTCCTCGTTCTCGTAGCCGTACGCGCGGTCGTTCGAGGTCATGGCCACGATCACGGCGTCTGGCTGGAAGCTGAGGGCCCGTGTGATGTTGCGCGTGGTGTCCACATCTGGACGGCCGTCCACCGCCTCGGTGCCGGAGGGCAGGATGTGATAGGTGGTGTAGCCGCCCCGCGCCAAGTTGAGCACATCGAACGAAGGGTCGAGGCCTTGCAGATAGGTGCGGTAGCGGTTGGCCCAGGCATTGGCCGACCGCTCGGGGCCGACGCCGGCGGCGGTGGAGGAGCCGAGGATGACCACCAGGCGCTTGTCGGCAAAGGTATCGGCGGGGTCCGCCTGGCGCTCCGTGATGACCGTCTCGATCTCGGGCATGGGCACCTCGTCCAGCCAGCCGCCGGTGAAGCCGGCGCGCTTGAGGCCACGGATCAGGTACGGGCTCTTGCGCATCGTCTCCCACACGAAGTCGCTCCGGTAGTTCTCGGCCATCAGCAGGATCGGGCCCTGGTCGATGCCCAGGTAGTCGCCGTTGAACCAGCCGTCGGGGGGGCCCCAGGTGTCGTTGGCACCCAGCACGCGGTCTCCGAGGTCGATGTTGCCCGGCGTGAAGCTGGGGTTGAAGGCGTCGCGGAAGCCGTATTCGGTGAAGAGGGCCTCGCCGTACTGGGCGCGCATGGCCTTGAGTGCGGCGATGGTCTCCTCGGGCGCGAATGGGATGGAGCCGCCGGCCGCCGTGGGCGTGATGGTGCCGTCATCGACCACCCGCTGGGCGCTGACCCCTCGCGCGCTGTAGGTGAAGAAGCGGCGTTCCTCGCCCTTGTAGGACAGGAGTCCGCCGGCGGGGCCGTCGCACGCGGTCAGGCCCCAGATGTCGGCGCTGTAGCCCTCCCAGCCCATGGGGTTATCGATGGCGTAGGCGCGCTGGCTGAGCGTGGCGCGGCGGCTGTTCTCGAAGTAATCGATCCCCCGCCCGCGCATGTAGGCGTCCTGGATGCCCCGGAAGTCGATCCAGAGGTGGCTGTACTGGTGGCCGAAGAGGGGCTCGAAGTTGACGTGTTCGTAGCCGTAGTAGTCGGCCCATTCGTAGGTCTCGGTCCAGGCGTCCCACACGCCGGGCTCCAGCTCGAAGGAGGGCGTGCCCAGGGCCATGATGTAGAGCAGCATCGCCTCGTTATAGCCTTCCCACTCGGCCTGGCCGAAGTTGGCCTCGGGATACCATCCCATGGCCACGCGCGGCTCCTGCTTGCGGAACCAGTCCCACTCGATGCGCTGAAACAGCGAGTCCGCATAGGCGCGGATGGCCACCTCGTCCGCGTCGGTGCCGGTGTAGTATTCGCGGGCAAACAGCACGCCGCCCATCAGCAGGGCCGTGTCGATGGTGGACAGCTCGGTGTTGCGGTAGCGCGTGCCGGTGTCGTACTCCAGGAAGTGGTAGAAGAAGCCCTTGAAGCCGGTCCTCCCGATCTGCTCGGGGCCTTGCGGGGCCTCCCAGAAGAAGCGCAGCGTGTTGAGCGTGCGCTCCACAGCGTCGGCGCGTGGGATGTACCCGCGCTCCACGCCCACCCCGTAGGCCGTCAGCCCAAACCCAATGGCAGCGATGCTGGAGAAGGTGCGCGTGGGGTAGCGGTCCGGTGTCAGGCCGCGCTCGTTGTCCGTCGTCTCCCAGAACCACCGGAAGGTGTTGGCCTGGAGCGTGTCCAGGAAGGGGTCAACGGTGTCTGGCCGGGCGTCGTCGTACGTGACGGCCAGCGGCGCGGCGTCTTCGGTGGCGGCGGTGTCACACCCCGCCATCAGAAGGCCCGTCACGAGCGTGAGGGCGAAGGTTAGCGGCAGCAGGCGAAGCATGGGAGAGGGGCATGGGTGAGGGGGACGCCAAAGTACGCGAAATCTGTCACGTACACACGGCCTGGCGGGTGTCACTCACGAGATCGTTTGAAGCGCTACCCCGGCAGCGCGTCAAGCACATCCTCAGCCGCCACCACCGTGGCAAACTCGCCGTGGAGGCTAGCTAGTGCTACCGCGTGCACCTCGTCGGCCGAGAAGGCCTGGCCGTCGTGGCCCGTGCGGGCGAAGGTGGCGGTGGCGTCCGCTGCCACGTAGGTCTCAAAGCCGAGGTTGCCGGCCATCCGGACGGTGGTGGAGATGCAGTGGTTGGTGGTCAGCCCCACCACGAGCAGCGTAGTGATCGCCCGTTCGCGCAGGTAGGCCTCCAGCCCCGTACCGATGAAGGCGCTGTTGACGTGCTTCTGAAAGAGCGGCTCGCCCGGTTGCGGAGCCACCTCCGGACGCAGGGCGCTGCCTGGCTGGTCCGGGCGGAGCGGCGAGTCCGGCTCGGTGGAGAGGTGCTGCACGTGAAGGACGGGCCACCCGACCTGCCGCCACGCGCCCAGGAGCCGCACGATCTGCGCCTCGGCCTCGGGGTTGTTGCGGGTCCCCCAAGCGGGGTCATCGAACCCTTGCTGGATATCAACGAGGAGCAAGGCCGTACCGGAGGGAAGCATGGCAACAAGGGGCAGAGAGGGGGACAGGCGCCAAGATACGAAGGTCCTGGCTACCGCGCGGCCAGCGCCAGCCCGGCCACGACCAGGCAGAAGATCCACTGCCCCAGTTGCACAAAGCGCCCGGGCCCGCTGCGCCGCCCGGTTACGGCCACGGTGACGAGCCACGCCACCCCGCACGCTGCGAAGTAGAGGCTGAGCCCGAGCAGCACGGTGGGCTCGTCTGGCACCACGTCGGCCGCGCCGATCAGGACAAAGAGGACGGTGGCCAGCAGCAGATCGACGGACACCCAGTGCCAGCCGCTCAGGGCCTGCACCCAGGCCATGCGCGGGGTCCCGGCCGTGGGGCGAGGGGCAAACTGACGAAACTCACGGGCTCCCACGAAGGCATGCGCTCCCAAGGCGAGTAGGGTCAGCGCGCCAGCGGCGAGGGCGAACGGGTTCATCGGCACGCTGAGGGTAGCGACCCCGACAGGCGGTGCCTGCCGGGGTCTAGGTGGGTCAGCAACAGGCCTCGTTGCAGCACGCGGACTGGGCTGCAGCTACAGGGGCGTAGTACGTGTCGGCGTCGCCGCTGGTGTAGAAGGCCTCCCAGGCCACACCCTGCTGGTCTACCACCCAGGTCTTATCGGAGTGGGCGTAGCAGCACGTGGTCTCGCCCTCGTTGCGGACCGTCCCGCCGGCCCGCCCAATGCGGGCGCGCAGCTCCTCCAACTCGTCCAGGGTGTCGGCCTGGAGGCCCAGGTGTTCGATGCCCAGGTCGCCGCCGCGTGCGGCAATGGCGAAATTGAGGCGGGGGTCCTCCAGCATCCACTTGGCGTAGTCGGGCTTGCGCTTGGTGGGTTCGGCGTCGAAGAGTGCGGTGTAGAAAGCGATGGAGGCGTCGAGGTTGTCGACGCGTACCATGACGTGCATCCGTTTCATTGGTCAAGCAGGTCATCCTGCGGTTGGTGTCGTGGAACGCAGCCGCCCAAGTGCGGCGTGCACGTGGGTAGTCGGCCCTCGTTCGGAAAAGACGCAGCCTTCACGAAACCTTAACCGCAGGAGGCACACGGCGTGCGGCGCTGGAAGGCTGAGGCACGGCCGTCGGGACCGAACTCGACGGTACAGCAGGCCTGGAGGGCCTCGGCGAGGTGCCTGCGGGCCCGCTGGATGCGAGACTTGGCGCCGCTGAGCGTGAGGCCCAGGACGTCGGCCACCGCTTGTTGGGGCTGGCCCTCGAAGTCGGCCATCACCAGCGCCTCCCGGTAGCCGTCCGGCAGTGCCTCGGCCATGGGGCGTAGCCACGACAGCACCTCTTCGTGGACGTCGTGATCCCCGGCATACGGGGCGAGGTGCTCATCGGCCGGATCGACGGCCTCAGCCACGGACTCGGCGGGGACCGTGGGCACCACCTTCCGGCGCCGGTAGAAGTCGGCGATGGTCCGGCGGGCGATGCCGTAGACCCAGGCCTCGGCGCGCTCAGCCTGGCGCAGCGTGGGGGCGCTCTCGTGAAGACGCAGCAGGAGGTCCTGCACCACGTCGTCCACATCGGCCGCCGGCACTCGGCGTGCTACGAAGGCCCGAAGGCCGTGGATGAGCGGTTCCCAGAACGGACGAGCAGGGGCGGACAGTGGAGGCATGGCAGGGACTGGAGGTGGCTACAGGGCGTGTTCATCCGGATGGTACGTCTTGTACACAACGGAAGCCCACGTGGAAAAGTGCCGTCTCGGGGGTCGAGTGGCTGCGCGCCGAGACGCGGTAGCCGTGGCACCACCCGGGCTCGCAGAGGAAGCTGCCGCCACGCTGGGCTTTCTCGCTGGTGGCCGTGGGGGTGAAGGGACGTTCGCGAGCGCTGTAGGGCCGGTACCAGTCGGCGGTCCACTCCCATACGTTGCCACCCAGATCGGTGAGGCCGAGAGCCGTGGCCCCGAAGGTGCCCACGGGCGAGGTGGTGAGGTAGCCATCGGTGTTGGCGTTGTGGACCGGGAAGCGGCCGTTCCAGGTATTGGCCTGCGGCTGGCCGTCGACCTCCAAGGCGTCTCCCCAGGGGTAGCGGGTGCGCTGGTTGGTGGCACCGCGGGCGGCGTGCTCCCACTCGACCTCCGTGGGCAGGCGCTTACCCGCCCAGTCGGCGTAGGCCACGGCATCGTTCCACGAGACCTGGGTGACGGGGTGATCCGGGGGCGCCGCTGGACCATCCGGGCCGAGGGGCATCTGCCAGGAGGCACCTAGCACGAGTGTCCAGCCACCGGACTCGGCGTCGAACACCGCGGCGTCGCCGAAGCGTTCGGCCTCCGTGACGTGCCCCGTGGCCTCCACAAACGCTCCAAACTGCGCCACGGTAACGGGGTGACGGTCCATGAAGAACGGCGTCACCTCGGCCTCGAAGAGCGGCTGCTCCATCGGCAATCCGTCCTCGGCCCCGATCACGGTGGGACCACCCGGCACGTACACCATACCGACCGGCGCCTCCGGGGGCGCCGCCGGCGGTGCCGGGGTGTCCGCGCGGCACCCCGCCAGGATCAGCAAGAGGAGCAGAGCCAGGCGCATGGGGAGGGTTCATTCGTCGATGGTCCATGGTCCATCGACCAGGGCTCAGTCTTGCAGGCGCTCGCCGGCCTGCCAGCTGCCGCGGCGCAGGGGGACGCGCATCGCATCTTCGGCTTCCAGGCGATCAAAGAGTTGGCGCCGCATCTGGTCGGCGATCTCGGCGAAGCCCGGCGCATCGATCAGGTTGTGCCGCTCCAAGGGATCTGTCTGTAGGTCATACAACTCAAAGCGGTCCCAGATGCCGTGGTAGTAGATATACTTGTAGCGGTTGCCGCGCAAGGCAAAGGTGGTGGGCGTGTGGGGGAAGGCGTGCTCCCAGTAGTACTCGTAGAGGAAGGCGCGATCCTCACCGCTGGGGTCCTCGCCGCGCAGCATGCCTAGAAACGACTGCCCATCCATGTCAATGGGCGAGGTGGCGCCCAGGAGCTCCAGGAAGGTCGCCGCGATGTCGATGTTGCGGACCAGCCCCTCGGTGCGGGAGCCGGCCTCGATCCAACCGGGGGCCCACGCCAGCATGGGCACGCGGATCGAGGCCTCGTACGCATTGCGCTTGTCGATGAGGCCGTGCTCGCCCAGCAAGAAGCCGTTGTCGCCCATGTAGAGGACCAGGGTGTCGTCGGCCAGGCCGGCCTCCTCGAGCTGGGCTAGCACCCGCCCGATGCTCTCGTCGAGGGCGAGGAGGGTTTCGGCGTAGCGGCGGTAGAACTGGTCGAAGACGAGGTCACCGTGGTACATGTAGTCGACGCCGTGCCAGCTGTCGCGTTGGGCGCGCACCCAGTGGGGCTTGCCTCGGTAGTTGCGCTCGGTGTTCGCCATGGTGACGGGGTAGGGGATGTCGATGTCTGCGTAGGCGCCCTCGTGACGCTCTGCGGGCATGAACTCGGCGTGGACGGCTTTGTGGGAGAGGACGAGGAAGAAGGGCTCCTCGTCGGATTGCTGCTCCAGCCACTCCACGGCATAGTCCGTCAGCAGGTCCGTGGTGTAGCCTTCCCGCGGCACCCGCTCGCCGTCGATGTTGAGCGTGGGGTTGTAGTAGGGCCCCTGGCCGCGGAAGCTGACCCAGTGATCGAAGCCCGGCCGAGGGTCATCAGCGGCCTCGCCCATGTGCCACTTGCCCACGAACGCGGTGGAGACGCCCGCGGCCTGTAGATCCTGCGGGAAGAAGCGCGTCCCCGGTGGCACGGGCGAGGTGTTGTCCACCACGCCGTGGTTGTGCGCGTACTGCCCCGTGTAGATCGAGGCCCGGCTCGGCGAGCACAGCGAAGTGGTGACGAACGCGTTGGCCAGGTGCAGCCCCTCGGCGGCCATCTTGTCCATGGCGGGCGTCTCCAGGAAGTCTGGCGCCTCTGGATGGGCCCCAAAGAAGTCGTACCGGTGGTCATCGCTGAGAATCAGCACAACGTTGCGCGGCTGCGCCGCCACCGGCAGGGCCAGGCCCAGGGTGAGCAGCAGAGCAAGGAAGCGGGTCATGGGCATGGCAGGAGGGGAAGGGATGGCGGGCGCCAGGGCGCCACGCGGGAGGGCGCCAGGGCGCCACGCGGGAGGGCGCCGTGTGTGGGGCAAAGCCACAATCACTCCGTCAGCTCGAACCGGGCGGTCTGTACGTCTTCGGAGCTGGCGCCGGTAAAGATGGTGAAGAAGCCGGGCTCGGTGGTCCAGGCGTTGTCGAGGCCCCAGAAGCGGAGGTCGGGGGCGGTGAGGGTGAAGGTGACGGTCCGCGTTTCGCCGGGCTCCAGGGTGAGGCGCTCGAAGCCCTTCAGCTCTTTGACCGGGCGGGTGACGGTGGCCACCTCGTCCTGCACGTACAACTGGACCACCTCGGTACCGGTGCGGTCGCCGGTGTTGGTCACCGTGGTGGTGATGGTCAGCGTCTCGTCCATCCCCAGGCGCGCCGTGCTGAGCTGCGGGGCCGTGTGGCTGAACGTGGTGTAGCTGAGGCCGTAGCCGAAGGGATAGAGCGGCGTCACCGGCGTCTGCAGGAAACGGGACGTGTACTTTTGCTCGCTCGGGGGGCGCCCAGTATTTTTGTGGTTGTAGTAGATCGGGATCTGGCCGGTGTTGCGGGGGAAGGTGATGGGCAGCTTACCGCCGGGGTTGTAGTCGCCCAGGAGCACGTCGGCCACGGCGGGGCCCATCTCGGTGCCCAGGTACCACGCTTCCACGATGGCCGGGGCTGTGGCATCCAGCTCGGACAGATCCAGCGCGCGGCCGTTCGTCAGGACCACCACCACGGGCTTGCCGTCAGCGGCGGCCAGCACCCGCTGTGCCAGCTCTGACTGCGAGCCGGGCAGGGTGATGGAGGTGCGGCTGGCAGCTTCGCCGGAGATCTCGCGGTGTTCGCCCAGCACCAGCACCACGGCCTCGGCCTGACGCGCCGCCTCTACCGCCGCGTCGTGACCAGAGCGGTCTTCGTCGAACGTGGCCTCCACGATGTCTGGGAAGCTGCCGCGGGTGAGCGGGTAGCCGGGCTCGTACAGGATGTCCGCGTTGGGCAGGGCCATGCGGAGGCCCGCCAGGATGGGCGTCGTTTCGTCCCATCGGCCCAGGGCGGCCCACGAGCCGAGGGCTGAGAGCGAGTCGTCGGCCAGGGCGCCGATCACAGCCAGCGACCCCAGGTCTTTGGACAGCGGCAGCGTGTTGTTGTCATTCTTGAGCAGCACGATGGCCTCGCGGCCCGCCTGGCGGGCGAAGGCGCGGTGCTCGTCGGCCAGCAACACGGCGGCCTCGCGCTCGGTGTCGTTGTAGCGGTACGGGTCCTCGAAGAGCCCCACGCGATACTTGGCCCGCAGCACGCGCCGCACAGCCTCGTCCAGCACGGCCATCGGCAGGGCGTCCGTGTCGGCAAAGGGCGGCAGCTTCTTGATGTAGATGCCATCGACCATGCTCATATCCACGCCGGCGTTGAGCGCCAGCAGCCCCGCCTCGGCGCTGTCTGCCGCTACGCCATGCTGGATCAGCTCCCACACGGCGGTGTAATCACTCACCACCATGCCGTCGAAGCCCCACTCGTCGCGCAGGATCTCCGTGAAGAAGCGGCGGCTGCCTGTGACCGGCTCGCCCCCCACCTCGTTGAAGCCGGTCATGAAGGCCTGTACGCCGACGTCCACCGTTGCCTCGAAGGGCGGGAGGAAGACCTCGCGGAGTGTGCGTTCGGACATGTCCACGGTGTTGTAGTCACGCCCGGCTTCGGCGCCGCCGTACGCCACAAAGTGCTTGGCTGTGGCCATGATGGTGGTGTCGGCGCTGAGGTCGGTGCCTTGGAAGCCCCGGACACGCGCCTGGGCCATCACCGAGCCCAGGTAAGGGTCCTCGCCACTCCCCTCCACGATGCGGCCCCATCGGCTGTCTCGGGCGATATCCACCATTGGCGCGAACGTCCAGTGCACCCCGGCCGCCGCGGCCTCGCGGGCGGCGATGCGGGCGGCCTGTTCTGTGCCCTCTAGGTTCCACGAGGCCGTTTCGGCCAAGGGCACCGGGAAGATGGTGCGGAAGCCGTGGATCACGTCCTGCGCGAAGATGACGGGGATGCCCAGGCGCGACTCCTCGACGGCAATCCGCTGGATTCGGCGTGTGACGTCGGCCCCTGTCAGGTTGAGGAACGACCCGATCCGGCCGCCTCGCATCTCGTCATCACCGCCTTGGGGCACGTCGGGGCCGGTCACGGTGTAGCGGCCGGTGTACTGGGTGAGTTGCCCCAGCTTTTCGTCGACCGTCATGAGGGCCAGCAGCGAATCCACGAAGGCGTCTTCGCGCGCATCGCGCTGGTACGGCTGGGCCTGCACGGCCGAGGCGGCCAGCAGCAGAAGGAGGGTCAGCAGGAGAGAGCGCATAGAGGGCAAGAGGGGATGGGCAATCAGAGGGAGACAGAGAGGGTAGTCATCGAGGCCTGGCCAGCGGGGAGGCGTTTATCGAGGCCCGACCAGCAGGCGAGCCGTTTGGCTGGCCTCGCCGGCGGTGATGCGGACGAGGTAGAGGCCGGGTGCCCAGGCAGCCGTGTCGATGGGCACCTGGCTGGCCCCCGCAGGCCGTGGCGCATCCAGCACGGTGGCCAAGCGGCGGCCCAGAAGATCGTAGACGGTCACCTGCACCGAGGCAGGGGCTGGGAGGTCAAGCGTGAGCGTGGCTCGCTTAGCGGCCGGTTGCGGGTAGAGGCTCGTCACCTGCAGCGAGCTCGGCTGGTCGGGCACAGGCTCGCGGGCGGTCGTGACTGGCCTGAACCCGGCGCGCTCCAAGCCGCGCTGGATGGCCTCGTCCTGCATGACGCGGCTCCAGATCGCCCCGGACACGTGGTTCTCGTACATGAGCAAGATCGGCCCCTGGTCGATGCCGAGGTACGTGGTGGCAAACCAGTCGTCGCGCACGCTGTAGGCATCCCGCAGGCCATAGGGGCCCCAGAGGGTGGGGCGGTACTGCTGGTAGAAGTGGCGCAGCGCGGCCCGACTCTCCTCGGGCGTGAAGGGGTACGAGCCCCCGGGGGCCGTCGGGGCGATGGTGCCGTTGTCGTTCTGCGCGGGGGGCGCCCCGCGGGCGATGTAGCCCGTGGGGATGTCGGACGCCGTGAGGCCCCACTCGTTGGGCCCGTAGTTGGGGTGGTTACGCGGGTTGTCGATGTGGTAGGCGCGCTGCGCGAGCGTGGCGCGGCGGCTGTTCTCGAAGTAGTCGAGGCCGCGGGCGCGCATGTAGTCGTCCTGGATCCCCCGGAAGTCCACCCAGAGGTGGCTGTACTGATGCCCGAAGAGCGGAGGGAAGGGGACGAACTCGAAGCCGTAGTGCGTCTCGAAGCGGTACGTGCTGGTCCAGCCGTCCCAGGCCGAGGGAGGGAGGGGGAACGTGGGGGAGCCGAGCGCCAGGATGTAGAGGATCATGGACTCGTTGTAGCCCCGCCAGTCGAAGGGGATGAAGCCGCTCTCCGGGCGCCACCCCAGCGACACGAGCGGCGCGTTGGGGGCGGCCCACGGCCAGTCTACCCGGTGGTAGATGGAGTCCGCCAAGGCCCGGACCTCGGTCTCGGCCGCGTCCGCGCCGTCGAAGTACTGCCGCATGTGGAGCACCCCGCCCAGGAGCAGCGCCGTGTCGATGGTGGACAGCTCCGAGGTGCCATTGCGGAGCCCCGTGTTCATGTCCAGGAAGTGGTAGAAGAAGCCGCGATGGCCGGTGGTGCCATCGCCGGGCCCCTGCGGCGCCGTCCAGAAAAACCGCAGCGTGTTGAGCACCCGCTCAAGGCCGGCCTCCCGGCTGATCCACCCCCGGTCGATGCCCACCGTGTAGGCCGACAGCCCGAAGCCGACCGACGCGATGCTGCTGACCCGCTCGTTGTTGGTGCGATCCCGGATCAAGCCGTTCTCGGGGTTGGCCTCCAGCCAGAAGAAGTCGAACGCGAGGCGCGCTTGCAGCTCCATGAACGCATCGGGCAGGTCAGCGCGCGGGGTCGTCGTGTGCGGGGGCCCGTCGGGGCCTTGGAGGCCGTCGGCGCTGACGCTGCGGACGATGTACGTGTAGGCGGTGCCGTCCTCCACGCCCAGGTCGGCCAGCTGGGGGGTGTTCAGGCGATCTTCGTGCACCCGCTCGAATGGGGCCTCGGGGCCGGCCTGGCGGTAGACCACGTACCGGCTGGCGTCCGGCACCGGCGTCCAGGTCAGCACCACGCTCTCCCGGCCGGGGGTAAGGGTCACGTCGGTGGGCGGGGGCGGCCCGGTGGTGGCCGGGTCGTTGTCTACGGCCGCGATGCCGTCCACCCAGAGGGTGCGCAGCCCGGTGGTGGCCGTCCCGTTCTCCAGGACCACCGCCTCCACCTGTGTCAGGTCCAGGGCACCCAGGGGGCCGAAGTCCTGGAGCGAGAGCCCGAGGCGCTGCCACGTGGTGGGGTCGGCATCGAGGCCGTCGTTATCTACGGCCAGGCGGTAGACGTCGCCGCTGGCGGGAGGGCGCGTGGGCGGCGTGCCGGAGACGGTGACGCGCCACGTGGGCCGCAGGCGGGTGCTACCCTCGGCCTCGGGCGTCAGGATCTCGATGTATTCACCGTCGGCGTTGAGGGTGCCGTTGGCGTCCGTGTCCAGGAAGCGGGTGGTGAGCGCGGTGCCGTCCAGCGTCTCGACGCGGTAGCGGATAGGCTGAGCCGGGACGCCGATAGCGGTCCGTGAGGTGTCCACCACCTCGTCGAAGAAGGTGATGCGCAGGTCTTCCGGGTAGCCGGGCCGGGCGGCATCTGGTGGGAGGAACGGCTGGTAGCGGGCAAAGAACCGCGCATCCGTGGGGCTGCCCTCTTCGAAGCCGCTCCGCACCGAGTTGAACCCGATGCGGCCGGGCAGGTCGAGGAGCCGGGGGGCCGTGGTGCGGCCGGCGGCATCGAGAAGGCGTACCGCCGGGAGGTCACGGCCAGCCACCGGGAGAGGGGCGTTGAGGTAAAGCACCAGGCTGTCAGCGGCCTGCACATCCTGGGGGGCGAATCCCTCGGCCCCGATCTCCAGGCGCCAGGTGCCGCCGTCGGTGTGGCGGTAGGTGAGCATGCCGGCCACCGTGCCCTGCCAGGCGCGCTCGGTCGTCAGCGGCAGGCGGCCTTCGATCAGCGCCAGCGAGTCGCCCCCGGTGGTGGCCCCCCGCGAAGCCGCGTAGGCGGCCCCCACCGCTTCATCAAAAAAGACGACCGACTGGGCTTGCCCGGGGCCTGGCGCCGCGGCGAGGAGGGCCAAGCCGAGGAGGCAGGCACGGAGCAAAGACGACACAGGAAGGGGAGGGGTCTGAGAGTGAGAAGGCTGGGCTAGCAACCCCCGCTCAAAATGCAAAGCCGAACGTGAAGCGCTGTGTATTGCCGAGGCCGGTGCCGAAGTCGTTCCAGGCATAGTCAAAGGAGAAGCCCAGGCCAGATACCGCATACTGCAGCCCCCCACCGAACGTCAGCCCCCCTTCCTGATCTTCCAGGAACAGGTTCTGGTAGCCCGCGCGCACCATCACGAGGTCCCGGAAGGCCCACTCGCCGCCGAGGCTGACGCTGTTGGTGTTATCGCTTGGCTGGAAGGCATCTACCGCCAACGAAAGGCGCTGGTCCGCCGTGAGCTGGACCGGCAGGCCTAGGCCTACGCGGAAGTAGATCGGGAGGGGGTAGGTCTCGGTGAAGAGCGTAGCATCCCGGTTGCTGGGGTCGCCGAAGCGGTCTGGGTCCTGGTCCACGCCGATGCGGAGGTCGAGCCCGTCGTAGCGGCCACGCGTCCCGAAGTTGGCGAGGCTAGCGCCCAGGGTGGCCCCCCGCGGGAGCTGATAGATGACACCGAAGTCCACAGCCAGGGCGGTGAGCTGCGAGTTGTCGATCGACTCGCGGAGGAGCTTGACGTGAACGCCTGCAGAGAACCGGTCCGTGAGCCGCCGCCCGATGCCCACTCCGAAGGCCAGGTTGGTTACCGAGTAGCGCCGCCCCGTGAACTCGCTTTGGCCGCCGGCGCGGGGCTCCGTCACGTCGATATCGCCGGAGTTGAGGGCCGTGAGCGACAGCATGAGCGTGTTCGCGCCGGCCTGGAGGGCCACGGTGGCGTAGTCATAGGTGATCCCCGCCAGCCACGAGCTGTGCGTGAACTGCACCTGCGAGGACGGCACGAAGCCCAGCGCGCCTGGGTTGTAGTAGGCGGCCATGGCCTCGGTGTAGGCCACGGCCCCGGTGTTGCCCATGGCCGCCAGGCGGGCGCTGGGCTCAATGAGCAGCACCTGCCCGATCGTGGTGCCTGTCTTGGACTGAGCCCAGGCGTCGGCCTGGATCAACAAGGCGGCAAGAAGCAGAAGGGCGAGGCGAGGGAAGGCCGTCATAGCGGAAGGAGAGGCAGAGGGTGCAAGGCGCAGCGAAGGGAGCAGGCGCTTGGCCACAGGGACGCCGCGCTTCGCGTCCCCACGGTGCGTCATGGCTGGGCCAGGTCGGATCATTTGATGATGGCGAATTTGCCCACGTGCTCACCAACGCCAGGGGCATCTACGTGGTACAGGTACAGCCCAGGGGCAATTTCCAGGTTGTCCTTCGAGCGCAAGTCCCAGGCCACGGTCCCCTCGATGGTATCATCCTGCCGCAGGGTTTCCACCAGGTGGCCGCGCAGCGTGTAGATCTTGATGGTGGCCCCCGCCGGGATACGGCGGAACTGGATCTGCCGCACGAACTCGTTTGAGGCAAACCGCTCGGACTCGAAGGCCGAGCCGCCGCGGTACGGGTTGGGCACCACGTAGGGCTCGTTGTCTTCGAAGGAAGCACGGGCCGCTGCTTCGTCGATGAACGAGGCCGTGGTGCTGAAGGAGAAGGCATCCGCCGAGCTGAAGGGGCGGTTCAGGGCCAGCCGGTACCGGTCGCCCTCGCCGGGCGGCGTCTCGGCTACGCTGCTGGTGCCGTCGTCGTCGCCGCTGTAGACGAACTGCCACACCGGCCGCACGCGCCGAGAGCCCTCGGCCTCAGGCGCGAAGATGTCGATCACCTCGCCCGGGGCATCGATGGTGCGGTTGTCGTTGACGTCGCGGTACGAGAATTCGAGCTGCAGTCCGCTCTCGGCCGTCTCGATGCGGAAGTGAGCGGGCACGGCCGGTTGCCCGATGGCCGACCGCGAGGTATCCAGGGGCGTGTCGGCAAAGGTGATGATCAGGTCTTCGGGGAAGCCGGGCCGCCGCAGGTTGATCGGGAGGGCATTCTGGTAGCTGGCACTGAGCACGGCATCCGTCTGCGAGCCCTCCTGGAAGCCCGTGGCCGTTGTATCGATCTCGACGGTCGCCAGGGTCTGGAGGACCGGCTGCAGGCCGAATCCGGCGGGTCCGGTGCCCAGGCCTTCGAAGTCGTCGGCGCCCTCGAAAAGCTCCTCACCGGTGCTCTCATCGATCAGGACATACGTCTCGGCCCGCACGCTGTCCGCGGACCCTTGCATCTGCACGCGGAAACGACCGTCCTCAGGCACCTGCGTCGGGTTGAGGACCCGCACCTGCATCGTACCCGTGCCCGTGCCGCTGACACGCTGGATGTCGTCGAGCGGCACCTGGGTGCCGGTGTAGCCGGGAACGAGGGCATTCGGCCGCACGAAGGCGACGTTGCGGGGCAGGATGGTGCCACTACGGGCTGTGCGTGAGACCGTGATGGCGTTCTCGGAGGGGAAGAAATTGAAGGCTTCCTCGCCGCGGTCGTACGAGGTCACGGCGTAGTAATAGGTCTGGCCGTTGGTGACCGTGGTGTCCCGGTAGGTGTGGGTGATGCCACTGTCATTGCCCAAGTAGTAGGCGATGCCGTCGACGGTCAGGTCCGAGTACCCATTGATGCCGTTGTCGAGGTCGAACTGCGCAATGGGGGCTCCATTCGGCCCAATGAGGCGGGCATCACGCGGGTCGTCGATCGCCAGGTTGATGGCGTCGAGGAAAAACGGGTCGGTGGAGCGGTAGATGCGGTAGCCTTCGAAGTCGGCGCGGTTGGTCACGGGGTCCACGGACCGCTCGGCCACGTTGTCCCAGGTGAGCGTCACGAAGCCGTCGCCCGCGTGCGCCTGCAGGGTAGGCAAGGCCGGCGGGGTGGCAAACTGGTAGTTGGCATTGTAGATGGCCTGCACCACCTCCACGTTGCTCTGGAGCTCTGTCAGGTCGGCCCCAAAGGCCAAGGCTAGGCTGAACCGCTCTCGGCGCCCCGGCACCAGCGGGAACGGCCCCGAGGCGAAGAGAAAGCCGATGTTGAAGTTCTCGACCAGCGCCTGGTCAAAGCGGTCGTTCGGGTTGTTGGACGTAAACAGGTTGTAGAGATCTTCGGGCCAGTCGATCTGCTCGCCCTCGAAGAAGACGATGTTGTCGGTCTCCCCGGCGCCCCGGATGCGGTTCATCTTGAAGCCCGTCAGCCCGATCAGGTCTGACTCCGTGATGTCGGTCTGGTCAAAGTTCTGCTCCCCGGCGGTGGGCATGTCATCATTCTCGCCACGGTCCGGCAGGTCATCCTCGTCGTCTGGGTCGGAGAAGACGCCGTCGGCGCCGGTGTCGTTGTTTTCGGCGGTCCAGTCCAGGTCTTCGTCGCCCGTCCACCAGACGCCCGCGATGAAGGCGGGCCGCTCCACGAGGGGGCCGTATTCAGCTTCGAAGTCGGCCATGTTGTAGCGGGCCTGCACGGCGGCGCGGATGGCGTCTTGGCCCTCGATGCGCTGGCCGGGCCCGCCATCGCGCTGCTCGTCGGTGATGCCGTCGGAGTCATCGTCGATGCCGTTGGTGGCATCGCCGGGGGTTTCGAGGTAGGCGTAGCCGAGGAAGCCCGTGGGCTCGCAGTTGGACCGGAGGCTGACGCCGTTGCCATTGCGGTCCCAGGTGTAAACGAGGTCGAGGCCGAAGTCGGTGTTGAAGAACGCGTTGTCGTCGTCGCTCTCCGCCACATTGTCACAGGACACGCTCGACCCGCCCACGCCGGAGTCCATGTAGAGGCCGAAGATGATGTCCTCGTAGGTGGTGGTGCTTTCGTTGATGATGTCGTAGTGCCAGAAGATGACGTCTTGCGCCTGTGGGTTGGACCACTGGAAGCCGCGCACCTCCACGCGGAGCCCCAGGCCGCGGCGCGTGGGGTCTCGGCTGTCAGGGAAGAAATTCCAGGCGTCGTAGAAGTTGTCGTCCATCACCGTGAACGATTCCTGGTCGGCGTTCGGTCGCTTGCCGAAGAAGCCATTCCAGGAGCCGCACCAGCCGGGGTCGTCGAGGTCGTCGCGCTTATCGTACCAACAGTTGGCGGGGTCTTGGTTCTGGATGAACCGTCCAGAGGCATCCACGGCGCCGGGCCAAGTGCGGGGGTCGTTCGAGAGGGCCACCGAGCGCCCTTGGTTGATGTTGGGGTCCTCTTCGAAGTAGCCGGGCCGCGGCTCGAAGCGCATGATGCGGCCGGTGCGCGGGCTCCGCGCCTGGCGTTCCCGGAAGCCGGTGAGCATGATGTGATCGATGCCGCCGTCGGTCTCTTGGATGCGGGCCAGCACGAAGGGCGTGATGCCATCCGAGTAGTTCAGTCCAATCCCTTTGGGGACCTCGACCGAGTTGAAGATGGTGAGGTCCGGGTTCACCTGAAAGTCGCCCACCATCCCGTAGTTGTAGAACAGGGTCCGCATCCGGTTGGCATCGTGGGTGCCTTCTCGCTCCGCATCGATCCGCCCTCGGAACTCGACGGGGGTGGTGGGGGGAGGGGTCTGGGCCTGGGCGGGGGGCGGCAGCAGGCCGAAGGCGAGCAGCAGGAAGAGAATGGTGAATGGTGAATGGTGAATGGTGAGTGGTGAACGGGGGCCACGAATCACCGTGAGGGGGAGGTCCGGAGAGGAGGTCGGCATGGTGGGCTTAGCGGTCATCGACAGGCGAGGAGCGTCGCTGTCTGGCTGTCTGGATGCTGGCGCCGAGGATACGGCACAGCTCATCGCAGGCGAGGCGGAGCGTTTCTGTCCTGGTGCGCGGTAGCAACGTGCTGCGCTGAATGATGTGAAGCCAGATGCGGGTCTCATTCAGTTCTTTGTGAGCTATTCGGAGTTTGTGGACGAAGTCACGGCGGCTTTCGGCAGCACGTGCCTCGGCGTAGTTGGGGGCAGGCGAGGTCCCACTTCTCAGGATCTGGCGGGCAATGTGTTGGCCAGCGTAGGTGGAGGGTAATAGTTCGGCCAGAGCAAGAACCCCGACAGCAAAGTCAACAAGCCGCTCTTCGAGGTCAGCATAGGTGGACATGGTGCGCAAGGAAAGATCATCAGAAAGCAAACCACGCAGACCAACGCTCTTCCCCCAGTGCAACCCCAGCGATCATTTAATTCACCATTCACCATTCACCATTCACCATTCCTCACCTCGCGCTCACGGCCCCCCGCAGGCTCACCCCCACCTCGATCCGCCGGGGCGGGTTGAGGCGGCCGGGGTCGGGGAAAAAGGTCTGGATCTCGTTGGTGGGCGAGTAGAACGGGCTGCCGGTGTCGGCGAAGACGAAGCCGTTGGCAAAGTGCTGGTCCAGGAGGTTGAACACGCGGGCGAAGGTGGTGAAGTTGACGCCACCCACGCTGAAGTACTTCTCCATACGCAGGTCAATCACCACGAAGTCACTCTTGCGGCCCGAGTTGTCTTCGAGCTGCGCCCGCGTGGCGCCGCTGACGATGGGCGTGTAGGGCTGCCCGCTGGCGTACCGGATGATACCGGTCACGGAGTAGTTGCCGGGTTCAGCGAGGATGACCGACGTGTTGAGCGTGTGGCGTTGGTCCCAGTTGAAGGGCACCTGACGCGGCAGGGCCACCTCGTCCGGGTTGCCCCCGAAAGCCTGGGCGCGGTTGGCCGTTTCACGGGGATCGCTGGCGTTACCTACAGCGCTCTGGAAGGTGTAGTCCAACGACACCGACACCGGGCCGAGGCCGCGTTGGTCCAGTGCCACCGTGAAACCGCGCACGCCGCCGTAGTCCACGTTCGTGAAGCGGGCGTACTGAGCGGCCGTGTAGGTCTGGATGAATTCGACGCCCAGGAGGTCGCGGATGTCCTTGTAGAACAGGCTGATGTCGACGCCCAAGAACTCCGTCACCTCACTCTTGAAGCCGAACTCGTACTGCGCTGTGAACTCGGGTCTGAGATCGGGATTGCCCAGCACCCCGTACTCCACGGCCCCAGCCTGGAGGTCTTCCAGGATGGAGTAGTCCGCGTTGTTGAAGATGGTGCCCAGGCCCGGCATCTGATAGAAGTGACCGTAGGAGAAGAACAGGCTGGCGCGGTCCAGGATGGGGAACGAGACGCCCAGCCGAGGGGCCAGCTCGATCTTGGGTGTTGTGTCTTCGGGGGGCGAGGGCGGGGCCCCTTCGATGGAGTTGGCGGGATTGGCCAGGTCGCTCGGGAGGGTAGAGCGGGCGTCGAAGTATTCGAGCCGCAGCCCGGCGCGGATGCGCAAATCGCCGAGTTCGATGCGGTCCTGGGCAAAGAGGGCCGCTTGGATCGGGTTGTACTCGACGGTGACCGAGTTCAGGGTGTCACGCTGGATGGCCAGGCGCCCGTCCACCACTTGCAGGCTGCCTCCCGGCACCCCAAAGACCAGGTTGGAGGCCTGGATCTCGCCGCCGGCCTTGATGAGGTGGGCTTCGCCGACCTGCGCCGTCACGGCTCCCTTGGCTACGTACGTGTTGGTCTCTCGGGCGAAACGGCCGGTCTGGACGCCGCGCAGCACCACGCCGCGGTCGATGATCAAGCCGCCGTCAGGGTCTGGGAGGATCAGCAGATCCTCGGCGACCGGCTGACGCGGCTCGGCGTAGGGTGAATCATCGGGCAGGGGGATGAGGGTACCTCCCTCGGGCAGTGAGCCTAGGCTCTCGAAGCGGGCATCCTGGAAGTCGAAGTAGTTCTGCCGCAGGCTCAGCTCATAGAAGACGGTGTTCGAGAGCGTGTGCGTCAGGTCCAGCCCATGCACGATGGAGAAGGACTCATTCTCCGTAATGCCGTCCGGGTTGTAGCGGTAGGCGTAGTTGCCGCCGCCCAAGGAACGGGTGAAGCCACCCACGGCCTGGTAGCTGAGCTCGACGCGTGGAATGGAGCGGTTGGTGATCTTGCCGAGGAAGTTCCACCGGTTCTCCGTGTTAAGCGGCACGAACTCGCCGTCGCCGGTAGGGAAATAGGTGTTGCTGTTGACGTCCACCGAGTCCGTGGGGAGGAAGAGGCGACGGCCCAGCAGGTACCCCGCATTGTGGAAGCGTTGGCCGTTGATGAGGAAGGTCGTGTTGGGCACCAGCGGTACGGGTCCGCTGAGGCTGGCCTGGTAGTTTTGAACGGCCAGCGGATCGATGCGGTCGATGTTGGGAAAGAGCGGGGCATTGCCTTCCAGCGTGCGGCCGTTGAAGAAGCCGGTCACAAACGTGGAGTCGTTGCCGGGACTGATGAACTCGCCGATGAAGGTCTCGAACGAGAATGCGTACTCGTCGGCGTCGCCGGTGCGGAGGACGGCGTTGACCACCCCCGAGAGGGCCTGGCCGTACTCGGCGTCGAACGTGCCGCTGATGACCTGCACCTCCTGCAGCACCGAGCGGTCCAGCTCCAGCGACGACGAGTTGTTGAACGGGTCGTTCACGCTCACGCCGTCCACCTGGTACTGCACCTCGCCGAGCCGGCCCCCGCGAAAGTGACCATCCACCACACCCGCCTGGAGGTTGACGATGTCGTCCAGGCTTTGGACGGGGAGCAGGTCAATCTCCTCGCGTGAGAGGGTGGCCATTGTGCTTGTCAGCGTCACGTCCACCAGGGGGCGCTCGGCGGTGACGACCACCTCCTCCCCCACAAGGGTTTCTTCGGACAGGATGACATCCAACTCAGTGGTACGGTTGGACGAGATCCGGACCTCCTCGACCAACTTGGTCTGATACCCGATGCTGCTGAAGCGCACGGTGTAGGTGCCGGGCGGAATGCGAAGCACGGTGTAGTCGCCGTCGAGGTCGGCGGCCGCCCCGATCTGGGTTCCGGTGATGAGCACGGTGGCACCGATCACCGGCTCACCGTTGTCATCTACGATGCGCCCGCTGAGCTGGCCCGCTTGGCTGAAGACGAGGGGCGCGCACAGCGCCCAGAGGGTAAGCCACCCGGCCGCGCGGGCCCAGCGAGAGGGGAGAGGCATGGAAGGAGGGGACGTGTCCCTGGACGATGGTCAATGATCAATGGTCAACCGTGAGACCCGGTCGCCATTGATCATTGACCATTACCTAGGGACCATGGATTAGCGGACGAGGGTCATCCGGCCGGTGGCGGTGGCCTGGATGGTGGCGCCTTGCTTCAGCGTGACGCGGTAGAGGTAGAGGCCCGAGGCGAGGCCCGAGGCGTCTACGGTGAAGCCTTGCGTGCCCGCGCCTTGGCGCCCGGCCGAGAGGGTCTGGAGCTGGCGGCCCAGCACGTCGAAGAGCTGAATCTCCACCTCACCGGCCTGCGGCAGCGTGTAGCGCAGCACGGTCGAGGGGTTGAACGGGTTGGGGTAGTTGCCCAGCAGCTCCAGCTGGTTCGGCAGCTCATCCACGGCCGTGTTGGACACGCCGGTGCTGGCGTCGAGGAAGGTGCGGATCATCGGGCCGCTACCGCGCTCCGTGAGGAACCACGTGCGCATGTTGTAGCTGTTCTCGGCGATCTCCAGGTCATCCCCTTCGAGGTAGTTGATGCCGAACCAGATCTGGTTGCCCGCTTCTTCGAGCGGATACCCCAGCATCTCCAGGTCAATCACCATCTCCATCTGGTAGCCTTCGTCCGCGTCGGTGGGGTCGGCGGCGGTGGAGGCTCCCTTCAGGAAGGCAGCAACCTGCACGGCTGGGTTCTCGAAGGCGTCGCGCAGGGGGGTGGCCACGCCCGATGAATCGATGGTGGCTTCGAACTGCAGGGCTGGGATATTCCCGCCGGGCGTGTAGGTGCTGTCGGTGTTCAGGTTGCGCATGACGAAGCGGAACCCGTCCCCTCCGCCTTCACCGGGGCGTCCGTTGATAGCCTGGTCATCTGTATCCAGGCCGATGTAGAGTTTGCCGGCCTGGTGGAAGAGGCGGAAGTCTCCCCGGGAGGGGTCTACCACGGGTGGGGCGTCATCGCCGCTACCTGGGCGGAACCAGTGGGTGTAGAACGGCCCAAAGCCCGGAAGCTGATCGAGATCGTCCTCGCTGGCCTGGTACTGGAGCGATACCTGCGGGTCCATGCCCCAGATGTCCTCGTCCAGCATACCATCGACAGTGATGACCTCCTCGGGCGGTGCGGCCAGCAGGCGCAGCTCCGGCTCCATAACAGCCGGCACGGGGCCGGAGTTGACCGTCACGTCCGGGCGACCGAGGACAAAGGCAGCGCCCCAGGGCATGTCCCCGCCCCACGGGTTCTGCCACCAGGCGCGGGTGCGCACAGACTCTCCGGCGGCTCCGGTAGGATAGGCGAAGTCAAGGTCGTAAATGCCAAAGGTGGACGGCATCCGGTCCCCGTCAGGGGCGGTCATGTCATAGCCGAGGGTTTCCAGGTTGAACTGGAGCTCCATGGTGTAGCCGACGTCCGGCGTGGGCTCGGCGTTGCCGTTGAAGTCGTCGTTGGCCACGCCGTTGATGACGTAGCGGCCATCCCACACCGTGAGGTCAGGCAGGCCGGTCTGGGCGCCGGAGGTATCGCGGGCGGCTTCGTTGCCGAAGAACTCGGGGTCGATGCCCACCGAGTCTTCCACCATCTGGCGGTTCATCCACGAGTAGAAAAACTCGTCCGTGTTCTGCCCGTTGAACCAGTTGGCCGGAACGCTCTCGGCGAAGGCCTCGGCGCGGTTCCGCTTGTCGAGGAGCGAGATCACGATCCCGTCCATCTGGAAGAAGTTGCGCCGGCCGCCGATGGAGGCGTCCTTGGCGTCGACCGCGATGTAGAGGGTGTTGCCATCGCGCAGGTAGTGGACGGTGGCATCGACGGGGTCCGAGGGCACGATGTCATCGCGGTCTGAGGCCCAGCCGCCGCCGGGGGTATAGAAGGTGTCGTTGTTGAGCGTGACCCGCACGAACTCAGCCTGCTGCCAGACTTCTTCGTCGAGGACGCCATCGAGGGTGATGGTGGCTCCGTCGATGTCGCGCGCCCAGATCACGTCTTGTCCGTTGCGGTCGACCTGGGCCTGGGCCGGTCCGGCCGCCACACCAAACAGGAGGAGGGCTACAGTACAGATGGTAGCGAAAGGTCTCATGAGAAGGTCATGTTGGTTAGGGGGAGGAAGAGGGGGCATATCCGCAAAGGAAGCGCTTTCGGGCGGCCTGCGGAAGCCGAGAGGCGTGGTGGTGCACGTGGGGGAAAGACACGCTGCGGAGTCAGGGATACCCCCACACAAAGGGGCCAGCACGCCACCTGGAAAAGAGTCGGGTGAGCGAGAGTCTACCGAGCCAAAATCAGCAAGTCAAGGTGAACCAGGGTCGCTACGGGCGGAGGCGTACGGGTCTGTGGGCAAGGAATTCAAGCGGAAAAGAGGAAGGGGCAGAATAACTGCCTTCCTTGCGCTGCAGAGCCTCTTCTTCTATATTTGGTCGCACAGTGCAGAGATGTAATATATCTGTACGCCTGCCCGATCGGGTACATCGCTCCTCTTGAGGCCTCTTGCTGTTGCGCGGCAGCGAGGTTCTCTGCGTTGGGGGTGCCTGTGCATGGTCGGGACCTGTTACCACCAACCACTCATCGGAAGACACTATGCCATACATGCTACGTAGGGCCGTGCTGTGCTTGGCCGTCATGCTCCTCCCGGGGCTGGCGTTCGGGCAAGCCGCGACCATCACGGGCACGGTGACGGATGCAGACGGCGAGCCGCTGATCGGGGCCAACGTGGTCATCGACGAGCTCGTCCTCGGCTCCTCCACCGACCTCGACGGTCGCTACTCCTTCGAAGTCCCTGCTGCCAACGTGGGCCAAACGGTCACGTTGACGGCTCGCTACATCGGGTACTCCCCCTTGAGCCGCGAGGTCACCGTTACCGCAGGGCGGATGACGGAGGACTTCACCCTCAGCTTTGACGCCCTGAACCTCGACGAGGTCGTGGTTACTGGCGTTACAGAGGCGACGCCGCTCAAGAAGAAGGCCTTCACCGTGAGCAAGGTCTCGGGCGAGGCGCTGGAGCTGGTTCCCGGCCGCAGCGCGGTCGAGTCCATGCAAGGTAAGGTGGCGGGTGCCACCGTCCTGCAGAACACGGGTGAGCCGGGCGCCGGCTTCTCCGTGCAGCTGCGCGGAGCTTCCTCCATCACCGCCTCCAGCCAGCCGCTCTACATTGTGGACGGCGTCATCCTGACGGGCAACCAGGTGGACCTGGGCTCGCTGGACGTGGAGAGCATTGAGGTAGTCAAGGGCGCGGCTGCGGCTTCGCTCTATGGCTCGCGCGCCCAGGCGGGTGTGGTCCAGATCACCACAAAGCGCGGCACGCAGGTGCCCTTCAACACCACGCGCGTCACGGTTCGCAACGAGTTCGGCATCCAGGAAATCCCGGATCCGCTCGCGGCCAACAGCTCGCATGATCTCCTGCAAGACGCGCAGGGTAACTTCCTCAACGCGGATGGCGTGCTCAACGAGTGCGCTTCCTGCCTGCCCAGTGGCTACGGCCCGGGCACGCTGCAGGACCGTGAGTTGGGTGGCGTGGCCTTCTACGACAACCCGTACATGGGCCAGACGTTCGACGCCTTCGATGAGTTCTTCAAGACGGGAAGCACCCTCTCGAACTACGTCGCGGTCAGCCAGAACAGCGCGCGGACCAACTTCCACCTCTCGTTCACCAACGAAAGCCAGACGGGCATCATCCGTGCCACCGATGGCATCGACCGGCTGGACTTTCTGCTGAACCTGGACCACCGCCTGCGGGACAACATCACGCTGGCGGCCTCGGCCCGCTACTCACAGTCCGAGAGCGATCAGGCCGGTGACGGCGCCAACTTCGACCCGTTCTTCGGTCTCATGTTCACCTCGCCGGCGGTCAACATCGCCGAGCGCGACGAGAACGGTGAGCTGAAGGTCCAGGCCGATCCGCTGGCCGTTGAGGAGAACCCGCTCTACGTGGTCAACAACCAGAACGTCACCCGCTCGCGCTCGCGCATCCTCGGCAACCTCCGGGCGCGCTACACGCCGCTGGACTGGTTGGCCCTGGAAGGCTTGTTCAGCTACGACCGCCTCGACCGCGATGGGCTCGACTTCTACGACCGTGGTTTCCAGACCATCGATCCGTCGTCCACCAACGACGGCCGCATCGAGCGCCGCAACGCCATCTTCGAGGCCATCAACGCGGACCTCACGGCGTCGCTCAACCGCTCCTTCGGCGATCTCACCGCGCGGACCCAGCTCCGGTACCAGATCGAAAACACGGACTCGTACACCGAGGCCATCTTCGGTAACAGCCTGTCCACGGAAGGCATCAGTGACCTCGACAACATCCTCGGGGAGCCGGATGGCACCCGGACGCTCGACTCGTCCGAGAGCACCATCCGCGCTGAAGCCTTCTACGCCCTGGTTGGGTTTGACTACGATGACAAGTACATCGGTGACTTCCTGATTCGTCGTGACGGCTCTTCGCTCTTCGGGGCGGATGAGCGCTGGCAGACCTACTTCCGTGTCAGCGGTGCCTACCGCATGGCGGAAGAAGCCTGGTGGCCCTTGGAGAACGTGGACGAGTTCAAGCTGCGCTACTCGATCGGTACCGCTGGTCAGCGGCCGGACTTCCAGGCGCAGTACGAGACCTTCACGATCGACAACGGTGTTATCTCGAAGGGTACTCTTGGCAACGCGCAGCTCCGCCCAGAGCTGACCACCGAGCAGGAGTTCGGTCTGGAGATCGGTCTCTTTGAGCGCTTCTTCCTGGAGGGGGCCTACGCGGTCTCTACCGTCGAAGACCTGCTGCTCCAGCCGCCGCTCGCGGGCTACTTCGGCTTCTCGTCGCAGTGGCAGAACGCGGGGACCCTGGAGTCCAACACGTTTGAGGCCACGCTGTCCGCCAATGCGCTCCGCACGCGTGACATGAGCCTGGACTTCAACGTGACGTTCGACCGCACGCGCCAGGACATCACAGAGTTCAACGTGAATGCCTTCCGCGGCGGCCCCCGGTCGGCCTTCTTCTTCCGCGATGACGAGAGCCTGGGTGCCATGTACGGCGCTCGCTGGATGTCCAGCACGAGCGACCTGCCCGCTGGCGCCAACCCCGATGCGTTCGACGTCAACGACGACGGGTACCTCGTGCCTGTGGGTGTCGGGAACTCCTTCCGCGACGGCTTCTCCGGCAACTGCCTCGAAGGCGGCGGCTGCTGGGGCTCCTCGGTTGACACCGACGGCGATGGCGTGGGCGACGCTGAGTGGGGCATCCCGCTGCGCTTCACGGAGGAAGACGGCAACCAGTTTGTCAACATCGGTAGCGTGCTGCCAGACTACAACCTCGGCTTCGGGACCACCTTCCGCATGAAGGGCTTCACCGCCTACATGCTGTGGAACTCCCAGGTTGGTGGCGATATCTACAACTTCACGAAGCAGTGGAGCTTCCGCGACGGCCGCGCGGCCGAGCAGGATCAGTCCGGCAAGGCGGAAGAGCTGAAGAAGCCATCCAACTACTACGAGACGCTGTACTCGGCCACGGATATCAACTCGCACTTCGTGGAGGACGGTACGTACCTCCGCCTCCGCGAGCTGTCCCTGGGCTACACGTTCAACCGGTCGCAGCTCCAAGGCGTCTTTGGCGACGTGGTGAACCAGGTGACGCTCCGTCTCACGGGCCGCAACCTGCTTACGTTCACGGACTACAGCGGCGCCGATCCTGAGGTCGGCAGCAGCGCCACCGGTGGTGGCGCCGAGGGCAACGCGGCCCTCTACCGCGTCGATAACTTTGACTACCCGCGGTTCCGCACCTTCACGGGCGTGCTGGAAATCCAGTTCTAAACAGAGGGGCACAGCGCCGAGGCTGGGCGGTCTGCCCGGCCTCGGCCCACTGTCCTCCCGTGAATAGTCCTAGAGATTCCACCTTCATAGAAGGAAGACATATACGTTATGAAGCTAACTCGATATAGCCTGGTGATACTGATGGTGGCCGTACTGGCCGGCTGTCAGGATCTCTCGGTTGAAAACCCGAACAACCCGGACCGGGCCTTGGCACTCGCCACCCCCGGTGACGTGGAAAACCTCGTCGGGGGCACGTTCCTAGACTACTGGTCCGCCACGCAGTGGTGCGCTGGTAGCATGATGTTTGCGACGATCGCCGACGAGCACTCCTGCTCATGGGCCAACTGGGCCATGCGCGACATGTCCTCGGAGCCCCGCATTGCGTGGAACAACGATCCGTCGTACTCCCGCGAGGAGGCCACCGAAGATCCGTGGTTCAATGCCTACGTGGGTATCTCCAACTCCATCGACGGCCTCTTGGCCATCGCCGATGCAGAGGCCACTGGTGGCGAGAACAACATCTACGTCCAGGAGGGCGTGGACACAGAGCGCCTCCGGGCCTTTGCCAAGTTCACGATGGGCCTCTCGCACAGCCGCCTCGCGATGCAGTTCGATCAGGCCTTCATCGTGGATGAGACGGTCGATCTCGAAGCCGTAGCTCTGGGGGTTGAAGAGCTCCCGCTGAGCGACTACAACACCGTGGCCGCTGCCGCCATTGGGTTCCTGGATGAGGCGATTGCCATCGCCCAGGCCAATGACTTCACGATCACAGCTGCCGAGGATTGGATCTTCGGCCTCGACATCACGAACCAGGACCTCATCAAGCTCGCCAACTCGTACGCCGCCCGTATTCTGGCCCAGACGCCCCGTACCCCCGAGGAGCGGGCCGCCGTGGACTGGAACGAGGTGATGCGCCGCATCGACAACGGCATCACCGAGGACTTTGCCCCGATCGGCAACGACGACGGCGATGACGAGTGGGACTGCATGAAGTTCTACGGCCAGACGGGCACCACGTGGGCCCGCGCGGATTACCGTTCGATCGGCCCGGCCGACGAGAACGTGTGTGATCCGAACGATGACACGATCAACTGCTTCGAAGAGTGGGTCAACACCCCGCTGCAGGATCGTCTCGTCTTCGATATCAAGACGAGCGACCGCCGCATCGTCGGTAGCGACGATGACCTCACGATCAGTGGCAAGTACTTCGAGTACCAGGGCAACAACGGGCCCTTCCCGGCCTCGCGTGGCACCTACCACTTCTCGACGCACAACCCGTCCATGCACCAGGCCTACAACACCAACGATGGCAACGGCCCGATGGTGGTCATGAACATGGCCGAAATGGATATGCTCATGGCGGAAGCCCTCCTGCGCACGGGCGGCTCCACGCAGACCGTGGCCGACCTGCTCAACGTCACGCGGATCGCGAACGGCGAGCTGGCTCCAGCTACGGCCGACAACGCCGTTGGCACGCCGGATGACTCGCAGAGCCACCGTCCGGATGCCACGCTGTGGGCCATGCTCAAGCACGAGAAGCGTATGGAGACCTTCCACACGGCTTCTGGTCTCGCGTTCTTCGATGACCGTGGCTGGGGCGACCTCGTGGACAACACGCCGTTCCACTTCCCGGTCCCTGGTGCTGAGCTGGAGACGCTCGCGCTGCAGACCTACACCTTTGGTGGCGGCGGTGCTGCGTCGGCTAGCTCCAACGGCTCCGCCTGGAAGGCCGGTGAGCGTGAGCGCCGTGGGGTGTCTGGGAAGGCTCAGCGCCTGACCAAGCCGATCTAACAGATCTGCTACCTCACGTAGTCAAGTAGGAAGAGGAGAGGCCAGCGAAATACAGTTGGCCTCTCCTCTTTGCATTCGGCGTCCAGGATTCGTTATATCTGGGCAGCTCCCTCGGTGCGTCCGTGTGCCTGAGGAATTTAGGGACCACCAGGTCCTGCCGTCTCCCTCTCTCCAAGGCTCCCAAGCCCGCCGTGCACCCACTTCTCCCCCGTCAAGCTATCTTCTTCGCCTCATGACCCACCGTCTCCCCCTAGGGGTCCTCGCCACCCTGCTGGCCGTGGGCCTACTGCTAGCCGGATGTGCCTCCTCCGGTACGGCGCGCAGCAGCCAGATCTACCGCACTAACCTAGGCACCACCGTCTTGCCTTCGCTGATCAACGAGTCCCAAGAGGTCTTGATCAACCGCTATGGGTATCGCTACAATCGTCAAGAGACGCAGGATGAGGACGTCCTCCTGGAGACCGAATGGCGCCTCATCCAGCCCACTGCCGATGAGCGGGCCCTGGGCGTCGAGGAGGTCCAGACGCGCATCATCGTAACGTCGCGCCCTCGGAATCGCCTGGCCGGTACCATCTCCGTGCGCTTTGTCGGCGAGGTGCAAGCCGTATTGCCTGGTAGTGTCGACCTCCAGATGTTGGCTGTCACTGCGGAGCGCGAGGACTACTTCCGTGAGGTGTCGAACGAGTTGGAGCAGCGGATCACTACCGGCGTGCGTTAGCACCTAATCGGGATCACCTGGAGTGCTTTGGCGTACCCCGGCTTCTTGCCGCCCGTGTTTTATTCGCACGCCATAGATTCATGTATTCCTGCGTGTTGGGGGCAAGGGTGACCATCCCACCCGCCTGACCTGTTTCCACCATGTCTACCCGTCGCCCAGCCCGTGTGTGGCGGCGCTCGCTAGCCGTAGTCAGCTTACTGCTAACCACCCTCCTGCTTCTGGAGGTTGGCCTCCGCCTGCTAGGACCCGCCAGCGCACGCGCTGTGTTCGTGCCGGTGGAGGCGCAGCCTGGCTACCGGGTGCTGAATGCCGCCTACGTGCATCAGCATCTGGACGGTGTACTCGCCCCCGAGATCGCCTACGATCCCTTCCAGGCGGACAAGCCCGCTGGGACCTTTCGCGTCATCGTACTGGGTGGCAGCACGGCCGCTGGTTTTCCGTACCGCGCTCATCTGGGCTTTCCGGCGCGGCTTCAGCAGCGGCTGGAGGTCCATGCCGCCGGCCAATCTGTGGAGGTGATCAACCTGGGCGTCACAGGCTCGGGTAGCTATCTCCTCTGGGACCTGAAGGATGCGGTCGCGGCCCAGCAGCCCGATGCCGTCGTGATCTACGCCGGGCACGACGAATACTACGGAGCCTTCGGAGTGGGCAGTGCTCTGGGTCCGGGAGGCGCTCCCGCCTGGCTCAAACGGCTGACCCTCCGCCTGAGGCGCCACTCGGCGCTCCTGGCGTCGGTGGACCGGGCCCTGGCGCCCGCCGCCACCGGGCAGGAGAGTCTACTCGCGCTCATGGTGGCCGACGAGGACATCCCGCTCACCGATCCCAAGTTCGAGCGCGGGCGCCGGGAGTATGAGGCCAACCTGCGGGCCACGCTCACCACCTTTCAGGACGCCGGCATCCCCGTCTACCTGGCCACCGTAGCGGCCAATCTGCGGGACCAGCCGCCCCTTGGGAATGACGAAGAGGCTATCACGCAGTTTGTGGAGGGCCGGACGCTCTTCGCTCAAGGCGACACGCTGGCTGCCCGGGCCGCCTTTCACGCCGCCAAAGAGCAAGACGAACTCCGCTTCCGTGCGCCCGATGCGATCAATGCCGTCACGCGCGCCCTCGCCGAAGAAGGCCTCGCCACACTCGTCGACCTGGAAGCGGTGACCGCGCGTCGCAGCGACGATGGCGTGGGCGATTTCTCGTTCTTTCTGGACCACGTCCACCCCACCTACGAAGGCTACGAGCACCTCGCCGAGGCCCTCTACCAGGCCCTTCAAGATCACCCGGCCCTACAGGACAGTGGTCATCGCCCGTTAGCAGGGGCCCCGATCAGACCCGACGCTTACGAGCGTTCGCACGCCTACTTCCAGATCTTCGGCCTGAGCCTGAGCTATCCGTTTATCAAGGGGACCTCGCCGCAGCAGGTGCAGGCCCAGGTGGAGGCCGAGCTGCGCATGTATCGCCGCTCGCGCCACTACTTGGATTCGCTCACCTATGCCACGATGACGGGGCAACTGACCGTGTCCCAGGCTGTGACCACAGGCATTGAGCGCGCCCGGGCCCGTGGCGAGGTGAGGAACGAACTCCTGCTGTATCGCACCTTGCTTCATCTGCACCCGTTTGACGACGCTCTGCTGCAAGAGGCCGTGGCCGCCGCCCAGGCCCAGGCCGATAGCACCACAGCACCCCTCGTCCAGGAGCTTCTGTTTCATGCCGTGAACCGTACCGGCGATGCGTCGCTGCTCGCCCAAGCGGGCGCCCTGCGCGAGCGGTACGGATTGGCTGACGCGCAAGCCCAGACCGCTGTCGTTTCGCTCACGACGCCGTAGCCCGGTTCTGCATTGTTATGTACAAGGCCATTTCCTGCTGTCTCCTTCTGGTGCTTGTGGTCGGGTGCCAACCCGGGCCGCCGCCCGAGCGCACTTGGAGCGAGGCCGACGGCCATCGCTTCGCTGCCCTGACCGTGCCCACCACCGGCGCCCCCGGCTTCACGCCCCGCGACCCCCAACGCACCGGCCTCACCTTCACCAACACCCTCAGTCAGGAGGAATTCCTCCGCAATCGCCATTACGTCAACGGCTCTGGGGTGGCCATCGGTGATGTGGACGGAGACGAGTGGCCGGACGTGTACCTGGCCCGCCTGAGCGGCCCCAACCAACTGTTCCGCAACCTGGGGGGCGAGGGCCAGCCGTGGCAGTTCGAGGACATCACGGCGCAGGCGGGCGTGGCGGCGGCAGATCGCTACAGC
>JBCDJV010000016.1:0-63074 GCA_038747425.1 Bacteroidota bacterium
GTCGGCTTTGGCCCGAAGGACCTGCGGAACGAGCCGCTCAACACGCTGATCAACCTCGACGAAGCGAATAACCCGGTCGTGTCGGCCGATGCCGCGGCGGCTTCGATGGCCTGCTCCAGCCCCGTCCGGCCTGTGCGCAGGGGGTAGGGGAAGAGCGTGAGGGAGAGATCCGTGACGTCCGCATCTCCCTCCACCGTGACCGTGTCAGGCACCGTGTCTCCGTTGGCGTCCAAGAATCCCAGGGCCGCGATCTCCGTGGCCGTGCCGTCCGTGTAGCGTACCGCCACCGGGTAGTACGTACCTGGACGCACGTAGGGGATGGTGAAGCCCCCATCGCCCCGGCGGCTGATGCCTCCGTCGATGCGCCAGAGTACCTCCGACAGCGACGGGCCGCGCAGCAGCAGGATGCGCGTGGCGGCGGGACCATCGGCCGTTCCCCCCAGCGTCTGCCGCTCGGCCTGGATCAGGGCCGGACGGATGGCGTGGGCAAGTCGTGCCATGGCAGGCGGCATCATGCTGTGCTTGCCAGCCGCCGCTTGCACCGTGCCCGCCACCTGACGGTCTCCGATGGTCGGAGCCGTGGTGTAGTGCAGCGTGAACGGCTCAGCCTGCACCGTCCCGCCGGGCGTCTCGGCCGATTCCACGAACCAGGTGTAGTCCGTGTCGGCTTCATGCCGCACTTCGAAGCGCACGAAGCGAGGGATGATCTCAGTGCCCCCGTTGCAAGGGTCGCCGCTGTTGATGCACAGTGACACCGTGCCGATAGTGCGCGTGCGCCGCGGCTCGGCGATGAACACGCCGTCCCAGTCGGTCGAGACCGTGATGGCCTCGGTAAAGGTGAACTGGATGCGCTGCTGCAGCGGTACTCCTACCGTGCCAGAGGCCGGCTCGGTGGACTCCACCCGAAAATCCTGTGCGTGTAGTGCCTCACCGTGAAGGCCATGCATGAAAAGCGCGGCTCCGAAGGCCAGCAGGAACGGCGCTGCGTGAGACACAGGAGAGGCCGAGGCAGAGAGGGCAGGATTCAGGCAGTCCGGCTGAAGCCAGCCGGAGTGGGGAGACACACCCGGTGAACCGTTGGCGGGTTCCAACAGCTACGACGAAGCACCAGAAGGCCTGAGGATGATCCCTAGGACGAGGGCACGTTGAAGGCGAACGACTGGTCAGACGTCAGATCGGTCACCTGGCCAGCTTCCTCAACTGTGGGGGCCACATAGGGCCGCTTCGAAAGCACACTGGGGACCTGGGGGGGCTTGGGAGTCTGCATGGTAGTCAGTCTGGGTAGGAAAGGGGTCGGAGCAAAAGTAGGGGGCGTGCAAGGTGTCGGTCCGTAGGGTGCTGCTTGGTGCTGCATCCTTACTTCATCAACACGAGCCGACTTGTCTGCACAGTGGTGCCTGCGGCCACGCGTACCAGGTACACGCCACTCGGCAGCGTATCGGCCTGCCAGCGCACCTCGTGCCAGCCGGCGGCCTGCTGCACCCCGGTGGCGAGGGTGCTCACGCGTCGCCCTAGCATGTCATGGACGGTTACCGTGACGGCGCTGGCCTCCGCGAGGCCGCAGCGGATCGTCGTCGATGGGTTGAACGGGTTGGGGTAGGCACCCTCCAGCACGAAGGCTTGCGGAAGCAGGCCTGTTTCGTCCACGCTTGTCGGTAAGGCCTCGAAGAAGAGCGGGGGGTCAAGCTCCGTCAGCTTTTCACCGCTGGGTTCATCGGCGCAGACGCTGTAGGCATTGGCCATGTAGCCCGCATTGGGGTTCTGGGTGTCAGCTTGATCGAGCAACAAGAAGACTGAGGTGCGGGTGCCAGAGATGGGGGCGAACTCGTTGGGCGTGCCGGTTGCCTGCCAACCGTTGGGAGCAGAGGCGGTGAGGTTGTTTAACACGGTGAAGGCCACGCGGGTGAGACCGTCGCGATTACGGACGGTGATGACAGCCCTGGAGCCCCTGGTGGTGAAGCCGGTGACGACAGAGGCCGCGCAGGTGGCGCTGTCGATGATATCCTGGACGCTGTTGCACTGACCTCCGGGAGCGTTGCTTTGAATAGAGACGCTACCTCCAACACGGCCGTTCGAGAGAACTGGGACAAGCTGGTCACAGACAGTAAGCATGGGATTAAAACCCACATCCAGATTGTCATTGATGCGGGCAAGGCGCTCAAGCCCCTGCAGGCTCGTGAGCGAAGCATTATGTCTGATGATGAAGTTACTGCCGGGGAAATCAAGACGAGAACCGATGGATCCGAGGTTCTCGAGCCCCTGCAGGTTCGTGAGCGAGGCGTTATTGACAATGGAGAAGCCTGTGTTGACGACGACGAGGCGCAAGAGCCCTTGTAGGCTCTTGAGCGAGGGGTTGTCTGAAATAGAGATGGACCCATCGACCACATCAAGGTTGCCTAGACCTTTCAGGTCCGTCACCGCGTCGTTCTCGAAGATGTAGAGGCTGCCAGTGCCACCGATGGAGATGAGGTTCTCAAGGCCTCGCATGTCCGTCAGCAATGGGTTTTCCCTGATGGTGACATCGCCGCGGACTCGTCTGAGGCGCTCAAGACCTCGCATGGTCGTGAGTGAGGCGTTTCTGCCGATGAAGAGAGCCAATCCTCCCTCCAGCGAGAGGCTCTTGATACCCTCGAGGCCCCGAAGGCTCGTCAGTGCGTCATTGTCTGCTATGAGGAGTCCGGCACCGATGGAGGAGAGGTTCTCAAGACCCTGTATGCTCGTCAGTGCGACGTTATCTCTGATGTCGAGGTTGCCACGGACAGCGGTGAGACCCTCAAAGCCTTCAAGGCTCGTGAGCGTGGTGCCGGAGATGACTAGGTCTCCGTCACAAACGCCCGTCGTGGTATTGTAGGGTCCCGTGCAAAAATCACCCGGCGTCTGTGCTTGCACCGCTACAGGCAGGCATAGCAGGGTCACGAGCAACGCAGTCAGCCAAGGAATCCCCTTGTGTGTAGCTGCGGCCCAGGTATCGTCAACGTGCGAGCGATTGGAAAACAAGGAAAGTACCAAGTAGGGCATGTTTGCGGAGGGTGGAGCGGGTACAAAACAAACGGCCGGAGAATAGGATGCCGTGCATTGGATGTCAAGGAATATCTGCGGGTAGGCCGTGCAGTCATAATGATTTAGCTACAGGAGCATCCCTGTGGGTAACATCGGCGCATAGCGATCCGCGAGGGAAAGAGCACGCCGCCCTCACCGTACGGCTACCAGTGTCCCAGCCAGTCGCAGCGAGCTTCCTCCTTCGCGCTGACACAGAAGCGGCTGCACAGGCCCTGCGCACCCCACCACGCTGGTTGCAGCCTCGTCTCATGAGGAGACGGGGCTTTTTTGTAGCTTGCGGGCGTCCCGCGTTTGTCTCGCTTAGGTCACGCCTCCGCATGCCGGTTTATCGTCGTTGGATTGTGCTGCTCGGTCTCCTGCTGGTGGGGACGGTGCAGGCGCAGTCGGTGCTGCTCTACGAACCGGTCTACCGGCCCCTGGGCACCCAGTACCTGGTCTTCCCCAGCGCTCACTTCGATGTCATCTACGAGGCGGGGCTGGAGGCCGAGGCGCGCGAGATGGCGTTCGTGCTGGAAGCGTACTACGACGACGCGGCCGCCCTCCTGGGCGTGGAGCGCACCTACCGCATGCCGGTGGTGCTCAACGGGCACAACGATCGCTCGAACGGCTTTGTGACGGCCTTGCCGTTCAAGCAGGAGATCGAGGGCATCAGCATCAAGGGCAACGTCTTATCTACCCGCTTTCACTCCTGGGTGGAGGCCGTGGGGCCGCACGAGCTGGTGCATGCCATGCAGTTCAACCGCCGAGGGGGGCCCGGCCTGGGGGCCCTGCTGCGGCCCTTCGTCCCGGATCTGGCCCGTGTCTTCAATCTCGGCTCGGCGGGCCTGGCCGAGGGCGCGGCCGTCTATTTCGAAAGCAACCTGCGGCCGGGCGCCGGACGCCTCAACCATGCGCTCTTCACGATGCGCAACCGGGCCGCCGCCCTGGAGGACCGCCCCTGGACCCTGACCCAGGCCATGGTCCCGTCCATGTTCTCGCGCCCGTTCAACCGCCACTACCTGGCGGGGTCGTCGCTCTACCGGCTGATGTACGACGAGGACGAAGGCCGTTCCTTCCGCAAGACGCTGAGCTTCCAGTACCGGCTGCCGTTCCTGGGCACCGGCGCCGCGCTGTGGCTGGGCGGCGGGCGGGCCCCGTGGACGCTCAACCGGCAGTTCAAGGACGCCATGCGCGCCGAAGCCGAGGCCGAGGTGGACGCTCTGGGCCCCCTCACCGAGGTGACCCCCCTCCTGAGCACCAAGGGGCGCCTGTACCGCCGTCCCCGCTGGCTGGACGCGGAGACCCTCCTGGTGTACGCCCACGGCTATGCCCTGCGCCCAGGGCTCTACCGGGTCGAGGCTGCCACCGGGCAGCTGGACCGGCTGCGGCACCTTCTGTTGACGGAAGACGCCTACTACAGCCTCGACCTCGACGAGGGCGTGGCCTACGGGGCCCGGTACGCGCAAGAGCCGCTCACGGAGCGTGCCCGCATCGCCGATGTGCAGCGGGTGGATTTGCGCACGGGCGCCGCCACGCCGGTCACGCGGGGGGGACGCACCATGGCGGCCGTCTCCTCGCCGGAGGGTGCGGTGTGGATGCTACAGAACGACGGCCAGGTGGTGCAGTGGGTCGCGCAGACGCCGGATGGGCTGGTGCCGTACACCCGCATCGAGCGGGGGCTGCTCAAGGAGATCCTGCCGTCGCCCGATGGCCAGACCACGGCCGTCCTGATCAGCGTGGCCGGCACCCAAGGCCTGTTCACCGCGCAGCCACGTCCCCAGGAGACCACCTTCGCGCCGTGGCTCGTCTTCGAGGGCGCCACCATCTTCGACGCCAGCTGGTCGGCCGATGGGCGCTTCTTGCTGTTCTCGGCCGACCTCAACGGGGTGGCCAATGTCTATGCACTGGATACCACCACGGATCAGATCCGGCAGCTCACCAACGTGGCTTTCGGGGCGATGGAGCCGTCGCTCTCGCCAGATGGCACGCAGCTGGCCTTCGTGCACTACGAGCACGAGCGCTTCGAGCTGGTGGTCAGCCCCTTCGCGTGGGAGGACGCCCCGTCGATCCCGCGTCGCCTAGCGCGGTTTGGGGAGCAGCTGGACTGGACGCGGATTCTCAACACGTCCATCCAGACGCGTTTCGACCAAGCGTCCGCGCAGCCCTACCGCTCCCTCCGCCCCGCCTACCTGCGTCCCCGCGCCTGGTACCCGGTGCTGCGGTACGATTTCGACGAGGTGGACCTGCCGGATGAGGTCATGCAGCTGGGCCTGGGGGTGGGCATAGGCGTCCAAGGCACGGATCCGCTCCAACGCTGGACCTACGCTGCCGAGGGCTTCTGGCAGAAAGACCGACCGTACGGGCAAGCGACGGTCCAACTGGGGATGAACACGGTGCGGCCGCAGCTCTCTCTGTTCAGCATCCCGGAGGCGCGGTCCTTCCGGATTGCCACCTCGGACAGCACCAGCGTGGTGCGCCGCCTGGGCGTGCAAGAGCGCGGCGCCAGCCTGCTGTTCACCCGTCCGGTCACGTTTGTCGACGACGTGTTTCTGACACGGCTCAGCCTGTCGCTGCAGACCTTCATCCAGCAAGAGCGCGTGTTCGATGACGACGGCAACACGCTGCGGTTTGTCCGCTCCGACGGCGAGGTCCTGCCCGACTTCATCGGGTCCTGGCAGCTGTCGCCCTTCGGCTTTTTCCTGTGGCGGCTCCAGCAGAACCCGCGGGACCTCATCCCCAACACCGGCCTCGTGCTGTCGTCCACGGCCACGTTCGACTTGTGGAACGAGGCCCGCGACCTGCGGGCTGGGGCCATCACGCGGCTCAATGCCTACCTGCCGGTCTTCATGGGGAGCAACACCGGGGTACGCCTGGGGCTGGGCTGGCTGACCCAGAACCAGGGGGGCCTCTACAACCTGGACGCGTTCTTGCCCACAGGGTACGAGGACCGATTCCTGGGCGAGGGGGATTTCTTGCGGCTTGATGCCGAGGTGGTGGTGCCGTTGGCCTACCCAGACCGTGGCACCGCCCTCATCCCGTTCTACCTGGGCGCCGTGTACCTGTATGGGCTGGGGGAGGCCGTGGAGCCGATCCAGCAAGTGGGGACGGCCCCCGGGGTGTCCAGCATCGGGGCGGGCCTGGGGGCCCGAGTCCGCGTGTTCGGGAGCCTGCCGATCAACGTGGCCGTCGGGTTGGCGTATGTGGTCGAGGAGCAACGCCTCGCGCCCGTGATCCGGTTTTAAGCGGCGAAGCTCAGGGCCTTGGGGCGGATCCACCGCGGGGTCTGGGCGTGATTGGTATGCCGCTCGGTCTTCCCTATTTTCGAGGTGGGTCCGTTGGGCTCGCTCCCTCTTCTTCACCCGTTCTGTACCGCTTCATGGTTCCTCGCGCCGGCACCTTCGACGCCTCTTCCATCGCCCCCCGTCGCCGCATCGTGAACGATGGCTTACAGCGAGAGCGCATCCCGGTCCTCATCTTCGACCAGCCCGGGCAGATCGCCCGGCAGGTGGCCCTCCGCATCTCCAACCTCGTGCAGGAACGTCGGCGGGTGGGCAAGATGGTGGTGCTGGGTTTGCCCACGGGCTCGACGCCCATCGGGGTCTACCGCGAGCTGATTCGGCGTCACCAAGAGGAAGGGTTGGACCTGTCCAACGTGGTCACGTTCAACCTGGATGAGTACTATCCGATGGACCCGAAGGCGGTGCAGAGCTACCACCGGTTCATGCGGGAGACCTTCTTCGACCACGTCAACATCCCGGATGCGCAGATCCACATCCCGCGTGGCGATCTAGGGCCCGAAGACGTGGAAGCGCACGCCGTCACCTACGAGCACAGCATCGAAAAGGCCGGCGGCATCGACCTGATGCTGCTGGGCATCGGCCGGAGTGGGCACATCGGGTTCAACGAGCCGGGGGCCGGCCCGGAGACTCGGACGCGGCTGGTGACGCTGGACGAGATCACTCGCAAAGACGCCTCCAGCGCCTTCTTCGGCCTGGAAAATGTGCCGCGCCAAGCCATCACGATGGGCGTGGCCTCCATCCTCGATGCCCGGGAGATCATCCTGATCGCGACCGGGGAGCACAAAGCGGCCATTGTGCGGCGTGCTGTGGAAGAGCCGCCCACGCGGAGCGTCACGGCCTCGTTCCTGCAGCGCCACCCCAACGCGTCGTTCTACGTGGATGCCGCCGCAGCCCAGGAGCTGACGCGGGTGGTGACCCCGTGGTTGGTCCAGGAGCTGGATTGGAACGCGGAGTCCACCCGAGAGGCCGTCATCTGGCTCTCGGAAAAAGTAGGCAACGCCATCCTGCGCCTGGAGGGCGCCGACTTCTACGAGCACCACCTGCACGGCCTCGTCTACGCCCACGACACCGTGGACGCCCTCTGCCGGCACGTCTTCGAAGGCCTGCGCCGCCGCATTCTCTACCCCGACGACCTGTTCAAGCGCAAGAAGGTCATCGTGTTCAGCCCCCACCCCGATGACGATGTCATCTCGATGGGGGGGATGCTGGACAAGCTTGTCAAGAATCGCAACGAGGTGGCCGTGGCCTACATGACCAACGGGTCGGTGGCCGTGTTTGACGACGATGCCCGTCGGTACCTCCAGTTCGTGGAGATGAGCGGCGGGGCCCTGGGCCTGGATACAGAGGCGGCGGCGAAGCAGCGTGCCCACATTCAGCAGCTCCTGGCCTTCCTCGACGAGAAGGGCCCCGGTGCTACCGACCTGGAGGACATCCAGCACCTCAAGGCCTACATCCGCTACTCCGAGGCCATTGCTGGGATCAAGGTCATGGGGCTGGGCCCAGACGCGGCCCGCTTCCTCAACCTGCCGTTCTACCAGACGGGCAAGGTCAAGAAAGCGCCCATTACCCAGGCCGATGTGGACCTCGTGCTTCAGCTCCTGGAGGAGGTACAGCCGGACCACGTCTACGTAGCCGGTGACCTGTCCGACCCGCATGGCACTCACCGCATGTGCTATGATGCCATTCGCTTGGCCCTGGACCAGTACAACGAACGCCACGAGACGGTGGAAGCGTACGATCAGATCGGCCGACCGCTCCGCAAAAAGCGCGACGCCGGCGGCGTGGTGAAACCGCTGGTGTGGCTCTACCGGGGCGCGTGGCAGGAGTGGGAGATCAGCCGAGCCGATGTGTTCTTGCCACTCTCTAAGGCTGATATCGAGCGGAAGACGGAGGCCATCTTCAAGCACGAGAGCCAAAAAGACCGGGCTATGTTCCCCGGTGCTCACGACACCCGCGAGTTCTGGCAGCGCGCCCAAGAGCGCAACCGTGGTACCGCTGAAGCGCTCAACAGGCTGGGCCTGCCCGAGTTTTACGCCGCCGAGGCCTTCGTGACCACCTACGCCATGCCGTAATTACCGGCGGGCAAACAGGTAGTAGAGGACGCAGCCGAGCACCGGGGCGAAGATGATCAGCAGGGCCCATAGGACTTTGCTGCCGGTGGTGCGGTCGCTGCTGGATAGCTCCACGAGCGCCAGGACGTCCAGGATGACCACGATCAGCCCGCAGATGCCGTAGCCGAGGGGCGAGGTGAGGCGCTCAATCAGGTTCGCGTCTCCGCATCCGGAGAGAAACAGCGCGGCACCGAGCAACGCTGGCACCGTCAGGAGGAGCCGTCGAGAAGGGGTGGGGAGGGTGTGCATCGAGAGGAGGGAGGGATGGTGGGCGAATGGCACCTACAAAACAGGGCCTACCCGGTGCATACGGGTAGGCCCTCGCCGTTTGTTGCACGGGGTTGGCCTCAGCCCGCCGGTGTAAACGGAACGCGCACTTCGGTGTCGGCCCAGCTCATGACCAAGTGGTGGGAGCCGTCGTCCATGGGCTGCAGGTTGATGGTGAACGGGTCGACCGGCTCATCCAGGCTGCCCGAGGGGACCGAGATGCGTAGAGCATCTTGCGATTCGTCGTAGACGTTAGCCGTGAACCGAGGGTCGGCGTTGGGGTCGAAGATGCCGCGGGCCCACAGGCCCACCTGGGGGCTGAAGCGCACCTCCCATTCGGCTTCGCCGGGGACGGTGTAGAGCGTGTAGGTGCCGGCCGCCAGGCGCTCTCCGGCCACCATCACATCCTCCGTGACGGTGATCTCGGTATCTTCGTTGGCGCCGGTCCGCCAGACCTGGCCATAGGGCACCAGCTCGCCATACACGGTCCGGTTGCGCATGTACGGACGGCCGTACGTGACCTTGACGTAGGCCTCGCCGACATCGGCACGGGTGATGCCGATGGGGCTCAGGCGACGGCTTGGGTGCAGATCTTGCGCCTGTGTGGGGGTGGGGAGGAGCAGGAGCAAGGCCAAGGGGAGGGCCAGCAAGGGCAAGACACGGGGGCGTAGCATAGAAGGAGGGGCGTTGATGACAAAGGGGGCCAAGACGTCGAGCGGGGAGGCTCCCTCGCTCAAGCGCGCTCAAGATACGAATCGTAGGGACACGATATGCCGTCCCCCCGAGGCGCGGTACGGGAGGGGACTCTCTGAAGCGGCCCGAGCCCTGGCTCGAGGCCGGTCCCCTCGTGGCCTCATCCTCGTTCAGGACGTCGGTAGCTCCTCATAGAACGCCTGGACCTCCGCCACGAGGCGTGCCCCCTGTGCTTGGATCTCTTGCACTCGGCTCGCGAGCATGGCGGCCGAAACGGTGGGATCTGTACGTACCGTGGTCTCCAGCTCCTGCAGCTGCTCGGAGAGGGCCACAGCGCCCAGCATCTGAACCGACGACCGCATCTTGTGCGCTACGAAGCTCAGGCCTTGCTCGTCGTTATCCACGAGGTGCTGATGAAGCAGGGCCAGATGCTCCGGCATCAAGCTCAGAAAAAGCTCGAGCATTCGATGCATAAGCTCTTGATTCCCATACGTACTTTGCTCCAGCATCTCCAGGTTGAACTGCGGGGTTTCGGCAACCGACGGGTCGGGATCCTCAGGAGCTGAGGCTGGGGTGGCACCGTCGCCGGAGGAGGAGGTGAGGATATCCGCGGGCAAGGCCTCCACCATGCGGCGCAGGAGCGTCTGCGGCACGAAAGGTTTGGTGACGAATTCGTCCATGCCCGCTGCCAGGGCGGCATCGCGCCGCTCAGACAGCACCGACGCCGTGAGGGCTAGGATGGGGACGTGCTGGTTGGGGCCCCGGGTCCGGCGGATCTTGCGGGTGGCCTCCATGCCGTCCATCCCCGGCATCCGAATGTCCATCAAAATGATGTCGTAGCGCGTCGTACGCGCCTGCTCTACGCCCTCGAAGCCATCGTTGGCAAAGGAAACGGTGGCGCCCCAGCGCCGCAGCATGCCATCGGCCACCATCTGGTTGAACTCGTTGTCCTCTACCACCAGCACGCGCACCCCCTTCAAAACGTTAGCCGAGGCCTCGGGGTCGAGGCCCTGCGTGGCCGACGTGGGCCGGGGCTCGTCGGTCGAGATGACGAAGGGCAGCGTGAAGCGGAACGTGGAGCCCTCGCCGGGGGTGCTTTCCACTTCGATCTGCCCCCCCTGGCGCTCCACGAGCTCGCGGACGATAGCGAGGCCCAGGCCGGTGCCGCCGTACTTACGCGTGGTGTCAGACGAGGCCTGGGTGAAGCTGTTGAAGATGGAGTCCGCGCGGTCCTGGGGGATGCCGATGCCGGTATCGGTCACCTCAATCTGCAACAAGATCTCATCTTCGAGGCTGGTGACGGGTTCGACGTACACGCTCACCTCGCCTTCCTCCGTAAATTTGAGGGCGTTGCCCACCAGGTTGATCAGAATCTGATCCAGCCGCACACGGTCGCCCTCCAGCCGATCGGGCACGTCCTCGTGGGCGTCCAGCGTGAGGGTGAGGCCTCGTTCCTGGGCCTTCAGCATGAACATGCCTTGGAGTCCTTCCAGGACCTCCGACAGGTAGAACGAGGCCCGCTCAAACTCAATCTTGCCGGACTCGATCTTGGTGAAGTCCAGAATGTCATTGATCAGCGCCAGCAGGTTGTTGGCCGAGTAGGCAATGGCATTCAGGTACTTGGTCTGATGAGCATTCAGCGGGCTGTCCTGAAGCAGGTCCGTCATTCCGATGACGGCATTGAGCGGGGTCCGAATCTCGTGGCTCATCGTGGCCAGGAACTGCTGCTGGACCTGCGCCGAGCGCTCGGCCTCCTTCTTGGCCTTTCGAAGCTGCAGCTGGTACTCTTTGCTGGCTGAGATATCCTGCACGATCCCCATGGCGCGCAGGGGGTTGCCCTCTTGATCCCACTCAACCACGTTCCCGCGGTCGGCCACCCAGAGGTAGGTCCCATCCGCCTTCCGCAAGCGATACTCGGCGGCGTAGTACGGGGTCAGGCCGTCTACGTTGGCCTGCAGCAGGTCCAGCGTCGGTTCCAGGTCGTCCGGGTGAACGAGGTCGCGCCAGGTAGAGACGTGGGGCCGGACCGTGTCCGGGCTGAGGCCCAGCATCAGGGCCCACTGCGCATTCCACTGTACCTCGTCCGTGGCGGGGTCCCAGTCCCACATGCCCAGGGCGGCGGCCTCCACCGCCAGTTGAAGCTGGCGCTGGCTGCGCTGGAGCTTGCTCTCAACGGCCTTGCGATGCAGCGCATTGACGATGGCATCGCCCACGAGGCGCATCAGCAGCACGATGTCCGAGGACCACGGTTGGGAGACCTCCATGGCTTCGATGCCGAGGAATCCCGTGAGGTTCTCACCATCCCGCAGGGGGACGACCACCAGGCTGGGCGGTGGGGGGCCGCCGAGCCAGGAGAACGTCGGCGGCAGGTCCTGGGTCAAGAAGGGATTGAGGAGCGCCTCGTTGTTCTCCAGCGCGTAAATCCAGGGGGTGAGCGCGCTCTGGGGAATCGCTTGCCGGAACGCCAGCAGGGGGGCGGATTGCGGGGTGCACCACTCGTGCGTGTTGCGCAGGATGCCGGCCGTGTCGGTATACTGGAAGACGTAGCTGCGACTGGCTTCGAGCGATTGGCTGACCAGCCCCAGAACGCCCTCGATGTCTTCGTCGATCGTTTGACTGGATGAGCGGACCAACATCGTGGACAGGCTCACCATCAGTTCTTCGAGCTCAAGCCGGTACTTTAGCCGCTCTTCGGCCTGCTTCCGCTCGGTGATGTTCAGGCCGTACCCGATGAGCTGCTCGACCTGCCCCGCCTCGTTGACCACCGGAGAGATCATCCGCAAGAAATGCTTGGCGCCCTCGGGGGTGTTAAACGATTCCTCCATGAGGAGCGTCTCGCGGGTGCGCCGCGCCTCTTCGATGGTGCGGTTTCGGTTGTCCGCCACCGAGAGCGGCAGCCCTCGGTACTCGCAGTATTCCGCGTTGTTATGGCCGATGATCCAGGACCGGGTCTCTGGGTTGGGGATGGCCTTGGGGTTGGCGTACTGGTACACCCCATCGGCCGAAAACACCACCACCTCGGCCGGCATGTTGTCCAGGACCCCTTCATAGAAGGTCTTCAGCGCCTCGCCTTGCTGTTCCGCCTCAACCTGATCGGTGACGTCGCGTGTGACCGCCAGAACTTTGGTGACGGGGTCTCTTTCGCTGTCCCGCACCCCGCGTCCAGAGATTTCCACCCAGATGGCATGGCCTTGGGCATGCCGCACCTGTACGCGGTGGGTGAACGGCCGTCCGCGCTGAGCCAGCTTGAGGAGGCGTTGCCAGTGCCCGCGCTCAGAGTCCGACACGACCCACAGGGGGGATGTGCCGATCAGTTCCTCCCACCGAACCCCCAGAATACGCTCGCTGGATACGGACGCATAGAGGAACCGGCCCTCCAGATCGTGCAGTGAGATGAGGTCGGTGGCGTTCTCGGCCAGGAGGCGGTAGCGCTCCTCGCTGGATCGGACCACTTCCTCCGCCTGGCGCCGCGCCATGATCTCTACTTGCAGCTGCCGGTGTGCCAGGCACCCCTCCAGCGCGGTGGTCAGCTTGGTGAGCACCGGCTGAAGATGGCTCAGCATCTCTGCCCCGATCGGCCCTTCTGGTCGTATCGTGCAGATGGTGAGAAACCCTACGGTGCCGAGGCTGAGGACGAGCAGGCGGCTCTCTGGGTCATCGTGGCAGGATGCCGGGGTGAGGGCCTTGAACACCGGCGTGCTGGCCTCCAGCAGCGCTGGGCTCTCAGCCAGGAGCGCACGGAGGGTGTCGGGGTCGTCCGGCAGGAAATCGCTTGGTGACTGCGCCGTGGGACGAGCACATAGGCAGGTGGCCCCCAGCGGGGCTTTGCCTTGGCGCTTGTGCGAGGCAAAGACGTGGTGGTAGTGCAGCCAGATGGCGGCGTGCTCCAGCTCCAGCTGGCTGACCAGGCTCTCGAGGAAGGACTGGCACGTATCCGCTAGGTCCAGGGTCTGCCCAATGGAGAGGGTCAGTTCATACAGGATGGCCAGGTTGGCGTGAGAGGTCCGAGACATGGGCGGTATGGGGCGGCCTATGATCGCCTAGCGCTGATCGGTTACCGGGGTTGGCGGAATGAATGACCCGCATCTGTGAGGAATCGGTACGCGGGGGCTGGGTGCAGGACGTCGGGGGAGACTGGACACGTCCAGGCCTCCGCGCCTCCTATCCTATCAAGAATGATACCACCTCGGATCCGGTGAGGGGCCCCTCGGCCGGCCTTGGCCTGCGAGGGCCGCCGGCGGTGGGCTCAAGGGGCAGCGTTCCGCGCGGCCACCACCACCAGGGCACGGCCCTCTGGATGAACCGTCAAGCGTGTCACATCGGTGAGGCCCACGGCCGATAGGTCTGCCAAGGCCTCCCAGGAGCCCTCCGTCCAGGCGTACAGGACGCCGTCATAGACGGTAAGCACGGCGCCGGAGGGGTGCCAGGCATAGTCCATCGCGGCTGAGCGCTGCGGGTGCGGGGCGGGGCCGGCCGGGGCCGTCAGGGTGTCTACCCGGTTGTCCGTGGGCACGTAGCGCATGAGCTGCCAGGCGTCGTCGGTGCGCTGGGCAAAGCTGATGTGGTCCGTCCCCGGGATGCGGTGCAGGGAGCGCCCGATGTTACCCGCGTGGACCACCGACTGGCCGGTGGTGGCATCGGCCACCTGAAACGTGGGCGGCTCGCCGAGTACGAAGAGGCCGAGGGTGCGGTCGGTGCTCCAGGCGTGATAGCCCACCGGCGCCACGTCCTCCAGCACGAGCTGAGGCGTCTGCCCGTCCCGGTCGAAGCTCCACAGCCGCTGCGTGCCATCGGCCTCGACGCGGATCACCGAGAACCGGGAGGCGTCGCCGTAGGGTGTCGCCGAGTACTCGCTCTCAGGGGTACGCGTAACCGGTGTCGCTACCTGGGCCGCCAGGTCGTAGTGGTAGATGTCGGTCTGCCCGTCCTGGAACGATGTGTAGAGGAGGCCCGAGCCATCCGATAGGAACATGGGCTGGTTGTCGTACCCGTCGCGGTCGGTCAAGTTGGTGGCGTCCGACGGGGTGAACGGATCCAGCGAAGCGGGCAGCGGCACCAGCCACAGGTCTGTGCTGGGAGGATCTTGCGCGTGGGCCGTACCAGCGGTGAGCGCGAGACCCAGCAGGGCGGTGAAGACGAGGTGGAAGGTACGCATGGGGGGCGGGGTCAAGGTTAGCCGGTGCTTTGCATCGCGGCGGCAATGCCGTTGATGCTGAGAAACAAGGCATGGTGAAGGGGTTCACGGGCCCCCTCCGAGGCGCGGTAGCGGCGAAGCAGGGAGAGCTGCAGCAGGTTGAGGACGTCCGTGTAGGGGTTGCGGAGCGCAATCGAGTGTTGGATCACGGCCCGATGTGCCAGCAGCGTCGGCTGCTCCGTGATCTGCAGCAGCCGCCGTTCCGCCTCTTCGTAATCGGCGGTGATGACGGCATGCACCGCCGCCGAGCCGTCGGCCTCGTTGGAGGTCGTGCCGAGGGCCGCATAGCGTGTGGCAATGAGGAGGCGGGTCCGGGCCATCTCGCGCTGCGCATTGTTGACCACGGCGCGGAAGAACGGCCAGTCGTTGTACAAAGCCTGCAGCTCGTCCATCGAGACTGAGGCCTCTTGGAGCAGGTCGCCCAGGCCGCGCCCGGTGCCATACCAGCCGGGCACCAGGTAGCGCGCTTGCGTCCAGGCGAAGCCCCATGGAATGGCCCGCAGGCTATCGAAGTCGACCTCAGAGGCGGACTTGCGGGAGACGGGCCGCGAGGCGATGGGCAGGCGGCTGATGTGTTCGATGGGGGTAGCCCGGGTGTACCAGGTCCATGTGGCAGGCGCGTCGATCAGCGCCCGGTAGGCGGCCATGGACCGCTCTGCGATATGCGCCATCACGCGGTACCCGACGGCGGCATGGGCCGCGCCATTCGAGGGGGGCGGGGCCGAGGGACCCGGTAGCGGCGTGGCTTGGAGCATCGCGTGCACGATCTGCTCCAGGTGACGCCGCGCAATGTCGCGCAGGGCGTAGCGGAACGAGATGACCTCGCCCTGCTCCGTAAAGCGGATGCGGCCGCTCTGCGCAGCCACCGGCATGGCGGTAATGGCCTGTCCGGCCCGGCCACCTCCTCGGCCCACGGTGCCTCCCCGGCCGTGAAAGAGGCGGAAGTCTACGTCGTGAGCCTGGCAGACCCGCCCCAACCGGTCTTGCGCGGTATGGAGGGACCAGTTGGCCATCCAGTACCCCCCATCCTTGTTGCTGTCTGAGTAGCCCAGCATCAGCTCCTGAAAACGGCCGCGCGCGGCCAGGTGCTGCTGGTAGAGCGGGGCCTCAAAGAGGCGCTCCATGAACACGTCGGCCTGCGCCAGATCGTCGATCGTCTCAAAGAGGGGGACCACATCGATCGGGCACGAGACGGTCCCGTCGTGGATCCGCCAGAGCCCGACCTCCTTGAGGAGCAGCATGACCTCCAGAAGGTCACTGACGTCGTGCGTCATGCTCACCACATAGCTATGCAGGGTGTCCGGCTCGTAGGCCAGGGCATCGCGGATCAGCTTCAGCGTCTGCAGCAAGCTGTGCGTGGGCGCAGGGAGGTCGGTGTTGCGGGGCAGGAGCGGCCGCGGGTTGGCCAGTTCCTGGGTGAGCAAGGCCACGCGCTCGGCCTCCGGCATCTCGGCGTACCGGTCTGATACACCGGCCGCCTTGAACATGGCGTCGATGCTGAGGGCATGGATGCGGCTGTGCTGGCGGATGTCCAGCGTCATCAGGTGAAAACCGAAGGCGTGGGCCTTGACGCGCAGGCCCGCCAGCAGCCCATACTCGGCGAGGTGCCCATAGCCGGACTCCTGCAAGCACGCTGCCAACAGCTCCAAGTCGGCGCGGAAGCGGGCGCTGTCGTAGGGGAGGGCCTCCCGGCTGGAGGGCGGGAAGGTATCCTCTAGGAGCTGCTGCTGGAGCGCCTCAATGCGGGCCATCATGTAGGTGACCTTGAGGCGATACGGCTCGTGGAGGTACTGGCGGCGACGTATGGACGTGATCTGGATATCCTGCGCATCGGCCTGGATGGAGGTGGCCAGCGTCTCTGGCGTGGGCGCTAGGCGCTCGGAGAGGCTCAGCTCGCGCCGCAAGGCCTGTAGGTCGTGCAGGTACAGCTCCAGCGCGGCCTGGCGCTGCTTGACGATGGCATACCGGGTGACCTCAGGCGTCACGTTGGGGTTGCCGTCCCGGTCACTCCCGATCCAGGAGCGGTAGCGGAGAAACGGGGGGAGGCTGGATGGGGCCGTCCCGTAGTAGGTGTTGAGCGCGTGCCGGACATCCTGGTGGATGCGTGGGATGGTGTCCCAGATAGTCTCTCGGACAAAGTAGAGGCCGTGCTCGACCTCGTCCCGCACCGTGAGGCGCTCGGCGCGCACCTCGTCCGTGGACAGCATGAGGGTGATCTGAGCGCGGATCTCGGCCAGGGCCTGCTCGTGCTCCTGCTGGGTCACCTCAGAGCCGTGAATGCGCGCCATCAGGTGGGCGATGCGCTGCTGCTTGTAAAGGATGCTGCGCCGCCGTGCCTCGGTGGGGTGGGCCGTGAGCGTGGGCTGGATGTCGAGCCGGTGCAGCAGGTGCAGGACGTCCTCCAGGCTATCCCCACGCTGGTACAGGCCGTGGATGGCCTCGGCGATCGCCTCCGCGCGCGGGGCCTCCGGCGTGCTCTGCTGGGCCCGCTCCCGGTTGATGCGGGCGATCTCGAACTGCTCGGACTGGTTGATGAGGTGAAAGAACGTGGTGTAGACGCGTACCACGTTCACAACCGCCTGGGTGTCGAGGCCATCGGCATAGGTGGCGAGGGCCTCGAGGTCACCGGCCAAGGCGTGGTCGCGCAGCTTCTCCACATGATGGAGGAGGTCGGGCCCGTACTGGGTGCGCACCGCCTCCGCCAGCAGGGAGGTGAGCAGTTCGATGCGTTGGCGAAGGGGCGGGGTGAGGGCTACGGCGGGCGCCTCGCCGAGCAGCGTGGGCATGGACGGGGGGAGGTGAGCCAAGAGAAAGGAGACCCAATATAGCAGATGGGCGACCAAAAAAAGGGGGGCGACGCTGCGTCACCCCCCTTCATAGGGCCTAGCCGGATAGCCGGGGCTTACATGGACCCGGCGAACTCGACGGGCACCGCCACTTTGGTCTGCTCCCACATCATGGCCATCTGGGTCCCGCCGTCAGCATCCTCGAAGGCGATGGTAAAGGCCTCATGGGACTCGTCCATCTGCATCGAGGGGACCGTGATGCGCAGGGCATCCATGCTGTCGTCGTAGTTGTAGCTGCCCCACTGGCCCACCATCCGGCTGAAGATGACCGTCCACTGGTCGGTCTCGGGGATGGTGTAGACGGTGTACGTGCCCGCCGGCAATACCTCGTCGCCCATCTTGAGGTCGGTCGTTGTGGTCAGCTCGGTGGCCTCGTTGGCCCCGGTGCGCCAGACCTCGCCGTAAGGCACCAGCTCCCCGAAGATGACGCGGTCCCGCATGCGCGGAGACCCGTACATGACCTTAGCATAGCCCTGATCCGTCAGGAGCTGGGCGGCCACCATGGGGCTGGGACGATTATCGGGAGCCGGGACGGTCTCCTGGGCGAGGGCGGCCGGGGCGGTCAGCACAAGAAGGAGCACCGCTAGGGCGCTGAGCGAGAAACGGTAGAGATAAGACATCATCGTATCAGTCAGATGAATAGGTTGGAGAGCGTTCAGGTAGAGCGGATTCAGGGACCCGGGAAGAGGCCGTGCCACGTACCTTCTGGTGTGGGTTGGCTCGGTAGGCGCCCACCGGGCGTCCATGTGCCATCGCATACGTTGAAGAACAGGGCAGGTTCAAGAGTGCCGGTCCTCCCGAGGCGGCCCTGCGTTCTACAACCTCAAGGGCTGAACTGCAGGCCCAGGCTCCACCGAAAAGCCAGCTCGTCGGTCTCGTTGAGTAGCTCCGGGTGGCTGACCCAGAACGGGAACGAGGCCACAACCTGAAGCTGCCGGAGCACGTCGGACTGCGCGTAGGCCCGCTGAAGGCCGGGGAGGCGGCTGAAGTCAAACGAGGCGGTCAGGCCCGCGTCCGCCACGAGGGCGTTTTCCTCGAGGCCGGGGGTCGGGTTGCGCTGCTGGTTAACGAATCCGGCTCCACTGAAGAGGCCGAGGCCAAAGGGCTGGAGGTTCGGGCCGGTGAACGGGGTGAGGGTGGCATCCAGGGTCCCGGCGAGCACGTGCCGGCCCACGAGGCCGCCTTCGAGCAGGTAGGCACGGGGTCCGGGGGCGTCCAGCGGCACCAAGCGCGCATCCTGTTGCGGGTCCTCGAAACCCGCCGCGATGGAGCGGTAGGCATCGTGCTGCCACGCGGCCTCCGGGGTGGCACCGCCGAGGACAAAGCGCTTGTACCCGATCAGGTTTTTAGGGCCTGCTCCCGCCAGCAGATGGGCCTGTGCGTACCCGGCGCGGCCGATGACGCCGCGCGTGAGGCGAAGCCACGCACGGGTTGTGCTCCCGCCGGTGGTCAGGCTGCTCCCGGTCTCCAGCGTGGCCTCCACCCGGTTGAGGCCGCGGGCCAAGGCATAGTGGAGCTGCACGGAGGCGGCGTTCTCTTTACCGAAGGGCAAGACATCGACCTGGGGCCGGTACGGCTGGAAGACCCGCCGAGACGGGTTGTATTGGTGCAACAGGGATACCGTTACCGTGCCGAGGGTGCGGCCGAGGCCGACCCACCGGCCCAGTGGCCGCGCCACCGCTACGCGGTGTTCGAGAAAGCCGAGATGCTTGGCGGCCGACACCGAGATCGTGGTGGCCTGATCCAGGCTGCGGAGTCGGCGGCTGTAGGCCAACTCATAGTCGATCCCGTCGAAGAACGTGCCGGTATCTCGGCGGAAACGAGAGAAGGAGTTGGGGTCTGACCCGCCCGAGGCCAGCACCTCGGGCCACAGGCGGAACATGGCCCGCGCCTGGTGATCCCGAAAGATATAGGCCCCGCGCGCCTGCAGGCCGGCTCCAAAGCCATAGTCGAATCCATACCCCAGCAAAGGCCGGTAGCCCACGCTGTAGCTTGACCACGACGGAGCCGGGGGCTCCAGGAACGCGGCCTCAATAGGCACGCCGTTCACGTTGTTGAGCCGGTTGCGGTCGGGCATGCGCAGCCCAGGATCGATCTCCACCTTGGTGACGCGGCGCGGGGTGGGGACGCGGAGGGTGTAGGTTTCCGAGGTCCAGAGCCAGGGATCGGCCACGTAGACGTCCGGTGAGACTTCTTTATGGCCCTGCATGATGCCCAAGGGCACCAACACGCGCCGCTGCGTCCCGTTGTCCAAGGTGAGCCGCACGTCGAGGGGCATGACCATCTCGCCATGACGATGCAACTGGATGCTCGAGGTCCACTCATTGCCTTGGCGCGAAGAGCGGACCTGGCCCACGCCATAGTCCAGCGTCCAGGTGGTGTTGGTAAACTGCTCGAAGTACCAGTCTAGCTGCAGCCCGCTGACATCCTCCGCTACTTTTTCAATGTCGTACGGGTTCGGATGCCGAAACAAGAAGCGTTCGTAGAACTCGAGGAGGAACTCGTCGCGGGTCTGATCGCCGATGACGGCGCCCAGCATGTCCACCACCATCGCCCCGGCGCTGTAGGACGTTGCCCCGAAGGCGGAGTTGGTCGTGAACCAGTCCGCCGGGGTGCTCAAGCGCTCGGCCAGCCCTCGGTCGTGCAGCGAGAGGTAGGACAAGTACCGCCCGGTGTGGTTGGCGGGGCGCCCCAGCAGGTGCGCCATGGCCTCTGTGGTGGCGTAGGTCACAAAGCCCTCATCGATCCACGAGTAGTCCGCCTCGTTGCTGGCCAGGAAGCCGTAGTACCACATGTGCGCGAACTCATGGACCGTGGTGCCCAGGATAGAGCCAAAGGGACGGGGGGTGGTGTAGGACGGTCCCCCGTAGCCGCTGATCAGGGTGAGCATGGGGTACTCCATGCCCCCATCGGCGCCCTGGATGACGGTAAACTGCGGATAGACGTAGTTGCCGAAGCGATCGTTGAAGTAGCGCACCATGCGCGGCAGATACTCGCGCAGGGGCCGCCACGAAGGGGCCACGTCTGGTTTGTAGAGGATGTGGAGCGTGGGGCCGCCCACCATCTCAATCACCTCGTGCAAATAGTCAGGGTCCGCGCCCCAGGCGAAATCGTGCACCTGCTCAGCTACAAAGTGCCAGGTCAGGGAATCGGCCGACGCCGAGGGCGGGGGCATGGTGGGGGTGCGGTCGTAGCCGTGGCCCACCTCTTCAGGATTCTGCAACACGCCGGAGGCCCCCAAAACGTAGTTGCTAGGCGCCTGGATGCGTACGTCAAAGGTGCCAAACGGAGCGTAGAACTCGCGGCCGACGTACGGGTCTGGGTGCCAGCCGCGCTCGTCGTAGCCCGCCATCTTGGGGTACCACTGAGCCATGGAGAAGTCCACCCCGCCCCCTCGGCTGTCCCGCCCGCTGCGCCGCGTCTGCAGCGGGACCTGAGAGCGAAACACCATCTCAAAGGTGGTGGAGGTATTGGGAGGGATGGGCTGGGCCAGCTCCACCCGCAGCACGGTGTCCGTGAGGTAGTAGCGCACAGGGGTGCCATCCTGCGTCAGCGACCGCACCCGGTGATAGCCCACCTCTTCAGGGCCCAGCTGGAAGATGCGGGGCACGATGCGACCGTCTGGGTCTGGGAGCGCCCGGTTGCGCTCCGCCATCATGGACGTCGGCTCGAAGGCGTTGAAGTAGAGGTGGTAGAAGACCTGCCGCAGCGTGTCCGGCGAGTTGTTGGTGTAGGTCAGGCGCTGGGTCCCGCGCAGCTCGTGTACGTCGGCTAGCAGCGTGATGTCCATCTCGTAGGCGACGTGCTGCTCCCAGGTGGGAGAACCCTGGCTCCAGGCCAGCTGCGCGAGCAGGCTGGTACCCAGCAGAGCAAACAAAAAGGGGCGCATGCGGATGAGAAATAGAAGGGGGAAGCGATGGGATGCGGCATGCACAGTCCAGCAAGGTGGTTGGTTCCTCCAGATCCTCATCCAAACCCCACACAGGCGCGAATCCAGGGAGGCGGACGGAGCGTTAAGGGGAGCACGAGGTGGTCCAGGGCATCAAGCCTAACCCCACATCCGCTGGCCAGGCTGCCTCGAAGAAACGGAAACTGTGCGAACGGACCGGCGCACAGGACGGACGGGGCCAGGCCCCCTGCGCATGACGCGCCGCCTAGCGCCACGAGGGTCAGGCGGCCACGCGCGCCCAGCCCCAGAGAGTCCACCACGCTACGTTCCACGCCCGTTTACGCCGTTGACATTCACCGACCGTATCACGCTGTGACCAAAGCCGACCTCACGGACACGATTGCCACAGGGACGGGTCTCACCCGGACCGAAACGGAAGCCGTCATCAATGGCTTCCTGTACACCGTTGCGGAGGCCCTCAAGGCTGGCGAGCGGGTGGATCTGCGTGGCTTTGGCGTCTTCGAGGTGCGGAGGCGCGCGGCCCGGATGGCCCGCAACCCCCGTACCAACCAGGAGGTGCCGCTCGAAGCCCACTACGCCCCCGCCTTTCGCCCCTCGCGCGACCTGCGCGACGCCGTAGCGAAAGCCTTGGGCCCGCCGCCCGATGAAGAGGGCGCCTGACGCGGCCGTTCGTTTTGACCTGTACCTGAATCTATGTCTACGATCTGTACCCATTGTGGCGCACCCAATGCGGCGGAAGCCACCCGCTGCACCCTGTGCGGGACGGAGCTGGTGCTCGAAGAAGTCGCCCCGGTGGCGTCTCCGCCTGGCACGAAGCCCGCTCTGGGAGCCGAGGGGGCGCCGGCCCTGGCCACCCAGGCCGTGGCCGCGGCGTCCCCGGCGCGTGAAGCGGCACCCTGCCCCGCCTGCGGCGCCCAGAACGCCGCCGATGCGCGATTCTGCAGTCAGTGCGGCACGGCCCTCACCGCTGACGCGGCCCCACCTGCTCCTCCCTCGTCGCCTAAGCAGCAAGTGCTGATGCTGGTGGGTGTCGCCGCTGTGCTGGTTCTCGCGCTCTTTGCGGTGACCCAGTTCAGCAAGCAACTCGATGCCCCGCAGGTGCTGGGGTCGTCGAATGCGCCCATCACGGCGCCCCATGCTGAGATCGCGCTGCCGCCCGATGTGGCCGCCCGGGTGGACGCCTTGAAAGAGGAGATGGCCGCGCAGCCGGGTGAGGCCTCGGTGGGGGCGCGCCAGGAACTGATCGGCCTGCTGATTGGGGTGGGCCGCGTCGGGCAAGCCGCGCAGGAGCAGGAGGCCTTGGCGGAGCTCGTGGACACCCCGGAGGCCTGGAAGCGCACCGGGAGCTACTACTTCGACTGGATGGAGACGCTGCAGGACAGCCTCAAAGCGCCCGTGGCTGAGCGGGTCGCGCAGGCCTATGACCGCGTGCTGGCTCTCGACCCGAATGATTTGCAGGCCCGCACAGAGTTGGCCACGGCCCTCTTGAACACCCAGAACCCCATGCGGGGCGTGCAGGAGATCCAGGACGTCCTGGGCCGCGATTCCACCTACGTGCCAGCCCGCTTCAGCTATGCCGCCATGCTGATGATGATCAACGAGCTGGAGAAAGCACGCGCGCAGTTCGTCTTCGTGGCGGAGAACGCCGAGCCAGACTCGCCCTACCGTGCTCAGGCCGAGCGCGCCATCCAGGAGCTGAGCGCAGCGATGGACACGCGGTAGGCGTGCGGGCTCGCTTGTGACCCTGGGCTCCACCTGTATCCCGCCCCTCTGATGGCCATGTCTACCTCGGTTGCTCTTCGGTTTCCGGTCATTTCACCCACCACGGGTGCCCACCTGCGCGACGTGCAGGGCCTGCCGCGTGCCGAGTGGCTCGGCGCCGTGGAAGGGGCGCATGAGGCCCAGCGGGGGTGGCAGACTACGTCGCTCGAAGCGCGGGCCGCCGTGCTGGAGCGAGCGGCTGGGTTGCTGCGCGGACGTACCGACACCTACGCCCGGCTTATGGCCGAGGAGATGGGCAAGCCGCTGGATCAGGGGCGCGGTGAGATCGAGAAATGTGCCTGGGTGTGCGAGTACTACGCCGAACAGGCGGCCGCTGTCCTCGCCCCCGAGTCCATCGCCACGGAGGCCGTCCGCAGCCAGGTGGTGTTCCGACCGTTGGGCGTGGTGCTGGCCATCATGCCGTGGAACTTCCCGTTCTGGCAGGTCTTCCGGTTCGCCGCGCCTGCGCTCATGGCAGGCAATGCGGCGCTGCTGAAGCCTGCCCCCAACGTGCCGGGGTGCGGCGCTGCTATCGAAGCGCTATGGCACGAGGCCGGCCTGCCGCCTGCGCTGTTTCGGTCGCTCCTGGTGGACACAGAGGCGGTGGGGGACCTCATCGACCATCCCCATGTCCAGGCAGTCACGCTCACGGGAAGCACCCGCGCCGGCCGTGCTGTGGCCGAGCGGGCGGGGCGCGCCCTGAAAAAGACGGTGCTTGAACTCGGCGGAAGTGATCCCTACGTGATCCTGGCCGATGCCCACGTGGAGCAGGCCGCTCAACGGTGCGTGCAGAGCCGGCTCATCAATGCCGGCCAAAGCTGCATCGCTGCCAAGCGGTGTATTGTGGTCCCCGAGGTGCGGGCGGCGTTCGAGGAGGCCGTGGTCAGGCACATGCGTGCGGCTCACATGGGCGATCCCGTCCAGGAAGGCGTAGACCTGGGCCCACTGGCCCGTCATGACCTGCGGGACACGCTCCACAAGCAGGTGCAAGACAGTATACGGGCTGGAGCCCGCTGCCTCCTGGGGGGCCAGGTCCCCGAGGGGCCCGGTGCGTTCTACCCGCCTACCGTGCTCACCGATGTGGCTCCGGGATGCCCCGCCTACCACGAGGAGCTGTTTGGTCCGGTGGCCACCATCCTGCCCGCCACGGACGAAGCGGATGCCTTGCGCATCGCCAACGATACCGCCTACGGCCTCGGCGCCGCTCTCTTCACCGCCGATGTGGAGCGCGGTCAACAACTGGCCGAAGAGGTTCTAGAGGCTGGATGCTGCGCCGTGAATGATTTCGTGCGATCCGATCCGAGACTCCCGTTTGGGGGGATCAAAGACAGTGGCTGCGGACGGGAGCTAGGCTCGTTTGGCCTCCGCGAGTTCGTCAATGTGAAGACGATCTACGTGGGCGGCCTCTGAGGATCCCGCTGAGATGGGTATCAAGCCGCTACGCAAGGGTACCCGACGTCTCATCAGCCGTCATCGTCGGGGCTGCGGGCGCGCCGGCCCCACATGAGCTTGGTGCGGAGGGTCTTGAAGAAGCTCTGTTCAGGAAACTTGATGAGCTTCACGGAATGGGCGGCCCGCTGTACCGTCAGGTGGACGGGCCCGCTGGACTCATGGTGGATCATGCCGTCGATGCTGACCACAAACGGTTGGCCCTCGGCGTCCACATGGACCTTCAGGATGCGGTCGTCGGGGAGCACCAGCGGGCGCATGGTCAGCGTGTGCGGAGCCACAGGGGTGAGAACCAGCGCTTGCGTCTCGGGCATCAGGATGGGGCCGCCCGCAGACAGCGAGTAGGCCGTTGAGCCCGTGGGGGTGGCGATGATGAGTCCGTCTGCCCAGTAGGCATTGAGCGGCGTGTCTGCCACCTGCACGTGGACGGTGATTAGGCCTGCCGTTCCGCTCCGGTGCACCGCCACCTCATTGAGCGCCCACAGCTGAAGCGCCTCATCGCCAGGCTCTGCGTTGGACGTGGGGAGCACATGAACCTGCAAGACCAGGCGGTCTTCGACGCGGTAGGTGCGCTGCTCGAGCAGGTCCACCGCCCGGGAGACCTCCGCGACGGTGATGTCGGCCAGAAAGCCGAGGCGTCCTACGTTGACGCCCAAAAGGGGCGTCTGAAGCGGCCCCACCTCTTGGGCGTACCGCAGCAGGGTGCCGTCTCCACCGAAGCAGATGATGACGTCCGCTTCGTGGGCCAGCTGTCCCGCTTCGTGAGCGGAGCAGTACGCCGCGTCAAAGAGGCCCCGTTGCGCCAAGCCCTCGCTAAGGGCGGGATGCAGCCTGAACGATGCGCCGCGTTCCTCCAACAGCTGGACGAGCGTAGCCACGGGGTCCCAAACGCCGTCTTTCAGGGGGTTGCCCGTGATGCCGTAGATCATAGAGGAGTGCCACTTGCTTGGTGCGACCCCGAAAGTAACGGGTGCGCTCACCAGGGGCAAGGATCGCCCTCAACCTGCGGCCTCGGAGCCGGCAGCGCGGCCCACAGATCAGCCGGTCGCGGGAGTCGGGAGCAAGGGCGCGATGCGGTAGGCCAGCAGGTCGGCCAGGTGCAGGCCATCCTGGCGGTCGTGCGCCGCGTGCAGCTCCTCCAGCAAGCGCGCCAGGGCCGGTGTGGCGGCGTCCGGCTGGGCCTCCAGGGCCTCATGCAAGGCGCCCAGGAAACGGACCAGGGCGTCGTCGGCCTGCGCCCGAAATCCGAGGCGATAGGCGCGAACGCAGCCCGTGAGCAGGGTGGGGGAAGGCCAACTCATACGACGGTCACCTCATCCAGGTACGAAGAGGGCTGCAGATGCACCCCGTGCCGACTCGCGTTGACGAACGGCACAGCGGGGTGGGCTTGGATCAGGTGCTCCAACGCACGCACACGCCGCCGGGCTTGGTCACTGAGCCCGACGTGGCCCCCGTACCCATTGAGCACGGACACGGTGCCTGGCGTAGCGGGGTCTGGCAAGTGATCGGCGCCGAACAAGACCACGCACCCGGCGCCCATTCGCAACGCGACGTCCACGGCCATCGTCAAGGCGCCCGCATCGGTGGTCAGGGCAGCGGCGGCATGGTCAGGGCGCTGCTGAGCCAGCGCTGGCGCTGGGCGCACCGGCCAAGCCATGAGCCGCGGCCCTGTCCAGGCCGTCAGCTGGTCCACGTCCAGGCCAGGTGGGTAGACAAGCGGGACGGGATAGGCCGCTGGCAGAGACAGCACCGGTGCAGGATCTGTAGGGCAGGCCGCCACCACGGCCGGGACGACGGCGTGCTGCACCAGCTGATGAGCTCCGTGCAAGGTGCTGACCACCGGCAGGCTCTGGGCCAAGCCTCGTAGCGTGGGCATCAGCGCAGACAAGGTCTTGCCTGCATCAACCACCAAGACGGGGGCTCCCTCAGCCACCCCATTCAGAGCCTCTGTGCTGAGGTCGTGGGCCCAGAAGTGCTGGGTTTGCGCCAACCGGGCCGAAAATGCATCCGACGTGGCATGCTGACGATGACGCAGGTTCAGGAACGGCGTATCCAGAGCCGTGTGCAGCTGGTCGCGCAGGGCAAAGGCGTCTTCATCTGTCAGCTGCAGGGCTGCCGGAGCTACGGCAAACGGCGTGTTGACGGAGGTGCCAGCACCAGCCAGGTGGAGATCCACGCGGTCATCGCTCAACCAATCCATCGGGTCGACCAACTGGAAGGCGGCCCGGGCCACCGCTGCATTCAGGATGGTCACGTGAAGGCGCTGCAGAGCCGGGCGGCGTAAGAGGACCCGCGGGAGGTCGCCCAGGGCCACGCCGTAGACCCAGGCCTCGGGGCTATCCTCAGGGATGAGGGTGGCCTGGCTCGTGGCCTCGGCCAGGCGGTCCACCCCGCTGGTGAGCTGGATGCCGTCCACCACCAGCGTGCGTTCGGACGTGTGGGTGGGCCGCTCGATAGTGTGGGCGGCATTGAGGACCTCGAACGCGTTGGCCACCTCGGGCCAGCGGGCTCGCAACAGAGCACCGGTGGCATCGGGGAGGGGGGCAGCACGCGTGGTCAGCATAGAGGCAGCACAAGGTTGGTCATCCCACGCGGCCCCGGCTCACGTCACAGGGCCGGTGGCTACATGGGCGTCTGTCTCCAGGTATCGGCCCGAAGCGAGTGCTTCTGAAATGAGCGCGAAGGTGCGGTCCACCTCTTCGTCTGTATTCCACACGAAGGGCGCCAGCCGCAGGTACCGGCCCTGCCGGCTATCCGTGTACACGTGGCGCTGCTTCAGCCAGGCACAGAGCCGGTCGGCGCCCTCTACCTCTAGGATGACCATCGCACTCCGAGCCGCGCGGTCGCGGGGCGATCTCAACGGAAGCCCGGCCTCATCGATGCGGGCAATGGCGCGGTCCGTGAGCGCCAGCGAGGCCGCCCGTACCGCCTCCAGGCCCGCGTCCAGCAGGAGGCGCAGGCCCTCCACGGCATGGTACATCGAGGCTACGGCGGTGGTGCCACCCTGAAAACGCTGCCGCACGTCTGGGTGAGGGGCGGGGGAGGGCTGGAAGCCGAAGGGGTCAGCGTCACCAAACCATCCGGTGGCCCGTGGGACGAGGTCCAGCCCAGGCCGCAGATAGACATAGGCATTGCCGGAGGACCCTGAGGCTTCCTTGAGCAGGCCGCCCATGTAGACATCGGCCCCGAGGGCGTCCACGTCCACAGGGATCGACCCGGTGGCATGATAACCGTCTACCACGGCGAGGCCGCCGAAGCCGTGCACGCGGTCTGCGGCAGCGCGCAAGAGGTCGGTGCGAAGGAGTTGGCCGGTCGTGAAGCCCACATGACTGAGGATCACGAGGCCCGTGCGCGGTGTGATGGCCGCCAAGACTCGGCTGCCCTCCACGAAACCGGCCTCGTCGAGGGGGACCACGCGGAGACGGAGGCCCAGCAGATCGGCCCAGTGCTGGAGGGTATGACCTACCGAGGGAAATTCAGCCGCCGTCAGGACGACCTCGTCGTGCTGGTCGAAGAGGCCTCGGCTGGTGAGCAGCGTGAGCATCGTCCAGTGCACATTCGGCTGCAGGATGCAGGTGCCGGTGGGGGCCTGGAGCATCGGCGCGATGAACGCATCCCCCAGGTAGGTGGGCAGCGTCCACCACCCTACAGGCTCATCGGAGCCCGGCACCCAGTGGTTGGGCACCTCATTCCAGGCGTCCACGCCGCGCGTATGCCAATCCTCCACGAACCGATCCATCATGGTCGGCACTGTATGCGGCATCAGCCCATGGGTGAACGCCCGGAATTCAACGGTTTCAGGAGGGTCTGGCAGGCGAAAGTGGTGGCGTAGCATGGCAACAAAGAGAGAGAAAGAGCACTAAGGCCTATGTGTTTCGCCTCCAGTAGATCCGGGGGGCGATGAATCCGGTGGATGGGGGGACGCGGCTGAAGTCAGTGGGGTGGAGGCCCGCACAAAAAAAGGGGCCTCTGCATCGCGCAGAGGCCCCTGTACAGCGGTCTTGGTGTCCAGCGATCAAGCGGGGTCAATGTGGACGAACTTGCGGTTGCGGGCGCCGTTCGTGAAGCGTACGGTGCCGTGCGACGTGGCGAAGAGCGTGTCATCACCGCCGCGCATCACATTCGTGCCGGGGTGGAACTTGGTGCCGCGCTGGCGCACGATGATGCTGCCCGAGGTCACATACTCACCGCCAAACGCTTTGACGCCCAACATCTTCGGGTTGGAGTCGCGGCCGTTCTTGGAAGAGCCTACACCTTTCTTATGTGCCATAACAGGAGTTGGAGTCTGGGTCGAGAAGTACGGGGGCCGGGCGCGGGATCAGGCCACGTCCAGCGATTCGATCTGGATCTGCGTGAAGGGCTGGCGGTGGCCTCTCTTGACCTTGAACCGCTTGCGGCGCTTCTTCTTGAAGACCACGATTTTATCCCCTTTCACGTGCTGGAGAACCTTGGCCGTGACGGAGGCCCCTTCTACGGTGGGCGTGCCGACCTTCACATCGCCGTCGCCCGAGACGAGCAGCACCTTGTCAAAGGAAACCGTATCATCTGCCGCGGACGCTGCGATGCGCGGCACGTACAGGGTGTCGTTTGTTTGGACCTTGTACTGCTTGCCTGCAATTTCGACGATGGCGTACATAATGTGCTCTGCTTAGGAGCGCTGGGTTGGATACCAACGCGAGAGTGATAAGTAAGACTTAGCCTCATAATATAGCCTTTAGCCCTACGAAGAACAAGATGGAGATTCTCCTGCCTACTGCACGGACCAGCATCCGTCCTGGCAAGATCCTATGCATCGGCCGAAACTACGCCAAGCATGCCGCTGAGATGCAAAGTGCCGTACCGGACCAGCCCATGGTTTTCTTAAAACCTTCAACCGCCCTGGTGGCTTCCGGAGAGCCCTTGCGGATTCCGCCGCCCACCAACGATGTCCACCACGAGATTGAGCTGGTGGTGGTCATCGGCCGGGGAGGGGCGCATATTCGTGAGGAGGAGGCCCTGGACCACGTGGACGGCTATGCGGTGGGGCTGGACATGACGGCCCGTGACCTCCAGGCCCAGGCCAAGAAAAAGGGCCACCCATGGTCCGTAGCGAAAGGGTTCGACACGTTTGCGCCTGTCGGTGAGTTCATCCCCGCCCTCTCCGTGCCAGATCCGCAGGACCTGGAGCTGACGCTGGAGATCAACGGCACCGTCCGTCAGCACGGCTTCACGCGAGACATGATCTTCCCCGTAGCTCGCCTCATCTCGTTCTGCTCCACGATCTTCACCTTGGAGCCTGGGGATTTGCTCTTCACCGGCACGCCCGAGGGCGTGGGACCGGTTCGCGAAGGAGAGGTCCTGGAAGCCCGCATCGCTGGCCTCCCAATCCTGCGGACCCCCGTGGTGCAAGCGACCGCGTAGTCGGCGGCGTGGCCGCGCGCCCGTCCCGTGGTACCGGTGTCTAGCCGTGCATCCAGGCGGCCACGAGCTCGTCGGCCGTGAGGCGCCGGCGCGTTTGGACGAGCGTGCCGTCCGGGCGGTGCAGGACCTCCGCGGGCAGCGGGCGCAGGTTGTAGGTGCTGGCCATGGACATGGCGTAGGCGCCCGCATCCAGGACAGCCAGGCAGTCAGCCTCACGGATGGTCTGCACAGCCCGATCCTCGGCGAGGAGGTCGCCGGATTCGCAGATGTTGCCGGTCACGTCGTAGGTGCGCAGGGGGCCTTCCGGATTCGTGAGGTTGTAGACGGCATGGTAGGCCTGGTAGAGTGCGGGCCGCAGCAGGTGGTTCATGCCAGAGTCCGTGCCCGCGAAGAGACGCCCGTGGGCCTCCTTCAGGGTGTTCACCGTCGTCAGCAGCACACCCGACTCGGCCACGAGATAGCGGCCTGGCTCGAACACGATAGAGAGGTTCGGCGATGGATGGCGCGCCAAGAAGGTCTGCAGCGGCCCCACGAGGCGCTCACGGAAGCGCTCAAAGTCGAGCCCAGCCTCGCCCGGCCGGTAGGGAATGCCCAAGCCGCCCCCCAGGTTGATGAAGTCTAGGTCTGGAAGGTGCAGGGCGGCCTCCAGCAACACATGGCCGGCCTGCCACAGATGCTCTGCTTCCAGGATGCCACTGCCGATGTGCTGATGGAGGCCGCGGATCTGCAGGTTGTAGCGGTGCGCCATCTCGATGGCGGCGCCCAGTTCCTCCACAGGAATACCAAACTTCGTTTTGCCGCCGGCCGTGACCACATGCCGGTGATGCCCGGCCCCCACGTTCGGGTTGATGCGCAGGCAGACCGCCGAGCCGGGATACGCCTGGCCATACTTATCCAAGCGCGAGCGCTCCCCGATGTTAAGCAGGACCCCAGCCTGGACCGCGCGGTGCATCTCGTCGTCGGTCAGGTTGTTGGCCGAATACAGAATGCTGCCGGGGTCAAATCCCAGCTGGAGGGCCAGCGCTAGCTCGCCTGGAGAGACGGCGTCGAGGCCCAGTCCTTCGTCCCGCATAATCTGCAGGAGGGCGGGGCTGGAGTTGGCCTTCATGGCGTAGAGCAGCCTCAAAGGGATGCCCTCCAGGTGGGCGCGCAAGCGGTCTATGCGGTCCCGGATGATGGGCTCGTGATACACGAAGGTGGGAGTCCCGAAGCGGCCGGCGGCCTGGCGAAGAAGCTCCGGGTAGGCGGGTACCTTCAGGGGGAGGGCAGTTTGGATCGGCGAGGCCATGGGTGGATGGCGAAGCGTGGCACGGTCGATGCGAGGTCAGGCGGTAGGCACGGTACGCGTTCCATAGCGCCGATGCAAGGCCTGTACCACGCGCTCGATGTGCTCCAAGCTGACGTCCAGGTGGGTGGTGGCCCGGATCGTCTGCGGGCCGAACGGCACCATGGCCACGCCGTCGGCCTCAAGCTCGGCCAGCACGTCGGCGGCCGTGCGGTCTCGTACGTCGAACATCACGATGTTGGTCTGTACAGACGCGGGATCCAGCTCAAACTGAGGCAGCTCTGCGATCGCTTCGGCCAGCCGTTGCGCCTTCACGTGGTCCTCGGCCAGGCGGGGCCGGTGGTGTTCCAAGGCATGGAGCCCGGCTGCGGCCAGGATACCGACTTGCCGCATGCCCCCTCCGAACAGCTTACGGTAGCGATGGGCCGCCTCGATCTGGTCTCGGCGGCCCGCCAACACCGACCCCACAGGAGCCCCCAGGCCTTTGGACAGGCACACGCTGACGGTGTCAAACGGCGCCGCGTACTGAGCTTCAGCCACGCCACTGGCGGCCGAGGCATTCCACAGGCGGGCTCCGTCCAGATGCAGCGCCAGGTGGCGGGCGCGGGCCGCCTGGGCCACAGCTCGGCTCAAGGGTTCAGGATAGACCACCCCCCCGGCTTTGTTGACCGTGTTTTCCATCCAGACCAAGCGCGACCGGGGCTCCCAGTAGTAGCCGGCCCGGGTGGCCTGCTCTACGTGGGCGGGCGTTAGCAAGCCGCGTTCCCCATCGACCACGTTCAGCTGCACGCCAGAGAGCAGGCCCGCGGCGCCCGATTCATAGTTGAAAAGGTGCCCCTTGCGCTCCGTGATGACCTCATCGCCCGGTTGCGTGTGGACCTTGAGGGCCAGCTGGTTGCACATCGTACCCGAGGGGACGAAAAGGGCGGCTTCCTTCTCCAAGAGATCGGCCACGCGCTCTTGCAGGGCCTGCACCGTGGGGTCTTCGCCGAACACATCGTCGCCGACCTCGGCCTCGGCCATGGCGCGGCGCATCGCCGGGGTGGGACGAGTCACGGTGTCACTGCGCAGGTCGATCATGGGGGGCACTTGGAAAGGGGTTACCAACCCATCTGCCGCATCCGCTGCAAGATGGTGTTCGTGGTGGAGGTCATGCGGCTGGGGGTGCGCACACGCGGGTTGGGGATGATCGCACCCAGACTGGCCGCTTGCCGACGGGTGAGGTCGCGGGCCGATCGGCTGTAGTGGTACTGGGCAGCGGCTTCGGCCCCAAAGAGGCCAGGGCCCCATTCGATCACGTTAAGGTAGAGGGTGAGGATGCGCTCCTTCGGCAAGATCCACTCGGCGATGTAGGCCAGCGGAATCTCGGCCGCCTTGCGAAGGTACGACCGGTGCGTGGTGAAGAACAGGTTTTTGATCAGTTGCTGCGTGATGGTCGAGCCACCCCGCCGTACGCGGCCGGCTTCTTGGTTGGCGGCCCAGGCGTCCTCGATGGCCGACCAATCTACCCCACGGTGGTCGTAAAAGGCACCGTCCTCGGCGGCTACCACGGCCCGGCGCAAGACCACGGCGATCTCGGCGGAGTCCACCGGAGCGTAGCGGCGCTCGGGAGCCTCGGGGGACCCTACGGACTCGACCCATCGCTGCATCTGAACCCCGGTGACGGGGGGGTACACGAAGCGGTACGCGAGGAGGAGGAGTACGCACAGGCCCAGATACCCGAAGGCCACGGCGGCCAGACCTTTGCTGAGCCGCCACAGGATCCGCCTGAGGCGTGCCATGGGGAGCGGAAGATGGGGGCGATGCGCGTTAGCGGCTGATGTCCAGCACCTCGAACTTCATCATGCCAGCGGGGACCTTGACCTCCACCGTATCGCCGATCTCGGTACCCAGCAGGCCTCTACCGATGGGGCTGCCCACAGAGATCTTACCCTGGGCGAAATCGGCCTCTTCCGCAGAGACCAGCGTGAAGGCCTGCTCCATGCCCGCCGTGTGGTTCTTGACGCGAACCGTGGACAGGATGCGCGCCTTGCTCGTGTCGATGTTGCGCTCGTCGATCAGGCGTGCGTTCGCGATGGTGTCCTCCACCTTGGCGATGCGCGCTTCGAGGTGGCCCTGCGCCTCCTTGGCTGCGTCATACTCGGCATTCTCCGAGAGGTCGCCTTGGGCCCGAGCGTCGGCAATGGCGCTAGAGATTCGAGGGCGCTCTTTCGTACGGAGGAAGATCAGCTCGTCCTTGAGCCTGTCGAGGCCTTCCTGCGTGAGATAGATGGTCTTGGATTCAGCCATAGGACTACGTGGGAACGACAAAAAGGGGCGTCACCTCGAGGAGGGGCGCGAAGCAGACACTAAAATCAGAACGCCACGGCCCCGGGCGAGCTGCGGCGAGAGAGCCGGTGCCCCCATGCAACCGGGGCACCGTCCTTGAAATGGTGTGCGTTTAGACGCTACCACGGTCGTATTGATCCCATCTCCCTCAAGCGACTCACCAGCCGGACCGGCGGCCCTGGGGCTTGGGCGATGGAGCACGTCCGGGCCCAGCCAGGCGCCGAGCCGTCCAGAATCGATCGGCCCAGTAGGCTTCGTCCAGGCCGGATATGGTTACGCCTTGGCTCGTGGAGGCATGGGCAAACTCACCTCCACGGAGGTAGACGCCCACGTGACGCGTGTGCCGTCCCGTCTTGAAGAACACGAGGTCTCCGGCCTGCAAGGAGGACCGGCTCACCTCGATGCCTTCACGGACCTGGGCGGCGGTGGTGCGCGGCAGCGCGAGCCCCATGGTGGCGCTGAGCGCAAGCGCCGTGAACGCCGAGCAGTCGATGCCCGCCCGTCCGTGCCCGCCTAGCTGGTACGGCACGCCGGTCCACTCCTGGACCAGCGTCCGAAGCGAGACCTCCCAGGCCAGCGCCTCAGGCGACGCGGGAGCGTCGGCCACGGTCCGCGTGCTGCCACAGCCTACGAGGGTGCAGAGGGTGATCAGCCCGGCAAGTGTGGCCAGCGCCCGCCGGGCCACGCCGCCAGCGCGGACGAAGCGCCGAGAGCGAGATCGATGCGGCATGGCTGGGGGTCCGCTCACGCTACTGACCCTGTGCAGTGAGCGCGGTACGGATCGTGCGGAACAGAATCTTGATGTCCATGCGCAGGCTCATGTTCTCAATGTAGAACAGGTCGTACTTCACCTTCTGCCGGACATCCTCCAGGCTCTCATCATACTTCCACTTCACCTGGGCCCAGCCGGTGATGCCGGGTTTGACGCGGTGGCGGCGACTGTAGAGCGGGATCTCACGAGCCAGCTGTTCTACAAAATAGGGGCGCTCGGGGCGGGGTCCCACGAGGCTCATCTCGCCTTTGAGCACGTTCCAGAGCTGAGGCACCTCGTCCAGACGGGATTTGCGGAGCCAGCGGCCAAGGGGGGTGTAGCGGGGGTCGTTCTCTTGCGCCCAGACGGGACCGGTTTCCTTCTCGGCGTTGGCTCCCATGGTGCGGAACTTGAGCATGGTGAACGCCCGGCCATGTTGCCCCACCCGAATCTGGCGATAAATGGCCGGCCCAGGCGACGTCAGGCGCACCAGTGACCCGAGCAGCACCCAGATCGGCAGCCCTACGAGCAGCACAGCGGAGGCCACCACGAGGTCCAGGAGCCGCTTCGTACTTTGCTCCCACGCCGGCATCGGTTCAGGCAGCACCTCGATCAACGGGAGCCCGTAGATGTGCTCGGTCCGCGCCATCCCTCCGATGAGGGTGTAGAAATCCGGAACGAGCTTGAGCGAGACCGGCTTGCCGTCGCACAGCCGGAGGACTTCCATGAGCGGTTCGTGGTCCGCCGAGCCCAGCGCGATGAGGACATCCTGGATCTCCAGCTCGTCGATGAGTCGGGGCAGGGCTTCCAGGCGGTAGAGGGTCGTGGCGGGTTTGGTGGGCACGGCCAAGCCTCCGTCGCCCGACGGGTAGGATGGCGGGCCCCCGTCGCCATGGGGCAGGGGCGTGGGGGAGTCGGTGGACCGCTCCATGCGGATGGCGCCCACCACGTTCAGGCCGGCCGCCGGATACCGGGCGATGTCGTCATGGAGCCGACCCACCTGGTCGCTCCAGCCGACGATGAGGGCCTTGTGGACACCGTATCCGCGTAGGATCAGCGCTTTTTGCACAGACCGTACGGCCAGGCGGCCTACTGCGGTACATCCCAACACCAGCACCCAGTAGAACGGCAAGACACTGCGTGCACTCTCGGGGTTCAGCGTGTCCACGAAGATGATGAAGAACAGGATGAACAGCCCCACAGTGACCACCTTGGTCAGGGAGATGAGTTCATCCAGTCTGCTCTCGGCGTGGCGTTCTCGGTAGAGGCCGAAGAAGGCGAAGAGCACGAGCCAGAAGCTCGTGAAGAACGCCATCGGCAAGACCACCGTCACCATGTCGTAGGTGGGCGGAGGAAGCCAGGACCACTTGAAACGGGCCAGCCAGAATAGCCCGTTGGCTCCCGCCAGCATGGCGGCGTCCACCAGCAGCAACATCCCGAGTTCGAGACGACGCGACACAAACAGGACGGGTTGACGAGAGGACGACGAGCGCGGTGTAGCCGGGTAAACCCAACCAAGCCTGCGAAAACGATCCCAAAATACGGGTTGAGCACGAGATCTGAAACAAAACGCGTGTTTCCGCCTCCTCAAGGCTCTGGGAGGCTGAATACGAACAACACTCTTCGCGTACGCAGCCGGCCACCACTTCCGCATTTCCTATACACCGCTGTGGCGCTGCATGAGTAGCTCTCCTCACCCCTTCACGCGCTATCGGGACCTCATAGACGATTGGGCCGCGTTTGACGCCGCCATTCGGCGCCCGTTGCCTACGTGCGTCTGGATCAACCCCCTGCGCGCCCAGGCGGAGATGCTCGAAGCGTGGTGGCATCGCGCTGGGGTGCAGGCGGCTCCGCTGCCCGGTTGCCCGGGGGCGTACCGCCTGGACGATCCCAAGCCCGGAACGCGCATGCCCTACTGGGCCGGGGCGTACCATGTGCAGGAGCAGGTATCGATGTTGCCCCCGCTCGTGCTGCAAGCTCAGCCGCATGAGCGGGTCCTGGACGCCTGTGCGGCACCGGGTAACAAAACGGCGCAACTGGCGGTAGCGCTGGGCAACACGGGTCTCGTGGTGGCCAATGATTGGCGGGCCATGCGCCTGAAAGGCCTACGTGGCACCATGGACCGGCTGGGCCTGGTCAACGTGGCCGTTACCGTGGGCGATGCCGCTCGCCTGCCCGATCCTGGGTGGTCGTTTGATCGCGTCTTGGCGGATGTCCCGTGCTCGTGTGAGGGCACGACCCGGAAGAATCCAGCCCTTTTATACGAGCCGGCACAAGACGGACCGCGACAGATTGTGGGCGTCCAAGAAGCCATCTTGCGGCGCTCACTCAGGCTCTGCCGTCCAGGCGGGCGCGTGGTGTATGCCACGTGCACGTATGCCCCGGAAGAAAACGAGGCGGTGGTGGAGGCGGCCTTGCGGGCCTTCGAGGGGCATGTACGCACCGTGCCGGTGGTGCTGCCTGGGGTAGAAGCGAGTCCTGGTCTCACGGCATGGCGCGGCCGCACGTTTGATGCCTCACTCACGCACACGCGGCGTGTCTGGCCGCATCACCGGGACACGGGCGGCTTCTTCGTCGCCGTCTTGGAGAAGGAGGAGGGCGCGCCATGAGCCTGGATCGGGCGTTTACACCCATCGACGGTACAGCCTACGTGGACAAGCTCGTGTACCACTTCGGCGTGTCGCCCTCGATCTTCGAGGGCACCGTGTTCATCCAGCCCAATAAACGGTACATCTACCTGGTGGCGAAGGAGGCGCTGGCCTGGACGGTGACGGACCCCATGACCGTGGGGTTGCCTTTTTTGCGGGTGGGCATGCAGGCGCCCAAGCCCACCACGGCCGCCGCGTGCTGGCTCGTGCCTCATGCTCGCCAGAATGTGATGGAGGTCACCGAGGCGCAGGCGCTCCGTTTTCTGCGGCGACAGGCGTTCACGTCTACGGATGAACAGGCCACCTCCTGTACTGGGGGCTACGTGCTGGTGCGGCAGGGCTCGTTGCCGCTCGGCCTGGGGCACTACCGGATCGAGACCGGAGTCGTTGACAGCTACACCCCCAAGCATGTGGCGCGCAGCATGGGTGGGACGCCGTAGCCGTGCCAAGCTTCCATGAAGATGAGGGGGGGATCCGTTGACGAAGCCAAGCCCGGCCCCTATATTCGATCTTCTGTCAAAAAAGGCGGTCGGGTAGCTCAGTTGGTAGAGCAACGGACTGAAAATCCGTGTGTCGGCGGTTCAAATCCGTCCCCGACCACATCCATGCGCCCCAATCTAGCCGGTTGGGGCGTTTTTGGTTTAGCCCTGTCCAGTTCTGCGCGCACAGCTGGACAGGAGGATGCAAAAGTGGGCTCCATCAGGGCACCATTGGTGCTGCTGCTCTGGGGTCTTGCCTGCCACGATCGCTCAGGGCTGATGGGTGGGTCAATTCCAGAGGCCCCGGGATCAAAAGCAGCCTCATGGGCTACGACGCTGCGCCAACCCACCCGGGTCTCTTCTGCTGCTGCACCGAATCAACTGCCCATCATGCGTTTCTTCATTGGCCTGTGCCTCCTGCTTCTCGCGTACCCTGTCCAAGGGCAAGACCTCCGGCTGCGTGGCGGGCCAGGTGTGGTCACGGCACCGCGCGTTCAGACGCGTTCTTACCCGGTAGGGGCTAACGTGGGCATAGGGGGGAGTCTTCGCTTGCTTGAGGGCGTCGAGCTGGGAGTGGATGCCGCCTATGGCCGGTATGGCTTCAGCGAGGAGGACTTTCTAAGCTTCCGGTTCGGCCGGCTGCCCGGCCAGGACATCAATGCAGACGGAGGGGTGCTTCGCCTGTTCTCCGTCGATGTGTCGGTGCGCTACCTTTTAACGGCGGCGGGTACCGACGGCCGCATCACCAATCCCACGGGGCTCACCATCTACCCTGTGCTGGGGGTCAGCTACAACTACTTCTCCACGGATGAGATCGTGGTTACGGTGACGTCCCAAGACGAGCCGGTCACCGCGCAGGTGGATCAGGTAGAGTCCTGGAATCCCGGCTTTCACTTCGGGGCCGGTGTGCGCTACGGGGCCACCCCCAACATCGGGCTGTTTGCTGAGGGGCTGTACCGCATCGTGGCTACCGATGGCGCTCGGACGAACTTCCTACCGGTATCGGTTGGGTTCATCTTTTCGCGCTGAGGCGTCGGGCCGTTGCTCGGTGAACGGAGCGTGGCCTGAAGGCCGGGTGGGCGAGAAGTACGTGAGGCCTTGGTTGCGGACGGATGTGATCTGGTGCACCAGTTCATCCAACTCGTGGGGATTGGCCACGAAGTCGATGTGCGTGGTGTTGATGATGAGCAACGGGCTCTTGGTGTAGCGGAAGAAATAGTAGGTGTAGGCCTCGCTCAAGGCATCCAGGTAGGACCGTTCCATGGCCTGCTCGTAGCTGCGCCCGCGCTGGGCGATGTTCTCCAGCAGCCGATCCGTCGAGGCCTGCAGAAAAACCACGAGATCAGGCACCGGCGTGGCCGGCTCCATAATCGTGTAGAGGGTATCGTAGAGCGTGCGCTCGTCTCCATGGAGGGTCACATCGGCAAAGATGCGATCCTTGTCGAAAGCGTAGTCGGCAATGGTCAGGTCATGAAACAGGTCGCGGGTGGCCAGCTGTTTCTGTTGCCGAAACCGGCTCGCCAGGAAGGTGAGCTGGGTGTGAAAGGCCCATCGCTCCTGATCGCTGTAGAACCGCTCCAGGAACGGGTTCTCCTCGAACTGCTCCAGGACAAGCTGCGCATTGAAGCGTTTGGCGAGCAGTTTGGCCAGCGTCGTCTTGCCAGCTCCGATCACCCCTTCGATCACGAGGTAGCGAAGGTGATCGGGCAGTCGAGGCGAGGGGGTAAGCGGCATGGACAGGGCAGGGTGGCTTAAGACGGGTGGAGCGAGAGGTCGTCCCGTCGGTGGGGGGTGGTGGGATCTGGGCAACGAGCCAGCAGCGTGGCCACGTCCACATCGAAGGGGGGAGGGACGTGGAGATGAGGCGCCAGGTCGGCCAGAGGGGAAAGTACGAACCGGCGTTCACCCATGCGTGGATGGGGCACCTGGAGTCGAGGCCCATGCACACGCTGTGATCCATACAGTAGCAGGTCCAGGTCCAACGTTCGTGGTGCCCACGGCCGGCCGGCCGATCGCTGACGCCCTCCGTGCTGTTCCACCTCCAAGAGGAGGTTCAAGAGCTCCTCCGCCGTGCAGGTCGTGCGGAAAAGGACGACGGCGTTGAGGTAGGGCGGGGCGGGGGGCGCTCCAGGCCAGGTGTGGGCCTTGCTCTCGTAGACGGGAGAGAGCTGGAGCTGGCAAATGCCCGTATGCGCGCTCAGGGCCTGTACGGCCCCGTGGAGGTAGTGCAAGCGGCGGCCCAGGTTGGATCCGAGGGCCACGGCACAGGGTGGGTTCTGCATGAACGATGGGAGAGAGGAGGTGGCCGCGCTACCTACGCCGTCTTGCTCCGTTCGTTCAGCAGCGCCTCAGTTGGCCAGGGTGTCCTGCCCAAACCGGACCCACAGCAGCAGGGCCTGTTCGGTGTCCCCAAACGGAGTGCCCGCCTCTCTGTAGGCGGCCCAGGCGAGGTCCAGCAGTCCCTGCATGAGGGCGCGCTGGGCGGGGGTACGCGGGTGGCCAGATCGGTCCAGGGCGTCGTGGCGCATGAAAAGGCGGATCAAGGCATCAAAAGAAAACAGAGGCACGCCGCCCACGAACTGTGTAAACAAAAACTACCACACAAAGCGGCGTGCCCCTCGGCGGTTACACCGATGCCTGAGGTATCGACGCACCAGCGCCGTCCTTAAGGCTCGTCCCTCGCGACATCGTGCGGGCGGGATTACTTTTTTTCTCGCAGCCTGTCGTTTTTACTGGCGATAGCCTGCGTTCACACCGTTCCTGGTGGCCTACAGCGGTCCGGAGGCTGGAACGGAATTTGACGCGCATGAGCACAGCATCCCTCCCGATGTGCAAAGGGCCGGTACCCGGACACCACGGTTGGTCCCTACCGACCAGACCTCGCATCGGCCCCACCTGCCTCCACGCTGAGCCACCGACCTATGACCGAGCAACACATCGCCGAGACAGATTTCAAATTCCCTCCGCTGCCCGCTACCTTTACCGAGGTGGTGCGGCTGGCCTCGTTGCCCAAAGAGCGGCAGCGGATTGAAGAGCTGGTGGGCATCATCGAGCGCGATCCCCTGGCTACCTCCTTTGTGCTTCGGCGGGTCAACTCGGCCTACTACGGCATCAGCCGCAACATCACGCAGGTGGACCGGGCCATCATCCTCCTCGGCTTTAACAGCGTCTGCAACATGGTCATGACGCTGGGCATGAAGCAAACCTTTGCCGACCTGCGCGCTCCGGAGGAGAAGAAGGTGCTGGATCACATCCTGCGTGTCAGCGTGGCCACCGCCGCCTACGCCCGAGACGTGGTCAACCACCTCGGTATGCCCATGCCCGAGACCGCATTCTCGGGCGGGCTCCTGCACCAGATTGGCCGTCTCGTGCTCCTCTACACCGTCCCGCAGGCCTACTCGGTCCTGTGGTACGACCGCGGCACGGATCAAGATGTTATCTCCACGCCCGCGCCCATGCAGGAGCAGGCGTTCTTCGGCACCGATTACGTCCAGGTGGGGGTACGTAGCGTCCAGCGTTGGGAGTTGCCGAGTAAGCTGTCCACGATCATCTCGTTTCACCGGCGGCCCGGCGCCGTGGAGGACACCCACCTTCGGGTGCTCACGTTGGCCGTCTCGGCCGGTAGCTCGGCCGCCCGGCTCTTGTACGAGGATGGGCAGCCTACCCTGGGCCGCCAGGTGGACCAGCCTCGGCTCGCTCCGCCGCTCATGGCCCTGGCCAAGATGCGGCAGCGCTCTCCGCAAACGCTCAAGCAGCTCGTGGCGGATCGCGCGCTCATCGTGCGCAACTACGCTGATTCCGCTTTGCTCAATTAGCGCGCAGCACCACCACCGTGCGGGTATCTTGGTGGCTCGGTGTGTCTAGGCGTAGCAGATAGACCCCGGGGGCGTAGCCCTGCCCTGGCCAAGAGGCCTCGTGGGCACCGGCCGGGAGTGCAGCGTCCAGAAGGAGCGCCACCTCGCGCCCCAGCACGTCGTACACGCGCAGCGTCACGCGCCCGGCCTCATTCGTCTCGAACGGCACGGCAGCGCTCGTACGGATCGGGTGGGGGTAAGGCGCAAGCAGCCGAGACGTGGGAGCAGCCGGAGCGTCCGAGTCCACCGCCGTCTGCACACCGTCTGGCCGGCTAAGCAGCCGGAGGCGAAGGTTCAGGTCCCCCCCCGTGTTAAGTCGGCTGATCGAGTCTGACCATCGCTGTCCATCTTCGGAGAAGTAGGACCGGCCGGATCGGGGGCCCCAGCGGTCGTAGGAATGCTCGTAGGTGTGCTTCCCCTCCAGGCGGATGGCCACAAACACCTCCCGAGCTCCATCCAAGAAGACCGGGGTCTCAAAGGTGTGGGTGTGCCACCCGCGCGACGAGGCGGCGCCTTCCTCCGATATGAGAAGCGGCCCCGGCTGCCTCTGATCGGGGTCGAAGCCCGCATGCACCGCCACCCGGTAGCGTACATCGCGGTGCCGAAGCCCTACGTCGACGGCCGCCAGAGCGGCGTCTTGGGACAGCGTGAAGTGAACGCCGGCCCAGCTGGGGCGAGCGTCGTCGAAGCCCCATCCGAAGCCACTCATCCCGTCTTCGTCGTAGGCCAGGAAGGTGCCCTGTGGAGCGGGGGCGTCCACATCGAACCGCATCACCGTTCCGTCCGGTGTGATGCGCTGGACGCTGATGCCGGTGTCGGTGTTGTCGTACCGCTGGCTGCTCGGCTGGGTGCGGGGCCCGAACGAACTGGTGCCGGTGGTGCCCGGAAACGGATCGCCGGCATCGCCTCGGTTCTGTTTGTTATCGAGGTCCGCCCGTCCATCGGCGGCCTCCAGATCGATGAGCTTGTGGGTCTCATCGTCGTTGATGGGGCCGCAACTCCAGCAGGCTGAGCCGTAGCGCCGGTTTTCATCCACGTGATAGATGAGGAGGCCCCCGCCATGGAGCTGCTCATCGAACCCTTCCTGCTGCCGGTTCTCGATGAGGAAATACCGGGTGCCCTCGAACGGGTCGTCCCACAGCCGGTAGGCGGAGGGCGTGGTGGTGGTGGACGAGAGGGCAACATCGTCGAGGCGGCCCACCAGGGTGGTCGGCTGGAGCCAGCCCAGTTGCATCTTGGACCAGGCCGAGAGATGGGAGGGCCGGGCGGGGCTGCGTCCATTGCCCCCCCAACTGCCGGTGGCCATGAGATCCCAGCCGCCCAGGCCTTCGGAGCCGTCTGCATTGGGGCCCGCGCCGCTCCCTGCCCGGTCGTAGAGATCAGGCAGGCCCAAGAAGTGGCCGAGCTCGTGGGCAAAGACCCCCAGTGGCCGCAGGCTGTCTTGGCCTTCGGGGCCCCCGCCCGCCCGTTCCGGCACGACCGCGTAGGGGTCAACGCGTATAAACGAGCCATTGGCGCCCCGATCCTGCGTGGTGTAGGCCTGGTTGCCCAGCGAGGTCATGTGGGGCCACAGGTTGTCGTTGCTCGGAAACCAGTCGGCCCCGGGGCCTGGGAAGACTACGAAGACGCCATCCACCACCCCGTCATCATCGCCCGAGTTGGGGCGTCCGTCTGGCCCGTCGTTGTCGTACTGGGCAAAGTCGACGCTGGCATCGGCGGCCTCTACAACGTGGCGCACAAACCCCCGGGCACTGCCTGGGAAGGACGCCGAGAATCCGTTGCGCGTCCCGGCATAGAAGGATTGCGGCTCCGGTGCTTCAAACCAGCCGTAGACCGCCCCTTGCACGTAGAACTGGCCGTAGGAGACCTCGGTGTAATAGTCGGGCAGGTTGCCCGAAGGATTGACCCCAAACAGATGCGCTTCGAACGCGTCTGCGCTGAAGGTGCCGGCCCGGTCTGCGTATTGACCGAGCAGGACTGGCAGCTGGAAGGTGTCAGCGGGGGCTGTAGCCTTGCCGGCTGAGGCCTCCAGCAAAGCTCGGCGGGCGGCCAGGCGACGGGCCCAGCTCACCGTGGACGGGTCGGCCTCCGCGGCGGGGGCGGGCACGAAGGCGGGGAACGGCAGGCCTGGACTGGGCGGATGCTGAGCCCAGGCTGAGGGCACGAGCCCGAAACAAAGAAACGCCAGGCCTACGCACAAAGCGCGCGCAGTCCAGCCGCACACGGGGGGATACATACAGCCCGAAGAGGCACTTGGTAAGGAGATGGAGAGCTAGCGTGAGGCCAGCCCTTCTATGAAACCAAGGGCCTCTCCAAGATGCATCATCCAATGGTGCGCCGAGAATGCGTCAAGGGCGGTATCCATCTGCGTCAAAAGCGGGGGGGCGCTTTTCCAGATAGGCCGTTTTCCCTTCCTGGCCTTCCTCCGTCATGTAGAACAGCATCGTGGCATGCCCAGCCAGCTCTTGAAGCCCGGCTTGGCCGTCGCAGTCAGCGTTGAGCCCAGCCTTGAGCATCCGGATGGCAATGTTGGAGTTGGCCAGGATCTCCCGGCACCACTGCACGGTTTCGCGTTCCAGCTCAGCCAGGGGCACCACCGTGTTGACCAAGCCCATGTCCAGCGCCTGCTGCGCTGAATAGGGGCGGCACAAGAACCAGATCTCTCGGGCTTTCTTCTGCCCGACGATGCGCGCCAGGTAGCTGGCCCCGTAGCCCCCGTCGAAGCTGCCTACCTTGGGGCCGGTCTGCATGAACTGGGCGTTGTCGGCGGCGATGGTGAGATCGCAGATGACGTGCAGGACGTGGCCGCCTCCGACGGCCCAGCCGGCCACCATGGCGATGACGGGTTTGGGGCAGGTACGGATCTGGCGCTGGAAGTCGAGCACGTTGAGGCGCTGCATGGCGGGGTTCTCGGCCTCTTTGTAGCCATGCTCGCCCCGGATGCGCTGGTCGCCGCCTGAGCAAAACGCCTTGTCGCCGGCTCCCGTGAGCACAATGACGCCGACCGTGTGGTCGTCACGGGCGTCGTTCAAGGCCGCTTGCATCTCCTGCACGGTAAGCGGCCGGAATGCGTTGCGGACCTCGGGGCGGTTGATGGTGATCCGGGCGATGCCCTCGGTGTTGGTCCCAGGGGTGCCTTTGTGATACAGAATATCCGTGAAGGTGCCGGCTTCGTCCCATGCAAAGGGGCCGCTCACGGTGGGGCGATGGGTGAAGTGATGAGAAGCGTTGCGGTCGGCCATGAAATAAGAGGAGTCTGTCGTCGGGGTCGAACGGCGAGGGGAGGGTATAGCGCCTGCCCATCCACAGCATCGTAAGGCGGTGAACCGCGTACGGGACGCGTGGGCCTGTAGCGTCATCAGGTCTGCCTCGGACGCTTGGTGCGCCCGTCCGATCCCCGATTCTCGCCTGCATCCCGTATTCACAGTCGGGCGCTAGGCGTCCAGCAGGTGTGCGTGGAGAGCGGCAGCCAGTTGAGCAGGCCGCTCACGATGCAGCGTATGCCCGGCCTCCGCCAAGACCGTGGCTTGCACGGCTGGAGCCTTTTGGGCCATGCGCTGCACCTGGTCTACGTACGCCGGGTCGAGTGCGCCGGCCAATGCGAGCGTAGACACCCGCAATGCGCCGAGCCGTTCCCACAAGTTGGCCTGCTCGCCGGTGCCCATCCCGCGTAGCACAGCGGCTAAGGCCTCCGGATCGTTGTGTGCCCGCTGCCGAATGAAAGCCTGCCGCAGGTCAGGGCGTTGGGCCAGTGAGGCGAACACGGACTGCTGATACCAAGGAGGCAAGAAGGCCTCCATCCTGTCGCGGACAAGCCGTGCGGCCAAGGCGGCGTCATGTCGCTGCCGCTCCTGGCGCGCGGCCTCGGTGCGGAGACCGGGAGACGCCGAGACCAGCGCCGCCCGTTCGAATCGGTCCGGATGGTTGAGCAGGAGATGGAGGGCCACGCGTCCGCCCATCGAGTACCCCACGAGGTGGACGGTGTCCAGGTGGAGGGCCTCGATCAGGTTCAGGACGGCCTGTTGCGTGTTGGGCAGCGTGTAGGCCTCTGGCCACGAGGCGGCGGCTCCGTGCCCGGGTAGATCGACCGTGATGCTGCGTACCGGCTGTGGCCAAGCGGCCAGGCAGGCGTCCCAATCCGCATGCTGCCCCATGAAGCCATGCAGAAACAACACGGCGGGAGCGTCGGGGGGGCCGGAGGTCCAGTGGGGCAGCAGCGCGGGAGTCATCAGCGTAGCAGGTTGCGAACTGCGCGGCGCAGAGACGCGTGCAGCGCATGGGTGGCCGTCCGATCCGTGCGCACTTCGATGAGGGTGGACGTGGACGCTGCGCAGGCGTCCTGGTAAGCCTCGGCGAAGGCCGTCAGGCTGGACGGGGCCTCATAGCGGAGCCCGAACTGCTGGGCTGCCCCTTCGAAGGTGTAGCCGTGTGGTGTGCCGAAGTAAGGTTCGAACACCTCCTTGGCCTCAGCGATGGGGAGGAAGTGGAAGATGCCGCCGCCGTCGTTGTTGACCACCACGAGGACGGCTGGGTGTGCCAGGTGGCGGAGGAGGGCCAGCGCGTTCAGATCGTGCAGCAAAGCCAGATCGCCGATGAGCAGGGTGATGGGACCGTCGTGCCCCAGGCCGACCCCCGCAGCGGTGGCTACGAGCCCATCGATACCACTCACGCCTCGGTTAGCATAGACCGGTACGCGGGCCCCGTCCAGGGCACCGAACAGGTCCACATCGCGGATCGGCATGCTGCTGCTCAGTACGAGGGCCTGCTCGGTGGGCAGGAGGCGGGTGAGCAGGCGGGCCACGCTAGGCTCGGACAGGGGGGCTTCGCCGTCCAGCCGATCGGTGAGGAGGGTGTCCACATGCTGCGCCGCGTCCACCAAGGCCGCGGTGTGCCCGGCCGAGCGGGCGTCCAGCCGCTTCGCGAGGTCCTCGCAGAAGGCCCTGATGTCCGCCTGGAGGCGGAACGTGACCTGGTGCGTGGGGTCGAGGCGCTCAGGACTGGGGTGAACGGTGATGTAGTGCCTGGGGCGATGTCGCTGTAGCGCCTGCCCCAGCCGTTTCGCGGTGAGGCGGCGCCCCAGGTGGAGCACCACGTCCGGCGCGTGCCGCTCCATCCAGCTGGGCACGTCGGTCAAGAGGTCCGCATAGGGCACGAGCGGGCTGCCCAGGCCCTGCCCCAACCGAAGCCCAGAGCCGACGTCGGTCCAGAGCGGCCAGCCCAGCGTCTTGGCTAAGGCCATCGCGGCCTCGTGGTCTGCGGGGTGAGGCATGGGCCCAGCGAGCAACCAGCCCCGTTCGGCTTCGGCCATGAGGGCCTGAACATGGGCCAGCTCGGTAGGGGCGCTGTGCTGACGAGGCGCTGCGTAGGTGGTGTAGGGCCGGTCCGAGGCGTGCCAGGCCTTGAGGGGGGCCAGGTAGGCCGCCACATCCACGCCGTCTGGCGTGGGGGCCAAGGGCTCCCGGAACATGCAGTTGAGGTGCACGGGCCCTGCGCTGGGCGCCGAGGCGCGGTGCAAGGCCTGGGCCACGGTGGTCAGCACGAACGCAGGCGGCATCTCCACGGTCGGCGCAGGGAGATCAAAGAACCAGCGGGGCGCCCGGCCATACAGGTGGACCTGGTCCAGCGTCTGGTTGGCGCCCGTATGGCGTAGCTCCGGCGGCCGGTCGGCCGTGAGGAGAAGCATCGGGACCTCGTCCTGGCTGGCTTCAAGCACAGCCGGGTACCCATTGGCCAGCGCGGTGCCAGACGTGGTGATCCAGGCGGCGGGCCGCCCCGTAGCGCGGCCATAGCCAAGAGCGGCAAAGGCCGTCCCGCGCTCGTCCACGTGGACGACGGTGCGGACTTGAGGATGAGCGGCGGCCGCCGTGGTGAGGGGCGTGGAGCGCGAGCCCGGTGCTACGAAGAACGTGTTGACGCCGCCTCGTACGCAGGCTTCTACAAGCAGGTCGGCCCAGCAGCGGTTCAGGTTAGGCGCGTCGAAGATCAAGGCCTAGTACGTTGATGAAGTCACCGATCTTGGTTTCGATCTCGGCCCATTCGCCATCAGGCTCCGAGCCTTCGACGATACCGGCGCCGGAGTAGAGCGCCAGTTCCTGGCCCTGCACAAGGCCGCAGCGCAGCGCCACGGCAAACTCGGCGTCGTCACGGCCAGCCCACCCGATGGGACCGGCATACCAGCCGCGCTGGAAGGGCTCCTGCTCCGCGATGGCCTGCAGCGCAGGCGCCGTGGGCGTGCCGGCTACGGCTGGAGTGGGCGGCAGGGCACGGAGGATGTCGAAGTCGGTGACGGTGTCGTGCAACGTGCCTCGCACCCGCGAGACCAGATGGCGCCCCCGCGCCAGCCGCATGACGGACATGGTGTCGTCTACGTCCAGCGTGGTGCACAGCGGACGGAGGCAGCGGGCGATGGTGTCGCGCACGTAGGTGTGCTCGCGCTGGTCTTTCTCGCTCTGGAGCAGCTCATTGCGCAGCCGGTCATCATCGATCTGCGACAGGCCCCGAGGGCGCGTGCCGGCCACCGCCTCACTCCGTATCGACCGACCTGAGCGGGCGAATAGTCGTTCGGGCGTGGCCCCGATGAAGGTGGACGATTCAGCGAACTGGAACGCGTAGTGGAAACACCCTGGGGTCGTCTCCTCTAGGCGCTTGAGGAGGAGAAACGGGTCCAGGTCGTCCTCGAACTGGAACGTAGCGCGCCGGGCCAGCACCACCTTTTCCAGTGCCTCGGCATCAAAGGCTTCCAGCGCCCATTGGATGGACTGCTGCCAGCCCGCCAGGTCAGGGGCATCCGCACGGTTGATGGGAGCGGGGACCGTGCCCCTCAGCGGGGCTGGGTCAAAGCGCAGGTGATCAATGGCCGCCAGGATGTCGGAGCGGAGCGCAGCGTCTTGGGGGAGCACCAGGTTGCAGATCAGTGCAGCCTCGTGGCCCGAGACCCGGTACTCAAAGCGCGGCAGGAAGAAACGGTAGGTGCCAAAGGGGCGCCAAGGCCCCGTGGTCGGGCGTTGGGTGTCAAAGCTGAAGCCTCCGTAGTAGCGGATGCGGGGATCGCTTTGGGCCAGCAGTGGCCGCACATTAGCCGCGAGGCTGTGTCCGAGCGGTCCTTCTCCCGCGTGCCAGTCGGCGGCTCCCCAGGCGGCTACACGGACATCGTCTTCGCGCCCGGACCAGTAGAGACGAGGGCCGGGTGTCTGGGCCGCCAGCCACGCGAGCACGTCGGTTGAGGCCACCGGTAGATGGATCCGCTGGATAGAGGGCCCCGCCAGTCCGTCGCCCCCGACGGCGTCGAGGGCCTCGTCCACACGCATCCGGAGAAGGTGCCGGACGCGGTCCGCTTCGGTCTGAGGGTTGAGGAGGGGAGGGGCTGATTCGTTCAGCATATGAACAGGCAGAGCCTACGAGAGGGAGTACGGAGTGGGGTCCAGGTGGGCACGGTCCACCAGGAGGGGAGCGGTGTAGGTATCGGCCTCATACCGCAAGAGGGTAAGGGCCGTGTTGGGATACAGGAGCTCGTCCATCGTCGCCAGCGACCCGTCGGACAAGATCGATGCCAGCAAGATCTTCAGGAATCGACCATGCGAGACGAGGAGCACCGTGCCGCCCGCGTGGGCCTTCGTGATCCGAGCCAAGGCGCGGAGTCCACGGGCTTGTACCTCCAGGACCGACTCGCCGCCTGGGATGGGCTGGTCGTAGATACCCTCGGCCCACTGGGCCCGGATGCGCCGGTAGGCGGCCTCGATCTCGGGGCTCCTGGCTTGACCCTCGAAGTGCCCCCAGTTCATCTCGTCGAGGTCAGGGTCTGGGTAGGTGGGCACGGAGGGCTGCTGGGCCTGCAGGGGCGCGGCCGTCTGGTGGGTCCGCCGGAGGGTACTGGTGTAGATCGCCTGAAACGGCACGTCGGCCAGGCGTTGGGCCAGGGCTTCGGCCTGGTGACGGCCCGTAGCATTGAGTGGACTGTCGATGCCACGTCCTTGCACCCGGCCAAGCCGGTTGTACTCCGTCTCCCCGTGGCGGACCACGTAGAGCATAGTGGCTGAAGGATGGTTCATCGGGCAGGTCCTGTGAGATGATCGAGGACGTGCTGCTGCATGGCATCGAGGCGCGGGTGCGGGCAGCGCAGATGCAGCGCCAGGCGGTGCACAAAGGCCCGAAGGACCTGGTCAGGCACCGGGAGTGTGTACAGGCGGCGAAGGAGCGGGCGAAGGAGCGGCGTCAGCGTCAGGCGTACCAGGCCCCAGCGGAAGGCGAGGAAAAGCACCAGCCCGGTGACGACGGCGGCGGTCTGCCCGCCCAATCCCAGGAGGCTGAGCGCGAAGAGAAAGTAGCCTGCCTGGAGCAACGGGCGATCCAGCCAGCGCAGGAGAGCGGCCACCGGCAGGGTCACCCACGCGGGGCCCATCAGGCTCCAGAGGACCCACACGCCGAGGGTCCCCGCGGCGGCCCACCAGGGCGACACCAGAAACAGCAAGACCGGCGCGGCACAGACCGCCAGCGTCAGTGGGGCACGCAGCCAGGACTCCGCATAGTGCAGGAGCGTGGGCAGGGAGACGGCCGCCAGCACTTCGCCCGCGTAGTCACGCAGGGCCTCCTCCGTGGTGCGAAACCAGGTGCCCTGCGCCGTGAACAGGCCCTCTGGTGTAGCCAGATGTTCGGTCGATGCAGGCATGGATGGTTGGAGAGAGGCCCAGCGAAACGGCCTCTAAATACTTGTGCCAACAGGTATTAGACTAACGAATCACCCGTTGGCCGGGTTTCAGAAATTACTGAAAGCAGAAGCCCGATTGCCATCCCTGGCGCCCATTCCTGTCGATCTCAGCCCCAGAATTAGATGAGTTTTGGTTGAAGGCGAGCCCGCGGGCCGCGCGCAGCCCCCCAACAGCATCTCAACGCCCATCTCAGAGGCTGAGGAGGAGCAGAGCGGCGGCGGCCAGGCCCAGGCCCGCCCAGTTGAGCCGGGACGGGCGTTCGTGCCAGATGGTCACCCCCAGCAAGGCCGAGCCCAGGATCAGGGCGATGTGGTTGGCGGGAAACACCAGGGGGCCGGGCAGGACGTCGATGGCACGGAGGAAAAACTCGGCCGACCCGTAGTTGAACGCGCCCAGTGCCAGGCCCAGGCCTAGGGTCTGTGGAGAAGGCCATCGTTGGGTGCGGAGGCCGGTGCGCACCGTGGGAATGGCGCCTAGTACGAAGGCGACGCTGAATACGATCAGGAGAAACGAAGCGGTCTCGTAGGTGGCTCCGTACAGCTCGTTGAAGGACTTGATCAGTACATCGGCTAGGCCGTTCACGCTGAAGAGGGCGGCCAAGACGCCAAACTCGCGTAGGGCCCGCCCGTGGACACTGGCCGCAGCGGGACGGTACGCAATCAGGAAGAACGCCAAGGCCGCTAGGCCCAGCCCCACGCCTTGGCCGCTGGTGGGGATCTCCCGCCAGATGAGCCACGAGGCCGTGACCGGCACCACCACGGAGACCCGCATCACCCCAACAGCCAAGGACATCCCCGCTACCTCCACGGCATACCCAAACGCCAGGTAGCCCACGATGAACAGGATGCCGGTGCCCACCCCCAGGGCCAAGAGGCCGGGGACGGCCAGCGCCTCCCAGGGCGCGGCTTGGCCCCGCAGCAGCACAGAGGCCAGGCCGACGGCCACCGCATAGTTGACCGTGAGCAGGGCCACCCGGTCCAGATCTCGAAGGGCCGCCACCTTGAAGATAACCCCGACGCACAGGCTGCACAGGACCGCCAGGAGGAGATCGGTCATGGACGGGGCGCGGGCACAGCCGTCACGTTACCTGTGGGCCCACCTGGTGCTGGCCGGTGGGTCATGGTTGCAGGGTGGGATCAGCGGGGTCTTCGGTGGGCTCCGTGTCGTTCTCGTAGATCACAAAGAAATAGCGCAGGTAGGCGGGCGAGACCACCGGCTTCTCAACGACGAGGCCGGAGGGGAGGTTGACGATGGGCACGAGCTGCCCATTGCTGTCCCCCAGGATATCGGCGAAGGACACGGTCACGAAGAAGTCCGGGGCCTCGGCTACCAGGTCCAGATGATCGAGCAGAACACGGTACGAGACGGTCACGCGCGATGGGACCAGGTTGACCAGCGGCCGATCCTGGGTGGGCACGTCCACAAGCTGCACGTCGAACGTGCGCTGATCTTCAGAGAACAGCCCGATGGGCGCATGCAGTGTGGTTTGCGTGACTGATTTCTGGATGAGGCCACTCAGGGTGTCGGACAGGGTGAGCTCGGTGATGAGCGTGTCAGTCAGCGTGGTGGTGACCAACGCTTCGGTGGGCCAGGCTTCGATCTGGTTGACGTGGGAGGCCGCTCCGGAGATCGTCACGGAATCCGGTGAGAGCTGGATGGCGCGCGTTAAGCCATGCGTGGCGGGGATATCCAGGGTGCCGCGGAGGGCAATGGGGACGCGGCGCTGGACCCGCTCCTCCCGGGCCAAGATGAGCTCCCGAGGGGTGACGCTGTTGATGGTGATGTTGTCGATCAGCGCCATTTGGGCGGCCTCTCGCATGTTCACCACCGTTTCTGAGCCATCGATCTCGATGAGCGGATCTTCCATGGCCATCTGGAGGAGCTCATAGCCGTTGGCTACAAATTCCACCCGCACCTCCTCGGCGGGCATCGTGGAGAGGGCCTCGCCTGAGGGGATGGACTCGGCGACGAGCTGCAGGGGGACCGACTGGATGCGGGTGTAGTCCTCCCGCATCGAAAACGTGAACCACAGCATGGTGGACGTCAGCACGCAGATGGTGATGGCGACCGACCGGTTGGGCGGCGGCTCGTTGGGCGTAGAGAGGCGACCTGGAGCTGTGAACAGGGCCCGGAGGCGGTCAAGCACAGGGTAGAAGGGGTTGGTCAGCGGCCATGCGAGAGGGCGCGTGCCGTGCGAAAGCGGCGGCTTCCACGCGTGGGTACCTGACGCCGGGCGCTTCAGATTGTTCGGCCGGGCCTGCAAGGCGGGGCCTCAGTGCTCTGTCAAGCTCCTATGGATGGGCGCTGTACGCCTCGTCACACGTCAGGCGGCGTTGTCCACGTCGCCTGGGGCGCGGCCCCGCGCTCCTCAGGCGCCTAGCCTGGCACCTCCAGCGCTCGTTTTCGCCGTCTTCATCCATTCATAGTCAGCCTCTCACTACGAACTTGACAGAGCACTCAGGAGCGGCGTCGTGCTTGTAGCCAGGCCCAGGCCTGCCGTACCTCCGAGGGGGTGTAGAGGCGCAGCAGCAGCAGCAGCGGGAGGTACAACACGATCAGCCCACTCCGGGCCAGCCGGCGGAGGCCCACGGGCCAGTCGGCGGTGGGGACGCTGGCGCCCCAGAGCAGCGCCACCAGGCCCAGCACCAGGGCCGCCTGGGGCCAGGCATAGTCCACGCGCTCCAACCGCTGGGCCGACCGCATGGTGAGCGCGCACAGGAAGCCATAGGCGGCGGTGGTGGCCAGCGCCGCGCCCAGTGCCCCCAGTGTGGGAATGAGGATCAGGTTGAGGGCCACGTTCACCCCAGCGGCGGCCATCACCAGCCCGGCAATGGCGGGGGTCTTGTTGGAGGCCAACAGGCGGTTCAGGGCGATGAAGTAGAGGCCGTAGGCAAAGTAGCCGAGCGCGATGGGAAGCACCAGGTAGTCGGCCGCGAAGTACGCCGAGCGATCCGAGACAAGGTCCGTCACGTCCAGGGCCAGCAGCGACAGGCCGAGTACGCCCCAGCCGGTCCAGATCACGTAGTGACGGAAGACGCGCCGGTAGAGACGCAGGCCCTCGGGGCCTTCGCGCAGCGTCTTGAGGCCGATCACGGCAAAGGCCATCTGAAAGCTCTGGACGAAGAGGAGGTTGAGCACGCCCCCTAGCCGGGCGGACCAGTCGTAGATGCCCACGGTGGCGGCATCGGTCAGCAGCTTGAGGAGGTAACGGTCGCCCAGGCTCAAGAACATGGACGCTAAGCCGGCCAGGACCAAGGGCCAGCCAAACACCACGAGGCGGCGCACCAGGTGCCGCTGGAGCTGCCAAGGCACCTGCGTGAGTAGGCCCCCTACCAACACCGTGGCCCCAACCAAAGATGAAAGCACATAGGCCTCCATCACCCCCGTCAGCCCCCGTCCTTGCTGACCGAGCAGCACATACACCCCGCCGATCAACACCGTCAGCTCTCCCAAGGTGGCGCCCACGAAGAGGAGGGGGCGCTCGCGCACCCGCAGCCACATCAGCGGCACGGACTCGGCTACCTTGAAGCACACATAGAGGCCCATCAGGCGGACCAGCCAGGCGCCCTCATCGGTAGCGTCCAGCAGGATCGGGGCGATGGCTGGCGCGGCCACCCACACCAGGCCGAGGGCCACGCCGGCGGCGCCTATCACGGTGATCAGGGCGGTGAAGGGCAGCCCCTCCCGGTCGGCCTCGGCGATGCCTTGGTCCTCGTGGGTCAGGAAGCGGAGCAGCGCCGCGGCCACGCCTACGCCAGCCACCATGACTAGCAGGCGGGCGGTGGCGTCGAGGAGGGCGAAGTAGCCGTAGCCCTCCTCCGTCAGGAGGTTGAGATAGAGCGGCGCCAGCAGCAAGCCACCGGCCTTGACGGCGGCGTTGCCCAAGGCGTAGACCCCGCCCTGTGTGGCCAGCCTGCGCAACGGGGCCAGCCGTGATGACCCCGGGTCTGTCATGCCCGCCCCCCGGCCTCCGGTGCCGCAGCGAGGGCCAAGCCCCCGTAGAACTGGATCAGCCGCGCCGCCTCGCGATCCCAGTTGTAGCGGTCGCGCACGGCGTCTCGGCCGCGCTGTCCCATCGCGGCGGCTTCCTCTGGGTGCTCCAGCAGCCACGCGATAGCCTCCCCAATGGCCTTCGGATCCAGCGGATTGACCAGCACCCCACAGCGGTGCTCCTCCACAAAGGGACGGAGCTGCGGGAAGTCAGAGACGACCACGGGTAGGCCCGCCGCCATGTATTCGAACAGCTTGGTGGGATAGTTGCCCAAGTAGCGCGGTACCGGATGAAGCGTGACCACCCCTACCCGTGCTTGCGCCAGTGCCTCGGCCATCGCTGGCCGGGTGAGCCAGCCCACGAATCGGGTGCGGTCCCACCCCGGGAGCTGCGTCACCTCGCGCTCGAACGCCGCCGGATAGAATCGACCACCCAGCAGGAGCTCGGCTTCGGTGGGGACGTGCGCCATGGCCTGCACCACCTCTCGGATTCCCCGGACCTCGGACAGGGACCCGATGTACGTGACCACGGGCGCGCGATCAACGTAGGGCGTGGAGTCCTCCAACACGAGCTCGTTCACCAGCGGAAAGTTGTGCACGAGGATGGTTTTATGCCGCGGATATCGCCGCGCAATGACGGGTTCGGCCGCGATGACTCCTTCAAAGAACCACCCGGTGAGCGCTTCTACCACCCGCATCACCTCGCCCACGGGCCTGCGCAGGATCTTCGGAATCCAGTGCTGATAGAGGGCCTGGAGGGGGGTGTCCTCGTGAGCGTCATAGACGAGGCGGCGGCCTTGGAGACGTAGCAAGAGCATGTAGGGCAGCAACTCCGCGTCATGCACATGCAAGAGAGCGTCTGGCGGAGTGGAGCGGGCCAGGGCATAGATTTGCCGTAGCGTCACGGTGAGGCGCTCCCGTCCGCTACGGGGCGGCGGGACCGCCAGAATCTGAACACCGTCCACCACCTCGCTCCGCTCATGCGGGACGATCAGCGAAACGCGGTAGCCCGCCTTCACCAGCGACTGGCATTCTCGGTGAAAGATGCGGCTGTCGAAGGGATGGTGGGTCGAGGCGAGGTGGATGGTATGCATGAGGGCCAAGGATAATCAGAGCAGGTCCTGAGGGCCGGGAAGGAAATAGACATCATGCCCCGCTGGTTGCACATACGCTCGGCCGTCCAGCGGGACGAGGCGGTGGTCCAGAAGCCGATGCGGCGTGTAGCCGAGCGGCGCGAGCAGGTCCAGGATGGCGTGGCGGTGCTCCGGGGTGTTGATCTCGATCTGGAGCACGGGCCGATGCCGCTCCAGAAGGGGCGCAAGTGCGGGAAGGACCACCGTCTCGTAGCCCTCGACGTCGCACTTGACGAAGTCCAGCCGCTCGAGGTGGTCGAAGTAGTCCGCTGGATTCACCATCTCCACATGGTACCGCTGGGCCACGGGACGGCTGGACGTGGTGGCCTCGTCGACCACCTGCGTGAGCCCATGCCGGAAGACACCATTCACGTGGGGGGTGGCCATCTGGACGACGCCGGGTTCAACCCCCAGGGCCTTCTGGACAAGCTGGACCTGCCGCAGCTGGTACCGTTCCACGTTGGCCTGCAGCACACGGGCAAACAGCGGGACGGGTTCTACCGCCCAGACCTGCCCCGTAGGACCTACACGCCGACCCATCTGCACGGTGTAGTACCCTAGGTTGGCCCCGATGTCCAGGCACACATCGCCCGGTTGTACGAGGCGGTCCACAAAGAACAGCTCGGGGTAGGCCTCGCGCAGCAAGCCGGCCTGAACGAGGGTCAGGTAGACGCGGCTGATGAGGCGCAGGTAGCCTTCGGTGCCCAGAAGGCGCTGCAAAAGGACACGAAGTTGGGTACGCATCAGGCGGCCTCGGTCGACGAAGGGAGAAGCGTATCCAGGAGGGCGCCCAGTTGGCGGGCCTGGTGCTGACGGCTGTAGGTTGCGGCCACGTCGGAGGTGGCGCCTGTGGGAGGCGTCCCGGCGGCCCAGTGCTCGTACCAGGCGGTCAGGGTGGCGGTGAGGCCTGCTACGTCGTCCAGCGCCAGGAACGGACCGGCGGCTACGTCACGCAGCAACGCATCGGCATCGCCGCCTACGGGGCCCAGGCCTACCACTGGGCGGCCCGTGGCGATGTATTCGTAGGCCTTGCCGGGAATCATGCCACCGGCGGCTTCGAACGGCTCGATCAAGAGGAGCAAGGCGGTGGCCTGCTGCATCCACTGGGCCGCCTCTGCGTGCGGTACGTAGCCGACCACGTCTAGCATCTCGCTCAGCCCGTGCGCCCGCGCCGATTCGAGCACCTGAGTGTCAACTCGGCCTACCAGGCGCACGCGCAAACGCATCGCGGGGTGCGTCGTACGCATCTGGGCTAGAGCCTGCCAAAGTGCGCTGGGGTTGCGGGTGGCGTAGAGCGAGCCCACATGAGTCAGCACGAAGTCTTCGTCCGCTGGGGCGACGGGACCACCGGCCGCGAGGTCAGAACGGTCATACCCGTTGCGTATGAGGTGGACGGGGGAGCGGCCCGGGGGGCTTTTGTCGGCCAGGAGCCGCTGCCAGGAGGGACTGACGGTGACCACGCGGTCTGCCCGGCGGAGGACCAGCGCCTCGAGGGCCGCATCGAGGCGGCGTGCCCACGGCGTGTGGGGCAGATCCTGGTAGTACCCGATGTCCGTCCAGGGATCCCGGAAGTCGGCCACCCAAGGCACGCCGGTTCTTCGTTGCACCATCGCCCCGATGAGGTGGGCAGAGTGAGGCGGTCCAGTGGTGAGCAGGGCGTCAAACGCTTCGTCCTGTACCCAGCGGAGGGCCGCCTGGGTGGCCCCTGGCACCCACCCGACACGGGCATCCGGGATGAACACGTTGGCGCGGATCCAGGCCGCCAGGCGTGCCGTGAGGCCGGCTGAGGCCGGCGGGGCCGCCCCGAGCGCGGGGGCACGTTGGGTGGAGTGCCCCGTCAGGCGTGCATACCAGCGCAACGGGTCCAGCGCCGGCGCATACCGGACCGGCAGATGAGGGGGGACCTCGTAGAGCAGGGTGGCGTCGTGGTCCGGAAACGAGCCGTTCGAGACCGTGAGCACCGCCGGGTCCCACCCCGCCGACGCCAGGTAGCGCACGAACTTGAGCACACGCTGAACCCCAGGACCACCCGCTGGCGGAAAATAATAGCTGACAAATAAAATTCGCTTGCGCCCCATGCGCTGATACGAATCCGTTAATGTATGAGATTAAGCGCGCACAGCTTCCACGGCATAGTGCCGCGGGGTGAATCGACGCAGCAACGGCCGCCATCCGATGGCCGAGGTGGGGTTGGTCCACTTCTCGTGACGCACGATGCGCCACCCGGCTTTCTCCAGCAGCCAGTCAAACTGCCAATCCTCGAACTCGTGGTAGTGGCGGTCCCAGGGATCGGTGGGATGCCGGTAGGCCGTAGCAAACCAGAGCCGAAGCGGGACGGTGACAAACAGGCGGGGGGCTTGAACGGCGCGAAGTACGCCCAAGGGAGCCAGCAGGTGCTCCAGGATCTCGAACGCGGTCACGGCATCGACCTCGGCCTCCTGAACGATATGCGGCTCGTCGTCCAGGTCGAGATCGGGGGGCGTGTTGATGACGGTGTAGCCTGCGTCCTCGAGAATCGAGGAGAACGGATTCCGAGCGCCGAGGTCCAGGATGCGTGCCGGTGGGGGCAGCGTCTGCTGCAGAAAAGCCAGGGTGCGGGCGTACCGCCGCTGGATATCTGGACGCTCGGCGGTGTAGTGGGTGCTGGTGGTGAGAAGCATACGGGACGCGAAAGGACGGCGAAAGAGGAGGGGGGCATCGCTCAGTCTGCCTGGGGTTCGTCGTGCAGCGCTTCCGGGGTGCCTTCCTCTGGAGGTGCTGAGCTAGCGGAGCGGCGCCGGGTCCAGGCCAGGCCCAGGAGCACCAGGACGCCGCCATAGACCAGCGCCGTAGAGGCTAGCGAGATCCAGGCGCCACGGGTGTGACTGGATGGGGCGAAGCGGAGGGTCAGCGTATGGCGTCCAGCGGGGACTTCCACGCCACGGAGCAGGTGGTTCACCCGGTGAATGGGGACCTCGGTGTCGTTCAGCGTGGCCGTCCACCCGGCCGGGTAGTAGACCTCGCTCAGCACGAGAAGCCGCGGGGCATCCGTCTCTACCTCCAACACGATGTCGCGGGCGGTGTAGGTGGTGAGCGTGGCGGTGGCGGTGGAGGTAGAGTCCAGCGCCGTGGTCGTCACGTCCACGCCCGGGTAGATCAGGGCGGTGGTGGCCGGGTTGAAGCTCTGGGCCTTGAGCCGGTCCCAGGCCGCCTGAGGAGTCTCCGCCGTCTCGACCGACCCAGCGAAGAACGCGCGGGGGAGCGGGGCGGGATCTTCCAGCACCACCAAGGGGGTCTGTTCGCTGCGATAGGCCACCTCGTAGCCGGGCAGCAGGCCGGTGGCCACCACATACCGGGTGTTCATCAGGCGGAGCGCGTTCTGGTTGAGCACGGTCTGCTCGTCGGCCAGGAGGTGGTCCAGGAAGTCCTGGTACAGCCGCAGCTTGGCGCCGTGGTAGCCGTTGAGGGTCTGGTAGTGGAAGGCCGGGCGTGCGTTCTCCCAGGGGGCATTGCCTTCCAGGTTGAGCACGCGGAATGCACCGGGGCTACCGGCCTCCTCATAGCGAGCCTCTAGGTAGGCGTCCACGTCGTAGCGCTGGACCAGCGTCTCCACGTCGCGCTGGGGCGATAGGCGTTCCTCTGCAAAGTAGCGCTTGCCCACCCCGTAGAGGTCGAACGTGACCAACAGCACGAGGCCGAGTTGCATCACCCAGGATGGGATGAGCCCGCGACGGGCGGCCACCAGCAGGCCCCCGGCCAGGAGCACCATGAAGAGGGTGCGGAGGGCATCGCCGTTGAACCGGTCTTGCCGTTCTTCGACGCGCCGGGCCACCTCTTGGCGGGCCACCTGCTGTACCTGCGGGTTGTCCACCGTGAGGCCCGGCTGTTGCTGCTGGTACTGCTGAACCACCTGCTGCGCGATGAGGTCGCCCTCGTTGGTCCGCTGGAAGTCAAACAGGGCCCCTTGCAGGGCGAATAGCACGAGGGCTGCGCCCACCGTGAGCCCGCTGGCGCCGTAGACGGCCCGTGTGGTGCGGGCTGCTTCTTCGGCCGAGGGGTCGGGGCGGACGGCGGCGGCCAGGCCCAGGGCTGCCAGGATCGCCAGGCCCAAGGCCACGATGCTGAGCCACGTCTCGGGTACGCGGAAGGCGTCGAAGAGGGGAAAGACGTTGAACATGAGGCGGTTCAGGGCCTCAAAGTGCTCGCCCAGCGCAAAGAGGACCATGAGGAAGGCCCCCGCGCCGAGGCCCCACACAGCCACGCGGCCCCCGCGCCAGAGCGCGAGCACGGCCAGGAGCAGCACCACGCCACCCACGTAGTGCGGCCCAGCGGTGAAGACCTTGGGGCCCCAGTAGGTGCCGCCGCTGCCGCCGTACGCATCGGCCATGAACAGGGTGACGAGCTCGCCCACCCCCTGGCTCCAGGCCATGGCGTAGTTCCAGGCCAGCCCCCCAGCCCCCGCCTCGCCCCCGGAGGCTGCGCCGCGGATGCTGAAGTCTTTGTACTCCAGCGTGCTCAGCAGCGGCTGCGCCACCATCAGCAGGGCCAGCACCGAGCCGAGAGCCAAAGCCCCCGTGCTGCGTCCAAACTGGGCCAGCGTTCCCTTCCGGGCGGCCGCGATGCCCTCGGCGATCCACCACACGCCCAGCAGGAAGCTGACGTAGTAGGTGATCTGGATATGCTCGGCCCGGATGTTGACCGCGGCCGCCATGGCAAAGAGGAGCCCGGCCAGCAGCGACGGGTGGCGCAGGGCGTAGGCGAAGGCCCACACCATCCAGGGCGCCATACACATCGCAATGAGCTTGGTATTGTGCCCCGCAATGAAGATGACGGGCATGTACGTGGTGAGCCCATAGGCCAGGGCCGCGAGGACCCCGGCCAACGGGGTACGGGTCATGAAGACGACGAGGCCATACATCCCCGCGAACAGGACGATGAGGTACTGGACCGGAAACAGGCCGAAGACCGCCCGAAAGAACCGGGGCACATCGTCCAACTGGGGCGCCACCTCTTCGTAGTGGATCAGGTAGGCGGGCATGCCGCCAAACGCATTGGGTACCCAGAGCGCAGGCTCCTCCGCCGTGGCTTCGTGGGCGTAGGCGGACTCCGCCATGGCCCGCCAGTTCGACACATCCACGGGCTCGACCATGAGTCCGCCGAAATGGACGGGCGCAAAGAACGCCAGGGCCACCACCGTCAGGAAGCCCAGGCACACGGCGTGTTGCGCAGCGCCAGACAGGCGATCCCACCCATTCGGTGGGGCCAGACGAGGCGTCTGGGAGGCCGTCCGAGGAGCACGCTTCTTGGAACGAGGCGCACGAGGCGTTCGGCTCATAGCATCGGGCAGGATAGAGGAGAGAGAGGCGCTTCGTGCATTTAGCCGATCACCTTGGGCACGAGGAAGTAGGTGCCGTCGTGCGCGGGGGCGTTTTCGAGGGCGTCGTCACGGTCGGTGCGGGTCTCGGCCTCATCGGGGCGTACCACGTCGTGTAGGTCCAGCACATGGGCCATGGGGGCCACGCCGGCCGTGTCAAGCTCATCGAGCTGCGCCATGTACTCGAGCATGCGGCTCATTTCGATGGCCAGCCGCTGCTCGTCGGCCTCGTCGAAGCGAAGACGTGCCAGGGTGGCCATGTAGCGAACGTCGGCAGGGGTGACGGCCATAGTCAGGAGGTCGGGGATCGGGCGATGAAGGACGGAGCCAAGATAGGGGCTGGGGGGCTCAGGTGGCAGGCCGTGCGGCTGTGCGTTGGGCACGGTCCAGCTTGATGAGGCGGGTGGCCGCTCGGACCCCCCAGGTGGAGACCGGGGTCCCCTGGACCAGAAGGCTCAGCGGCCCGGCGTAGGCGCCGTGGTGCAACTGAGCGAAGATCGTGTCCCAATCGACCACGCCCTCGCCGAATGGGACCAGCTGCCCCTCGGCGTCGGCATCGGCGCAGCGGACGTAGGTCAGCGACGGGCACAGCATGTCGACCACGGCGGCGACGTCGGCTTCGCCAGCGGCCACCGAGGTGGCGGGTTGCCAGGCGGCGTGCACGTTGGGGTGGTCTACCTCGGCCAGGAGGGCGGCCAGGTCGGCGCCGGTGCGCACGGCCATGTCGGGCTCGTTGAGGACGGCGCATGTGAGGTTGTGCGTGGCGGCCACGTCTCCGAGGCGCCGCAGCGGATCGGCCCGCTCGCTCCAGGGTACTGGGGCCGCCTCCTCGGCGAAGGCCGACACCAGGACGGTGCGGCAGCGAATCCGTGTGCAAAACTGGGCGACCTCTGGAAAGGCCGCCACATCATTGAGCCAGGTCACCCGGTCCGAGAGCGGGCCCTCGAACAGGCCGGGCACCACGGCTGAGACGCCCAAGTCGTGATCCAGGAGGCGTCGCCGCAGCTTTTCCTCGTTCACGAAGGGCACCCGGTCCTGACCAGAGCCCAGCGTACGGAGCTCCACAGCGTCGAGCCCCCACAAGAGGGTGTAGTGGAGCGCACGGTCCAGGTTGGGCGTGACGGTGTCAGTGAGCCAGGTGTAGCGCACGGGGCAACGAGAGCGATGGAAGGGGCGCCGCCCTTCTATTGCCCAGCCTCAGGGGGGTTTCGAGGCGGCGGCGTTGGAGGTACCACCGAGTCCACGGCCAGAAGCCGGAGGATGGCCTCGGCGAGCTCGGCCGCATCGGCACGGGCCGCTTCGGTGAGGACGCTCAAGCGAGGTGGGGGCGCCTGGGGCGGAGCGAGGCCATCGGCCACGGGCCGCACGAGAGGCACGGCCCACGGCTGAAGGTCGGGGGCCTCTTCCAGCGTGACCAAGGGGGTGAACACGGTGACGCCGGCGGCCTCGACGTGCGCGCGCACAGCGGCGGCGGCCGCGGGATCCTGGCCTACATAGATCAAGGTACTGGTCTGGTCCAAGGGCCAAAGGGGGCGCTCCAAGTAGGCCCGCAACCCGGCCTGGTCTTGCCATCCCCCGGACCATAGGGCAAACAACAGCGTCTCGCCGGGCAGCGTGGAAAACCGGGACAGTCGTCCGTAGTGTTTGGCCACCTCCAGGACTGCGGCCGCGCCAGTGCCCAAGTGGGTGGGCGCCACAGTGGGAATGCCAGCCACCAGCCCTGTAGCATCCAGGTCGGCACAGATCACCACGAGTCGCTCCCGGCGCACAGGATCCTTCCCGGGCAGAAAGCCCATCAGGTTGAGCCCCGTCGCCATGGGGGTGGTGGCGCTGCGAATCTGCACGGACAGGGGAACGGGCAGGGCGCGTGCGGTGGGCTGGTGTGCCGCCAAGAGGGCATCCAGGGTAGACTGGCGCCAAGACTGGCTGCTGGTTAAGGTCCGCGGTCTGATGTGGAGGATGGCCAAGCCGGTTGTGGGGCGCTGGGCGGGTACAGGCCGAGGTGGACCCACCAGCAGCACCAGCTGGGTCCCGGCGTCGCGCAGGGCGTGCAGGGTGGTGTCAGCCAGGGGCGCCCACGGCAGGGCCACCACCTGTCGGTCGGGCCGTGGGGCTTGAAGAACGATGGACGGGTCCTGGCCGAAGAGCACGCGAGATACGGTGAGCGTGAGCGAGTCGCTGCGGCCGTCCTGTAGATAGTCGTAGCCCTGGGCGAGGGTCAGCGTGTCTCCGTTGGCCGCTTGGATGGCCGTGCCGAGGGCCTCGTGCCGCATCAGGGGATAGGTGGATCGGAAGTCAGGTCCGGCGGCCGGTTGAAGGCCCGCCTGACGCATCTCGTTGGCCGCATACACTCCGGCTCTGGCAAAGCCGGAGGTGCCGGTGGCGCGGCCTTCAGCGCCAGGCGCGTTGAAGATGGACAGATGCGCCGCAAACTGGTCGAGGGTCCACGTCGGCTCGCTGGGAAAGGTGGCCTGGGTGCTGGAGCTTGATCCGGCGCAGCCGCTGACCATCAGCAGGGCCAGGCACCCCCAGAACAGCGGCCTGTAGCGGGACGGCCGGGGCGCGGAACAAGATCGGAA
>JBCDJV010000017.1:0-62956 GCA_038747425.1 Bacteroidota bacterium
ATCGGCGATTTTGGCGGTGGTGACGGCCGCATCGGCGATTTTGGCGGTGGTGACGGCGGCGTCGGCCAGGCCGGTCACATCGGCGGCGAGCTTGTCGGCCGTGATGGCGCCATCGGCGAGCTTCGAGGTGGTGACGGCGGCGTCAGCGAGCTTGGGGGTGGTGACAGCGGCGTCGGCCAGCTTCGACGTGGTGACCCCCGCCTCGCTGAGGGTGAGGGCTACGGCGCCGGTGCTGGCGCTAGCGGTCACACCGTCGGAGGCGGTGACCGAGGTGACGCCGGGGGTCCCGCCCCCGCCCGCTGCCGAGATGCGCAGGGCGCCGTCTTCAGCTACGATGGTGACGTTGTCCCCCGCTACCAAGGCGCTAGGGTCCAGGCGCTGGGCCCGGCGGCTGTACGGCACCGTGGAGAGCGGCGTCCGGGGGGCCAGCTCTTCGCTGCTAGCTCCTGGGAAGACGACGCCCAGCCAGTAGGGCTCGTCGAAGGCCAGGGTGGGCGCATCGAGGGTTGTGGCAAACCGGCCCTCCTGCACGGGCGTCAGGGTGGTCTGCTCGAAGAGGGGCGTGCCGCCTTCAGGCCCCGTGTAGAGCCGGAGGGTGATGGCGTAAGTCCCGTTGGGGAGCGGCTGGCCGTCCTGGGTGGCGAGGCCTTGTACGCTGATGGCCGTAGGCAGCGTGGAGGGCGGGGGTGTCTGCGCGGAGGCCGGCGGTGGCGTGGCGACGAGGAGAGCGAAGAGCGAGGCTACAAGGACCAACGAAAGGCGAGACATGGTCGGGCACCGGGTAAAGGGTGGAAAGGATCGTTCACCCCCTTATCGCAGAAACCCGACCCGCGGTATCACGTCAGGCTGGGGCTGCAGCTAACACGTCGTCTAGTGCCGCCAGGTCGGCTGCGGTGAGTGCCCACGTGCTGGCCGCCGCGTTGCCGTGTATCTGCGACGGCTTCGTGGCCCCGGCAATGACCGACGTGACCGGCGCGTGGGCCAGCAGCCAGGAGAAGGCGAGATCGAGGATGGTGTGGCCGCGTGCCTCGGCAAAGGCGATCAGGTGCTCCACCGTCGCCAGGTTCGCCTCAGTGAGGAGCCGGTCCCCCATTTTTTCGAAGCGGCTCCCCACCTTGCCGCCCAGGCGCGAGGCCTCCGGCGGAGCGTCACCACGACGGTACTTGCCCGTGAGCAGGCCGCTTTTGAGCGGGAAGTAGGGGATAAACGCCACGCCCAGCGTGCGGCACAGCTCAAGCATCCCGTCCACAGGTTCGCGATAAAGGAGGCTGAACTCATTCTGCAGGGCCACGAACCCGATCTCCGTTGCCACCGCAGCCGCCTCGCGGAGCTGATCGGGTGAGAACCCCGAGCAGCCGATCTCGCGGATTTTGCCCTCAGCCACGAGGTCGGCCAGCACGCCCAGGGTGTCGGCGATGGGCGTGCTGCCGTCTGGGCGGTGGAGGTAGTAGAGGTCGAGGTAGTCCGTGCCCAGGCGGCGCAGGCTGCCCTCCAGCGAGGTGCGGAGACTATCCGGCGTGTGGCCGCTGTAGCCGAACTTGGAGGCCACGATGACGTCGCTCCGGCGGCCCCCAAGGGCGCGGCCTAGGATCTCCTCGCTCCGGCCCTCGCCGTAGAGCTCGGCGGTGTCGAAGTGATTGAGGCCGGCGTCCAGTGCCGCGTGCACCACCCGGTGCGAGGCGGCTTCATCGATGTGCCACCCGAAGTTGTTGCAGCCGACGCCGACGGTAGAGACACGCAGCGAGCCGATTGAGCGAAAGGCCATGGGAGGAGGAGAGGATGAAAAAGGTGGGGTTACCGGAGATGGAAGTCGAAGGGTAGATTCATCTTCACGCATACGGGCTCGCCATCCATGCGGCCGGAGATGTAGCGCGACGGCGCGACGGCCGCCATAGCCTCGGCCTCTAGCCCGTAGCCGTACGGCTCACTGGTCACCTGCATGCCGTAAACGGCGCCGTCCGTCCCTACGGTGTACTGCACCAGGATTCGGCCCGACCCGATCTGGTCGCTGGCGGCTTGGGCCTCATCGGGGATGCGAAAGCGGCTCTGCAGGTCCCGCAGGCCTTGCCGATTGCCTTGCACAAACGCGGGCGGTTGCATCGACGGGTTTGTTCTCGGCGAGTCGTTATCGCACATGCCGTCGGGCGGGGGCGCCATCGCTGCCTGCAGGCTGCGGGCGGGTGGTGCCTCGATGGCGGTGCCCCGGGCGCAGCCGCTCAGGAGGAGAAGCAGGACGAGGGGCACCAAGCCTGGTAGAAGGCCAGGTCGGATGTGCATGGCAAGCGGGGGGGTGAGCTGGTGAGGTACCTATGCAGTATACGTATCAGACGATACCTCATGGTCCATGACAACACGGCCAACGTCTCACCGGCTCTCGGAAAACAGCCCAGCGCCTGGCGCCACGCTACGAGCGCCCGCGCGAGGCCAGCGCCTTCAGCAGATGGAGCGCTTCCTCGGCTCGCGCAGCGGGCACGAACACATGATCATGGTGGTACGCCGCGATGACGTTAGCGCTGATTCCATGCTCGGCGAGTTCGTGGGCGACGGCGGCCGTCAGTCCCACGGCTGCCAGACTGGAGTGCACGTGTAGGGTGATGGCCCGGAAGACACCGTCGTACGTGTGACCGTGCGTATCGGCCTGATCCTTCGGCACGACTAGCGTCAGGCCTTCGTCTTCGGCAAACGACGCGACGGGAGCCAGTGCCTCTGCCTCCCCATACGCGGCGCCAGGCATCGAGAGAAAGACGAACGCCCCTTCCCGCAGGGTGGGCTGCATGGAGGTGAGGAGGGTCGGTAGGTCGGTGAGGCCAGGCACGGGCGACCTAAGGATGGCGGGACTGCGTGGATCTTGAGGCAGGACCTAGAACGCGAGCTGGCCCTGCAGTACGACGAGGTGCGCACTGTCGATGAGGTCACTGGCGCGGTAGTGATAGGCCAGCGTGAGCCGGGCCCGGTGGTACGGGGCTCCACGGGCGGCGCTCGGGCTGTAGCTGAGGCCCGCCGTGAGGTAGTCCTCGGCGCCCGCGCCCGCGTCGGCCCAGAACCGCTCGGCCCGGACGAAGGCCTCGCCATGGTCGAGCACGCGGAGGGCTCCGAAGGCCGACAGGCCGCCCTGCTCCTGCTCGCCGGCTCCATCGTCGGCATAGCGGAGAACGAGCGCGTCCAGCTTGAGGCGCACCGGCTGGCTGCCCGGCGACGGCCCCCAGTAGACGTGGGCGCCCGCGCTGGAGTAGTCGCGGCCCCCCGCCCCGCGGTCGGTCCGGTCGGGGTTGGCCCCGTTGAACCCAGCGTAGCCCCCGACCTCGACCCCCGAGCTGGGCTCGTAGATCAGCACGGCCGAGCCCGCGAGCCCCGGCGTCTCGATCCCCCCCACGACATCGTCGCCCGAGATGCCCTCGCGGAAGTTATTCGTCCGCCGTTCGAACGTGCCAAACCCGTTGTGGAGGGCGACGGACGCGATGGTCCGGCCTCGCCTGAGCGTGACATCGGCCCCGAGGTCGCGCCCGTCGCCGCCGAGTGTGCCCGCGAGCCATCGTTCGTCGATCGCCGCGCGGTCCACGGCGTCGATGAGGAAATACGGGGTGAGGATGCCGCCGGCGGGCTGGGCGATCGGGAAGTAGCCGACGCGCATCTGAATGCCTTCGGCCAGGTTGGCAAACGCAAACAGGTCGACGCTCTCGATGACGCCGGATCCGCCCTCCACGTCATACTCCACGCCCGCGAGGTCTCGGTACAGGACGCGGGCCTGGAACCGGGCCCGGCGCAGGCCAAACCCGTAGCGCGTCGCGTTGTCGCCAGCCTCTTCTTCGACCCCCACGCTGACGCGGGGCTGGACGCCGCCCGACAGGTCGAGCCGAAGCCCCTCGGTGAGCGGGATCTGGGCGGCGGCGGGTGTCGAGGCCAGCAGAGACGCCGTGGCGCCGAGCACAAAGATAAGCGAGAGGTGGAGGGGAGCGGTGACCGAGCGGTACATGGGAGGTGAGGGGGTGGCCAAGAGGAGCAATACGATTGGCACGCCCGAAGACGCGCTGATAGTCAATAGGTTCGCGGTTCTCCGATCTGGTGGGCGGTCTCTCAGCGTGGCAACCAGTATGTTGGGGCTCCAGCGCGCTCATTCGCTCTCACAGGTATGCCCACCTCCGCGTCTTCGATTCCAGCAGCGCCACCCCGCTCCTCGGCTTCGCCCGTAACGGGGCGGATCACGGCGCTGTGGGCACTGGCCGAGGTGGGGCTAGGAGGGGCGCTGCATGCCTTCCGTCTGCCGGTGACTGGCCTCTTCGTGGGCGGCAGCGCCGTGGTGCTGCTCTCGTTGCTGGCCGAGGCGGCTCGGCGCGAGGGGCGAGCCGTGCGCCGCACCCTGCTGAGCCGCACGGCCGTGGTGCTGGGCGTGAAGGCGGCCGCGAGCCCGCACGCTCCGCTCGGCGCCTACCTGGCCGTCGGGTTCCAGGGTGGACTGGCGGCCCTCGTACTGCCGGTGCTGGGGCGTCGGAGTGGTCCGCTGGTGCTGGGCGCGGTGGCTCTGCTCGAGTCGTCGCTGCAGCGGGTGTTGGTGCTGACGCTGCTCTTCGGGACCACCTTTTGGGAGGCGGTGGATGCGTTGGTGGGCGTAGCGGTCCGCTTCTTCGAGGGGCTGACGGGTTTAGTCCTCACGCCCCTGCCCTTTTCGGCGAGCTACGGCCTGATTGCGGCCTATGTGGGGCTGCACGTGGTGGGCGGCTTGGTGGCGGGGGCGCTGGCGGCGTGGCTGCCTGCACGAGCCTTCGAAGCCGCCGGGCAGCCGCCCGCCGCTGCGTTGGCCCGGGCGGCCCGGACCCAGGTGGAGGAGCGCGTGCAGGTCCGAGCCCGGGGGCGGCGGACGTGGTGGCGGCGTCCGGTGGTGCGGCGCCTGGGGCTGGCGGTCGGGTTGTTGGGGGGCTATGCCCTGCTGGGCGGGGCCGACGGTGGCAGCGGCCCCGCGGTGCAGGCTGGGGTGGCGCTGCTACGGGCCGCGCTGCTGGTGGGGCTGTGGCTGGGCGTGGTGGCGCCGTTGGGGCTGGTGCTCGTGCGCCGCGTGGCGGGGCCAGCGTGGCGGGGCGGGGCCGTGGATGAGGCTGTAGCGCAGCTGCCACAGCTGCGAGCCCTGGCGAGGCTAGCCTGGGTGCAATCGGCAGGGCACGGGGTGCGCCGGCCGATTGTGTTTGGGGTGTTGGTGGTCAGCGCAGCGCTGGTGCCGACCGTGTCCGTGGCTGAGGAGTTGTGATCGGGAGCCTCTCGGCACCCTCCAAGATCCCTCCGGCCGCCTTGTTTGTGACACGATGTATCGTGTCCCTTCGGCGGCCTCGTTTCACCGTTCGCGGGTCCCGCTTTTCGTTTCTAACTCGTGCTAAACGGTGGGTCGTCTCAGGCTTCGTCCGTTGATGCGCACCACTCGCCATGCCCTATGACCACGATCCTCACCGGCCCCGTGCAAACCGGCAAGACCACGACGCTGCGGCGCGTGTTCGCAGATGTACCTCGCACGGCAGGTGTGGTGCAGCCCGAGATCGACGGACGGCGGCACCTGGTGGACCTCGCCACCGGGACCAAGCGCGTGCTGGAGGCGCCGCCGGACGCCCCCGAGGCTGCGGTGGTGCGTGTGGGGCGGTTTGCGTTCTCGGCCGAGGCCTTCGCGTGGGCGCGAGAGCGGCTGCGGGCGGCGGCGGCGGCGCCAGCGGGGTGGGTGATCGTGGATGAGGTGGGACCGCTGGAGCTGCGGGGGATGGGGCTGGCGCCCGCGCTGGACGCCGTGCTAGAGTGCGGACGAACGGCGGGGGGGCCGCACGTGCTGCTGGTGATCCGGGCACCGCTTCTGGTGGAGGCCCGCGCCGTGCTGGGTCTGGCGGAGGCGCCCGTGGTGCGCCTCGGCGACACGCTGCCGGGTGGCGTACGGCTGGTGGCGGAACGCTAGGCGGGCAGCGGAGGCACGTCGGGCTCGGCAGCGAAGATGGTGTAGTCGATGAACATGTTGCCGGTGAGGTCCGGGACGTCCTGCTTGTCGCGCTTGCCGTGGCGGTAGTGCTCGGCGCGGTTGAGGCTCATGTAGAGGAGGCCCACCTGATCGTCCTCGGCGTTCATCAGCCACTTGGACCAGGCGCGGACCACGAAGCGCGACACCTGGACGCCCGCCACCCACACCGGGTTGGCGGTTTGGCTCAGCAGGGTGAGGAGGCTGGCCGAGAACGCGTCGAACTCCTCCTCCGAGACCATGTCGAAGACCGTAGCGGCGAGGTCGCGCTCATCGCCATCGCGCTCGATGCCCAGGAGCACCACGTTGAAGTCATCCGGGATCGTGGGCGACACATACAGCGCGTAGCCCACGTCGCCGAAGGTGAACACGTGGCCGTCCTTGACGTGCTTGACGGTCCGGATGAGCCGCGAGGCCGCCACCGTCTGCACGAGGTCCCGCACCAGGGTCCGCCGGCGCGCCGGGTCCGAGGTGGCCACCAGCTCGTCCAGGCTGGGGAAGTCGTCGTTGCCGGTGGTGACCAGGCTCACGAACTCGACCTCGGCCCGATCGCGGCTGAGGAGGCCCAGCAGGCGCGCCCGCTCACGGTTGTCCAGGATCTTGACCTTGTTGAGGCGGAAGTAGAACACGGCGGTGGGGGGCAGGTGAGAGCGCGTCCGTCCTGAACATAGTGCCTGGCCCGGATCGGCACAATGCGCAGGGGGCGTCCGCCCACAGGGCGGATTTGTGGGAGGTACCGCATACCACTCTCCTACGCCGATTCAGAGGATCATCGGTCAGAGGCTTCAGAGTCCAGAGAAGGGCGCAAAACAATCCGAAATCCGAGGTAGCTGAGGCGGAAGTTCGGGCTGCCGTGGTAGCGCGCGGCGCAACGAACGCTGCCGTCGTCGCCGTAGAACGAGCCGCCCCGCAGCACACGGGCTACATCGTGCCGATGCTCCATCAAGCGCTCCCTTCCATCGTCTGCGTCATAGGGGTAGTTCTGATAGCAACTCCGTGTCCATTCCCAGACATTGCCCGCCATGTCCTCCACTTGATACGGACTACACCCGTCTAAATAACATCCCACGGCGCTCGTAGACCCCACATGCCCTCCGTAATTCGCCCGTTCTGGCGCAGGCTCCTGAGTTCCCCATGGGTACGCCCGTCCGTCTGTTCCTCGTGCTGCTTTCTCCCACTCCGCTTCACTCGGGAGCATCACGACGAGCGCACCTGCTCGCACACGCGTCCACATGGATCGCTCACCTGGTGTCTCAGTCATGTGGAGCCGCGTTTCCGCCTCGCTCCGCAGTTTCTCGGTAAGCCATGCGCAGAAGGCCAGGGCTTCATACCACGTGATGCCTGACACAGGCCGTGTCTTGGCATCAAGCTGGCGTGACCAGCGCCACGGAAACCGCGACGCTGACTCGCCGAGTGCCTGGATCTCTCCCTGATTCCACTGCCCGTGCCGTTCGGCCACAGGCCACCATCTTGGATCAGCGTAGCCCCTATCCTCTACGAACTGTGCATACTGAGCCACTGTAATAGGGTACGTGCTGATCCAGAAGGCTTCAGGCACATCAGCCTCATGTGTCTCATCATGGTCCCCCATGGTAAAGGGTCCAGCGGGCACCGGACGCCACGCTGTAGCTGTGGCGTCCGTCACCTCCTTGCGTGGGTCTCCGAGGCGTCCGAGCACGTCGGCGGCTTGCACGCGCTCCTGAGCGGGTAGGCCGTTCTCGCGCACCAGGCGGAGCAGCATCTGCTGTACTCGGGGGACCACCTCTTTTCCGATGGCATCTCGCTCCACCCGCGGACGGCCGAGTTCAAGGAGCACTTCCCCGGCCAGCCAAACACGCCGCCACACTTCTTCGGATTCTGGTGATATATCAGAGGGACAGAGCCGCTGGGCGAAGTCGAGCGGCAGTGGTAAACCTCCGTCCACGTGCATTAGCTTGCCCGTAGCCAAGACCAGCACCACCTTCCACAGCGAGAAGTCGGCATCAGCGAGTTCCAGACACCTTTTCGAGAAGTGCAGAGGGTCGGCAGCGAGGTACACACCCGCCAGGTACTCCTGGAACGTGCGATGCGGGAATGAGAAGACCGCTTCCTCCTCTGCACCCTCAGGACGCCGCTCCACCAACAGACCTGCACGATCCTGCACGGCCCGGATACAGTCGCGGGCCCAGCGCTCCTCTTGTTGCGGGTGGAGTTGCTTCAAGGCCTCACAAAGAGCACGGTAGGGGATGTCAGCTGCACCCTCCTCCTGACCTGGATCACTATCTTGATGCACGTTGAAGGCCAACTCTGAGAGGACGCGGTACAGATCCTTCTCACTGGCCTCGGCCTCAAGAAGCAGGCTGTTGAGGGGCGGTCTGTTGTTTGTCGTCGCTTTCTGAGACTCCCACTGCCGGAGCATGAGGTTGATGGCCTCTTCGTAGAGCTTTGCCCGCGCTTCGGGGAGGCGTCCCGTGTGCGTGTGCACGAAGGCCATCACGGTGAGTAGGAGGGGGCTGGGTGCTAGGCGCCCCACATCAGAGCGCTTGACGGCGCGCTGCAGATCCCCGCGTAGCGAGGCCGCCTCCTCGGACGTCTTACGCCCCATGGCCTCAAGCTCATCATGCCATGCCTCGATGAAAGCGTCAATCTGACCGTCACTTAGCGGCTCCAGCCTCGCTTCGGGGACACCTCGGAGGTGCAACTCATCCACTCCATAGGCCAGCACTCGGCAGGTGAGCACGATACGCGCCTGTTCGTACAGGTCCAGGAATTCCTGGACGGCATCCCGCAGAAAGCGTCGTCCTTCAACCGTCGACACCTCGTCCAGACCGTCGAGCAGAAGCACCACCTCCCCCTGTTTGACACGTTGTAGGAGCGCACTCTCCGCACATCCTGGCACCTTGCGTTTCAGGATTGCCTCCAGGCAGTTCCATAGGTCGCCTGCTTCCGCTCTGCTGGGCTCCGCAGGGAGGTCTAGATCCCGCAACACGATGTAAAGAGGAATCGGTGCGCCCCACTCCTGCCAGGCCTCTGGGATTGTCTCGGCTTCCCGCTGAGGCCCCACGTGGTAGCGAGCCAATTCCAGCGCAATATGGCGAAGTACCGTGCTTTTCCCCGAGCCAGGATCTCCCAGCAGCACCAGCCGCGTTGACGTGGCCACGGCGCCTCGTGCAGTGATGTCCTCGCGCGCATCTGCTGAGCCACGCCGCGCATCCAGCAGGGCCCTGGTGTCCCGTAAACCGGTTTTCGAGGCCACGCCTTGTGATGGGGCGATCTGTACCCGAAGCTCCACGTACACCCTATCAAGGCGCATAGGAGGCTTACCCGCTGCCCCCCGCCCCATGTCGCTGGCTTCCGGATCAATGCCGCCGAGGGCGAGGTGCTGGCTTTCCCTAATGAGCGCACCAAGGTACGTCTTCAGCCACTCGTCCAACGCCTGGTTCCCAGACACTGTGTGGTCCAGGGCATCGAATCGAGCTTTCAGGTACGTGCGCAGGGCCTCGTTCCCACTGACGATCTCACCACGCAGGTAACGTACAGCCAAGGCTCGCCCATCCTGTCGGTTGAAAAACCGATCGAGCAGCTCCTGAAAGAAGGCACCCAGTACCTGACGAGCTCGACCTCTGCGCTCGTCACCCACTCCAGATCCGAACTCATCCAGGAACGAGTCGAGCAGAGATCCATCAGGGGATGGAAGCTCTCCATCCTGCAGTTCGTACAGGGCGAGTCTGTAGTGTGCCGACTTTGCCCATGCCTTCAAGGCCAAGCCTGCGTTCAAGGAGGGAAACCGTTTGTCTACCGTGTCGGCGGCCTGACCCACCGTCCTTACGTCGCGGAGAAAGCTGAATAGCTCTTTCTTGGCAGCCTGCGTGGCCTCGCTCGCAACGAAGCCGGTCAGTACATCAAAGGCACCTTTCAGCGTCAGGACCTCAAGCATGGGGCAGCGTCGGAGTCATCAAGCATGGATGGAGTATGCATCTGTGGCAAGATGGCGTTGAAGACGGTCTTGCGCAAGCCCACGGTGTTGGCATACCGCGTGTGGTTTACCCAACCTTGGATGCTGGCCTCTACCCGGTCTCGGGAGATCGCGCCGTCCTGGTAAGCCTCCACCAGCCGCTTGAGCGTACGCTGGTAGTGGATGCCCTTTCGGCGCTTAAGACGTCGGCGGTGGGGGTATACGATGAACCCCAGGTAGGGAATCCCTTCGGTGACAGGCTGCGGGTGGGACGCTGGGTGGATGGTCAGGCGTAACCCGGCTAGGTGCTGGACGAGGTCCTCTTTCCAGTGCCACAACGTGTCCTTGTCGTCTGCGAACAGGAGGAAGTCGTCCACGTAGCGGATGTACCCCTTGCACCGCAACGTCCGCTTGACGAAGTGATCGAAGCCATTCAGGTAGACGTTCGCCCAGAACTGGCTGGTCAGGTTGCCAATGGGCAGGCCACGCGGGCGCAGGGCTGCAAAGAGATCGTCACCGGGGAAGGGCACCAGGGTGTAGGCCTCACTTAGAATGCCCTCCCCACTAGCCAGAATTAGCTTGATCAGGTGGCGCAGATCAGGGGAAGTCACCTTGCGAAAGAGTTGCTTACGGAGCACCGCATGGTCGATACTGGGGAAGAACTGCTGCACGTCGCACGCTAACACATAGCGGAACCGGCGAGCGAGATGCTGGCACCGAGCCACCGCCCGGTGCGTCCCCTTGCCCACGCGGTTAGCGTAGCTGTCCGCGACGAAGCTGCGCTCGAACCGGGGCTCAATCTGGTTGCACAGGGCGTGGTGCACCACGCGATCTCGGAAGGGCGCGGCCGAGATCAGGCGCCGCTTCGGTTCATGGACGTAGAAGCTAGCATAGGCTCCTGGATGGTACGTCCCTGCCTGGAGGGCACGCTGCAGCGCCAGTATTTGGTCTTCCAGGCGGTGTTCGAAGGCCGCCACTGACGGACGTCCTCGTTTCCCTTTGGCGGCCTTCCGGTAGGCGGTCAGCAGATTATCCCAGCTTGCGAGTCCGCTCATAGTCAGAAAGGCCCTGCACCAGCCGAAGCAGGGTGCAGGGCCGTTGGTATAGGCCCGGCCTGCCGAAGCAAGCGCGGCCAGGAACAGGCACCACCTCTCATCTAATTCTGCTTCGGCAAGCAAGCGAGCTTGGGGCTCCCCGGCATGCATTTCCAGCATTCTCGGACAGGAGTGCGCAAAACAATCCGAAATCCGATGTTGTTGTTGCGTTTGTTCGGGTTGTTGTGGTTGCGCGCGGCGCAACGAACGTTGTTGTCGTTGTTGTTGAACGAGCCGCCCCGCAGCACACGGGTGCTTGTGCCTGCCCCCAACGAGCGGCGCGTGGCCGTTGTGGCAAGAAGCCAGAACAGCTTGCTCAAGAGGCGGTGGCGCGTTGCCAGCCGCCCAATAGCCGCCCGATCTCATCCGTCATCTGCGCCACATGCTGGTACTGCCCCCGGCTGAGCCACTCCCACCGCACCGCCAGGCGAAGGTACAGCCGCAGCCGAGCCAGCGCCTCATCCGCTCGGTGTAGCCGCTCTGCACGGGACCGGCCACGCCGGAGGTTGGCCTCCTCCAGGCGCTCGCGTAGGTCAAAGGCGGCCCCCAGCAAGCGCTGCGTGAACGTATGCCGGTGGGCACGAGGAAAGTGGTTCGACACGGGCAAGAGCCACGTGAGCAGATCGAACGTACGGGTGAAGATAGGCATTTCAGGCGTGGCCATCCGAGTCCCTCCACAATACAATTGGTGATGCACGACGAGAAGAGCGAACCAGCGTCCGCCCACAGGGCGGGTTTACGGGAGCTATGACACACCACTCTGCTACGCCGATTCAGAGGGTCATCGACCAGAGGCTTCATCGTTCAGAGAAGGGCGCAAAACAATCCGAAATCCGAGGTTGCCGTTGCGCTTGAGCGGGTTGCCGTGGCCGCGCGCGGCGCAACGAACGTGGCCGTCGAGGTAGTGGAACGAGCCGCCCCGCAGCACACGCGTAGTTCCCTTCTCTGGTCCTTTTGGATCGCGGACCGACCCCTTACGGTCTGTGTACGTGGTCTCGCTGGACCAATCCTGGCACCACTCCCACACGTTCCCCGCCATGTCGGCGGCGCCGTAGGGACTGTCTCCAGCAGGCGAGTAACTGCCCACGGCGGTCGTCTCGCCAGGACCTTTCTCGGAACTGTTGACGCGCTCGGGATCCCAGTCATGGCCCCACGGGAAGATGCGCGCATCTGGGCCCCGTGCTGCTTTCTCCCACTGCGCCTCCGTCGGTAGACCATAGTCCTTCCCGGTCTCTTTGCCCAGCCACTGGCAATAGGCCGTGGCATCCTCCCATGACACGTTGACCACCGGGTGCCCCCCCTTGCCCTCTGGTGGTTCAGCTCCCTTCCAGTGCTCAGGGGATCGGTGCCCGGCGGCGCTCACGAACGCCTGGTACTCCCGGTTCGTCACCGGATACTTGCCGATGAAGTAGCCTGACAGGTACACCTCGTGCTGGGGTTTCTCCCGCTTCAGGTATGTGTCATCTGCACCCAGCTTCTTCGCTACAGGGACCTCGTCCTCCGCTGTGCCCATCCGAAACGCACCCGCTGGCACCTGCACCATTTCGGGCTCGATGGACATCCGCGACGGGACCTCCTCAAGTTCCGCTTCAGCACTCAAGGTCACCTGCTGTGCTAGCGTGAAGTAGGGGCTTAGCTCCTCCGACTTGAGCCCCATGACCTGGCTTCCCTCCGACCTCGCAAAGTTCACTTCGGGCGTCTCCAAGGGATGCAGGGTCAGCAGGCGCTTGAGGCCTGGACGCCCCACGTAGGGTTTCAGAATCGGCGCTACGCTCTCTGTGGACCCCGCAGGTCCGTCTCCCCTCTCCGGCTCCGCTGTGCGCTCCAGGCGGCGCTGGGACGCCGCCTCACGCCGGTAATAGACCTCCAGGTCGCCCAGTAGGCGGGGCTGCTTCTCCAGCTCGGCATACGCTGCCGGGGCGATGTGCTGGAGCACCACCACCTTCGCCAGCCGCACCGACTTGATGCCCATCGGGGCCTCGTTCTCCGCCCGTAGTGCTTTGTCCCGTTCCTTGCTGATCTCCCACAGCAGGAGGAACGTGTTCACCATGCGCTTGATGCTCCGGGGGCTCTCGTCCGTCCCTACGCCGAAGACGCCTTTGCAGGCCTCGTCTGGCCAGTGGCTGATCAGGCTCTCCACGTACTGCTCCCGCATCTGCCGCCCCACCGGCGGGATCTTGAACGGGATCTGAATGATCTTCTCCAGGTAGCGCCGCCCCTGGATGGCTAGCTGGCTGGCCTCCCCCTCACCGGTGAGAAGCTTCATCTCTTTGTAGCGGATCTCGATGGCTCGGGCCACCACGGTGCGGTCCAGCCCCAGAACGAAGATGCACCCGCGTACGTCCATGAAGAGCTTGATCGCTTCCAGCACCTCCACGGCTTTCTCTGGCAGGCAGCGGTCCAGGTCGTCTACGAAGATCACGAGCTTTCCTCCTCGCGTCAGCACCTGCTCCTCGACCAACGTCTGAAAGCTGTCCTGAAACTGCTCCAGCGACTCCACGTGGGCCCGGTAGATGCGTTGCTGCTCCTGCTTGACAGCCGCGAACAGAGCCCCGAGGCCGTCGTCAGGGAGCGTGCCGAGCTTCGGCAGAACCACCCCGAGTGCGGGGATCGCGCTGAAGGCCAGGTGCACAGCCGCTTTGCTGGTTCCCTTCGCCACCTTGCCCCAATCGATGCGCAGCTCACCCGCCTCCTCGCGGTCCACGACACGGTAGAGGCTGGCCTCCAGATCGTCCAGCCTGCGGACCAACGCCTGCTCGGCCTCGTCAAGCGCCTCTTTATCCTTCTTCGGACGCAGCTCGCTGAGCACCCGGACCACCAGGGCTCGCCAGAGGGCCTCCTCGCGCTCGTACTTCCACGCGTCAAACCACACCCGTGAGAGACCCGGCGTCTTCGCGCCAATACGCCGCTCCATCATGCGCATGAGCGAGGTCTTGCCGGAGCCCCAGGGCCCGAAGACGCCGATGGTCAGCGGCGTGTCGGTCTCCTTGGCCGTGATGAGGTTGGCGAGGGCCTCCACGTAAGGCGTGAAGCCGAGCTGGTCATCCGTGGTGGCTTTGTCGGAGACGCTGCGGCTGGTGATGGGCGTGGACATGAGAGGCAGAGCGTGTGGGTGCTAGGTTCTCCCGGACTACGGCACGCCCGCCGCGATGTCCAGCTTAGAAGCAGGTGGACCGCCTCGGGATGACCACTCGCGTGAGACCATCCTTATTCACTTCTACGCAGGCGCCGTTGGTGCTCGCGAGTTCGATGGCAATTGGCGCACACGACATCGCACTTGGTGATCTCGTGTTCTACCTCTGCCACGCTACGGTTGCTCAACCCGCGCCCGATGTCGAAGGCTTTGTTGCGGCTGTCCACGTGGTCGAAGTCCATGACGTAGTAGGGGTACCGTACTCCACAATCCGCACACGGTAGATCTTTCGCTTGGCGAATCAGCCGGCGTAGCTGGCGGCGCTTCGCCTGCGTGTGGCGCACGGCTTTGCGTTTGTAATAACTCGGATGCTTAGCGTAATGAGCCCGCACGTAGGCGCGCTGACACTCCTTGCACACACTCTGACGTCCATCCGGACGAGCTCGATTCCGGTGAAAGGCCTCCACCGGCTTGCGCTCTTGGCAGCGCGGACACACCTTGGACTCCATCTCACATGGGGGCGATTGAACGCAGCGAGGTACCCCCATAGAAAAAGCCTCAGACCAGATATAACCAGTCTGAGGCTTGAAAGCGTGCCCGCGAGGATTCGAACCCCGGACCTTCTGATCCGTAGTCAGACGCTCTATCCAGCTGAGCTACGGGCACGTTTTGCTTGGGCGTAGGCTGATAATATACGGCAGGGGCTCGTGGCGGACAAATGAAGCCGCTATGAACCAGGAGGTGCTGCCCGGTCGTCTACGGGGAAGCGGTTGAGGTCTTGCAGGAAATAGAAGTGGTGCGTAGGGCCGTGGCCATGGCCGATGTCCAGGCCGTGGCGGATGGCCTCCGTCAGGTACTTCTTAGCCCTGGCGCAGGCTGCCTCCATCGCGTACCCCTTGGCCAGGTTGGCGGCGATGGCCGAGGCCAACGTGCACCCCGTGCCGTGGGTGTGCCGCGTGTCGAGGCGGGGCGCCGAGAAGGTGTGGACCTGCTCGCCGTCGAACAGCACGTCGGTGGCCAGGGCGTCGTCCTCCAGGTGGCCGCCCTTCACGAGCACCGCCTGTGGGCCCATCGCCTGGATCTCGCGGGCCGCCTCGGTGGCCTCGGCCCGCGTCCGGATCTCGCGGCCCACCAGGTGGGCGGCCTCGTGCAGATTGGGCGTGGCCAGCGTGGCCAGCGGGAGCAGCCGCGTCTTGAGGGTGTCCACAGCCTCGGGCTTGAGCAGGGCAAAGCCGCTCTTGGAGATCATCACCGGGTCCACCACCAGCGGCGTGATGCCCAGGCTCTCGACCTTCTGGGCCACTGTCTCGATGATGGCCGAGGAGGATAGCATCCCGGTCTTGGTGGCCAGCACCGTCAGGTCGTCGAACACGGCGTCGATCTGCGCCGCAATCAGGTCGGTGGGCAGCTCGTACGCTGCCGTCACCGCTTGGGTGTTCTGGGCCGTGATGGCCGTCAGCACGGACGCTGCAAAGACGCCCTGCGCCTGCATGGCCTTGATGTCGGCCTGGATTCCAGCCCCCCCTCCCGAGTCACTCCCTGCGATCGTCAACGTAACCCGCATAATATCGTACGATTTGGTTCAAGCAAGCCGTGCCCGGTAGCGATGCGCCGGTGCCGCGTCGCCTGCCCCCGATCAGCCAGGGCGCCTATCCTGAACGCACCGCCGCGCGGTACGCGTGCACCGCCGCCGCCACGTCCTCGGCCGCCAGGATGCCGGACAGCAGGGCCACGCCATACGCCCCAGCCGCCAGGCAGGGTCCGACACGCTCCACCGTCACCCCACCCAGCGCAAACACCGGACACGGCGCCACCGCCTCGGCCACCGCCTGCAGCCACGCCACGCCCTGCCCCGGATGGCCAGGCTTGCTGGACGTGGTAAAGATGGGGCTGGCCACTACGTAATCGGCGCCGTCTCCGCAGGCGGCCACCGCCTCGGCCACGCTGTGTACCGACGCTCCCAGCAGGGCACGCGGCCCCAGGCGCTGGCGGGCCTCGGCCACGCTCGGTCCCCGCGTCCCGACGTGCCCGCCCACGCCCAGCCCCTCAGCCACCGCCAGCCGGGTGTTGACAGACACGCGGAGGTCGGGGGCCACGCGTCGCCAGCGCGCTGCGCAGGCCTCGGCTGCCTCGGCAAAGAGGGCATCGGGGGCGGCATGGTCGCGGAACTGCACCCACGGGATCCCCGCTGCCACGGCCTCGTGGATGCGGGCGGCCTGTGCGGGGTCGGTGAACGCGTTGGCCAGGAGCAGCAGCCGAGGCCCCGTGTTCACGAGCCGACTCGCCCGTCCGTCGGCGACGAAGCCTGCGCGTAGAACCGACGTGGGATGCGCCCGGCTCGGTAGGCCGCTCGGCCTGCCGCCACGGCATCGCGCATGGCCTCGGCCATGAGCACGGGGTGCTGGGCGCCCGAGATGGCGGTGTTGAGCAGTACGCCGTCGTAGCCCAGCTCCATGGCCCGCGCTGCATCGCTGGCTGTGCCGATCCCGGCATCGACGATCAGCGTGGTCTCGGGCAGCAGCTCCCGGATGAGCTGCAGGTTGTAGGGGTTCACCAGCCCCATGCCGCTCCCGATGGGGGAGGCCAGCGGCATCACGGCCGCACACCCCAGGTCGGCCAGCTTGCGGCATGTGATGGGGTCGTCGTTGCAGTAAGCCAGCACAGTGAAGGCGTCGTCCACGAGGGTCTTGGCGGCCTTGAGCAGCTGCTCCACGTCTGGCAGCAGGGTCTCGTCATCGCCGATGACTTCGAGCTTGACGAGGTTGGTTTCCAGCGCCTCACGGGCCAGCTGGGCCACCAGCACCGCCTCTTGGGCGGTGTAGCAGCCGGCCGTGTTGGGCAGCAGCGTCACCCCAGTCTGGCGCAGCAGGTCTACGAAGCTCTCAGCGCCGGTATCACGCAGGTTGACACGGCGGATGGCCACGGTGACCAGGGCCGTCTGGCTGGCCAACAGGGCGTCCTGCATCACCTGGGGGTTGGGGTAGCCGCTGGTCCCCACCAGCAGGCGAGAGCCAAACGAGTGGCCGCCCAGCACGAGGGCATCGGGCGTGGTGGCGGTGAGGGCGGAGGCGATCATGGGATTCGTACGTGTGCAGCGGGGTCAGGCGCCGAGCGGGATGGCCATGGCCGCATTGACCCTTGAAAGGTCCTCCGGCTGTATCCTCGTTGAGCGGGCCCACGCAGGGGGTCAGCCGCCTTGCGTGGCGGTGATGACCTCGATGCGGTCCCCCACTTGGACGGTCGTGGCCGACCAGTCGGCGCGCCGGATCACGGTGTCGTTGAGCGCCACGGCCACGCCGCGGGCCGTCTCCGGCGCCACGCCGTGGGCGCTCAGCACGTCCGTCAGCTGGCCGCTGGCAGGCAGGGCCTCGGCTTCGCCGTTCACGAGCAAGACCTCGGGGCGTGTATCGGTGACGGCAGAGCGTTCAGCGGAGGGCTTCACAGGCGTAGCAGCGTGCTTAGGGACGAGTAAAACGGAGAGGAGAAAACGGGGCCAGCCAGGGCGAGGTTTCGCCGGTGTGGACCAGGCGGGCCACCTCCTGGCCGGTGACGGGCGCCAGCAGGACCCCGTGACGGTAGTGCCCCGTGGCCACCACCACGCCGGGCGCGGCCGGTCCCAGCAGCGGGGCATGGTCGCGGCTGGCCGGACGCAGCCCCGCCCAAGTGTCGGTGACGGGGAGGTCGTAGATGCCGGGCACCACCTCCCACGCGCCTTCTAGTACCTTGTAGAGCCCCCCGGCCGTGACGCGCTCGTCGAAGCCTAGCTCCTCGCTGGTGGCGCCGATCACGAGGCGCCCGTCGCTCTTGGGCGCCAGGTAGGCATCGGGGCCTCGGACCACGTGGCGCAGCCCGAACGGGGCCTCCATCTGCAGCTGAAGCATCTGACCCTTGACGGGCCGCACCGCAGGCTGCGCCTCGGGCACCAGACCGTCCACGCGGCGCGACCAGGCCCCCGCGGCCAGTACCACCGTCTGGGCCGTCAGCATGGCGCCCTCGTCGGTCACGACGGATGGCGTGGCCTCGTCGGGGCGGATCGCCGCCACTGGCGTCTGCTCCACGAACTGGCCGCCGCTGCGCTCAAAGGCGATGCGGAGCGCCTCGACGAGCCGGCGGTTGTCCACCTGATGGTCGCTGGGCGCGTAGACGGCGCCCGCGAGGCGCGGTGCCAGGAACGGCTCGCGGTTCAGCGCCTCGGCGCCGGTCAGCCACTCTACCGAGAGGCCTTGTTCCTGCTGAAACCGGTAGAGGCGCCGGAGGGCCGCGGCACTATCGGGGTCATCGGCCACGATCAGGGTGCCGTCGGTGCGGTAGTCCACAGACTGCCCACTCGCGGCCTCGACTTCGCGGGCGAAGGCCGCCCAGCGGCGCAGGCTCTCTCGGCTGAGGCGATACAGCTCCAGCTCCTCAAACCCGATCTCGGCGTCGGGCGCCAGCATCCCGGCGGCTTGCCAGGAGGTGCCGCGCCCCACCTGGCCGCGCTCCACGATGGTCACGCCCACGCCCGTCCGCGCCAGGCACCACCCGATCGACAGCCCCACCACACCGCCACCGACGATCACCACGGGGGAAGAGGTAGACATAGACGCATCAGTGGATGGGTGGAGCAAGACAGAGCCAAACAGTCTCTGAACGCTTTGCCAGGCACGGCGTTTTGGAGGCGCGTCAATCTTCACCGCAGCCCCACATGGCATGACGGACACGTTGATCGTCGGCGCCGGCTTGGCCGGGGCCTCGGCGGCCCTCCATCTGAGCAAGCACAGGGCCGTCCACCTGCTGGAGACCGCCCACCCGGCGGCTGGGGCCTCGGGCGCCGCCGCCGGCCTGGTCAACCCGCTGATGGGCCGACGGGCCCGCGCCGTCTGGCACCGCGAGGCCGCCCTGGAAGCCCTCCATCACACCCTGGCGCTGGCGCGGGCCACGCCACTGCTCAGAACCGGAGGGGTCGTTCGTCCCGCCCGCGACGCCAAGCAGGCTACCCGCTTCGCCGAAGCGGCCGAGGCTGACCCCGCCCATGCCTGCTGGCTCTCTGCTGAGGCCGCCCAGGCTCGCTACCCCGGCGTGGAGGCCCCGCACGGCGCGCTGCACGTGCTCCAAGGCGGGGCACTGGACGTCTCGGCCTTCACCGAGGCCTTGGTCCAGGCGGCCCAGGCCCAGGGCGCCACCGTTGAGTTAGGCCAGACCCTGACCGCCTGGGGCGAGTCCGACGGTCACGCCTTCGCCGAGGTGCGAGATCCCGAGGGGGCCCTGCGTCGCGTCACCGCCCGGCGCCTGCTTTTGGCGATAGGGTGGGGGTACCGGGCTCATCCCACCCTCGCCGGCCTCGCCCTGCACGGCATCAAAGGCCAGACGATCCGCCTGCACCGGCCGCCAGGGCTGGACGAGCTACCCATCCTGTCTGGCACCGGCTACATCGTCCCCAGCGGCGACCTCCTGGTGGTAGGGAGCAGCTACGAGCATACGTTTGCCGACCTCCGCCCGTCGGCCGCGCACGCCGAAGCGCTCCGCGCTCAGGCCGCCCGCATGGTGCCGGCCCTGGCCGACGCGCCGGTGGCCTACGCCACAGCGGGTGTGCGCGTCACCGTGCCGACTACACGTCTCCCGCTGGTGGGACCCGTGCCGGGGCACTCGTGCTGCTGGGTGTTTACAGGGCTGTCCTCGAAAGGCCTGCTGCTGGGGCCGTACCTGGCCGGACAGCTGCACGAGTTTTTTCAGCGGCCGGACACCATCTTTCCGGAGGTGCAGGTGCGGTGAGAAGGGGTTGAGAGGGGGTAGCGTGTAGGCCGACGCACAGGGGTAAGGTCCTCAGGCAGAGGGGGGCAGAGGGGGGACGGGGGTCAGCGGGGGCGCTTCGGCCGGAAGGGGGACCGAGTCCGTGGAGGAGCGTGCAGGCTCAGGGGAAGGAAGGGGGGCTTCAGGGCGGGTGAGGCGCTCTTTGTCGACGCCCGTGGGGCCGTCTGTGACGTAGATCTCCTGAAACATCTGCCAGATGGCCAGGAAGAAGGCCGCGATGATGGGGCCGATCACGAACCCCGAGATGCCGAAGACGGTGATGCCACCAAGGGTGGCGAGCAGGATCAAGAAGTCCGGCATCTGGGTATCTCGCCCGACCAGGATCGGGCGCAAGATGTTGTCCACGAGGCCGATCAGCAAGGCGCCGACCCCGATCAGGATCACGCCCTGGACCACCTCGCCGGTGGCGATGAGGATGATGGCGGCGGGGCCCCACACCAGGGCGGAGCCCACGGCCGGCAGGAAGGAGAGCACCGTCATGATGACGCCCCAGAACACGGGGCCGGAGATGCCCAGGAGCCAAAACGCCAGCCCGCCCAGCGAGCCCTGGACCACGCCCACCACGAGCGTCCCCTTGATGGTGGCCCGGCTGACCTCAGCGAACTTGCCCAGCAGCCGGTGCTCGCGGTCGTCGCCCAGGGGGAGCGTCTGGATCAGCATGTCCACCATCTTCTTCCCATCGCGGAGGAAGAAGTAGAGGATGTAGAGCATGAGGCCCAGCAGCACCGTGAACCGCAAGGCTTCCTGCCCAATGTTCAGGGCTTGGGAGGCGATGGCCTGGCTGGCGGTGACGGCCGCCTCGGACAGGTTCTGGCGCAGCTGGTTCAGGTCGGTGCCCACGCGCTCGGCATACGCGGCGATCGTAGGCATCCACCCCTCCACCCGGTCCACCAGGCCCTGCACGTTGATGTCGCCAGAAGCTACGCGCTCGTAGATCGCAATCGATTCCCGGGCGGCCGCCATCCCGATGACGAGGAGCGGGCCGATTACGATGACGACGATGGTGAGCAGAGTCAGCAGCGCCGCCAGGTTGGCCCGGCCGCCGAGCCGGTCCAGGTAGCGCTGCTGCACCCCATGAAACAGCGTGGCCAGTACGGCGGCCCAAAAGAGCGGCTGCAAGAAGCTCTGCACCAAGCCGCCAAAGGCCAGCGTGGTGATGACGAGGAGCGTCAGGAAGAAGGCGTGCTCAATGCGTTTCATAGCCTACGGAGCCGCGATGGGGAGGCCGGACGGGGTTGTAACTCAGGCTCAGACGCCTGCGTACACGCCGTCCGGCCAGGACGGTTCAGAGAAGGGTTCGACGATGCAGGCCCGAAGGTTCCCGCCAGCCGCCGCCCAGGCGGTGGCCGCGGCATCCCATTCCTCCTCTTCGACCGTTATCTTCTGCCACCTACACTCCTTTGTCTTATGCCCAACGCCGCCATGCGCCTGACGCCGTACGAAAAGAACGCCCAGCGCGAGATCGAAGCCTGGCGCACAGGCGAGGCCTCGCTCATCACCCAGGCCATGAACTGGGCCATGCGCCCGCTGGACTGGGTGGTGGAGCGCGTCACCCCCCCTGAGCTCGTCGAGCAGATGAGCGGTGCCATCGAGCAGTTTCTCAACCTCCTCAACGACGCCTCCGAGTGGACCTACGACGCCGATGATCTTCTGGAGGAGGCCAAGAGGAAAGGGCTGGACGTGGAGGGGGTCACGGACCTGCGCCATGAGCCCCTGGAGCTGCTGGACCCTATGGCGCGTGCCCTCTTCACGCAGAACACGGTGCTGGCGGCCATCGAAGGCGGCGGCACGGGCCTGGGCGGGGCCGTCTTCATCGCCGCGGACATCCCATTGCTCTTCACCATCAACCTGCGGATGATCCAGCAGATCGGCGCCACCTACGGCTTCCCGATGCGCGGCCCCTCCTTTCGCCCGCTGGTGCTGTCCATCTTCAACGCGGCCGTCTCCGGAGATCGCGACGCCAAGAACGCGGCCCTGCGCGAGGTCAGCGTGGCCGCCGCCGCCTTCGCGAACGACCTGGCCTACAAAGGCCGCGTTTCGGGTACGTTCAGAGACCAGAACCGCCACCTCCCCCGCGAGATCGCCAAGAACCTGGTGGGGCGCAAGATGGCGCAGATGATCCCTCTGGCCGGGGCCGCCATCGGAGCGGGCGTCAACTACTGGTTTACCACGGAGACCGCCGACGTCGCCTACATGCTCTTCCGCTCTCTCCATCTGGAGTACCGAGAACGCCTGTGACCGGCACCGCGCCACACGGGATAGACTGCCCGAGCGGTGATCAAACCACCGGGCGTGGGTACGGGAGCCTCGTGCTGACGGTGGCCGTCGTGGCGACGTGCGCGCTCCTGGCCGGGTGCAATCCGTTCGCCCCGGCGCTCGAAGAAGGCAACGCCTTCGGGGACCTGCTGGGGGATCCGACCACCGTCGAGGGCTTCTTCACCAACTTCCAGAACGCGTACGAACTGCGGGACCTGTCCCTGTACGAGCCCCTCCTGGACTCCTCGTTCGTCTTCCTCTACTACGACTTCGATGCGCAGGTCGACCGCGAGTGGCGCTTTTCGCAGGAGCTCGAATCCACCCGCCGCCTCTTCCAGAATGCCACGCTGATCCAGCTCCGGTGGAACCAAGTGCTCTCCCAGGATGTGTTCGATGAGGGCCGCCAAGCTCGTGTGGTCCGCTCGTTCAACTTGGTCATCAGCCTCGACGCGGGCGACGCCTTCCGGGGCGACGGCAACGTCAACTTTCTGCTGGTCCGCCCAGATACGTCGGCCGCCTGGCAACTCAGCCGCTGGCGCGACGAGAGCGAGTTCTGAGCCGTTCATCTACCCACCATCTGCCCACCGCCCATGCAGTCTGCCCTGTCCTACGCCACCGATCACCAGGACCGCTTCGTGGAGGAGCTCGAGGCCTGGCTCCGTATCCCCTCCATCAGCACCGACCCCGCCTACGCCGACGAGGTCCGGCGTGCCGGCACCTGGCTGGCCGACCACCTGCGGTCCCTAGGCCTCCAGCACGTGGAACTGCACGACACGGACGGCCACCCGATCCTCTTTGCCGCTCACGAGATCGACCCACTCAAGCCTACGGTCCTGATCTACGGCCACTACGACGTCCAGCCCCCGGATCCGGTGGAGCTGTGGGACACGCCGCCCTTCGAGCCTACCCGCAAGAACGGCGACCTCTACGCGCGTGGCGCCAGCGATGACAAGGGCCAGCTCTTCATGCACGTCAAGGCCCTGGAGGCCTACCTCCAGGCCGAGCAGGATCCGCCCGTCAACATCAAGCTGCTGATCGAGGGCGAGGAGGAGAGCGGTTCCGTGAGCATCGGCCCGTTCATGGATGCCCACGCCGACCTACTCACGGCCGACGTGGCACTGGTGTCTGACACAGCGCTGTTTGCCAAGGGCGTGCCGTCCATCACCGCCGGGCTGCGCGGCATGGCCTACGTGGAGGTGACCCTGACCGGCCCCAACCGCGACCTCCACTCGGGCGTGTACGGCGGGGCCGTGGAGAACCCCATCAACGCCTTGTGCCGCCTCATCGCAGGCCTGCACGACGAGCACCACCGCGTGACCATCCCCGGCTTCTACGACCGGGTCCGCCCCCTCAGCGAGGACGAACGGGCCATGATCCGCGACCTCCCGTTTGATGCCTCGGCCTGGCTGGGCGAGGTAGGGGTGCAGCACGGCAAGACCGAGGCCGGCTATCATCCGCTGGAGGGTACGGGTGCCCGCCCCACGCTCGACGTGAACGGCATCTGGGGGGGCTACATCGGTCGAGGCGCCAAGACCGTGCTTCCGTCCGAGGCCCACGCCAAGATCTCGATGCGCCTGGTGGCCAACCAGGACCCCGAGGAGATCGCCGAGAAGCTGCAGGCCCACCTCGAGGCCCAGACGCCGCCCACCATGACGCTGACGTTCAAGCGGCACCACGGCGGCTACCCCGTGCTCGTCGAGACCGATAGCACCGCCATGCAGGCGGCCGCCGAAGCCATGGAAGGCGTCTACGGGCAGCGGCCGTACTTCACCCGCGAAGGCGGCTCGATCCCCATCGTGGCCGATTTCAAGAAGCGCCTTGGCATCGACACGGTGCTCATGGGCTTCGGGCTTAACAGCGACGCCCTGCACTCGCCCAATGAGCACTTCGGCCTGGACCGCTTCCGCGACGGCATCCAAGCCAGCATCCGCTTCCTGCAGCAGTATGCATTGAAAAATGAAAAGTGAAGAGTGAAAAAGGCAAAATGGGTGGGATGAGGAGACGTAGTGCTGTTACGGCGGTCCTCTCCACCCCCACATTCTTCATTTCTCATTGCTCATTTGACACGGCTTATGCTTTCAGGACAGACAGCACTCATCACAGGGGCGAGCCGGGGGGTGGGCCGGCACCTGGCCCTCAAGCTCGCCGACGCCGGTATGAACGTGGGGCTGTGCGCCCGCAGCGAGGGAGACCTCCAGGGCGTGGCCGCCGAGGTGGCGGCGCGCGGGGGCACGGCGCAGGTGTATGCGCTGGACGTGCGAGACACCGCCGCCATCCGGGCCTGCGTCCGCTTTCTGGAGGAGCGGTTTGGGGCGATCGATGTCCTGGTCAACAACGCAGGACTGAGTCCCTACAAACCGCTCGTCGACTGGACGCCCGACGAGATCGACACCGTGCTGGATGTTAACCTGAAGGGGCTCATCCATCTGACGCAGGCGGTCTTGCCGGGGATGATGCAGCGGCGGAGAGGCCAGATCATCAACATGGCCTCAGACGTGGGGCGGCGCGCCATCCCGAACATGGGTCCGTACGTAGCGGCCAAGCACGGCGTGGTGGGCTTCTCGGGGTCGATCCTGCGCGAGGTCAAGGACTATGGCATCCGCGTGAGCGTGCTGCTGCCCGGCGTCATCGACACCTACTTCGGCGGCGGGGCCGAGGGCAGCCGCGATCCCGCCTCGTCGATGACGCCTGCCGCCGTGGCCGATGTCATCCACCATCTCCTGACCCAGCCGGCAGGCGTGGTCCTGGACGAGGTGCAGCTCCACCCCTTGGGTCAGGAGTTCTAAGCCACCGGCGGCTACGGCTGGACCTCGTCTCCGCGCAGCATGGCTATGAAGGCGGCGCGCCCGGCGTCGCTCAGCGTGCGGTCGTTCTCGAACCGGTAGGGGGGCGAGGCCGAGGCCTCGAACACTACGCCCCAGAGCGGGCGGGTGCTGGTGGGCAGCATGGCAAAGCGTGCATCCCCCACGAAGGCCGGCTGGGTGGGATGGCGGACCAGCCACCCCTCCGAGAGCCGCTCGAACCGGCGCAGGGCTTCGAGTTGCTCCAGGGTCTGCGCCACAGTGGTGTCTGCGGTGAAGCGGGGGGCTTGGGTGCCTTCGTAGACCGTGACCTGGCGCAGGCCGGGGCGCACGGCCATCGCAAAGAGTGTGTCGGCCTCTTGGTAGACCACGCGCCACAGGACCAGGTTGGCGAGTGTCGGCTTCACCTCGGTGGCCTCCGGCGCGTGCCCCCGCTGAGCGATCAGCGCCTCCGCCGTCTGCGCGGCGCGCTGCTGCTGCACGACGCCCAGGCCCAGGTAGAGCAGGCCCCACACCACGCCCCACCGTGCCCAGGCGGCCCGCTGGCGCCCAAGTGCACCGACCACACCGACAGCCAGGCCCAGGCTGAAAGCGGGGTCCACGATGGCGATGATGCTCCAGGAGACCGGCGCATCGACAAACGGCCACAGGAGGTGCGTGCCGTAGCTGGTGCAGGCATCCAGCAGGCCGGCCATACTCAGGCCGAGCAGGGCGTACCCGTAGCGACGGCCGAAGGGCAGGTGCTTCCGCATCGGCCACAAGAGCAGCGCCACCAGCAGCGCGCCCACGGGAATAAAGACGAGCGCATGCGTGAAGTGCCGATGGTATTCCAGCACCAGCAGCGGGTCGGCGGCGCTCTGGATGAGCGTGTCGGCGTCCGGCAGCACCCCCGCAAGGGCGCCCACCAGCGCGGCGCGGCGCACCTCCTCGCGCGGGGCCGCGGCCTGGGCGAGGGCGGCGCCCACGAGGCCCTGGGTCACGAGGTCCATACGATGCACCGGTAGCTGGCGTGGAGGAGAGCCGCTGATACCCCACGCGGGCGGCTTTGATCTCACAAGCGGCCGTTGTACATTGCGCGCCTGTAGGCCTCCATGCCCGGGTGGCGGAATCGGTAGACGCGCCGGACTCAAAATCCGGTTCCCCTTAAAGGAGTGTGGGTTCGAGTCCCACCCCGGGTACCTCTTAGCGCCCCGTCTCCTCGAGATCGGGGCGCTGCTGGTTATTCCCCTACCCCACGTCAAGTACGCTTCTCTCCTGAATCCATGTCTCTACCCGTCAGTGCCTTGCCGCCAGGGTCAGGCCTCCACCGTGTCCTGTTGATGCTCGTTGCGTTCAGCGTGGTGGTAGGCTGTCAAGAAACCAGCCGCATCGTGGCCGACACGGAGACGGGCAGCATCTTGGCGATCGGGGACTCGGTCATGGAGTGGAACGCCGAAGACGAAGCGTCCATCCCGGATGTCATCGCGGCGGAGCTGGGGCGCGTGGTCGTGAACGGCGGCGTCTCCGGGGCGCGGCTGAGCGTGCCCGACGACGAGGCCGAGTTGGGCGCCCTGGGCTATGACATCCGCGAGCAGTACCGCGCCCGCGGCTGGACGTGGGTGGTCATGGACGGCGGCGCCAACGACCTGGGCGACGAATGCGGGTGTGGCTCGTGCGAGGCCACGCTCAACGAAATGGTGAGTGCAGATGGCCAGGCTGGCCAGTACCCGGACTTCGTGCGATCCGTGGTGGGAGATAGCAGCCGGGTGCTGGTAATGGGCTACTACGCGCCCCCGGCCGGTGCCGAGACCGAGTTTACGGCCTGTCTGGACGAGCTGGATGCCCTCAACGCACGGCTGACCCAGATGGCGGCTGCCATCGAAGGCGTGCACTACGCCTCTGCCGCCGAGGTGATCGATCCGGCCGATGCGGCCAGCTACGATCCCGATCAGGTCCACCCTTCGGTCAAAGGATCCCGGCTGATCGGCGAGCGGCTGGCCCAGGCCATCCTGGACGCCGAGCGCGAGCCATAGGCGTCCAGCATGGACACGCCCGCTGACCGCCACGCCATCGTTGGGGGCGGCCCGTGCACCTTAGCGGGGGCGTCTGGTGGTCTAGGGGAGGGGAGCGGCATGACCTCTCGCTGCATTGATGCTCAGCCCAACCATCACCGCCAGCACGGAAGCCCCCAAGACCCCCGTCCCGGCGTACCAGCCCCACGCGTCGTAGTCCAGCAGGTACATGAGGCCTACGATCAGGACCTGCCACGGAATGAGTAGCAGCACCCCTCGATACGCCCGGGTGACCTTCGAAAACCGGCCAGGACCGACCATCGCCGTGTCGTAGAGCGGCTCGTTCTTGCTACCCCTCGGGACGGTGGAGAAGCTGTGCGCCTGATGAAAAATGACGGCGTGCAGCAAGGCCATGACCTTCTGGTGGTTGAAGTAGCCACTGTGGCTGGCGCCTGGGCTGGGGAAGAACCAGTTCGTCACGTGCAAATTATCCACCCTCAGGTTGACCCACTTTTTGTTGGACGGCGTGTGGAGAGCGCCGCTAACCGGATCCCCCTGATCCCAGATGTTGATCCAGTGGATGTGTGGCTTGCGGTTGTGGGCAAAGGGCACCGTCCCCACATCGCCACGCACTTCGTCGAGCACACGAATGTGGCGGTGGTAAGCCCCCTGCATGCTCTCGAAGAAGTAGTGCACCTTGTCGATGGGGCTGCCTAGCGTGATGAGGTGATCCAGCTTGGCGATCGGGATAGGACCTTGGGCAGCGGCCTCCAGGTTACGGGTCCGGTTGTAACGCCCGATGGCCAACAGGGCGTCTTGGGCAATGGGGGTGCCCAGGCTGTGAGCCACCACGACGACGCGGCGGCAGGCTTCGTCTTCCAGCACGTGCCGGAGGAGGGAGGTAGCCAGTGCCAAGATGCGCTTTCGCTTATCGTACTTGACGTTTGTCTCCTCGTAGGTGGTCCAGAACTGGACATCGCCCAGGTACGTTCGGAGAAAGCGGGTCAGCCCTGTGAGGCCGGCCAGCAGGATGATCAAGGACCCCATGTGGCCGGCCGTGGGATCGGGGAGGAGGTCTCCAAAGAGCTGTTGAACCCATGCTACATTGAGGAGCTGCAGGAGACCTGCGGCAAAGGCCAGTAGACCGAGGAGTCCAATCACCAGGAGGAGTGCGAGGCTGATCAACACCAGAAGGTTAGTGAACTCGATCTGCAGGTAGTACCGCCGCCATTGACGCGCGAGCCTGATGAGACGTTCGGTGGTCTTGGGGCGCTTCGTGTTGGTCTTTTCCAAGAAGTCCAGGAACTCGCGAAAGGTGCCTTCGAGATAGCCCGCCCGGGCGTCTGGGCGCTCGAACGCATCGTAGGCCCGTAGCATCTTGAGCAGGTCCCCATCCGGGTACGGGGACGATTGGGCATCGCGCACGCGGTGCCAGTAACGCTGCAAGGCGGCACGCCGTAGTCGGGCGCGGTAGCGCCACGGGCTGCGGATGGTAGCCACAGGCGTCAGGACTTGAGCAGCTAGCCAAGTAAGGACCTGTCGCGCAGGCACGCCCTCTGCGGTGAGTGGTGCCCAGTAGGCTTCGTAGAATCGGACCGTTTGCCGCTTGATTGGGGACGCGTTGTCCTCGGGTGAGGTCGCCGACTCATCAGGTCGATACTTGTGGATGGTCCGCACGAAGGTGACATCCTCCTTCTGATTGCCACGTCCTGCCTCCGTTCGGGTCTTGATATTGCTCAGCGTCCCTATGGCGTCTAGGTTGTCCATGCCCTGGTGCGGGCTGTACCGGTCGAGGGCATCGATGAGCCGACTCACCTCCTCGTAGCGGCGCTGGTTTCCCATTCCATGGAAGTAAACAACGGCAGTGTAGGGAGCGGCCATAGACGGACAAACAACGGGAGCTGAACAGGCACAGGCGACAGGCTTGACCCTTCGATATACGAGTCCCCAACGTATTGAGCAAGCGTCCATCGTCAAGGACGCTGGGTGAGGCCGCCGGGTGCAGTCGGCACCCACGGACCCACTGTTCGACCGGTGAGCAACTGGCCAGGCTACCCTCAGCAGCTGAGCGAGAGCCACGGGCCATCCCCATGGCATCGTGCATGTAACGAAGTTGTATGCAAAGTTACCTACGTGAAGTGTAGTACATCTCTGTATTTAGACCACCTCTAAATTTCGTCTTTTAGAGATCTTATGTGGTGTGGCATCGTAGAGATGTGAGCAAGTACCATACACCCACAAACTGAGGGACCATCATCATGAATACCGTACAGCCGCTGTGCCTCGCGTGCCAGCACCTTGACCGACAGCAAGTAGAGATGCCCGTCTGTTCTGCATTCGCGGACGGCATCCCCGAAGATATCTGGATGAACCGCCGTAGCCACTTCGAGGCCTACCCGGGCGACGATAACATTCAGTTTGAGTTGGCCGTGATCACGTCAGAGATGATCGCCCGAGACCGGCGCAACTAGGGCACCGTCCCGCCGTCAGTTTTTGGAGCGTAGCGCGCCCACCTTCGTACATCGGGGGTGGGCGCGCTGGTGTCTGGGCCGTTCCATCTCGGCCAGATCGTCCCCCAGCGGGGCCCCCGGCCCGTGAGCCTCCACGCTGATCGCTGAAATCAGGGGCGCCCTCGGTGCATCTTTCCGCGAACCGCGAGGCGCTCGGTGGGGTGTAACGCCTGGCCGTCGTACTGCGTCGCCGCTCCCCAGCGGCTTCCCCCGTCCCCTCTGCCTCTCGTATGCCCCTCTTGCTCCTCCTCGTTGGGCTCCTCGTGGCAGGAAGTGCGATCGCGTGGTACCTGCTGCGAGACAGACCGCCGGGGCCCAGGCCAACCTTCGATGGAGAACGGGCCCTCGCCGAGATCGTGACGCAGGTGGAGTTCGGCCCGCGCGCCCCCGGCACCGACGGCCACCGGCAGCTACGGGCCTACCTCGTCGAGACGCTGGAGCGCTACGCCGACCGCGTGGAGGAGCACGCCTTCACCTACACCCCCTCCGATATGGCTACGCGCCACCTCGACGGGTACAACCTGATGGCGTCGTTCGGGTCGGGCGCGCCGCGGCGCCTCATGCTGGCGGCCCACTGGGACACCCGCCCGTGCGCCGACGAAGATCCGGATCCTGAGCGGCGTACGGAGCCGGTCCTTGGGGCCAACGACGGCGGCTCCGGCGTGGCTGTGCTGCTGGAGATGGCCCGCCTCCTGCACGAGGTGCCGCCGCGCATCGGCGTGGATCTGGTCTTTTTTGATCTGGAAGACCTGGGTGAGGGGTTCGACGAGGAGACGGGAGCGTACGAGACGCCCTACGCCATCGGCTCCGAACACTTCGCTGAGACCCACCCACACTACCGACCCAGCTATGGCATCTTGCTGGACCTCGTCGGCGATCGCCACGCCCGCTTTCCCAAGGAGGGCTATTCGGCGCGCTACGCCCCTGCCATCGTGGACAAGGTCTGGGCGGCTGCACGTCGGGTGGGCGCTGATGCCTTTCTGGATGAACAGGGCCCCCCGATCGACGATGACCACGTACCCTTCCTGCGGCGTGGCATCCCAGTCATTAACGTGATCCAGACACCGTTCCCCGCCTACTGGCACACCACCGCCGATACCCCCGATCGGTGCAGCGCTGCCACGCTGCAGCAGGTGGGCGATGTGATCGTGGAGGTGGTGTATGGAGAGCGTTGACGCCGTGTAGCGGGAGACGCGATAAACAGCACGCACGGTGGACTCTGGAGGTCGTACATTGGCCCCGTCCCCCGTCGAAGGTTGCGTTCACATGCTGCTCCGCTCCACCCCGTCCCTGCCCCCGCTTGCAGGCCTGCTTCTCCTCTGCAGTCTGGTTCCTAGAGCCGGTTGGGCCCAAGAACCCGCCACGCCCGGGGTGCGGGTATTCCTCGATTGCGACGCCGAGGCGTGTGATTTCGACTACGTCCGGCAGGAGATCCCCTACGTGGGCTACGTGCGCGATCCGCAGCAAGCCGACGTGCACGTGTTCATCACCGAGCAGCAGACGGGCGGTAACGGGCGGCAGTACCAGCTCACCTTCATGGGACGAGCCGCTTATGAGAGTGTCGAGTACACCTTCGAGCGCTTCACCCATCCCGATGCCACCGATGCCGAGGAGCGCAGCGCCATCACCGAGGCCATCCGTCTGGGCCTGACGCCGTATGCCCTGCAGACCCTACCGCCCGAGGACTTCGGGGTGACCTACGTGGGCGCCATGCAAGACGCCAGCGCGCAGCAGCCTCCCGACGACCGTTGGCGCAACTGGGTCTTCACCGCCTACGTGGGCGCCATCGAACTGGATCTGGAGTCCAACCGCCAGGTCTTCGACTCCCGCTGGGGACTCTTTGCGGACCATGTCACCGAGGATTGGAAGCTTCGCATCCGCCCCTATTTCAACTACGATTACGTCCGCATCGAGCGCGAGGGACGGCCCGACGTCACCAGCGACATCACGCGGCATGGCCTCGAAAGCTATGCCCTCCGGAGCCTGGGCCCCCACTGGTCCGCCGGCGTCTTCGGGGACTACGTGACGCGCAACGACGAGAACCTGCGGCACCGTGGCATCCTCTCGCCGAGCGTGGAGTACAGCGTGCTCCCCTACGCCGAGGCCACCCGCCGCGCCTTCACGTTCGTCTATCAACTCAACGTCATCTACGCCGACTACTTCGAGCGGACCATCTTCGGGAAGACCGACGAGTGGCTCGTGCAGCAGCAGCTGACGGCCTCGGTGGCCGTCCAGCAGCCCTGGGGCGAGGTGTTTGCCGGCCTCGAGGGCTCGCACTTCCTGCAGGACTTCTCGAAGCGCCGCGCTGAGTTTTTCAGCTTCCTCTCCGTCCGCCTCTTCGAGGGGCTCTCGGTGCGCTTCGAGGGCTCGTTTGACATGATCCAGGATCAGATCGCCCTGCCCTCCGGCGATGCCACCTTGGAGGAGATCTTGCTCCAGCAGCGGGAGCTGGCCACCGACTTTGAGCTGTCGCTGGGGATCGCCCTGACCTACCGCTTCGGGTCCGAGTTTGCCAACATCGTCAACACTCGCTTCGACTGACCGGGCCCGTCCGGGTAGGCAGAACATCCAGCTTGTCAAGGCGTGGTTACGTACCGTCCCTGCCGTGCTTAGCCCCCCGTTTATGTCTGCCGTTCCGCCTCGCCTCGACCTAGACGCGCTGCACACCCTCGTTCGTGCTCGGCGCACGCTGAAGGTGTTGGGGGATCCACAGAACCCGGTGCCGATTCCGGACGAGGTGGCGGCGCGCCACCGGCCGCATGTGCTGGAGGCCTTGCAAACCGCCGGCTGGGCGCCCTTCCATTACAACCGAGCCCTGGACGGCCTGGCCGAGCCCTGGCGTGCCTACGTGCTCTGGGCCCCCACCTGCCGCCAAGTGGCCCTGGACCTGCCCACCTGGCGCCCCGACCTGGCTCCCACCAGCAAGCTGCCACCCATGCTGGCCGCCTGTGGGGCCCTGATCCTGGTTACGTGGTGTCCCCAGTTCTATGATCTCGCGGATCGCAAGCCCAAACAGGTGCAGGTGGACGAAGAACATCTCGCAGCCAGTGCGGCCATGGTGCAGACGCTCCTCCTCCTCTTGACGGCGCATGGCATGGGCACCTACTGGTCGAGTGGCGGAGTGCTGGGCTCGGCGGACGTGCTGGCACCGCTCGGCATCGACACAGAGGAGCGGCTCCTGGCGGCGGTGTTCGTGGAATATCCCGAGACGTTGGACCAGCCGTTGGTGCGCCGCCCAGGCAAACACCGGGACCGCCGCTCGGATGGCTGGATCCGTGAGGTCACCCTGACGTCGCCCTAGGCGATCGGTAGCTCATGGACTCGGCGAAAGCCAGTCCTCTCGCCAGCGATCCCGGTTGCGGCATCGACGGGGATCCAGCCGCATGAGTCCTGTCGGCCCCGCAGGTGCACCGCATACCGTCTGCCTCAATCACAGGGGAGCGGTCACTCCCCTGTGCCTCCAGCAACGACGAGGGTGTGGCCCGCCAGGGCCCGGTCCATGGGCATAGCAGTGATGGGGTCTTGCATGAAAACAGTGGGGGTCTCTACCATGGGTCGATTCCCACGGCCTCGCTGACCGCTCGCCATGTACGATTCCGCCGCCCCCCGTCTCCTCGCCCGTGTGTTGCTGTGCCTCGTGATAGGCCTCTTGGCTAGCGTGGGCCCTCCCCGAGCCCAGGCGCAAGCCATTGAACTGGATCGCCTGGAAGCCATCGAGAGCAGCCTGCGCGAGCTGGAGCCACTCAACGGGCCCACCCTGGGGGCCCTGCGTACCGCCGTGCCGGCCATCGACAGCGTCTGCGCCCTGGCCTCGCTGGCTCCGCTCCACCACGCCCTCTCGGTGATGAGCCAGGTGGTAGCGGGCGAGCAGCGGCTGAACGCGTCGGCCAGCTTCGCCCTCCGCGACAACCAGGCGTCTGGCCGCCAGGGCACCGACACCCAGGGCAACCAGGAGCGGCAGACGGTGGAGGCGGGCATCTCGGTGCGTCGAGGGCTCTACCCGCTGGAGGTCAACCTGCAGTCGTCGCTGTCCATCACCCGCACCGAGACGCAGGAGATCCAGGAGGACATCTCGTCGCTGTTCCTGTCGGTGGATCGTCACCTGAACAGCACCCGCTTCGAGACCTTTGCCTTCCTGCAACGGGTCTCGGACGACTTTCTCAACATCGACCAGCGCTATGAGTCGGGCGGGGGCGTGGTCCTCAACCTGTGGCTGGGGCGGACCCGCACCGGTGCCCGGGTGGATCAGCGGCTTCGCCATGGGGCCACCCGGGCCACACCGGGGGACTCGCTGCTGTATGACCTCCAGGGGCGCGGTGGCTGGGTGCCCTGCTTCGAGGCCGTCCAGGGCTACCTGGCCGGGGCGTCCACCTACACGGTGCCAGACTCCACGCTCGAAGATCTGCGCGCAGCGCGCGATGTGGCCGCCAAAGTAGTTGAGAAGCGGCACCACCAACTCCGTCTCTCGCTGCTGGGTGGCTTCTTCGGCGAGTTGGAGCAGGCCTCCGTCGATGCGTTCATGGTGAACAACCGCGGGTGGCGCGTCGAACTCCGGCCGCGTCTCGCCTGGCAGCCCCTGGAGGGACTCCGCGTGCAAGGCGACTGGTTTCTCAAGTACCGCATCGGCGGGTTCGAAGCCCCGAGCACCGTCACCGCGCCCATCGAGCGGGACGGTGGCCTGGTCACGCAGGTTGGGCAAGACGTACGCACCGAGCTTGACCTGTCCATCCGGGCCCGCGTCCGAGGCGTGGACCTGGTCCTCCGCCACCTCCGCCTCCGGGACTTCTTGCCGCCGTTCGTGGTGGTAGACGGCCAGCCACTCCGCAACGCGGAGGGCGTGCCCGTGGCCGCCTCCTGGAAACGCAACCTGACCACCTTCGAGGTCAGCATTCCGCTGTAACCCAGTGGGCCGTGCCCTCAGGAGGCCACCACCCGCACAAACCGGCGCTTGCCGACCTTGATGACGAACGGTGCCTGTGCCGCGACGTTGATCTCCAGCTGGGGGTCCGTCACCTTGGCGCCGTCGATGGAGACGGCATTCTGCTTGATGAGGCGACGGGCCTCGCCGTTGGACTGCGTGAGCCCCGCCTCGTTCATAAGCTGCAGCAGGCCGATGGAGCCGTTCTCCAACGCGGGCGCGAACTCCTCGAGGTCGTCCGGCACCTCACCCTGCACGATGGTCTTCTCGAAATGGTCGCGGGCGGCCTGAGCGGCGGCCTCGCCGTGGTACATCCGCACGATGGTCCAGGCCAGCTTGTGCTTGGCGTTGCGTGGGTCGTCCTCGGCATAGGCGCGCAGGCCAGCCAGCTCAGCCGTGGGCACGTCCGTAGCCAGCTCGAAGTAGCGGTAGATCAGGCGGTCCGGGATGGAGAGCGTCTTGCCGTACATCTCTGCGGGCGCCTCATCGATGCCGATGTAGTTGTCCAGCGACTTGGACATCTTCTCGACGCCGTCCGTGCCTTCCAGGATGGGCAGCGTCAGGCACACCTGGGGCTCCATCCCCACGGCCTGCTGCACGTCCCGCCCCACCAGCAGGTTGAACGTCTGGTCGGTCCCGCCCAGCTCGATGTCGGACTCGATAGCCACGGAGTCCTGCGCCTGCGCCAGCGGGTAGAGCAGCTCATGCAATCCGATGGGGGTGCCGGCTCCGTAGCGCTTCGTGAAATCGTCTCGCTCCAGCATCCGAGCCAGCGTGTAGGTGCCGGCCAGCTTGATGACATCGCTGAACGACATGTCGTCCAGCCACGCCGAGTTGTACCGGATGTCCGTCCGGTCCGGGTCCAGGATTTTGGCGGCCTGCTCGAAGTAGGTCCGTCCGTTCCTACGCGTGTCCTCCAGTGTGAGTGGGGGCCGCGTCTTGGAGCGCCCGCTGGGGTCGCCGATCATCCCCGTGAAGTCGCCGATGATGAGCACCGCCTGGTGGCCCAGATCCTGGAACTGCCGCAGCTTGCGCAGCACCACCGCGTGGCCCAGGTGCAGGTCCGGCCGGCTGGGGTCACACCCCAGCTTCACGATGAGCGGCGTCCCCGTGCGCTCCGCTCGCTTGAGCTTCTCGATGAGCGCCTCTTCGGGAATGATGTGCTCCACGCCCCGCTTGATCTGCGCGAGCTGTTCGTCGATGGGAGGGAAGGTCATGGGAATGGTGAATGGTGAAGTGTGAGTGGTGAATGGTGCAGTATGCGAATCAAGGGTTGAATGCGGCCTCCAAGGCCGCCGTGCCGATCACGCGCCCTGTCGAATCCACCCTCGTGCCGTCGACAGATCCCTCGACTCCGCTCGGGATGACAAGGAACACGGTCCCTGCTTGTCATCCCGAGCAGAGCCCTGCCCAGTCAGGGCGTCGTCGAGGGATCTGTACGAGGCCTCTGGTCCGAAATCAGCCCCCAAGGGGTCCTCGAACGCTTGATTCGCATGAGTGGTGAAGTGTGAGTGGGCTTTGCCGTCTATCGGCTACCTCATCCTGAGCACATTATCTCCGAGTCATCGTCAGCGAGGCGGTGGGCGAGGCGCGAACGGTGGCTGAGTCTCACAAACCCTCAATCACCATTCATACTTCACCACTCGCCATTCAATACTGTTTCAGGGTGCGGTCGAGGCGGCGTTGGGTTTCGCGTTCGGCGATGTCGGCGCGTTTGTCGTATTGCTTCTTGCCCTTGGCCAGACCGATCTCCACCTTGGCGTAGCCGTTCTTGAAGTAGATCTTTAGGGGGATGATGGTGTACTGGCTCTTCTGGACGGCTTTGGCCCACCGTTCGATCTGACGGCGGTGCAGGAGGAGTTTGCGGGGCCGGAGCGGATCGTGGTTGTTGACGTTGCCGTGGCTGTAGGGCGAGATGTGGGCATTGAGCAGCCGCATCTCCCCGTGCTCGGCCCGGCAGAAGGCGTCCTGGAGGTTCGCCTTGCCCTCGCGGAGGGCTTTGACCTCGGTGCCCTGGAGCACCAGGCCGGCCTCTAGGGTATCCTCGATGTGGTAGTCGTACCGTGCCTTGCGGTTGGTCACGACGGTCTTCACATGGTCAGCCATGGGCTCAGCCGAGGTCGTCGGGCTCGTTGTCGGGGTTGGGGATGGTGGTCAGCCGCAGGTCGTCGATGTTGTCCAGCAGGCCTTCGTAGAACATGAGCTGGCGCTGCTCGGTCAGGCTGGCAATCACGAGGTCGTCTAGGCGCAAGCGCAGGTGGTCCTTGTAGAAAGGCCTCATCACCGCTGGGACCTCCGCCTCCGCCAGCCAGGAGGGGCGCAGGGCTTCGGCCACCTCGGTGACCTCCACGAGGGCCTCCACCATGTCCGGCCGACCCTCATCGCGCCGCGTCACGAACAGGCCGAGCACCAGGGGGTACTGAGCCATTTCGTACCACTCCTGCCCGAGGTCCAGCGCCAGGGCGGGCGCGTCCAGCGGGGGCGGGCTGGGCGTGACGAGCACGCAGCCATCGGCCTCCGCGTGGAGCAGATCTATGGGCGTGGCCTCAGGGAGGGGGATGAACGACGGTTTCATCCCGTAATGCTCCTGCAGGATCACCTGGGCCACCCAGCGCTCCTGGGGATAGGCCGGATCATACACGACCTGTCGTACCGGGGCTGTCCAGCCCTGATGCAGCACCAGTTGAGCCATCGGATAGCACCACGCGGACAGGGCGCCAGCGGCCAGGACATCGTAGTCCTCGGGCTCCATGCACACCGCAAACGATGGCAGGAGCGCCACGTCCACCATGGCTTGGTGGAGCAGCTCGGCGCACTGGGCCGGCGGGTGACGTTCTACTGCAAACGGCTGGGCTTGCCCAGGGTGGGTCATCCCAGCGTAGGACAGGTGGGCAGGGGCACTGTCCCACAGGGCAAGCGAAGTCATAGGGGCCAGTTGGGGGGCACGAGAGGATACGAAGAAGCCGTCGGCCAGGGAGCGGCCAACGGCTTCGGAGAGAATTGAAAACGAGGGGCTGGACCCTATCGTTCCACCATGCGCTCCTTGATGCGGGCCGCCTTGCCACGGAGGGCGCGCAGATAATACAGCTTAGCGCGGCGCACCTTGCCGCGGCGCATCACCTCGACCTTCGCAATCTTAGGTGAGTTGTAGGGGAAGATACGCTCTACGCCCACGTTGTTGGATACTTTGCGCACCATGAACGTCCGGCCGGAGCCCGTGCCCTTGATCGCAATGACCAGGCCCTTGTACTGCTGGATGCGCTCCTTGTCGCCCTCGACCACGCGCACATGCACGTTGACGGTGTCACCGGGTTCAAAGTCGGGGAGAGGCTCTGGGCGCACCTGCGTCCCTTCGATGATTTGGATGATCTGGTCAGACATGGTCTTTCTCCGTCGGTTGGCTATGGCGCTACGCCGCGTGGCTGAAGGGGCCGGGGAGGCCACTACGTCAGCAAGTCGGGTCGTCGTTCTTGGGTTTTAGTGAGGCGCTCAGCTTCTCGCCAGGCGCGTATCTGTTCATGATCTCCAGACCGGAGCACGGCCGGCACGTCAACCCCCCGGAAGGTCGCGGGGCGGGTATAGACCGGGGCATCCAGGAGGCCGTCCTGGAAGGAGTCCGTGAGGGCAGAGCCCGCATCGCCGAGGACGCCCGGGATCAACCGGGCGAGCGCGTCCACGAGCACCAACGCAGGGAGTTCCCCTCCGCTGAGCACGTAGTCGCCGATCGACACCTCTTTGGTCACGAATTCATCGCGTACCCGCTGGTCAATGCCCTTGTAGTGCCCAGCAATGAGCACCAGGTGCCGCCGGAGCGACAATCGGTTGGCCAGGGGTTGGTCCAGCAGGGTGCCGTCCGGGGTGAGGTAGACCACCTCATCTACGGGCACGCCCTGTTGGGCCGCCTCGGCCTGGATCTGCTCGATGCAGGCGACCAGCGGCTCAGGCTTCAGCACCATGCCGGCGCCACCCCCGAAGGGATAGTCGTCGATCTGCCGGTGTTTGTCGGCCGTGTGATCGCGCAGGTCATGAACGCGGACCATCACCAGGCCTTTGTCCTGGGCACGCTTCAGGATGCTGTGCGCCAGGGGGCTCTGCACGAGGTCCGGGACCGCCGTAATCAAGTCGATGCGCAGCGTCATGACGAGGCGAGAGGATGGGGCGAGACGTGGCTCCGCACCGTTGGTCAGAGCATCCCCTCGATGGGAGCAATGACCACCTGTGCGGCGTCGAGATCAATGTTGACAATGAACGGAGGCACGGCCGGGATGAGGGCATCCGGGTGCCCGTCGGATCGCCGCACCACGTAGACGTGATGAGCCGGCAGATCCAGTATGTTATCCAGCACACCCACAGGTGTGCCGTCTTCGAGGATCACTGCCAGGCCAACCAGATCGTGCAGGTACACTTCGTCGTCGGCCAGCGGCGGAAGGTCGGTGTCCAGGGCGTAGACGCGGCGCCCGCGGAGGGCGGTTGCGGCGTCACGTCCCTGCACACCGTCCAGTTCAATAAGTAGGTGTGGCCCTTTTTTGCCGGTGGCCATCCGGGCTGTCTGGACGGAGAAGGCCACCGCTGACGTCGGGGTCTCCCCGAGGTACAGGGTAGGCAGCTTGAGCAGGTGAGCGGGGTCGTCTGACTCTGGGATCACCTTGATGGCCCCGTGTACGCCGTGAGGGCGCCACACGCGGCCCACCTGCAACAGAGCGTCTGGATCGACACGAGGCATGGCGAGCCGGGGCCTTCAGCGCGAGCGCCTAGGCGTCCTCCTTCTTCTCGTCGGCTTCGGCGTCGGTGTCCGCTGGGGCTTCGGCGGTGGCTTCGGGTGCGTCCTCAGCCGGCGCTTCCGCCTCCGCTTTGGCTTCAGCAGGCTCGGCCTCAGCGGGGGCCTCTTCTGCGTCAGCCTGGGCGGCGGCATCCGCCTCAGCGGGGGCCTCGGCCTCAGCGGGCGCCTCGGTCTCGGCCTCAGTTTCGGCGGGCGCTTCGGCCTCGGCCGCCTGGGCGGCGGCGGCTTCTTCGGCGGCCTTGGCTTCGGCTTCGGCGCGGGCCTTGGCTTCTTCCTCGGCCTTCTGACGGGCGAGCTCGGCTTCGCGCTCGGCTTCCAGCTTGGCGCGCTCGGCCTCTTCAGCGGCCACGCGGTCGGTCTCGGCCTTGAGTGCGGCGGCGCGGCGCGCGGCAGCGGTCATCGTCGGCTTCGAATCGGCGGCTTGGGCGCGGGCCTCGCGGTGGGCCTCCACGGCCTGCGCGATCTCGGCGGCGTCCTTGCCTTTGCGCTCCAGGTGCAGGGCCAGCATCAGGCCATGACGGCTCAGCAAGCTGCGCACGGTATCTGACGGCTGGGCACCTTGGCGGAGCCAGTACAGGATGCGATCATCTTCGAGCCGAACCTGGCCCGTCTCGTCGAGCGGGCGGTATCGGCCGAGGTCTTCAATGTAGCGCCCGTCGCGCGGGCTGCGTGCATCCGCCGCCACGACGGCGTAGATCGGACGCTTCCGGCGTCCCATGCGGCGCAAGCGAAGTTTGACAGCCACGGTAATTCCTCTGGGGTAACTGGATTAAAAAGGAGGGTGGGGCGGATCGGCCCCGGGGTTCATTTCATGCCGCCCATGAGCGCAGACAGGTCCACAGAGCGGCCCTTGCCCATCAGCTTGGTCATCGTCTTCATCATCTTCTTCATCTCCCGGAACTGCTTCAGCAGCTGGTTGACATCACGCACTTCCAGGCCGCAGCCGTTGGCAATGCGCCGCCGACGGCTGCCGTTGATGATGCCGGGTCGGCGCCGCTCCTCGGGGGTCATGGACATGATGATGGCTTCGATGTGCGTGAAGGCATCATCGTCCACCTCCAGCCCTTTGAGCTGGCGGCCCACGCCCGGGATCATGCCCAGGAGGTCCTTGAGCGAGCCCATCTTCTTGATGCGCTGAAGCTGCTGGTAGAAGTCCTCCAGATCGAACTCTTCGGACCGGATCTTCTGCTGTAGCTTCTCCGCCTGCTTTTCGTCGAACTGCTCCTGCGCACGCTCCACGAAGGAGACGACATCGCCCATGCCCAGGATGCGCTGAGCGATGCGGTCCGGGTAGAAAGGCGTCAGGGCGTCCAGCTTCTCCCCGGTCGAGGCAAATTTGATCGGCTTCTCGACCACCGAGCGGATGGACAGCGCGGCCCCGCCGCGTGTGTCTCCGTCGAGCTTCGTCAGCACCACGCCGTCGAAGTCGAGGCGGTCATTGAAGGCCTTGGCCGTGTTGACCGCATCCTGGCCGGTCATGCTGTCGACCACGAACAAGATCTCGTGGGGCTCCACCTCGGCGCGAATGTCCGCCACCTCGGCCATCATCTGCTCGTCGACGTGCAGCCGGCCGGCGGTGTCGATGATGAGGACGTCACGGGCGGTGCGCTGCGCCTCGCGAGCGGCCTCGCGGGCCACGCGGACGGCATCCTGGGGCACCGTGCCGTCGTCCTCGACGATCGCATAGACCGGCACGCTGATCGACTCGGCCAGCTTTTTGAGCTGGTCTACGGCCGCGGGCCGGTACACGTCGGCGGCGGCCAGCATGGGCGCACGGCCCTGGCTTTTGAGGTAGCGGGCCAGCTTGCCGCAGAACGTAGTCTTGCCGGAGCCTTGGAGGCCAGCCACCAGAATGACCGTGGGCGGCTTCTTGCTGAAGCGGATCTCTTCGTGCTCCGAGCCCAGGAAGTAGACGAGCTCGTCGTAGACCACCTTGACGAGCTGCTGGCCCGGCGAGACGGCCGTGAGCACCTTGTCCCCGAGGGCCTGCTCCTTCACCCGGTTGGTGAAGTCACGCGCCACCTGGTAGTTGACATCGGCGTCCAGGAGCGCGCGCCGAATCTCGCGCATGGACTCCGCGATATTCAACTCGTTGATCCGCCCTTGACCAGCGATGCCCTTCAGGGCGCCTTCTAGCTTTTCGGAGAGACTCTCAAACATGACCTGCAAGGAGGTAGTGCATAGACTAGATAAAATACGACTCCTTGCCTGATTTCACAAGGTGAGAGGAAGGTGGTCTATCCAGACATCTTGTTTCCTTCCTATCTTCACGTCCTTGTTTCCTTCCCTTTCCCGTGTGTTCCATGGTCTCTGCCCCTGACGGGCCCACGAAGCCGCAGATCCGGCGCCGGTGCCGGGCCTATCGCGCCTCGCTCACCGAGGCGGCGCACCGCGCTCGGAGTATGCGCCTGGTGACGCACGCCCAGGCGCTGCCGGTGCTGCAGCAGGCCCGTTGCGTGCTTGCCTACTGGCCGCTGCTGCAGCGCCGCGAGGTGGACACGCGGCCGCTCATCGACTGGCTGCTCGCGCGAGGGTGCCGCGTGGCGTTGCCCGTGGTGCAGCCCCGGTCATCGGGCCAGCCCCCACAGATGGAGGCCCGGCACTACGAGGGCCAGACCCGGCTTCGTCCAAATACCTGGGGCATCGGCGAACCGACCGGCGGCGAACTCGTTCCAAAGGGTGACCTTGACGCTGTGGTGGTCCCGGCCCTGGCCGCTGACTCCTTGGGGACACGGCTCGGAACCGGCCAAGGCTACTACGACGCCTTCCTCCAAGGATGCGCTCTACCCCGCATTGGGCTTCTGTATGCCGCCTGTTTCTTGGATTTCATCCCCGCCGACCCGCACGATGTCCCGCTGACGCACATCGTTACCGAGGAGGGCCAACGCCACGTGCAGCTCCCCTCAGATGCGTAACTTGCGCCGCCGAAGACGCGTATACGCCTCAGAATCACGCACGCACTGACTTATGAGCACACGTTCCCGTCGATCCCGCCGCACCCGAGAGCGAGACGCCGAAGAGAATACCTTCGACGACCTCGTGGATGACGGGTTGGACACGCTGTCCGGCGAAGAGCTGGAGGCCTTCCTGTTCGACGAAGAAGAGGAGGAGTCCAAAGGTCTGCTCAACCTGCCCACCACCGCGGGCCTTTCGCTCATCGTGGTCGGCATCGTCTACATGCTTCAGCAGATGGGCGTCCTGAGCGGCGCGGGCATCAGCTCGAGCTTGGTGGCGGCTCTGCCATGGTTGGCCGGCATCCTGATCATCCTCCTGGGCTTCGGCGTGCTCTCTTGGCGCCCTTCCTCCAAAAAGGCGAAGAAGAAGGTCAAGAAGGCCATCGAGACCTCTGAGGGCCGCGAGGCCATCCTCGTGGAGGATGTCAAGTCCAAGCGAAAGGCTCGTCTCACGAAGTCGCGCAACAAGAAGGTGGCGGGCGTGGCCGCTGGCCTCGCCGAGTACTTCAACCTGGACCCCACCCTGGTGCGCATTGCCTTCGTGATCGGTACCATCGCCAGTGGTGGTCCTTTCCTCGTGGCCTACCTGATCCTGGCTATGGTGCTTCCCACCCCCGAGCCGCGCAACCGGAAGGACGACGACCGCATCATCATCATCCGCGATCGGTAGAGACGCCCCAGCAGGACGCCTCTACCGGCGCGGGTACGTCTCCACAGGCCGGCTCACCCCACGTTGTACTTACCTCAACACGATGTCCTCGACTAAAGCGCTCACCCGCTCCACTCACGACCGGAAGATTGCAGGCGTCTGCGGCGGGATCGCCCGCTATTTCGACTGGGACCCGGCCATGGTACGCATCGGCTTCGTGCTGCTGAGCCTCTTCTCGGCGGCCTTCCCCGGCGTGATCGTCTACATCGTGCTGGCCTTGATCATGCCGGAGCGGTAGAGACATCCGCGCCGGACCCGTAGAGACGCCCCAGCGGGACGGCTCTACGGGCCGCGCACGTTGGTTACTCGCCGAAGTCGACGTCGCTGACGTCGATGTTCAGCTCGATGGTTTCGATCTGGGTCACCACGGACTCAGTCCCGTCTGCGAAGGTGACGGTGCGGAACGGCAGCATGACCTGCCCCAGCTCGCGGTAATCCTCGTGGAGGTCACGGCCCTGCTGGATGGCGCCTGTCGTGATGCTCATCGCCTGGTAGTCCATCGCTACCGGACGCTTGGTCTCGGCGTCGAGGTAGAGGGTGTAGCCCGAGGCCGGCGCCGTGATCTGCAAGCTCTCCACGGCGGTGCCGTTGATCTCATCGGCCCCAAGGTATTGGACCTGCACCCGGTTGGCATTGCGGAAGAGGTAGGGGAGGTCGCGCCAGAGGTTCTCTTGAACCTGCTGCCGAACCGGCGGTGGGGCCTCCATGCTGCCCTGAGGGGCCTGCATCATGATCGTTGATCCATTCTGGAGGAGGGCCATGTTGCCCATGGGGGCTTCCTGCACCATTCGCATCCGGTCGGGGAACGCCCGGATGGACTCGACGGTGAGCGACATCTGCATGTTGTCCGGCATGTTCACCGTCTGGCTACCCCGAACGCGTATCGTCTCAATGGCCTCGAACGCCTCCTGCCCACCCAGTGCGGCGATGGCCTCGTTCAAGAGCGCTTGGCCCTGTGAGAGCGTCTCGGCCGTGGCCTCAGGGGCCTGGACTTGTGTGGTGGGGATGGAGATGTCCAACGTGGTCACGTCGCCCAGCGTCGCCATCGGCTCGCCGAACTCGTCGCCGTTGCCCACAGCCAGGATCTTGAGATCGTCGGTGCGCAGGTACTGGGCGGCCACGCGCTGGACATCGGCGGCGGTCACGGCCTCGACGCCGTTTTTCCGCTGCTCCAGGAAGTCCGTGGGGTAGCCGTAGTACTAGTAGGTCATCATGCGGCCCACAATCTCGCTGCGCGTGTCGAAGTTGAACACGAAGCTGTTGAGGTAGCTGTCCTTGGCCAGGCTCAGCTCGTCCTCGGTGGGCGGCGCCGCGCGGAGCTTCTCGATCTCGGTCTGAACAGACTGCGCCGCCTCGACCGTGCTCTCGGACTTCGTGATCACGCCCGAGTAGAACAGGCCGGGCCGGTTGTAGTTGGCCGTGTAACCGCCGAAGACCGCGTAGGCCAACCCTTGGTCCTTCCGGACGTTCTGGAACAGCCGACCGCTGAAGCCACTCAGGACTTCGTTCATGACGGTGAGCGCGTGGTAGTCAGGGTCGTCCAGGCGCACCTCACCGGGATGCCCCAGCAGCACGGTGCTCTGGTTGACGTCCATCTTGGGCGCGTAGTAGACGCCGTAGTCGCTCTCCGTGTTGACTTCGGGCATGGCCGGTGCGGCGAAGCTCGGGTTAGCGGGCCAGTCGGCAAACGCCGCCCGCAGCGTGGCGGCCATGGCCTCCGTGTCGAAGTCGCCCCAGACGCCCAGGATCACGTTGTTGGGGTGGAAGAACGCCTCATGGAACGCCACCACGTCATCCCGGCTGATGGCATCGACGGTGAAGTACTCCGGTGTGCGGGCGTAGGGGCTTTCTTCGCCGTAGATGAGCGCGTCAAACTCCCGGAAGGCGATCTGCTGGGCGTCGTCGTTGCGCCGGGCGATGCCAGACTTCTGCTGGTTCTTGGCCAGCTCCACTTTGTCCTCAGGGAACGCGGGGTTGACGAGCACATCCACGAAGAGGGGGAGTACGGTGTCCACATGCTCGGTGAGCGTGGACATGAAGGCGCTCCCGGCTGTTTCGCCGATGCTGGTCTCGATGGCCGCCCCGATGGATTCAAGGCGCGCGTTGAGCTCGTCGCCCGAGACGCTGGTCGTGCCGCCGGTGCGCATGGCGGACCCGGTGATGCCGGCCAGTCCTGCTTTGTCTGAGGATTCGTACACCGAGCCGACGCCTACCCGGGCTGACATGCTCACCAGGGGCAGCGTGCGGTCCTCGATGAGGAAGACCACGAGGCCATTGTCCAACTCCACCCGCTCAGCCTCAGGGATTTGGAAGTCAGGCAGATCGGGAAAGTCGAGGTCGCTGTAGTGCTGCTGGGCCTGGACGGAGCCGGCCCCGACCAAGATGAGCAGCAAGAGCAGAGAGAAAAATCGGGTCATATCTAGAAGTAAGGTCGAGTGCAACGTGAGAACGGCAACGTGAAAAATGAAAGGCAGAAGGCCTCACAAATATCGTGGGACCAGCTCCCCCTTTGGCATTTTTCACCCGTCACTTTTCAGGGGGCCTGTTACTGATCGCCGGAGGCGTCGCCCACGGCTGGCATCTCGGGTGGGGCCGTCTGGATCATGGCCACGGTGCGGTTGCGGCGGGTGAAGGTCTCATTGGCCACCCGCATGATGTCGTCGTTGGTGACGGCCTCCAGGGCATCGAGACGGTTGAAGAGGTTGCGCCAATCGCCCGTCACAACCTGGTAATAGGCCAGTTGGCCGGCTACGCCGCTGTTGGATTGTAGCTCGCGCACCAGGTTGGCGCGGGCCCGGGTCTTGGCCCGCTGGAGCTCGTCTTCGGTCACGCCATTGACCTTGATCTCGTCGATGAGGGCGGTGATGTCGGCCTCCAGGGCTGTGGGCTCCACGCCCTGGCTGGTGACGGCGAAGAGGAAGAACAGGTTGGGGTACTTGTTAAAGCCGGCCAGGCTGTTGAGGGCCTGCGCCTGCAGTGCCTTCTGCTCTTCCACCAGGCCGGTGTAGAACCGGCTCGTGCGGCCCGTGCTCAGGATGTCCGCCATGATCTCGAAGACGGGATCGTCTGGGTGGTTGACGCTGCCTTTGTGCCATCCCATCATGAGGAGCGGCTGCGACTGCTCCTCGATGATCACGCGCCGCTCACCCAGCTGGGGCGGCTCCACGGTCTCGACGGGCCCCGGCTTCTCGCCGGCGGGGAGCCGGCCGAAGTACGTCTCGGCCATCTCCTGGGCGGCCGCCGGCTCGATGGCGCCCACGATAGCGATGGTGAGGTTGCTAGCGCCGTAGTACTTCTGGAAGAAGGCCTCGGCTTCGTCGCGGGTGTAGGACTGGATGTCTGACATGTGCCCGATCACGGGCTCACCGTAGGGGTGGGCCTTAAAGGCGGTGCTCAGAAACTCCTCAAAGAGCCGCCCGAACGGGTTGCTCTCGGTCCGCTGCCGGCGCTCTTCCATGATGACATCGCGCTCGATGAAGAACTCACGCAGCACTGGGTTCAGGAAGCGGTCGGATTCCAGCGAGAACCACAGCTCGGCCTTGTTGGCGGGCAAGCTGTAGAAGTAGTCGGTGCGGTCGTAGAAGGTGGACGCGTTCATGCCGGTCCCTCCGTTGCGCTCGACGGCTTGGTCGAACTCACCGGAAGCCATGTAGCTCTGGGCTTCCTCCTGGGCTGCGGCGAAGGCTTCGCGCAGCTCCGCCAGCCGTGCCTCATCGGGGTTGAGCTGCTGCTCTTCCCGCTTGATGTCCGTGTAGAGGGCGTCCACGCGGCCCATGGCCGCCAGTTCGCCGTCAATGTCGTTCGTGCCCACCGTGGTGGTGCCTTTGAAGGCCATGTGCTCGAACATGTGAGCCATGCCGGTGATGCCTTTCACCTCATCCACCGAGCCGACGTCGGCGTAGGTGTAGAACGTGACGACGGGTGCCTCCGGTCGCTCCACGATGATGAAGTGGAGGCCATTGTCCAGGGTGAACTCGGTGACGCTGGATTCGAAGGCGTCCAGCAGATCCTGGGCCTGTGCGGGCAGCAGCATCGTCAGGCTCAGCACCATCGTCAGCAGCCCTGACAGGCGCCAGGGACTACGAGTAGAACGAGAATTCATCATATCAAAAGTGATTGGGATGAGTATCGATGAAGGATGGGGTTGATGGAAAAGGTCAGCTCTGGGTGAAGCACGCCGGCGTCTGTTGACCCCTGTGCATCCGAGCTAACACCCCGTATACGGGGCCGTGTGTCGTTGTTACGAACTAAGGCTGGGCTTCGGCTGGAGTGGGTGTGGGCAGCTGGCCGGCCAGCGTGAGGTGAAAGGCGTCGGGGTCGGCATGGCGCTGGACCGCCTCGTTGAGCTGGTCCAGCGTGACGCCTTCGATGAGGTCCGGGTACGCATCCAGGTAGCTGACCTCGAACCCGCGCTCAGCGTTGCGCAGCAGCATGGCGGCCAAGCCGCGTGTGGTGGCCATGCCCACGGTGAACGAGCCGAGCGCGGTGGTCTTTTTGTCGTCCAGCTCGTCGGCTGTGGCGCCTTCCGTGATGAAGCGGCGGACCTCTGCCTGCGTGGCCTCGATGCCCCGTTCCAGGTTGTCTTGGCTCAGGGTGACGCTCACACGCCAATCGCCCTCGTGGTCGGTGGTGATGCCGTTGAGGCTGGACCGGATGCCGTAGGTCAGGCCCATCTCATCGCGGATGATGGCCATGAGGCGGGCCGAGAAATTGCCGCCCAGGATGTAGTTAGCGAGGAAGAGGGGGAGGTAGTCCTCGTCCTGACGGCGTACGCGCAGGGCCTGCCCGAGGCGGACATCCAGGTTGGTCTTGTCCGGCATGGGCACGGCCACGCGGGCCGGCGCCTGCGGGGCCCCCTGTGTCTCGAAGGGGCCCTGGGTAGAGCCCGCGGGCCAGTCGCCCAGGCTGCGCTCCAAGGCGCCTACGAAGGCGGAGGCGTCCGCGTCGCCCACGGCGGCCACCAGCAGGTCAGCGCCCCCAAAGTGGGCCGCGTGGTAGGCCTGTACCTGCTCCAAGGTGATGGTCTGCAGTTGAGCCAGGTGCTCTGCAGGCGACGGCGTGAAGTTGGGATGGGCAGGCTGGTAGAGCCGCTGGGAGAGAGCCGATGCCGCCTGAGAGCTGGTGCTGTCCATGGACCGGTGGAACCGGGCCGCGAGCTGGGCGCGGGCTTTGTCGAACTCCTGGGCGTCAAACAGCGGCTCGCGCAGTTGCTCGGCCAACATCGCGAGGACGTCCGGCACATCATCCCGCAGGGCGCGCCCCGAGACCCGCACGTGCAGGCCGTCGTTGGAGAAGTCGAGGCGGGCCCCCCGGTTTTCGAGGACCTCCGCCACGGCGAACCGGTCCCGCTTGCGGGTGCCTTTGTCAAGGAGGTGCACCACGAGCTCCTGCACCAGCTCCTCGCCCTCGGCAAAGGCCGGCAGGGTGCGAAAGGAGAGCTTCCACGAGACGATGTGCTCCACGGGCGTCGGTGTCAGGAGCACGCGTCCCGAGCCTATGCGGTAGGTCTCTGTACGGTCAGCGAGCGAGACGGGAGTGGACATACAGATGGGTGAATTGATTCATCAAAGGTTGGTCATGAGGAGCGGCGCGGGGCCTCCGGTGCCCGGATCCAGGTCTACTCAGCTGGGCACGTACCAGCCGACGGTACGGCGGTCTTCGATCAGGTAAGCCTGTGCCACCCGCTGCACATCGGCCGCGGTGACCCGGTCGATGCGCTCTAAGAAGGTGGTGTAGAGGGTCCAGTCGCCTGCGGCGATGGCCTCGTTGAGCTGGCTGGCTACGGCATACGGCCCGTCGCGCCCGAAGGCTTCCTCGGCGGCCAGCAGCTTCTGGGCCCGCGCCACCTCAGCCTCGGTCACGCCCTCTTCCTGGATACGATGCAGTTCGTCTAGCATAGCGGCCTCCACCTCCTCGTGCGTCCGCTCAGGAGCCAGCATGCCGAACAGGTAGAACAGGCCCGGGTCCCGCAGGCGAGAGACGCCCGAGAAGGAGCCAGTCGTAAGGCCCTGATCTGTGAGGCGCCGGAAGAAGCGGCTGCCCTTGCCGGTGGTGAGCAGGGTGGCCAGCACGTCCAAGGCGTCTGTGTCCGGGTCGGCGGCGACGGGCGATTTGTAGGCCACCATCACAGAGCCGAGCTGGCCGGCCTGCCGTACCGTCACGCGGCGCTCGCCACGCTGGTCGGGCTCCCGCGTGCGCATCTCCGGGATGGGGTGAGGCGAAGGCGGGATGGCTCCGAAGCGCTCAACGATCAGCTGGAGCACGGCCTCGCGGTCGATGTCACCGATGACAGAGACGGTGGCGTTGTTGGGCCAATAGTAGGTGTCGTAGAAATGCCGCAGTCCCTCCGCCGTGGCCTCCTCGATGTCGCAGCGCCACCCGATGGTGGGGTGGTGATAGGGATGAGCCACGAAGGCCGCACTCCAGACGGCGTGGTACAGGTTGCGCGTTGGCTCGTTGGCACCTCGGTCAAACTCGTTGAGGATCACCGTTCGCTCGCTCTCCAGGTCGTGCACCGCCAGCCGGGCCCCACGCATCCGATCGGCCTCGATCTCTACAGCTAGCGGCAGGTGCTCCTTGGGCAGCATCTCGTAGTAGTTGGTGCGGTCCAGCCAGGTGGTGGCGTTGACCTGCGCGCCGACACGCTGGAGGGCGTTGAAGATGGAAGTCCCATCCTCTTTGTTGTACCGCGCCGTGCCCTTGAACATGAGATGCTCCAGGAAGTGGGTGGCCCCGGTGAGGCCCACCGACTCGTTGCGGCTTCCCACCCGGTAGGTGACCATGAGGGTCGCTACGGGCACTGCAGACTGCTCTAGGAGCAAGACCTGGAGCTGGTTGGAGGTCAGCCGGTAGGCTTCGATGCCGCCCGAGACCTCAACGAAGTCGACACCGTCGGGCACCGTGCGTGTGGAAGGAAGAGACATCGTACGTAGAAAAATAGAGATAGGGCCCCTAGAAACGGTCGCCGGCGGCCCCTGTTTCCAGTGCGGCGCCCCATTTGCACACGCGCGCCCACGGAGACAGCGCCCAAACGCTCAGAGGCTGACCGATTGGTTCAGGTGGGTCTGCGCCGGGCTCTGTTACGCCCAGCCTCTCTCGCTGTCACCGCCTGGCGCCTCGGTTTTTGGTCCGCCTCGCGGCTACGAACCTAATCGTCGTGGGGCACTCCCCCCACCGCCTCGTGCTGGCCTTCTTCCGGACCTACCAAGCAGCCTCTAACTCCTTGACTTATAAAGAAACTCGGGGGGTTACCTGGCCGTTCGCCCCCCTCGTCCTGTGCCCTTCTCCTCTCTCCTCCTCGTGTCTTCTCGCCGCTCTCTTTTCTGGCCTGCCACCCTGATTCTCGGCACCGTCTTGCTGAGTGCGGTGGGCCTCGGTCTTTTCCTCCAGGCCCCGGCTGCTCTCCCCCTTGCAGACGAGCCCGCTCGGTATCCGTCTGAGTGGATGTGGCAACAGCGTTCGTTCCCCCATGGACAAGCGGACTCTGACGCTTACGCCCAGGCCCTGGCCACCCGCCGTTCGCTGGCCGAGACGGCCTCGAAGCAGAGTCCCTTCGGCGCGTGGACGCTGGCCGGGCCTACCAACGTGGGCGGTCGCATCTCGGCCCTGGCCTACGATCCGCTGCATCCGGACACGGTGTACGCGGGGGCTGCCACCGGGGGCATCTTCAAGTCCATCGACGGTGGTGAGACCTGGCGGCCGATCTTCGATGACCAAGCCGTGCTGACCGTCGGCGCTGTGGCGGTGGATCCCATCGATACCCAGACGCTCTACGTGGGCACGGGCGAGGCCAACGGGGGCCACAACAACTTCGCGGGTGGGGGCGTCTACAAATCGACGGACGGCGGCGAGACCTGGCGTCTGCTGGGGCTGGAGGCCACCACCAGCATCGGGCGGATCCGTGTAGACCCGTCCAACCCCCAGCGGGTGTTCGTGGCGGCGGCTGGCTCCTACTTCGGCCCCTCGCCGCATCGGGGCGTCTACCGGAGCGAGGACGGCGGCCTCACCTGGACGCAGGTGCTGTATACCTCCGAGACGACCGGTGCCATCGACCTCATCCAGCACCCGGACAACCCGGACCTGCTGCTGGCGGCCCTCTGGGACCGGGTCCGCACCTACGAGGCCGCCCAACTCTACGGGGTCGGCAGTGCGATTTATCGCAGCGAGGACGGTGGCACCACGTGGTCTCGCCTGGGGCCCGCACAGGGGCTGCCGGACCCCGCTACGCTGCGTGATGCCGCCGGAGCGCCACGCATCGGACGGATCGGGCTGGCCTTGAGCGCCCAGCGCCCCCATGAGATGGCCGCCCTCTTCACCGATGGCAGCGATTACCTGGGGCTCTATCGCTCCAGCGATGCCGGCCTAACCTGGCGCGACGCCGATCCAGACGACGACGTGGATGTCGGTACCGCCGCCTTCAGTTGGTACTTTGGGCAGGTGCGCCTGCATCCGACGAACCCCGCCATCATCTTTGCGCTGGACGTAGCCCTGATGCGCTCCACGAACGACGGAGCCGACTGGACCTACCAGTTCCACAGCCGCGATCTGCATGTGGACCACCATGCCCTGGCCTTCCATCCCACGAACCCCAACCGGGTGCTCAGCGGCCACGACGGAGGGATCAGCATCTCGGATGATGGGGGGACCTCGTGGCGCCGCGTGGACGGCCTGCCCATCACCCAGTTTTACGAGGTCGGGCTGGACCCCAGCAACCCCGACCGCCTGCTGGGGGGCACCCAGGACAACGGCACCATCCTCGGCGATGCCCGAGCGCCCGACGCGTGGACGTCCCTCCAGGGAGGCGACGGGTTCTACACCCTCGTCGACCCCCGGGACCCCGATGTCTTCTACACGTCGTTCCAGTTCGGCATCTTGCGGAAGACCACCAACGGAGGCCAAGGCTTCCAGCCCGCGCTGGACGGGGTCCCGGCCAACGAGCGGCGCAACTGGTCCACGCCGGTCGCGATGGATCCCTCAAATCCGGACGTTCTGTACTACGGCACGCATCGTATCTACCGCACCACGAACGGCGCCGCTACCTGGACGGCTATCAGCCCCCGGCTGCCTCGGACCAACGATCCGGGTTCGTTCGTCGGCACGCTGACCACCATCGCCGTGGCGCCCACCGACCCCAACGTGGTGTATGCGGGCACGGACGACGGCACCGTGTGGCGCACGGCAGACGGGGGCCGCACCTGGGACAACCTGACCACGGACGCCCTGCCGTTCCGCTGGGTGACGCGTGTAGCGGCCGACCCCACCGATGCCGACATCGCCTATGTCACCTTCTCCGGCCTGAAATGGGTCGATCCCACCCCCCACGTGTTCCGGACCACCGACGGGGGCCGGTCCTGGCAGGCCATCAGCACAGGGCTTCCGGATGCGCCGGTCAACGCGTTTGCCGTCGACCCCGTCTACCCGCAGGTGCTTTACGTGGGCACCGATGTGGGCGCGTTCGTGAGCAGGGATGCGGGCGCCTCGTGGACGATGTTGGGGGCTGGTTTGCCCGCCGTGCCTATCAACGACCTCAAGGTGCATCCGATGGACCGGGTCTTGGTGGCGGCCACGCATGGCCGCTCCATGTATCGCCTGGATCTGAGCGGGCTGGACCAGCCAACGGCTACTTCGCCCACGCCCACCATGCCGGGGCTCGCGCTGGAGCCTCCATATCCCAATCCGTCTGCGGATCGCGTTCAGTGGGGGGTGGCGGGCGCGGAGGCGGGCGGGCGCCTGATGGTCTACGACCTGCTTGGACGCACGGTGCGTGTGCTCACGGTGGCGCCTGGCGCCGATCAGGTGACGTGGGATGGCACCGATGCAGCCGGGCGCTCGGTGCCGGCCGGCGCCTACGTGGCGCGGCTGCAGACCCCCTACGGGGTGAGCTCAGCCACGACGCTGATCCGGACGCGGTGACGCTGGAACTCGCTCCGACGCGCCCGAGTGCACGTGTTGTGCGCGCTGCCTCCACCTGGGTCTGCTGATGTCCGCCTCTGCCTTGTCCGATGCGTCCCTCTTTGGGCACGACGACACGCCGCGCCTCGTGGCGGTGCAGGGCGTGCGGGAGGGCTCGGACCGAGCGCCCGCGCGGGTGCGCCTCTATCAGCGGTCCGCCGATGGGCAGCACGTGACGGCCACCACCGAGGCCCTCCATCCCTTCTTTTTCGTGTCCGACCTGGACGTGCTACGTGGGTTCGACCGGCGGCGGGTTCGGCTGCAGCAACTAGCGGGCACCAACGCCTACCGCTACGTCCTCGTCTTCGACACCTGGCGAGCCTACTGGGATGCCCTTCGCCACATCGAGCGAGCCACGGACAGCCGCGAGCGACGTCCCGAAGAGATCTACCTCGTGGGCAGTGCCGAGCAGCAGTACCTCATGCAGACGGGCCGCACCTGCTTCAAGGCGATGGCCTTTGACGACCTGCACCGCCTCCAGCTTGACATCGAGGTGTACAGCGAAGGCCACTTCCCCAGCGCCGACCGCCCCGACGATCGCGTGATCATCGTCTCCATGACGGACAATCGGGGGTGGCACGGCGTGCTGGACGCCCGGTCCCAGACGGAGGCTGAGTTGCTCCAGCAGACGGTGGACGTGATCCAGGCGCAGAACCCAGACGTGATCGAGGGGCACAACATCTACGCCTTCGATTTCCCGTACCTGATGGAGCGCTGTGCCCGATACGGGGTGCCGTTTGCCATTGGCCGGGACGGGTCCGTGCCGCGGGCGTTTCCGTCGAGCATGCGCTTCGCCGAGCGGACGATCGATTTTCCGGCGCTGGAGATCGCTGGGCGGCACGTGATCGACACGCTCTTCCAGGTGATGGCGTTCGACGTGTTCAAGCGCGATCTGCCTGGGTACGGGCTCAAAGAGGCGGCCCGCTACTTCGGCTTTGCCCCCGAGGACCGGACGTATGTAGAGGGTCAGGACATCGCCCGGCTGTGGCGCGAGGATCCAGACACGCTGCTGGCCTATGCGCTGGACGATGTCATCGAGACCGAGCGCCTGGCGCGTCACCTCTCCGGCTCGACGTTCTACCTGACCCAGATGGTGCCCATGCCGTACGGGCAGGTGGCGCGGACCGGCCCCGCGTCCAAGATCGAGGCGTTGTTCGTGCGGACCTACCTGCACCAGCGTCACAGTCTGCCCCGCAGCACCTGGGGCAGCCAGGCCATGGGCGGCTACACGGATGTGTTCGTGACCGGCGTGGTGGGGCCCGTCGTGTATGCCGATGTGGAGAGCCTGTATCCCTCCATCATGCTCCACTATGATGTGCAGCCGCGCACAGACGAGCTGGATCTGTTCCCTGATCTCTTGCGCCGCCTCACGGATCTGCGCTTCGAGACCAAGCGCCAGATGCAGGCGGCCGAGGACGATGATCTGCGGAGCGAGCTCGATGCCCGGCAGACCTCGTTCAAGAACCTCATCAACTCCTTCTACGGCTCCTTGGGATTTAGCCTCAGCCTCTTCAACGACTTCGCCGAGGCCGACCGCGTGGCGGCGACGGGCCAAGACCTGCTGCGCCGCATCATCCGGCTCCTGCGGGAGCGCGGGGCCACGGTGATTGAGGTGGATACGGACGGCGTGCTGTTTGTGCCTCCAGATGGTGTGCGAGGCGAAGCCGCCGAGCGGGCGTTCGTGGCTGCGCTCAGTGAGGCCATGCCTGAGGGGATCCGGATCGGGTTCGACGGGCGCTTCCAGAAGATGTTGTCCTACAAGAAGAAGAACTACGCCCTGCTTCGGTACGATGGTACGATGAAGTACAAGGGCTCCTCGCTGGTGGCCCGCTCTACCGAGCGGTTCGGCCGGCGGTTCGTGCGCGAGGCTATCGGCTGCCTGCTGGCCGAAGATCTACAGGGCCTGCACGACACCTACTTGCGCTACCGAGACCGCATCTTGCAGCATGATTGGGCGGACGTGGGCTCGTTTGCCCGAACAGAGACGCTGAAAGACACCGTCGAGCAGTACGAGGCGGATGTGGAGGCGGGGCGCCGCACCCGCACGGCCGCCTACGAACTGGCGTTGGCGCGGCGTGCCGAGACGGGGCAGCCGATCCACAAAGGCGACCGCATCCGGTACTACGTGACGGGGCGTGCCGCCACGGTGGTGGCCTATGAGTCGGCTAAGCTGGCGGCTGCGTGGGACCCTGCCACGCCAGACGAGAATACGGCGTATTATCTCAAGCGCTTGGACGAATTCGCACGCAAGTTCGCGCCCTTCTTTGAGGAGCACGATTTCCGCCTGCTGTTCTCGCCAGAGGACCTGTTTGGCTTTTCGCCCGAGGGGATCACGCTGCGCCGCACTGAACAGATCCCGGAAGATGTGGAGGATGACGTGCCGTTCTAGCGACCGTCTCTCCGGGGGCGCACAGACGACGGTGGTCCCTAGTTCATCAAGAGCCGCTGAGGCCAGCGAGGGGCGGGGGAGGTAGCCGCCGGGTCGTTGAGGTACCGAGCGGCTCGGCGAAGGGCTTGGTGGGCCCACATGAGCGCGCACTGCGTCTGCGAGGAGAACGGCGCGGCATCAAGGGTTTCTACCTGAGCTCGTACGCGCTCCACAAAGGTGCTGAGCTCTTCCCACGAGGTGACCTCGGTCCATGGCACCACCTTGCTGACGGGCCAGTCCAGATGCAGCGTGGCGTGGCCATCGGCCTCCTCGGTGTACACCCCCAATCCTAGGTTGGTGTGTACACACTGGCCGGCCGCAGGAGGGGCCGTGGTGGTGTGCTCGGAGGGGCCGCCGAGGAAGGCATCATTGAAATCGGCGAAGACCTGGAAAAACGAACGGTGCGAGAAGGGGGCAGACATGGCGGGGGAACTACAGGCCAACAAAACACGAATTTAAGCGGCTGCCAGTGATGCTGTTACGGCAGCAAGCGGCTTCTACTATACTATCACGCGATACACCTTGAAAACGGGTCGCGTGCGCCACCAGTTTCAGTGGCATTGAGTAATTAATCCACAAGAAACCCACATCAGTGAGTCACCAGCATAGCTAAATAGTAGCTTTTGGCGCAAGCCATTTGGTTAAAACACCGGGGTTTTCGGCTGCGTGTCGTGGCGCTAGCTGATGGTCCAGGTGTCGCCGGCATGGAGGAGGGCGTTGAGATCTCCAGCGCCTCGGTTGAGGGTCACGCCTTCGATTTGTTTGTGTAGCATCTCCTCGTAGGTGGGGCGGTCTTCACGGAAGAACACGCCGAACGGGCGGGGCATGTCGGGTTGCCAGAACAAGCGGCTGAGCAAACCGGCCAGTTCCACATTGGTCTCGTCGTGAACGAGGCAATCGTCAATGGACCAATCGCCTGCTTCGAGGTCGACCACGCGGAGGGTCAGGCCATCGAGCCAGAGGCCGTAGGCGCCTTGGCCGAACGTCATGGGCTCGCCGTGCTCCAGGAAGAGCGTGCGGTTCGCCTTGGTGGCCTTTTCCGTAAACTCGAAGAAGGCGCCATCATTGAAGATGTTGCAGTTCTGGTAGATCTCGACAAACGAAGACCCTTTGTGGTCGTGGGCAGCCTTGAGGACCTTCTGCAGGTGCTTCGGGTCACGGTCCATGGCCCGGGCCACGAACGAGGCGTCTGCGCCGAGGGCCACCGCCAGCGGATTGAAGGGGCGATCGAGCGACCCATACGGGGTGCTCTTCGTCACCTTGCCTTCCTCGGAGGTGGGGCTGTACTGCCCTTTGGTGAGGCCGTAGATCTGGTTGTTGAACAGCAGGAGCTGCACATCCACGTTGCGCCGCAGGAGGTGGATCAGGTGGTTCCCCCCAATGGAGAGTGCATCGCCATCGCCCGTGATGATCCACACGTCGAGGTCAGGGCGGCTGGCCTTGAGGCCCGACGCGATCGTGGGGGCGCGCCCGTGGATGGAGTGCATCCCATAGGTGTTCATGTAGTACGGGAAGCGGCTTGAACAGCCGATCCCGCTGATGAACACGATGTTCTCCTTGGGCACATCGATGCTGGGCAGCAGCCGCTGGACCGCCGCCAAGATGGCGTAGTCTCCGCACCCGGGGCACCACCGCACGTCTTGGTCCGTGGCAAAGTCTTTCCGTGTCAGCTTGGCCGTCGCGCCGTCGCCGCCCGCGGCCCCTGGCGGCCGGGCTGGTTTCCGGGGACGAGCCCCTGGTGGCCCCGCTGGCCGTTTGGCCGGTCCCGGTGGCCGCGTCGGCTTCTTGGCCCCTGGCGGACCGGCGGGCCGCTTGGCGGTGCCTGGCGGCATCGCTGGCTTTTTGGCCGTAGGAGGCAGGGCGGGCGTACCGGATCCCGGTGGCCGGGTGGGCTTCTTCGCCCCCGGTGGCATGGCCGGTTTGGCTGTACGTGGGCCCGCCGCTTTCGTAGCCTTGGGCGGTAGGGTGGCCTTCTTGGCCCCTGGCGGCAGGGCCGGTTTGGCCGTCCCCGGAGGTAGAGCAGGCTTGGCGGTGCCGGGGGGCAAGGCGGCTTTTTTAGTCCCAGGCGGTCCCGCAGCAGGCTTCACGCCGGGCGAGGTCGCCTTCTTGACACCGGGTGGCATCGCGGGCTTGACAGCCTTGGTTGGACGATCACTATCGCTCATATCGGTGGGTCCGGGCGGACTACAGCAGGCTTCGGATTTTCGATTCGATTTCGGCCACCGTGAACGGGAGGCCCTTGATCTTGCTGAGAGACTCAAACGGGAGCAGGTACTCGGCGCGAAGGACACGCACCAGCTGCCCATCGTTCAGCTCGGGGACCAGCCACTGATCGAAACGAGGCAAGATCTCCCCGAGATCCTGGGGCAGGGGGTTGAGCCAACGCAGGTGCACATGGCTGACCGCCACCCCATCGGCCCGGAGCCGCTCGACGGCCTGCTCGATGGCCCCACGGGTGGAGCCCCAGCCGATGACGAGGACATCGCCTTCGTCTGCGCCCTTGATCTGGCTCGGCGGCAGGTGGTTGGCGATGCGAGCCACCTTCTCGGCGCGGAGCTTGACCATGTGTTGATGGTTGTCCGGGTCGTAGGATACGTTGCCGGTCTCGTGCTGCTTTTCCAGCCCGCCCAGACGGTGCTCCAGGCCTTTCGTGCCGGGCTTGGCCCACGGCCGGGCCAGCGTCTCGTCGTCGCGCGTGTACGGGAGGAAGACCGCTTCGCCGTCGACTTCTCGGTTGGGCGTGTCCGCGAACTCAACGGGGAAGGGGGCCAGCGCGTCAGGGTCTGGGATAAGCCACGGCTCGGAGCCGTTGGCCAGGTAGCCATCTGACAGCAAGATGACCGGCGTGGTATGCCGGACGGCGATGCGGCACGCCTCGTAGGCGGCCTCGTAGCAGTCGCCGGGGGTGCTCGCGGCCAGGACAGGCACCGGCGCCTCGCCATTGCGCCCGTAGAGGGCCTGGAGCAGATCGCTTTGCTCGGTCTTGGTGGGCAGTCCGGTGGACGGTCCGCCGCGCTGGACATTGACGATCACCATGGGCAGTTCGGTCATCGTGGCCAAGCCCAGCATCTCGCCCTTCAGGGCCATACCCGGTCCGCTGGTCCCGGTCACGCCGAGGCTGCCTCCAAACGCCGCCCCCACCGTCATGCCGATGGCCGCGATCTCATCTTCAGCCTGAAAGGTCATCACGCCGAAGTTCTTGTGGCGGCTCAGCTCGTGGAGGAGGTCAGAGGCTGGCGTAATGGGGTAGCTGCCGTAGAACAGCGGGAGCTTGCTCCGCTGGCCGGCCGTGATGAGGCCGAGGGCCAGGGCTTGCACGCCCCGGATGGCGCGATACTGGCCCGGCGGCAGCGAGGCGGGTTTCACCTCATAACGCACCACGAAGGCTTCGGTGGTCTCGCCGTAGTGGAAGCCTTTGTTCAGCAATTTCAGGTTCGCCTCCAGGATCTTGGGCTTCTTGGCGAACTTCTGGCGGATCCAGTCGGCCGCAGGCTCTACCGGGCGTGAATACAGCCAAAGCGTGAGACCCAGCGCAAACATGTTTTTGGACCGGTCGATCTCTTTCATGTTGAGATCGGTGTCCTTGAGCGTCTCTCGGGTGAGCTTCGTCAGTTCGACGGGGATCAGCCGGTAGCCGTCCAGCGAGCCATCCTCCAAGGGGTTGGCCTCGTAGCCGGCCAGGTCCAGGTTGCGCTTCTCGAAGGCATCGACGTTGGCCAGGATGGTGCCGCCTCGTCGGACGCGGTGCAGGTTGACCTTGAGTGCTGCCGGGTTCATAGACACCAGCAGGTCGACCTCGTCGCCCGGTGTGCGGATGTCCTGGCTGCCAAACTGAAGCTGGAAGCCACTGACGCCATACGTGGTGCCTGCCGGAGCACGAATCTCGGCCGGAAAGTCGGGCAGGGTAGCCAGGTCGTTGCGGGCGTAGGCGGTGGCCAGCGTGAACTGGGAGCCAGTCAGCTGCATGCCATCGCCCGAGTCTCCTGCGAAGAGGATCGTGGCTTCGTGGAGGGTTTCAATCGCAGGGGTGGGGAGAGCCATGAGGCGGCAGGCGCGAGGCGGGGTGGCTGAGGAGAACCGTACCTGCAAAAGATACAGAGAACGCGTGTAACGCTCATGCAAGCGTGTAGATTCAATCTAAAGACTTAGGCCAGGCGTCTGAGGTGGTCCTACGGTCGGTTTTTTGCACAGATCTCGTAACGGTGGCCACGGCCTTCAGGCTACCGCTCTCGTCGGCGAGCGAGCCGGGGCCGGAACTGGCGTGTCCGCCGGTGGTTGAGCGAGCCATCCCCCACGCTTTCCGTTGCCCATGCTGTCCTACAGCGCCATCACAGAGGGCATCGAGATCACCGTGCGCCCGGTCTATCTCGATGAGAAGTCGGACTACTTCGAGAAGCGGTTCGTGTTCGGCTACCTCGTCCGTATTCTGAATGCCTCCTACTCGGAGGTGCAACTGCTGCGCCGCCACTGGACCATCCAGGAGGGGAACGGGCGCGTGCAGGAAGTGGAGGGCGAGGGCGTGATCGGGCAGCAGCCCATCCTTCAGCCTGGGGAGACCTACGAGTACAGCAGCTACTGCGTGCTGGGTAGCTTCGAGGGCGCCATGCATGGCACCTACCTGCTGGAGCGTGGCAACGGCTCTCGCTTCAAGGCCGCCATCCCGCGCTTCGATCTGGTGGCCAATGCGAACTGAGGTCAGTGCCGCCCGGGCCCTCCTCTGATTCCACGTGCGCCTTGCCGGCTTGAGCCTGAGGACCGGGCCTCTAGCGTCGGAACAGGTTGCTCACCACGAACCACACGTTCTCTTTGCGCTCGCGAAGACGGCGGCTGAAGTAGGGGAACCACTCGGTCCCGTAGGGGACGTAGACCCGCATGTTGTAACCTTCGGCCACGGTCTCCTCCTGGGTGGTAGGCCGGATGCCGTAGAGCATCTGGAACTCGAAGTCGTCGTGGTCGATCTGGTGCTTGGCCACGAGGCGCTTGGTGGCGTCGATCAGGAGGTCGTCATGCGTGGCGATGCCGGGGTATCGGCCGTCCGTGAGCAGCATTTCGGTATAGGCCATGAACCGCTCGCGGATGGTGGGCATGTCTTGGTAGGCCAGCTCCGGCGGCTCTTTGTAGGCGCCCTTGCACATGCGCACCCGCGCCTTGAGGTCGCACATGCGGCGCACGTCCCCTTCCGTGCGCTTCAGGTAGGCCTGAAGCACGATGCCCACATGGTCTGGATAGTCTGGGTAGACCTGCTCGAAGAGCCGGACCGTGGAGTCGGTGATGTCCGTCCCTTCCATGTCGAGGCGGATGAACACATTGCGCTCTTTGGCGGCCGCCAGGAGCTGACGCAGGTTGTCCAGGCAGAACCCCTCGTCGATCTTCTGCCCCATCATGGACAGCTTGATCGAGATGTTGGCGGCATGAGCACCATGCTGCCGCTCGCCAGCCAGCGTGTGAACCAAGTGGATGTACGTGTCCCGCGCTGCCGCCGCCACGTTGCGGTCCTTGACATATTCGCCCAGCAGGTCGAGGGCGAGGTACAGGCCTTTGTCATTCAGCTCCCGGACGACAGGGAGGGTCTCCTCCAGGGTTTCGGCGGCGACAAAGCGGTTGGCGAGGATGAAGGGTAGCTGCATACAGGTGGGGATTGGCGCCAGGAAGGCGGGGTGCAGAACAACACCGGCGTGACACGTTGCTTACGAAGCACCGGTTTCCAGGGCTTGGCTGAGATCGTGCAACAGGTCTGCCGGGTGTTCCAGGCCGATGGAACAGCGAACCAGGGTGGGGGGCGTGTCTGTGGGGGGGGCCTCGATGGACGCGCGATGCTCAATCAGGCTCTCGGTGCCGCCTAAGCTGGTTGCGCGGCGGAATATGTGGGTTCGGGCCGCCACGGCCAGGGCCTCAGCCTCGGTGCCATCCAGCTCGAACGACACCATGGCGCCAAAGTCGGTCATCTGCCGCTTGGCGACCGCGTGGCCGGGGTGATGGGGCCGCCCTGGGTAGTGCACCCTGTGGACGCGCGGGTGGGCATCCAGGTAGGCGGCCACCTGGGCGGCTGTTTGGCACTGGACGCGGAGCCGGGCCGAGAGCGAGCGCAGGCCACGCAGCGTGAGCCAAGCGCTGAACGGGTCCAGCACCCCCCCTCCGTGCGTTTGTATCTGGCGCAGGGCGTCGGTCGTTTCGTCGGCCGTGCGGGTGAGGATGGCCCCCCCTAGGACATCCGAGTGACCAGATAGGTACTTGGTGAGCGAATGCACCACCACGTCGGCCCCCAGCTCCAGGGGGCGTTGGAGCAGGGGCGTGGTCCAGGTGCCGTCCACCGCCACGCGGGCGCCCGCCGCGTGGGCGCGCTCGGTCACTCCTGCAATGTCTGTCACCTTGAGGCACGGGTTGGACGGCGTCTCCACCCACACGAGGCGGGTCTCCGGCCGGAGTGCGGCGTCCAAGGCCTCCAGGTCCGTCAAGTCCACGCGTGTGGCGGTCACGCCCCAGTGCTGCATCAGGTCCAGGACCAACACACGGATGCCATGATACACGTCGTCTGGCACGATCAGGTGGTCACCGGGCGTCAGTGTTTGGAAGAGGGCGTGCGCGGCGGCTTGCCCAGAGCCGAACGCTATGCACGCGGCGGCGCCTTCGAGGCGGGCCAGCGTCGTCTCCAGGTCGCGCCGGGTGGGGTTGTCGGCGCGGCTGTAGACGAAGCCGTGGGGGTACGAGCCGTCGGTGGCGCGCTCAAAGGTGGTCGACAGATGGAGGGGGGCCACCACCGCGCCAGTGGTGGGGTCTGGGGTGCATCCCGCGTGAGCGAGGAGCGTATCCAGGTGGGGCATGAGCGCAGGGTACGAGGCAGACGACGACGAATGCGCACAACATCGTAAATCCACACGGCAATGGCGACGACTTCTCCCGCAAATCCCGATCTCTGGGTGGCCGGACTGGATGGATATCGAGGGGGCTGGGTGGCGGTGCTGGCTCCGGTAGAAGCCGCAGGCCCGCTCCGCGTGTGTCGGCTGGAGACGTTTGACGGGGTGCTCACCTTGCCTGAGGCGCCGGTGCAGGTGGGCGTAGACATGGTGATTGGCTTGCCGGAGGCCGCGCAGCGGGGCGGACGAGCCTGCGACCGGGCCGCGCGCCAGATCTTGGGCCGCCCACGGGGCAGTAGCGTGTTCTCTCCCCCTGTCCGGGCCGTCTTGGCGGCCACCTCTTATGCGGAGGCACTCGCACACAACCGAGCCAGCAGCGCGGTGGGCCTGGGTATCTCGATCGAGGCGTACCACCTGCTGCCCAAGATCCGCGAGGTGGACGCAGTCATCACGCCCGAACGGCAAGGCTGGATCCGCGAGGTCCACCCCGAGCTGAGCTTTGCGGCCATGAACCGGGGGCAGGCCGTGGCGGCCGGCAAGCGAACGGCCGAGGGGCAGGCCACCCGGCGCCAACTGCTGGCCGATCACGGGTTCGAGACGGTGGTGGCCCAGGTGGAGGCGCATACCGGACGTGGCCTCAAGGCGGATGATCTGCTGGATGCCTGCGCCGTGTGCTGGTCCGCGCGGCGCCTCGCGCGCAAGACGGCGCAGCGTCTCCCCGAGGAGCCAGAGCGAGACGCACGCGGCCTCGAGATGGCCATCTGGTACTGAGAGGCTGACGATGCATGGCCGGTGAAGGGCTGCAAACGGCGCTGGAAGCGCCAGGCGGCGTTGCCTTCGTCGCCCGGGGCGCGGCCCCGCGCTCCTCAG
>JBCDJV010000018.1:0-62328 GCA_038747425.1 Bacteroidota bacterium
ACCGTTCCTTCAACGGGCGCCAAGACGCCAGCCAGGATGCGCAGGAGGGTGGACTTTCCCGACCCATTGCGGCCGGTCACCGCCACGGCCTCGCCGCCCTCCACCTCCATGGATAGATGGCGGAAGAGCGCGCGGCGGCCAAAGCGATGGCCCAGGTCGTCGGCGCAGAGACGGTGCATACACGATGAGCGGAAGCGAGAGACGGCGCCAGTATACGGATCCGGCCCGTCTTGGATCGCCCAGCCCATCGCAGGGCCTCTTACTTTTCCGCGAATTGCACGGGGGCCCCCGCCTAGAACGGCGCGGTCTGCACGGTCAGCTCCGGCTCTTCGGGATCACTGACATCGATGCGCACGAAGTACTGATCTTCGTTGTCGAGGCTCATCTGGGTGCGGTACTGACGCGGGCGGACGGCGGCCTGGGTCTGATCCCACTGCACGTCCAGCCAGCGGAGGCCACGCTCGGTATACGTGATGGTGGTCACCTCAGGGCCGTTCTGCACCGCCACCACGGTGTCCAGCTTGGCGTGGAAGACGAGGTCCCCTTCGAGGACCACCCACACGAAGTTACCGCCGAATCCGACGAGTTCGACCTGGACAGGGACCAGTTCAGGCGGCTCCATGGCGCTGCAGCCAGCCAAGACAGCAGACACGGTCAGCACCAGGCCCAGGCCCAGCGCACGCATACGGTTTTTCATAGGGAGATAAGCACCAGCGGGTGCATTGGTGAAAGCAGGGAGATGGGCGTACAGCGTCAGCGCACCACGACAAACGTGCCCTGTTGCTGGATGAACGGGCCGGCGCGGAAGTCGTAGACATACACGCCCGCAGGTAGCGCCACCGGAATGGGCTCATCCACGATGTAGACGGTGGGCACGACGCCACTCAGCAGCGTCGCGGCCTCTCGGCCAAGCACGTCGTAGATCTTGAGGGAGACAAAGTTGGAGGTATTGCCCTCCGGGATCTGAAGGGCATACCGGATCTCCCCCGAGCGGCCGGGATTGGGGTAGAAGTACAGTTCGTAGCGGTTGCGCGTCTGAAACACGCAGTCTTCCAGACATGGCTCGCGAGGGGGGCCCCCCCCATCGCCATCGTCGTCTCCTCCGCCGCCGTCGCCATCGTCGTCTCCGCCCCCATCGTCGCCACCGCCGCCATCACCGGGATCGATGTCCGCGCAGTTGTCGCCCACGACGAACTTGCCGAGCACATAGATGGCATTGGTGCGGAACAGGCCGCTAGAATTGGCCCCTGGGGCATTGGATTGGTACTCCACGCAGACGGAGGTGAACTCTCGGTTGGAGCTGGCTTGCCAGACACTGAAGTACAGGCTGTCTCCATCCAGCATCCCTTCCACGGTGCCGACGGTCTGGAGGTTATCGCCCCAGGCGGTGAAGGACAGGGCTTCCTGTTGCCACACGCCCCCGCCTACCCGTTGGTCGGGCTGCCCATCCACGCGGCGATAGAGGCACACCTCATCGCCACGGGCCAACGGGGCGACGTCGTTCCCCGCCTCGTAGCCGGGGTTGATGAACAAGGGCAGGATCACCGAGGCGAGATTGCCGGTGTTGGTGGCCGTCGGGATGCAGTACTGGGGCGGTGCCTCGTCGCCCCCACCGCCTCCGTCCCCCCCGCCGCCCCCGTCGCCAGGGTCCACGGGCGTCTCGCCGATGTTGCGGATGAGGTAGATGCCGTTGCTGCTATAAACGCCGCGGGCGATGGTGGCCGGGGGGTTGCCGCTGAACTCGGCGCGGACCGCAAACTCGCGCTCGGAGTCTTTGCGCCACACGCGCACATGGAGGCTGTCTCCAGAGCGGATGCCGTCGATGATGGTGGTCTGCTCGTTGTCCCCCCAGATGGGAAACGAAAGCGGACGATTTTGCCAGACCCCGCTACCCACCACGCTATCCGCCGTGGTGCCATCGCTGAGGGTGAACCGACGGTGGATGCCGATCTCGTCCAACGAGTCCAGGGCCACGAGGTCGCCGGTGCGGGGGTCACGGAAGACGGGCCGGTCTCCGATGAGCAGGAGCGCCGAGTTGCCCGTGTTTTCGGCGATCGGGAAGAAGTGCGACGGCGGGAAGCGACGCTGCGCCTCGGCGGGCAGGGCCCACAGCCCCCAGCCGAGGCTCACGATGCCGACCCATCCAAGGAGCCGAGTCCAACGACGCCGATCCATACTTGCTTGCCTGTCTCAGTGGGGATTGATACACGGCTAGAGAAGACAAACGGTGTGCCAAGGGATGGTGGGGGCGAGGATGGCCGGGCGGGGGTGGGGCCTCGGGGGCGGGGCCTCGGGGGCGGGGCCTCGGGGGCGGGGCCTCGGCGGTCATCCGAGCCGATCCACCGGATCGGCTCTACCCGGGGCGCTACACGCGCGGCGGGGACGGCGCCATACCGGCACCGTCCCCGCCTGGGACTTGTTCTCCGCGTGTGCGCCGCGGTTGCTGCGGTCGCTGCGGCAGCGCTACTTCAGCAGCACCATCCGCGTCGTCTGCTCAAAACCCCCGGCCCGCAACCGGTACACGTACACCCCACTCGCCACCTGAGCGCCCGTCTGGCTGCGTCCGTTCCACTGCGTCTGGTACCGGCCCGCCGCCTGCTCGCCCGACACCAGCACCGCCACCTGACGGCCCAGCATGTCGTACACCGACAGCTCCACCTGCACCGCCTCCGGCAGCGCGTACTCGATCGTCGTCACCGGGTTGAACGGGTTCGGGTAGTTCTGGCTCAGCGAATACGCCGTCGGCAGCGCGATCTCTTCCTCGGTCGAGACCACCAGACCGTCCAGGCTCACCTGCGCCGCCACGATCGCGTTCTCGGCGTAGGTGATCTCGTCGATCTGCGTGCCGGTCAGCACGTCCTGCACCCCCAAGAGCGTCACCGCGTGCTCGCGCTCGGTGTACGGGCTGTAGAAGAGCACCTCCAGGCCTTGGCCCTGGAGGGCGCCGTCGAGCTGCTCGGTGATCGTGTCGTCGCCCCAGACGGTGAGCGTGAGCTGGCCCTCGGTCTCCTCGGTGGCCGTGGCCAGGCCGACGATGAGGCCGTCCTGGTCGCCGCCGCGGGTGCGCACGGCCACTTCGTCGCCGGGGCGCAGGGCCGAGTTTTGGACGACGAGCGTGGCCGAGGCGCCGGTCTGGGCGCGGGTGAGCTCGAAGTAGGAGCTCGGGCGCTGGGCCAGCTCAGCCGGCCCCAGGTCCGCCACGACGCCACTGACGCGGGAGCGGACGGAGTCTGGGTTCTCGAAGTTCACCTCGGGGTACTGGAAGGTACCGCCTGCGGCCGAGTAGACCCAGTAGGCGCGGCCAGGCCGCATGAACTCGATCTGGTTGACCCCGAAGCCGGGGATGAAGGCATTGCCATCGTTGTCGCGGACCGCCGTGATCGTCAAGCCACCGCCCTGGGTAGCATCGCCAAACACCTCGTCGATCGGCTGTACGTCATTGAGGAGGTACGGCAGGATGTACCAGCTCGTGGCGGGCAGCGTGATCTGACGCTCCGTCCCGAAGGGGTAGGCCCCCGTGATGCGCAGCGTGTCCGGGGCCGCCATGAAGACTTGGTAGCCCTCGCGGTAGTCGTAGAACCCGACGTTGTTGACGCCGAACTGCGGGTAGAACAGGCCACCGTCCAGCGCGCGGGTCAGCACGTAGTTGGTGGCGGCGCCACTCACGAAGCCCGTGCTGGCGCTGTCGGCCGCGCCGACGAAGACGGCACTCACGTTGGTGTCGATGTCCGGGTTGTTCCCATCATCCCCGTTCGGGTTGAGCAGGGTGGACATCAGGTTCCAGCCCGCCTCCAGCGTGATGAGGTGCTCCGCGATCACCTGGTCCTCCGTCACGGCGTTGAACGACGTGAAGCGGTAGACCACGTTCGGGTCGAAGAACTTCGAGGCGTTCTCGAACTCGTACTCAGCGATGAAGAGGTCCTGGTCAAGCGGGTCCTCGAAGTCGGCGTCCGTGTTGTTGTCATCGGCGCGCAGGACCAGGAAGCGCATGAACTCGCCCGCAGCGAAGCCTTCCTTGACGGTCGTGCCCGGGTTGTCACCGTAGACGGTCAAGAACAGGTCGGTGCCGCTCCAGACGCCGTAGCCCCCCGCCTTCAGCTCATCATCGGCCGGATCGGTGAAGACCGGGATGATGATGTCGCCGTTGACGATGTCGCTACCGCCCACCTGCGGGTCGATGCCCAGGGGCAACACGAGCGCCGTGAGGGCCGAGCCGGGCACGCCCTGGCGGAGGAAGTTGGTCGGCTTGTCAGCCGGGTTGCCCGCCGTGTTATCCAGCGTCGTCTGCAGGAAGGTCCGGTCGGCGCCGTTGGGCCACGTGTCCGGGATCTCATTGAGGTCGAGGATCAGGCCGCTGACGTCGCCCGCATTGGTGCCGGGGTCGCTGTCCGCGATCACGGCAGGCGCGGTGCACGGCCCGTCGCCGGTCGTCGAGTTGGAGGTCACGAAGATGTTGTCGCCGCCCGCGTGGGTCAGCACGCCGGCCGTGGGCAGCGCAGTGTCCAGCGTGGGGCAGACCGTCCAGATGATCTGGTCCAGCGTAGCGTTGTCATCCGCATCGAGGTCGGTCAGCGGCAGCGTGAACGTGGTGTCCGTGGTGTAGACCGCGTTGGTGTTGGGATCATTGAAGGTCAGGTTCAGCACGGTCGCCGCTTCGGAGATCTCGTAGAAGAGCTTGTAGCCGACGGCATTCTCCACGCGGCCCCACGCGAACGTGACGTTGTAGGGGAACGAGGTGTTGACGTCGTTGGTCTCGGGCGCGTAGAAGTCGTATTCAGCACTGGACGCGTTCGGGCCGTACAGGACCGGCGCATCGGTGGGCGTCACGCCACCGCCACCACCGCTCGTGGTCACCTCCTGGTCGTAGAAGGCCAGGCTGCGCGTCGGCGTGCCGTTGCCGGCCGTGAGAAACTCACCGCCCACAAAGAGGTCGTCCAGGTTGCCGGCACCAGCGCCTGCCACGTCACGGACGGACAGGGTGCGCACCAGGTTGTCGGTGCCGGTACCCAGGGTGTACCAGCTGTTGCCGCCCACCGTCACTTCGGCCCGCGCGACCCCATTCGAGGTGCTGTCGCCGGCGGTGGTGAACGCGCCGCCCACCCAGAGGTCATCCTCTTCCGTGTCGTAGCCGAGGGCGTAGACCGGGCCGTTAACGGTACGCAGTGTGGCGTTGGCCAGCGAGGCCGCAGCCGCGGCGCCTGAGAGGCTGACCACATGCGAGGAGCTCGTCGGCGTGCTGTTCACCGTGATGGAGGAAAAGTCACCGCCGATGTAGACGCGGGCGTCTGGGCCAGCAGCCAGGGCGGCCGTCGGGTCTGCCACCTCAATGGCGTAGACGGGGCCGTTGGTCCCGTCGCCGGGGCTGTTCAGCGCCTCGTAGGCCGGCGTACCGTCGAAGTCATCGACGAAAGCCAGGTTGCTCACCGTAGTCGTCCCGATGTTGGTGAAGTCACCACCGACGTAGAGGCGGTCCCGATCTGTGGTACCATCGTCGCCCACGCCGAGGGCGTAGACGGGGCCGTTGAGGCCCGCCGACAGCTCGTCCAGCGCGTTGCCAATGCCGTCTGCGCCCACCAGGTAGTTGTCCGGCGAGGTGAAGTCACCGCCGATGGCCAGGATGTTCGTGGCAGACAGAGCCGCGGCTGGGTTCTGCACGGCGAGGGCGTAGACCGGGCCGTTGGTGCCCGGCGTGGTGCCGGTGGCCTGCCAGAAGCCGGCGGCCGTCCAGGTGGCCACGTTATTGGCGGCCTCAGACAGCCCGGAGGCGTTGGCCATGAAGTCGAAGTTGCCACCCACGTGCAGGTTGAAGCCGGCCGCGCCGGCTACCGAGGCCGCGAGGGCGTACACGGGGCCGTCCACGCCGTTGGCGTCGGTGTTGGCCGCCCCCGCAAAGCGCGTCCAGGCCAGGTTACCGCCCGAGATCTGGAGACGAGCCACGTGGTTGGCTCGCATCCCGCCGATGGCCGTGAAGTCCCCGCCTACGATCAGGAAGTCATTGGTGCCATCGTTGAGAATGAGCGAGGCGAAGATGGGGCCGTTGGCGCCCCAGCCGAGGCCGTAGAACTCATCGTCTGTGGTGTGGAAGTTCGCCACCCGGTTGACGTTGAAGTTGCCGCTGACGTTGATGAAGTCGCCGCCCAGGTAGAGCTCGGTAGCGCTCACGTAGTCGAGCGCACGCACGGCCCCACCCACTCCTGTGAGGAGCTGGTTGGTGCCAAGGGCATTCCAGGTCTCGTTGGTGATGTCCCAGAAGCCAGCGTTCATGACCATGTCACTGCCAGCCATGGTGAAGTCGCCACCGGCGTACAGACGGTCGTTGACGGTGTCGAGGTCGAGGGCATAGATGATGCCGTCGGTGCCCTCGGCGGTACCGTCGGAGAGCTCCTCCCACACAAACGTGGTGGTGCTCCACTTAGCGATGTCCGTGGCGGTGATGCCGCCGTCGTCTACGTTGACCGTGAAGTCGCCTGCGGCATACAGGTCGGTGCCGTTGGCAGTGAGGGCATAGACGATGCCGGTCACGCCTTCGTTGGTGCCCAGCGTGAAGGACAGGTTCTCCAGCGGGAACCAGGCCTCGACGTTGATGCTCCAGCGTGCAATGTTGTTGACGGTCTCGCCCCCGGCAGAGGTAAAGCTACCGCCCACGAAGATATCTCGTCCGATCCGCTCAATGGCGTTGACGATCCCGGCGACGCCCGTCTCCAGGGTCCGCCAGGCGTTGTTCGTGAGGTCGTAGACCGCGATGTTGGAGGTGGTCTGTCCACCGGCGCTGGTGAACGCACCGCCCACGTACATGTCCGTGCCATTGAAGGCGATGGCGCGCACCGAACCGGCTACGCCGCTGCTGACAGCCGTGATGGTGCCGTCGGACTTCCGGTAGCGGGCCAGGCCGTTCACCGTGATCCCGCCCATCGTGGTGAACTCACCGCCGATGAACAGCTCGGTGTTGTCATTCGGGTTCTCGACGATGACGTAGACGTCGCCATCGATGTCCGTGGCCACGGTGTCCCACCGAGCGGGGAGCGTGGGCGTGGCGGCCCGGTAGCGGGCCAGCACAGGGGCGGCGGCGCCACCGGCGGTGCTGAAGTCGCCGCCCGCGTAGACATCGCCGCCGCTCTGGAGCACGGCGCGCACGCGGTCATTGACACCCATGGGGTTATAAGAATGCGTCCATCTCTCATCGCCGGCCACTTGGGCCTGGACCTGGGTCGGGGGGACCAGGCCGAGCGCCGCCCCGAGGAGCAGGAACGCCCAGAGGGCCTTCCCTTTACCGTGGCGAATGGCAGTGAACAGACTCATAACAAGCGCCTCCTAAAGACTTTACTTCGGTCGGTCGCCAGGAGGTGCGTGTCCCGTGCGAGCAGTTGCAGCTGCCGTGCACGGGGCATGCGGCGGTGGGAAGACCGGCTCGCATGCAGGCGCCCCTGGCTGCACAGGTCACCTGGTTCGGTGGCCTGTACCTAGTTGGGGGTTCAGGATGTAACAGGACAGGTCCCTTCACGAACCGTGCCTGAATCGCTTATCGCACCGTGTGGTGCTCAAGCGACTACCCCCGTTATCGGCCAGTGGCGCAAAAACTATAATTTGGGCGTTTCGTTTTTTCTCGGTGCGTTTCTGGAGCGGAAATATGTGCCGGATCAATGCGCGTCCAGCCAATTCCCGGCCACGTTGAGGTCCACGGTCACGGGCACCTTTAACGGCAGCGCCCCCACCATCTCGGCCTCAACCAGGGCACAGACCGCGTCGGCCTCTTCGGGTACGACCTCGAACACCAGTTCGTCATGCACCTGGAGCAGCATACGGCTCTGCAGACCCTCGCGGGTGAGGCGATCGTGGATCCGGACCATGGCGATCTTGATCATATCCGCCTGGGTACCCTGGATGGGCATGTTGACGGCGATGCGCTCGGCGGCCGAGCGCTCGTTGCGGTTGCGCGCCTGGATGCCCGGCACGAAGCGGCGGCGTCCCAGCAGGGTCTCCACGTGGCCGTGCTCTTTGGCGTGCTCCACCTGCTCGGCCAGATAGGTGGAGACGCGGGGATACGACTTCTGGTACTGGTCGATCAGCGCCTGGGCCTCGCTGATCTCGCTCCGCAGCCGTTGCGCCAGCCCGAAGGCCGAGACGCCGTAGGGGATGCCGTAATTGACCTCTTTGGCCTTACGCCGCTGGTCGCGCGAGACGGCGTCTGGCTCGACATCGAAGACACGGGCCGCCGCCGCCGTGTGGATGTCCTGGCCGCTGCGGAAAGCCTCCGCTAGCGCCTCATCGCCGCTCATGGAGGCCAGGATGCGCAGCTCGATCTGCACATAGTCCGCCGCCAGGAGACGGTGTCCCTCGGCGGGCACGAAGGCGCGACGGATCTCGCGGCCCCGCGCCGTGCGTACGGGAATGTTCTGCAGGTTGGGGTTGCTGGACGAGAGCCGCCCAGTGGCCGTGACGGTCTGGTTGAAGTCCGTGTGGAGGCGTCCCGTCTCGGGGTGGATGAGCTTGCCCAACGCGTCCACGTAGGTGCTCTTGAGCTTCGCAATGCTGCGCCAGTCCAGGATGAGGCCCGGCAGCGGATGCTCGGTGGACAGCTCTTGCAGCACGCTCTCTTTGGTGGAGGGCTGCCCCGTAGACGTCTTGGCCACCACACGCATGCCCAGCGTGTCAAAGAGGACCTCGCCCAGCTGTTTGGGTGAGTTGATGTTGAAGGCCGTGCCGGCGGCCTCGTGGATCTCTCGCTGCAGGTCGGCCAGGTCCTGCTCCATCTGCGTGCCGATCTCCGCCAGAATGCTGGTATCCACCTGGATGCCGTGCCGCTCCATGTCCACGAGCACGCGGATGAGCGGAAACTCCATCGTCTCGGCGATCTCGGTGAGCCCCTCGGCGGCCAACGCATCGCGCAAGAGGGGGTAGAGCTGCCGGGTCACGTCGGCGTCTTCGCAGGCATAGGGCCCGGCCGCCTCGATGGGCACGTCGCGCATGGACCGCTGGTTTTTGCCCGTGCCGATGAGCTCGGTGATGGGCTGCATGCGATAGCTGAGGTGCTCCCGCGCGATGGCGTCGAGGTTGTGCGCCGCCTCGGGAGCCAGCAGGTAGTGCGCCACCATGGTGTCAAAGAGGGGGCCGCGCACCGAGGCCCCGTGCCGGGCCAGCACCAGGAGGTCGTACTTGAGGTTCTGCCCCACCTTCAGGGCGTCGTTTTCGAAGACGGGACGCAGCACGTCCAGAAGTTCTCGCTCCGAGGTCCCATCGGGAAGGGGCGAGGGCACGTAGCGGGCCACCCCATCGGCCCATGAGAACGAGAGGCCCACCAGCGACGCCATCATGGCATCGGTGGACGTAGTCTCGGTGTCGAGCGCGAGGACGTCTTGCCCGTGGAGGGTCTCTGCGAGCTGGGCCAGGTCCTGCCGGTTGCGCACGATGCCGTAGTCCACGGCCTCCAGGTCCATCTCCTTGACCTCTGCGTACGGGCCGAAGTCAAAGGACAACGCCGGGTCATGCTCAGCAGATGGCTCAGGAGCGGCGGGCGCCTCCGCAAACAGCTCACCCGAGCGGGCCTTTCGGCTGAGGGTACGGAACTCCAGCTCCTCGAAGAGCGAGGTGAGCAGCTCCATGTTGGGATGCGCACGGAGCAGTTGGTGCCAGTTCAGGTTGACGGGTAGATCCGTCTTGATGGTGACCAGCTTTTTGCTGAGCAGCGCGTCGTCGCGGTGGCCCAGTAGGCCCTCGCGGGCCCGTTTGCCTTTGACGTCGGCGGCGTGCTCCAGCAGGTTCTCCACGGAGTCATACTGGTGGAGCAGCTTCATCGCCGTCTTCTCGCCGATGCCGGGCACACCGGGCACGTTGTCCGCGCTATCGCCCATGAGGGCCAGCATATCGATGAACTGGATGGGCTCCAGGTCGTAGCTCTCGCGGAAACTATCGGCCGTGATGGGGTCGAACTCTTCGCCCCGGCGCGACGGTTTGTAGATGGAGATGTAGGGGCCCAGCAGCTGCTGGAAGTCTTTGTCTGGCGAGACGATGACCACGGGGGTCTCTTCCTCGGCGGCTTGGCGAGCCAGCGTCCCGATCACATCGTCCGCTTCCACCCCCTCTTGCTCGATGACGGGAATGTCCATGGCCTGCACGATCTCCTTGATGAACGGCAGGTTGGCCAGCAGCTCCTCGGGCGGCGGATCGCGGTGGGCTTTGTACGCGTCGTAGAGGTCATCGCGGAAGGTCCCGCCGGGGCCCATCACATCGAACACGACCGCGATATGGCGCATGTCGTGATCCTGGATGAGCCTGACCAACGCATTGGTGAAGCCAAAGGCGGCGGAGGTGGTCAGGCCCTTGGAGTTGATCAGAGGGCGACTGATGAAGCTGAAGTGGGCCCGATAGGCCAGCGCCATGGCATCGAGCAGATAGAGGCGTTTGTCTCGCTCGGCGGAGGCGGGCGGCGTGTCAGGGGCGTCGAGGTCGGAGAAGAGGTCGCGGGTCATAGAGGAGAGGCAGGAAGGAAGGCGTCCCATCAGGGGGCCCCTATATTAAGGCACGGCGGCGGCAAGATCTGTTTCCACTTGGCAACCGAGGCGGGTGGGATGATCTTGCACGAGGCGGTCCGCCGGTACGTCGCGCAGGAGCCACAGGAGCAGGGCATCGCCGCCGGCGGCCAGGGCGAAGAAGAGGCCAAATAGCAGGAGGTGCGGCGCCCCGATTAGCGTGGCCAGGCCTACCGGCAGCACCCCAAGCACAAGGCCTGGGGCTACGGCGCCCCAGCGGTAGGCATGGGCCGTCATGGGCACCGCACAGTGCGCGTAGGGGGTGAGCGTCTTCCACTGGAAGCCGATGCGAAAGACCGAGTCCGGCAGGCCCGAAGCCGCGCGCCACGTGGTGACGTGGAGCAGCTCGTGCACCAGCGTGCCTAGGACCAACACGACGATGAACCCCCAGAGCGGGACCGCCGTGAGCGCCTCGCCGACCAACCGGAGGCCGTCTGGCCCCCAGCGCAGGCCGTACGGGATCAGACCCGCCAGCACCAGCGGCAGCACCACGAGGAGCGCCACCACGTTGGCCCGGGCCGTGGTGGTGGTGCGATCGTCCCATCGCTGCGCCTGGGGAGGCGTCACGAAGGCGAGGGCATCCGGTGTCCGTTGGCCGACAGCCCCGGACGGGCCGAGCCGTTGCGCAACGCATCCGCCCGAGCCAGCAGGGCTTTGTCCGACCGGTAGGCCAGCAGGTCGTAGGCCGCCTGGATGGGCGCCCAGCGCGTGGCCTCCACCTCGCGGGGGTTGTACGTTCCTGCCTTCCGGGTCACCGACATGAGAAACCAGTGAACGGTCTTCATGATCGAGGTGTCGGCATCGCGGAACCGGTAGCGGGTGGGGGGGCGCAACGCCTGGAGGGCGCGGCAGTAGTAGCCGGTCTCCTCGCGCACCTCACGCAGAGCCGCTTCCACCATGCTCTCCCCGTGCTCACGGCGCCCCTTCGGGAAGGTCCACACCAGGCGTCCTGACCGGGTCTTGACCTGGATCAGGAGCACTTCATCGTGGCGAACCACGATGCCTCCAGCAGACGTCTGTCGGGTGCGAGTAGGCATAGATGGGAGGGCGCCACGCGGAGCCTAGATCTGCTGAGGCCGAGGGGAACCCGGCAGGACACAGCCGGCAGGAACACGGTCATGGACTCGCTTGATTAAGGGAGCGTCCTGTACTCCAGCCTCCGAGCTTGGCGCTTTATTCATAAGCCCATGACCCAAAAGGGTTTCCCCATCACTTTGCCTTCCACGTAGGTCCATGAAACTCCTGCTCTTCGATATTGACGGCACCCTGCTCCTGACGCATGGCCTGGGGCGGCGCACCATCGCCGGGGTCTTGGAAGACCTCACGGGACGGACCGCTACCATGGAGGGCATCCCCTTCTCTGGGCGCACCGATCTGGCCATTCTCAGCGACGTGCTGCGCATCAATGGCATCCCGCCCACCCCAGAGCAGATCGAGACCCTGATCACGTCCTACGAAATTGCCATGACCCAGGCCCTTTTGAGGGCCTCGCTCACCCGCCTGCCGGGGACGGCCGTCTTGCTGCAGACCCTGGCCGCCCGCCCCGACGTGTGCCTCGGCCTGCTGACCGGCAACGTGGAGGCCATGGCCTACCGCAAGCTCGAAGCCGTGGGGCTGGCCTCGTTCTTTGCCTTCGGCGCCTTTGGCGGCGACCACCCGGAACGCCCCATGCTCCCGCCCATCGCCATGGACCGAGCGGCCGCGCACACCGGCCATCGCTTTGCCGGCCCAGACGTAGTCATCATCGGCGACACCGAGCATGACATCCACTGCGGACGTGGGGTGGGCGCCCGGTCGGTGGCCGTGTGCACCGGCGGCTATACCGAACAGGACCTAGCCGCGCACGAGCCCGACGTACTGCTCCCCGACCTGGCGGACACCGAGGCCTTTCTGGAGGCCGTGCTCGCCTAGCGCACCAGGCGGCGGAGACAGGCTTCTACGGCGTGCGCATAGCCGGCCCCGAAGAGGTTGAGGTGGTTGATCAGATGGTAGAGATCATACACGTGGCGGCGCTGCGCATAGCCGGGATCTAGGGGCCAGGTGGCCGTATACGCCTCCATCAAGCGGTCAGTGAACCCACCAAACAAGGCAGCCATGGCCAGGTCGACTTCGCGGTGGCCGTAGTAGACCGCCGGATCAAGGAGCGCCGCCGTTCCCGTGGCGGTGGCCATGGCGTTGCCCTGCCACAGATCTCCATGCACCAGCGAGGCCTCGGGCGTAGCGGGGAGCCATGCCTCCAGGCGTCGCCACCCTTCATCCATCAGCGGATCCCACGCTCGAACCCAGCGCCTCGCCGCCCGGGCAGCGGCCACCTGAGGCTCCAGGCGCTGGGTGCGGAAGAAGGCCGGCCAGGCATCGTGCCAGACGTTGTGCTGCTCGGACAGGCCCAAGCGATTGGAACGCTGGTAGCCGTACCGATCCGCCGTGTGCCGATGCAGGACCGCCAACCCCGTCCCCAAGGCCTCCTCGAACGCGGCATCGGCGGGGCCGGGCTCGATCCATTCCAGCAGCAGCAGCGCAGGCTCTTCGGCCACGTCGAGCGCCACCACGGCCGGTATCTGCAGGGGGGTGTCCGCCTGGCGCAGCGTGCGCAAGCCGTCGGCTTCGGGAGCCAGGGTATCGGCCACTGGGCCATGCCCGACCTTCAGAACCCAGAGGCCGGCCGGGGTCACCACGCGGCTGGTGCGTGCGATGCAGCCGCCCCCGATTGGATGGATCTCGTGCACCGGGTGCCCCAGGAGCGCCTCGACACGCGGTAGCAGGTCCGAGGAGCGGGGCATGGGGCGAGCATCAGGTCAGGAGTGCATGTCGAGGCGCTGTTGAATCTCCTCGATGGCCTGAAGTTCGATCGCGTTCAGCGAGGTCAAGGCCACGGTGAACGTGCTCCCCTCGCCGTAGGTGCTCTCCACCTGCACCTCCCCTTCGTGCATGTCGATGATGCGCTTCACGATGGACAAGCCCAGCCCTGACGACGATTCGCCGCCCGTAGGCTGCGCCGAGAGCCGCTGAAACTTGCCAAACAGCTTGGTTTTGTCGTCCTCGGTGAGACCAGGGCCCTCGTCTCGTACGGCCATGCGGGCCTGATGGGTATCTTGCTCGACGCGTACCCAGATGGTCTTGCCCGGAGGCGAATACTTGAGGGCGTTCGAGATCAGATTCCCGAACACATCGCGCAGCAGGCTGGGATCCCCGATGACCACGGCGTCCTCGTCGATGCTGGCTTCGATGGTCTGCCCTTTCTGGCGCGCCACGCGGCGGTGCTGAGGCAACGCGTCGTGCACGAGCGCCGCCAGGCTCATCGGCTGGAGCTTGACCGGGATGCGGCCGGTCTCCAGCGCCTCGACGTCCAGCAGCTGCGTGATCATGCCCAGCATCTGGTTGGCCGAGTCCGCGATCATGTCCAGCAGCTCCTGATCGTCGCCGAGCCGCTCGCCGTAGTCTTCGGAGAGGATTTTGGCGAACTCGCGGACGGCATTAAGCGGATTCTTGAGGTCATGGGCCACGATGCGAACGAGGTGAGTCTTGGTATCGCCCGCCTCGCGCAGGGCCTCGTTGGTTCGTTTGAGGTCTCGGTTGAGCTGCTGGATCTGGCGCTGCCGGTCGTGGAGCGTGATCAGGTTCTGGACGCGAGCGCGGAGCTCGCGGGCGTTGAATGGCTTCGCCACGAAGTCATCGGCCCCGGCTTCGAAGCCGCGCACCTTGTCCTCGATCGCATTGCGCGAGGTGAGGAGCACGAACGGCACGTGGACCAAGCTCTCATCGGCCCGGATCGCTTCGCAGAGGCTGTAGCCGTCCATCTCCGGCATCATCACATCGCTGATGATGAGATCAGGCATGAGCACCCGGGCTTGCTCCAAGGCCACGCGACCGTTCGGGGCGGTGACCACCTGATACAGATCGTGGAGACAGCGCACAATGTACTCCTGGATATCGGCGTTGTCGTCCACCACCAGCACGGTATGGTGCGTAGCCGGTACCACCGAGGGGGCGGCGGTCTCAGGCTGAAGCGGAGCACCCTGGACGCCTTGCATCGCGATCAAGGCTTGGCGGTCCTGCTCCATGTCCGCCTGCATGGCGGCCCGGTCCTGCGCGACGCTGTCGGCCAGGGTGGCCTGCTCGAGTTGCTCAGCGTGGAGCGGCAGCGTGATGGTGAAGGTGGTCCCTGCGCCCACCGTGCTGTCCACCTGGATGCGCCCGCCGTGCAGTTCAGCCAGTTCCTTCACCAGCGACAGCCCGATGCCGGTGCCGGCCTGCACCTTGGACGACGTACCGGCCACCTGCTGAAAACGATCAAACACGTGGGCCACCGCGTCCTCCGGGATCCCAACGCCGGTATCCTGTACCCGGATGTCCACCTCTTGATCGGCCTCACGGAGCTGGACGGCGGCCGTGATGCGGCCGTGAGGCGGGGTGAACTTGATGGCGTTGGACATCAGGTTGAACACCATCTTGTCCACGCTGGCCTGATCCAAGAAGAGGTTGTGGACCGGTACGTTCGTCTCGAACCGCACCTCGAGGCCTTCCTGCTCAGCGAAGGGCGCGAAGGACTCGACGATGCCGCGCACCAGACCCACCAGATCCCCCCGCTCCAGCGTCAGCTCCATGCGGTTGGACTCCAGCTTGGCGAGATCCAGGAGCTGGTTGATGAGGTGGAGCAGGCGCCGCGCGTTGCGGAGCATGATCTGCAGCTGTGGGCGCATGGTCTCCGAGAGCGGCCCGTAGTGCCCTTCCAGCGCGTTCTCCAGCGGGCCAATGTTGAGCGTCAGCGGTGTGCGGAACTCATGGGACAAGTTGTTGAAGAACCGGGTCTTGGCCTTGTCCAGTTCGCGCAGCTGTTCGGCCTGCTCTTCAATGACGAGCTTGGCCGCTTCGGTCCGTTCCTTCGCCTCGCGTAGGTCGCGCGTGCGGTCATCGACGAGCGCCTCCAGGTGCCGCTGGCGTTCCTTGAGCTGACGCACCCGCAGCCGGTACCCGGCGTAGGCCAGCCCCAGGGCCACCGCGATGCACAGCAGCCAGAACCACGTGGTCTGGTAGAAGAACGGCTGCAGGTACAGTGAAGTGGTGGCGCTGGTCTCGCTCCAGACTCCATCCTGGTTCTGGGCCTGCACACGGAAGGTGTACGCGCCTGGAGCTAGGTTGGTGTAGTAGGCATAACGCTGGCTCCCGGCCTCAACCCAGGCATCGTCTTGCCCATCCAGCTGGTACCGATACTGCACCTGCTCCGGCGCCAGGTAGCTGAGGCCGGCATACCGAAACTCGACCTTCTTGGCCCCTGGCGGAATGGCGAGCGTCTCGGCCACGGCCTGGGCCTCGCCATCAATGCGTAGCTCCTCCAGGTGGATGGGCGGAGGCACCGTGTTGCGGGGCAGGTCGTTCGGATCCACCGAGACGAGGCCCGCCACCGACGGAAACCAGAGGCGTCCGTCGAGGCCACGAGCCCCAGGTGGAGGAAGCCCTCCGTTGAACTCCTGGCTGAGCAAGCCGTCGTGCTTCGTGTACGCCACCACCTCGGCCTGAGCGGCCTGGGCAGCGTCTTGCAGGTGCACTTTGGGCACAGCATACAGGCCACGGTTGCTGGACAGCCACAGGTGTCCCTCGTCGTCCTCCAGGATCTGGGCGATGGCCTCTGATGCCAGGGGCAACGCCGGATACGCCAGGAGCTGATCCCCTTGGAGCCGGTGCAAACCCCCCTCTTGCGTCCCGATCCACGTCGCGTTTTCGTCGGTGTAAAAGGTGGTGATGATGTTGCTCCGCAATCCGCTGGGCGCCGCGCCAGGCTCAGTCTGTGCGGCATAGTGAGCCACCACACGGCCATCCTCTATCACATGGAAGCCCGCGTCGTAGGTACCGATCAGCAAGCGCCCCTGGGCATCTTCGCCGAAGGTGGTCACGATGGGGCTGGCCAGCTCGGCTTCTCCCTCGAAGCGCTGGAAGACGCCCTCTCGGTACACGCTCACGCCGATCTCCGAGGCCACCCACAGGGCCCCCTGCCGATCCGTGTAGAGCGCGTAGATGCTGGCTCCGGGGAGGCGGTCTGTAGGGGGATAGGTGGCCAGTCTTCCTTCCCGCAGATAACTCAGCCCCCCGCCTCGCGTACCCAACCAGAGGGTGCCATCGGGCGTCTGGGCTAGCGACATCACGAAGTCGCTTCCCAGGCCATCGGCGCTCGTCAGCGTGGTCACAGCCCCGTCCTGCAGGCGCGCAGCCCCGGCTTGCTCCGTGCCCATCCAGATGCTCCCATCGGTGGCGGCCAGGACTGGGAACAGATAGCTATCTGGCAGTCCTTCGCGGGGCGTGTAGGTGGTGAACTTGCCATCGTGCAGATAGCCGAGGCCAGCATCGGTCCCCACCCATAGGCTCCCCTCAGCGTCGGCATACAGGGCCCGAATGACGCCATGCGGGAGGCCGTTGGTGCGGTCGAGGCGCTCGGTCTGATCGGGCTGCACGCGCCAGAGGCCAGCGCCCCCGGTGCCCAGCCAAAGCGCGCCTGAGGCGGGGTGCAGGACCCGCACCTCTCCAAGCTCATCGGCCGGCAGGCCCGCTACAGGCTCCACCCGTCCCCCCTCCACGCGGAAGACGCCTTGATCCAGGGTGCCGACCAGCAGGCTCCCCTCAGGCTCCAACGCCAGGCTGCGGATGCCCTGGCGCAATGGCGATGGGTCGGCGTGAGGATATGGGGTGACGGTGACGCCGTCGTACTGGAACAGGCCTTGGTCCTGGGTACCGATGAGCAGGCGGCCGCCGGAATCGGTGACCAGGCTGGTGACGTGCGTGCCAGGCAGCGCCTCGAGGGGCACAAAGCGATCGCCGTCGAGGTAGGCCAGCCCGGCATCGTGGCTGCCCACCCACAGCCGACCGGACGGCTGCTGATGGAGGGTACTGATGCTGCCACTCGGAAGCCCCTCAGCTCCAGCGTAGACGGTGAACGAGCGCCCATCCCACCGCGCGAGCCCGCCTCCCTGGGTGCCCACCCACAGGTGCTGGTCTCGGTCTTCCAGCAAGCTCGTGACGATATTATTTGGCAACCCGTGGGTGCGCTTGTCGAAGACCCGGAAAAAGAGTCCGTCGAAGCGGGCCAACCCTTCTTGCGTGCCCAGCCACACGTACCCGTCGTGCGTCTGGAGGATGGTGTTGATCGTGCTCTGAGGTAGCCCGTCCTCGGTGGTGTAGGTCTTGAGGAGATGCTGGGTGAGCGCCTTGGTGGGGTCCAACGCTTGCGCCCACGCGATGCTGGGTATCCCTCCCAGGAGACCTCCAACCACGAGGACGACCAGCACAGCCAGCCGCCCAGAACCCATGTGATGAGCGATGCGCATAAAAGGAATGAGAGGCAATAATCTTGCCAAGGAGACGCCTCGCTCGAGGCGTGGACAAACGAATTATCGTCTGTATGGAGTACACCTTAAGCCCTGGATGCACCCACGGGGCACGGCGGCCTCCTTCATGTTCGGGGAGGCCGCCGTGCCGCGGCGCGCAGGGCTCATGGACGACGGGTCAACGCGTCCACTCGACGTGGAGTGTGGGCGCTTGCTCTGGGTTCGCTTCGCTGCTCCGGGCTTCACGCTGCCCCGTGCCGGTGATGATGAATGCGAGGTCATCGCCGGCCCAGTCGGACCGGTCCACAAGCGCCTGCACGAGGGCGCTCAGGTCCGGCGTACGCTGCGCGGCCCCAGCCTCGCCCACCGTGTTCCAGGCTGGGACGGTCCACGTGACGGCCTGTGAGGTCACGGGACGCTCGGAGACACTCTCATCTCTGTTCGCGAAGGTGTCCGCGTCGCCCGCGTCCTGGGCGCGGATCGTCAACTCGGAGGCGCCCTGGCTTTCATCGTGCGTGACGAACTGGATGTAGGCGCGCTGGATGGTTGCCCCCTGGGGAATGCTGCTCTCGCGGAAGCGGACCCCTACCGTCGTGGCCGTCCCATTGGAGTATGAACCCAGGTCCAGATCTGGACTGGAGCGGTTCACGTTCGTGTCCGCGCCCTCCTCTACATCGTCCGAGCCCCAGATCACGCGCACGGTGTTGGCATAGGTGCCCGGCCGTGCAGCGGGCCCCGTCGGCCAGAAGGGCTCGGTTAGCGCCGGGGGCACCGGGCGGTAGTAGAGCTTCACGTCGTCCTCCAGGAAGACCGTGCTGAGGCTTGTGATGCTGCCGGTGACCGTCACGTTCGAGCGGACCTGTACCTGCCCACGGGCATAGATCAGCGCCTCCACATCCAGATCCGGCGTGGTGAGCCGCACATCGCCCTCGGCGAACAGGGCCAGGGCCGAGCCCTCAGCGACCTGCACGTCGTTTTCGATCCGGACGTCACCGCGCACCAAGAAAATGCCGTGGCCGCTGATCTGGGTCGGTTCGGTGATGATCAGGTCCCCCTCCACGTACCAGATGTAGGGGTGCGTGGACGTGCCTAGCTGGTAGGTTCCGAACACATTCAGATAGCCCGTGGTGGCATGCGTGGCCAGCGCCTGATAGTCCCGCATGTTGAGATCCGGCAGATCCAGCGGGGCCACGCGCTGCGCCGGAGCCAGTCCCGTCGGGTTCAAGCGCGGAGCCAAGGTAGCCGTGTGTCCCTTCACGTCGTCCACGGCATACGCGAAGCCTTCGACGCGCACGTCTGTGCTACGAAGTTCCACGTCATCGTTGGCGTAGAGGCTGGCATTGGCCCTGGCTGGGGCCCCATCGGCCAGACGCACGACCGCCCGATCTCTCAGCCGGATGTCCCCGCCAGCCACGACCGCGTACTGGAAGAACGGCGGTACGTCTTCGTTGAGGAGTCCGCCGGCCGGGCCCTCGGCGCTGCTACCGCCCAGGAAGACGGTGCGGTCGGTCGTGCCGGTGGGCACACCGCTGATGCCAGCTTGGCCGCTCCGCACCAGCGCCTCCCGGACTTGCGCCGGGCTCGCGTTGGGCTCTTCGGCCAAGAAGGCTGCCACGGCGCCGGACACGTGGGCCGCCGCCATGGAGGTGCCAGAGAGCACGTTGAGCCCCTCTCCAGGCTTGACGGACAGGATGTCCACGCCGGGGGCCAGAATATCCACGTGGCGCCCATAGTTGGAGAACCCAGCAAAGCGGTCGGACGGGTCGTAGGCGCCCACCGTGATGGCTTCTTCGACGTGAGCGGGCGTGATGGTGGAGGCGTCAGTGCCTTCGTTCCCCGCCGCCACAACCACGACGATGCCGTTGTCGATGGCGCTCACGACTGCCTCATCCAGGGCGTTGTAGGCCGTCGTGCCGATGTCGGCACCGAGGCTGAAGTTCACCACCACCGGCGTCTGCGGATGCCCGAGCTTGTGGCCGATCACCCGCTCCATGGCCGCGATGGCCTTGGAGAGGTCCACCGGCTCACTCTCGTCCTTGCGCTCGTGGCCGGTCAGCACACGGAGGCTGTGGATCTGGGCCCCGGGGGCCACCCCGCGCACACCGGTCCCGTTGCTCAAGGCCGCCGCCGTCCCCGCGACGTGCGTGCCGTGACCATCCTGGTCCACGCCCCCGTCCGTCCGGCCGGCCGTCACGTCGAAACTTGACGCCAGGTCGAGATCCTGGGCCTCGACGCCGGTGTCCACCACGAACAGATCCACGTTGGAGGCCTCGGTGGTGCCCCCTCCGATGCGCAGGACCCCCCACGGTGTGGTCTCGACCAGCTCCGGAGCCATCATCGTGGCACCCAGGGGCGTCAGCTTCACCTGGATGTCCGGCTCGATCCACGCGATCTCGTCGTCCTGTTCCATGGCTGCGATGAGGTCATGCACCATGGTTTCGTCTACCCACAGGGCCAACCCGTCGAAGACGTGGTCGTACTCGTAGCGGCTGAAGATCCGGTAGGGATCCATCTCGCTGTAGCGGCTGAAGATCCGGTAGGGATCCATCTCACCGTAGCGACTGAAGATCCGGTAGGTATCCAGCCCCACAATGATCCCGACGGCCTCCTCGTCGAAGCTCGACAGGAGGCGGGCTCTGTCGGCTGACTCTGAGAGGCGGACCGCGCGGTCCATCAGGTGGGCATGGCGAAACTTGGGGCCCTCGTCCTCGGCGGTGACGGCTGGGTCCTCGATCGGGGTCTCCGTCAGACTGGTGTCACAGCCCGTCAGGAGCAGCACGAGGCTGATCGAGAACACGCCCAGACACAGGTGAATACGATGCATCAATCGGGTATGGATTGGTTGGCAGAACAGCAGCGCGATGGGTAGTCGGGGCCCGAGCCATCGGCCCAGGCCCCGTTGGTGGGCGCTAGACTAGAAGTTGGCAACAGGCCAGAAGGGCTCCGTCAAGGCTGGCGAAGCCGGGCGGTAATGGAGCCGCATCTCCTCGCCGCTCTGCAGGTTGCCGGTGCTGGTCAGGCTGCCGTAGACCTGGGCCTCCTCGCCTAGGCGGATATCGCCTTTGGCCAGCACCTGGGCGGCAAACCGAGAGGTGCGCACGTCGACGTTGCCTTCCACGTAGAGGCCGATCGTCGAGATGTCGGGATCGCTTTGGGCGGTGAAGCGCCCCCGGATGTCCGCGTTGCCCTTAACCACGAACACGCCGTAGCCCGAGATCGTGGTGGTGCCGCGGACGCGCAAGTTGCCGTCCACGAACCAGATGACCGGGTTCTCGGCGGTCCCCAGCGTGTAGGCGCCCTGCAGAGTGAGGTCCCCGTTCGTCACCTGCGTGGCCACGCCACGGTGGGCATCCGCATCGAAGTCGGGGATGACCACGGTGGGCTCGCGCTGCGCGGTGGCCTCGCCCGTCGGGTTGTAGACCGGGCGGCACGCGCGCGAGGTCGAGCCGTAGGTGTTCTCCGCGTGGTAGCAGAAGCCCTCGACGCGGACGTCTTCGTCGATGCGCAGGTTGCCATTGGTGAACACGCTGGCATTGACCCGATCGCCCGAGGCGTAGATGCGGGCCTCTTCGTCGAGCCGCAGGTCGCCGTCGACCGTGAGCGCATACTGGAAGAAGGGCGGTACGTCCATCGCATGCAGCTCAGAGTCCGCGCCCACGTAGACCGTCCGGTTGGTGGTCCCATTGGGGACCCCCCAGATGTCCGGCTTGGCGGCCCGCACCAAGGCCTCGCGGACCGTGTTCGGGGAGGCGGTGGGGTTTTGGGCCAGGAACAACGCCGCTGCGCCCGATACGTGAGCCGCCGCCATGGACGTGCCGGACATCAGGCTGAACGTGCCCGCATCGGCGGACAGGCCCGGCACCAGCGAGACGACGCCTTCACCGGGTGCCAGCAGATCGACCCCCACCCCTCGGTTGGAGAACCAGGCGAAGTTGTCCAGCATGCCGTAGGCTCCGACCGTGATGGCCTCCTCCACGTGCGCCGGCGTGACCGTAGCCATGTCGATCCCATCGTTGCCGGCGGCCACCACGAACGTGATGCCGTTGGCAATGGCCGCTTCTACGGCGTCATCGAGCGCCGTGTTGGCCGTGGTCTCCACATCGGCCCCGAGGCTGAAGTTGACCACCACTGGCGTGTTGGGGTGGCTGAGCTTGTAGCCAATCACCTGCTCGATGGCCGCAATGGCCGTCGAGGCATCCAGGGGCCCATCCGTGTCCACCTCTTGGCCGGTGAGCACACGCATGCTGCGCACCGACACGCCCGGTGCCACCCCGATCATGCCGCGCCCGTCCTGCTTCGCGGCGATGGTGCCCGCCACATGGGTGCCATGGCCATCCGCGTCCGTGCCCTGGGCCCGCGTGGTGTTGGCGGTGAGGTCCATCTCCTCAACCAGCGCCACCTCGGCGTTCTGGACGCCGGTGTCCATCACAAACAGCTGAACCCGGCCGAGGCCCTGCGTGGAGGCTTGGCCCGCCCCAATGCGGCGGGTGCCCCAAGGCAGCAGTTCGTCGCCGGTGTGGGTCTCGGTATCGAGCCGGAAGGCGAGTTCCTGGTTCAGCACGATGTCCGGCTCCACCCAGGCGATCTCGTCGTCCTGCTCCATCGCGGCCACGAGGTCGTTAACCTCTTCCGCATCGGCCCAGATGGAGAAGCCCTCAAAGACGTCCTCATACTCGTAGCGGCTGAAGATGCGGTACCCTTCGAGGTCACTGTAGCGGCTGAAGATCCGGTAGGGATCCACCGAGCCGTAGCGGCTGAAGATGCGGTAGGGGTCAAGCGCGACGATGAGACCCACTAGATCGCTGTTGTCCGCCCCCTCAAGGGTGAGAGGCGCTCCGGGCATTTTGCCGGACGCGCGGGTGGCGGGGGTGGACCGTACCGCACGGTCCATCAGGTGAGCATGGCGCAGGGTGGGCCCTTCGTGCTGAGCGATGGACTCCGGGAAGGCCTCAGGCTCGGTGAGGCTACCCGTGTCACAGCCGACAACGAATAGAAGCGTGCCCACCAACAGGGCGGTGGCTACGGTATGAATACGGTTCATGATGATACAGTCGGTAGAGTCGAAACAGCAGGCTATCAGACATCATCTGGGGGGAGATTTGTGTCATGGGAGAAGGGTCGAGTCGGGAGGCTGGCACGCCGTTAGAACAGGCACAAACGCCGATAGCCGCGCCACCTCGACAGGCAGGCGCGGCCACGATGGAAGCGACCAATGTTCAGGGTATGCATGAAGCGAATCAGGCTCTTGAGGCGCCAAGGCCTCAGACTACAACCATATTCGGAGCACCGGTGATGGGCTCGCTTCCTCTATCGGCGCACCCCTCAGGTTCTTAACCCCTCTTTTATGAAGGATCGATGAAACGATTGATTTTAGCGATCTAAACTATGCTCAAAGACAATATTTACAGATGTCTACGCCTATTATTTTTTCCTGTGATTCCTGTTTTACAGGTCGCATTCATCGCTCCCTGTGCACTGGACCGGCCTTGCCGGTGGCTTAGGTCATTTTACCTATCTAGCCTCCCGTCATTTCACCTAGTCATCCATAACTAAAAAGTGCTATGATTCCGGCGAGAGATCCATTTCGAGGGCGTTTGGGGAGGGTCAGGCGGCCTATCTAGGAGGATACCTGTAGGCGGCAACCGGGGCATCGACTGAGTGGGCACCGAGGATGCGACGAGGCCCCGGTCGGCGCACCGACTGGCACAGGGTCGAGCGGGCCTCGGCGTCGGCCTGCGTTCTCTATGAGGCCGCCGCGGGAAAGCGCCTCCGTCCTCGCGCAGGAGGAGGGTCGGCCAGCGGCCCCTTAACCTGGCACCGAGAGCTGGTGCTGATCGATGAGATGCTGAAGCAGGGCCCGGCACGTGCGATCCACGATGCGGTAGACCGTCTCGAACCCTTCAGGACCGCCGTAATAAGGATCGGGCACCGCCCGGTCGCCCGGCTGCGGGTCAAAGTCGCGAAAGAGGCGGACGGCTTGTCCAGACGAGGGGCGGGCGGCCAGCGCTTGAAGGTCGCGTTGGTTGGTGGGGTCCATCGCCAGGACGAGGTCGTACCGATCGAGGTCGGCTGGGCTCACCTGCTGGGCGCGCTGTCCGGCCAGCGAGATCCCGTGAGCCTGGGCGGTCTGCCGCATACGAGCGTCGGGCGGCTCGCCCACGTGCCAGGCTCCGGTGCCGGCCGAAGCGATCTCGAAGGCGTGGGCCAGGCCCGCCTGCTGCACCTGGTGCCGGAAGACCCCTTCGGCCAAGGGGCTCCGACAGATATTTCCGAGGCAGACAAACAGCACCTTGATGCGGGGTTGCATAGCTTAAGCGATCGAAGTCGTTGGAATGAAGCCTGTGTCTGGAGCCACCGTCTGTCATGCCCCGCCGCCGTACGCCCCAGGGTCCATCCTTGTTCAGCCCGTCGCCCCCCTCCCCGGCGCCTGATGCGGCCGCCGACGCGGTGCCGGTGGGCGTGTTGGTGGGACAGCTCAAGGCCACCGTCGAGGCCACGTGCACCGATGTCTGGGTAGAAGGCGAGCTGTCCAATGTGAGCCGCCCGGCCTCGGGGCACCTCTACTTCACCCTCAAAGATACCGACGCACAGATTCGCTGTGCGATGTGGCGCCACTTCGCCGAGCGGGTGGGCGTGCCCCCACGGGATGGCATGCAGGTGCGGGTGCGGGCCAGCGCGTCGGTCTACGAGCGGCGGGGCGACCTGCAGCTCATCGTGCGCCGGCTCCAACCGGCTGGCGAGGGGGCGCTCCGGCGGGCTTTCGAGGCGTTGAAACAGCGCCTCGAGGCCGAGGGGCTCTTCGACGAAGGGCACAAGCAGCCCTTGCCGGTCTACCCCGAAACGATCGGCCTAGCCACGTCCGGGACCGGGGCCGCCTTGCACGACATGTTGACGGTGCTGGGCCGGCGGTTTCCCCACGTGCGGGTGCTGGTCTGCCCGGTGCGCGTGCAGGGCGTGGGAGCGGCCGAGGAGATCGCCGAGGCCATCGAGGCCTTCGGTGCCGTGCCCCCCGGCGACCCTCTGCGGGTGGATGTCCTGATCGTGGGCCGCGGTGGCGGATCGGCGGAGGACCTGTGGGCCTTCAACGAGGAGGTGGTGGCGCGGGCCGTCCACGCCTGCCCCATTCCTGTGGTGAGCGCCGTGGGACACGAAACCGACACCTCCATCTCTGACCTCGTGGCGGACCGCCGAGCCGCCACCCCGTCCATGGCCGCCGAACTGGTGGTGCCGGACCGACGCGAGGTGGCGGCGTACGTACAGGGCCTCCAGGCCACGCTCCACGCCGCCCTCAGCGAGGCCGTGACCACACGCCGACAGCGCGTCCGGCAGATCACCGCCTCGTATGCCTTCAACCGTCCCCTGGACCAACTGCGGCAAACCGGTCAACACCTGGACGAGTTGATCCGACGCCTGGACCGGGCCGTGGACACCAACGTGGCCCACCGCCAGCAACAGGTCGAGCACCTCCGTCAGCAGCTGGCGCTGCTGGATCCACGGCGCCCACTTGCACAAGGCTACGTGCGCGTCGAACGTGAGGGGCGCCCCATCGTCCACGCCGAGGCCTTGCGTCCAGACGACGTTGTGATGTTACGGTTTGGTGACGGCGTTCGTACCGCCCGGATCGTCCCTGACGCGGAGCCGCCGTCTTCATGAGCCGGGGTGGGCGGCGCAGCGGAGCCCAATCGTTCTTGGAAGGGCTTTCAGGCTTCCCCATCTGCCGTATTTCCAGCCACCTTCACCCTATGTTGAAAATTTGAGAAAGGGGCACAAACCCACGAGCGAGGCATACACGTCTCGCTCACACTCCTGATCTTGTGGAGGCTTGCATCCCTGCGGGGCGGCGGCCCGTAACGTAGCTTTTACTTCACACTTCGTTGACATTATAGGAGAGGGCTGTGTAGGATGGCCCGTGCCCCAAGAGTGTCCCCTCAGTGTCTATGTCCGAGATCAAACTCGAACTGACTCCCCGCTCCCGATTCGACCTCATCAACGTGGCGGATCAAGTGGCTGAGCAGTTTGGTGATGACCCCCTCCGCGCCTACCGGAAGGCGATCTACTGCTCCTACCACACCACCGCTGGGTACCTGGAGGAGAACCTGTGCGCCCGCCTCGGGCACAGCCGAGAAGCCATCGAGGCCTACTGCGCATCGTTTCAGCACCTCTTCCCGCCGAACGGGCCCTACCGGCACGATCAGATGGAGCTGCGGGACGAACTCAGCGATGAGCAGAAGACGTGCGAGCCACTCAACGCCGACTCGCACCTGACCTTCATGGGAGCCGGCCTCGAGAACTGCGTCACGTACCGCAAGGACCCCAACACGCCCGTCTACTTCATCGACCTGGATGGGGTACACGTGGGGGGCACGCGAACGCGCCAGACCACCATCATCGGGTACAACACCGATGAGCAGGTGACCGAAGTGGAGTTTGCCATCCCCGTCTCGCACCACGCGGTGGATTCGATCAACCTCCGCGATCCCAAGCTGGGGCTGTTCGACGAAATGCAGACCCTGATCCGCCACTTCGAGATTCCCAAAGGGCGCATTGAGCTGATGCTGGACTACGACGAGTCCAACGCCGGCCTCACCGTCAATGAGTACGAGACGCTCCTCATGAAGCATGACCTGGCCGAGGTCCTCCAAGACCCGCTCCGCTTCATGGCCCAGAAAGGCAAGCGGGTCCTCCGCGATCCCTCTCTCCTCGCCCAAAAGGCGAAGGACTACGCCAAGTACGACCTCGTCCAGTTCATCAACGAGATCAGTGACGCCCTCGGGCTGAACGAGACCAAAGTGCAGCGCCTCATCGACAAGTTCTTCGCGGCCTCTGCCTCGCGCTTCCTGCGCATGAAGCGGTCGGTGACGCTCATGGTGAACAATACGGACGAATACGGCATTGGGTCGATCATCCACGGCAAGTACCAGAGTCCAATCTTGGTGCAGTGGAAGAAGTCGTCCAGCCAGACACGCCGCATCCGCGCGCGTTTTGTCCGGTTCGACTGAGGCCACCGCCGCGCACCCGCTCGAGCACAGGCCTTCCTAGCTTCCAGACGGCGCCTTTCCCCGGCCTTACTCTGCTCCCATGCTCGGCCCCTCGATCGCCGACCGCCTACGCGCGCTCGTCGCCTCCACCCCTCCCTTCGACGAACTGGGCCCCGAGACCTCGGAAAGCCTAGCGCGTGACCTGACGGTGGTTCAGTTCGAGGCCGGTGAGGTGCTGCTGGAGCAGGGGAGCCAGATGCACCGTGGGCTCTTCCTGATTGAATCGGGATCGGTCCGTATCTACGACGTAGACCGGCATCGGCTCATCCAACGTTGTGGCCCCGGTGACTTGTTTGGGGTCTTTGGCCTCATCAAAGGCGGACTGCTTCCCTACGAGGCGAAGGCCGTCACCGCCACCACCTGTGCCATCCTGCCGCCGCCAGCCTTCCAGGCGCTCTACAAAGCTCACCCGGTCCTCGCCCTCTACTTCGACCGCGACGTGCAGCAGTTCGTGCAGCGGATGGACCACCACATCGACGTGGGCGGGGCCCATCTGCTCTTCAGCCGACGGCTGGGCGACCTACCGGTGCGTCCCATGCTGGTTGGTCCACCTGAGACGACCGTCCAGGACGCGACTCATCAGATGACCGTCCAGCGTTACGACGCCTTCGCGGTGCAGGACCGGGACGGTTTGGTGCAAGGGCTCGTCACTGACCGCAGCCTCCGACGCACCATCCTGGCGCAGGGGCGCTCCGCAGAAACACCCATCGCCGAGGCTATCCAGGGCCCTGTGGCGTCCCTGCCCCCGTCGGCCACGCTGTTCGACGCCCTCCTGGCGATGCTCGAGTTTGAAACGGAGCATGTGCTGATCCAGAACGAGGAGGACTCCCCCCACATCCGGTGCCTGAGTGCCTCCGAGGTGGCCCATTTCCGAGGGAAAGACCCCTTGGCTACGCTCCGCCACATTGACCACGGGGCCGACCTGGAAACGCTCGCATCCATGCGGGCCGAGACCCACGAGATGCTCCAGAGCTTCTACGAGCAACGCACGCCGCCGGAGTCGCTCGCCTTGCTCACGAGCACCATCTACGACCGGATCGTGCGCCGCGCGCTCTACCTGGTCGAGCGTCAGCTGCGACAGGAACGACCGCAGGAGGCCGTGGGCCTGTCGTGGTGCTGGCTGCGCCTGGGCAGTACAGGGCGCCAGGAGGCAGGCGTGCGCACACAGCAACACAACGGCCTCGTCTATGCCTCGCCGTCTGGTCCAGACGAGGCACGCCGAGCCGCCGTGTGGTTCCAACGGCTGGCCGCCCGGGTCTGCGAGGCGCTGGAACGCTGTGGCTTCCCGCTGAGCCCTCTCGTGGCCCAAGACGCCTCGTACTGCAAGCCGGTCGAGGGGTGGCGCACCCAGCTCCAGCAAGGCCTCAACGGCACCTCGGAAACGCCGCTGGCTGACGTCCTGCTCATGCTAGACGTGCGCCCCCTGCAGGGCGACCTACGGCTGGCCGATGAGCTCCAGCTCACCATCCGAGACACACTCCACCATGCCGCGGGTACAGGACCCCACCCCTTTCTGCGACGGGCCGCCGCGCACCTGGACCGACAGCGCCCCCCCACGGGCTTCCTCGATCGCCTCCGGCAGCTTCGCCCTGAAAGTACCGTCGAAGTCAACGTGTACGTGCGCGGCCTCGTGCCGGCACTGGAAGGCGCACGGTTGCTGGCCTTGGAGCTTGGGTATCTGGACCGCACCAGCACGTATGCCCGCCTGCGCCGAGCCACGGCGGCCTTCCCCGACCTGCGGGCCACCCTGCGGGGCGTGGCCATTGCCTACGAGCATCTCTACGAAGTTCGCCTCCAGCATCAGCTGAATCTCGCCGAGGGAGGGGATCAGCTCACGGAAGAGGTCAGCGTCAACCGTATGACCCGCCTCGAACGGCAGGCCTTTCAACGCGCCTTGCGCACCACGGGCGCGTTTCACGACCTGATCGTCCAGCGCTATGCCTGAGGCAGGCGCTGTGCTACGAGCGCTGGCGTAAAGCGGCCGCATAGCGGCGGCTCATGCGCAGAGGCTGCTCGTGCCCGCGCACGTGCACCCAGTAGGTGGCGTGCGGTGCCCGAGCGATCGACGCTACGTGGTTCAGGTTGACCAACGTGGAGCGGTGGATGCGGGCGAAGTGTTCATCGGGCAGGCGGTGCTGCCACATGGTCAGGGTGGACCGGTCCAGCACCACGGGATGCGCGGCACGGTGGATCTCCACGTAGTCATCCGCCGCCTGCAACCAGAGAATCTCCGTGAGCGCCACCGCGTGCATCCGTCCCCGTTCGGTCAGGTAGACGCGGTCTTCGTACGCCAGCGCAGGGGAGGCAGCGGTGGGCCTCTCGCGCCTCAGCCGCTCCAGGGCCTGGGCCAGCCGCTCGGGCCGCACCGGCTTCAACAGATAGTCAATCGCTTCCACCTCGAACGCACGCCACGCGTACCGGTCGTGGGCTGAGACTACGATGATCGGGGGCGCCTCGTCCACGTGGGCCAAGAGGTCGAACCCCCGCTGCCCAACCAGTTGCATATCCAAAAACACGACCGCTGGGTCGAATTGCTGGACCAAGGCCGCGCCCTCCTCCAACGTAGCCGCTTCTCCCTGCACGTGGACCTCTGGGTGAGCCTGCAAGAGGGCCCGCAACTCCTGCCGGGCCAGCCGCTCGTCATCCACGATGAGAGCACCCAAGGGGGTCCTGCTCATCCCTCCACCTCCTCAACGGGCCTGTTCTGGAGCACGTCGTGCAGCACCACCGTGGCCTCAACCCATCCTTCCGATGCGTGGAGGGTGAAGGTGTGCCGACCAGACCCGTACTGCTCCAGCCGAGCCTGTACGTTCCGGAGCCCCACCCGGAGCCTGGGCGGCGAGGTCAGGCTCCCCGTGCTGGCCACCCGGATGCGCACCCCCGCCCCCTCGCAGGTAATCTCCACGTGGACGCGCAGGGGGCCCGGTCCCTCGGCCGTGCCGTGCTTCAGGGCATTCTCAATGAGCGGATGCAACAAGAACGGCGGCACCGCCACCCCCAAAGCCCGGGGATCGGCGGCGGTGGTAAAGGACAAACGATCCTCGAAGCGAATCCGCTCGATGTCCACGTAGAGCTCCATGACATCAAGCTCGGCACCCAGCATGGTGGTCCGGGGCTCAACCCCTGGATGCGCCGGGTCGTCGCGCAGGAGCGCATACCGCATGAAATCCGCGAAGGCGGTGACCAAGTCTCGCGCGCGATCAGGCGCCTCGTTGATCAGCGCCCGGATTGCATTCAGGGCATTGAAGAAGAAATGCGGGTTGAGTTGATAGCGCAACATGGCCAGCTGCGCCTCGTGGGCCAACGCTTCCGCACGCAGGGCCCGCTCCCGGGCCTCCTGCGCCATGCGTTGATACCGAATGCCCAAGTACAGCGTGCTCCAGGCCATGAGCACGAAGGCCATGGACACGTACCCGCGCCCCAACCAATACCACGGCTTGCCTGAGAACGACACCTCTTCGAGGGGCCACTTGACCAATTCGAACGCCACCCCCCACAGACAGCCCGCCACCAGGGAAGCTCCGACGGCCCATCCCACCAGACTACCCAGCGGTAAGGAGCGCGCCCACAGCCGCCGGTAGAGCTGGTGCAGACCCATCGACAGCGCGGCCCCCAACATCGCGTTCAGCGCCACCCGAACGGCCGACACCCACAGCGGAGCCTCTCGTAGCTCGTACTCCGGCAGCGAGGCCAGCCACCATAGCACCGCGTAGGCGCTCCAGCCTACCAGTTGGAGCCGCCGGAAGGTGATCGTCTCGTCAGAAGACCCAAGCATAGCCCATCTTAAGAAAAAACGTCCGGTCCAGTTGCGTCAGGTCCACCACGGCGTCGGCGCCGTGGTTGTCGGCATAGCCCACGAAGACGACCGTCTGTGGGTTGACCGTGTAGGAGAACAACAGCTGGGTGAACAGCGATTCTTGCCGGCTGGGCACGTCTGCCGTGTAGGCCGCTACGTTGCGGTCCACCATCCGAAGCTGAGTCGTGGCCCGGAGGAAGAGCCGCACGTTGACGTGATAAACAATCCGTGCTTGTAGTAGCTGCTCTGTCAGGAGCCGCCCTTCCGGCCGGTATAGCCGCTGCACCAGGTAGTCCAGTGACATCCGCACGTGGGGGCCCAGCTTGAGCCCCGCACGGGGTCCCACACGCCACGTCTGGGCCTCGCGCACCTCCACCACATCCACGGTCTCCCCCACCCGGCCCGAGAGCCCAATCCTCAGCCGCCCATTGGGCTGCACGGACGCAGATGCGTTCACCTGATAGAGGTCAAACAGCGTCTCCTGGAACCGCGTCCGCTCAACATCCAGACGCAGCAGAAGCTGGCTTTGCAGCGGGCCTCGGTAGAACGCGTCCAGCCCCACCTGCTGATCCGTCAGACGACCCGCGTAGTCGTAGGTCTGGCTCGCCCCAGCGCCGATGTTGAGCTGGCTGAACCACGCCGTGCTGCTGCCCCAGAAGCGCCGCGTCACGTCCACATCGGCGGTCCGCACGTCAACCCGGGGGATAAAGCCGGCATCAGCCCGGAAGCCGGGTGAGCGGTCTTCGTAGGACGCGCTGGCGATCCAGTAACGGCTCACGTGGTTGAAGGCGGCAAACACGGCAGCGCCATGGAAGGCCTCGCCCTCGGCGCCTTGTGTATCGCTGAGCCCGGCGGGGTAGGCCGTCTGCGAGCGGAGGGCTTGGACCACCAGGGTGTTGGCGCGCGAGAGCCGGAAGAAGCCGTCCAGCCCCCCCACGTGGTTGCGGTACGCGCGGCTCTCGCGCCCGGTGTACAACACGCCTACCGCCGACCCCGCCCCAACGTCCCGCCGGTAGCGCACCACACCCGACGAGACCTCGCGATCTAGCAACGCCGCCCCAGACTGCTGGTTGGCCGGCAAGAGCAGGTTGTTCACCCGATCCTGTGCGGCAAAGACGCCCACCGCGTGAGGCCCCACCTTGCTCGTCACCTTGGCGCCCGCCACGGGGTCCACCACCGTCCGGGTGAAGATGGCATCGAGCGGGGTCTGGAAAAAGTCGAGGCCCTCCAGGAAGAACGGCCGACGCTCCGGAAAGAAGAGGGCAAAGCGTTCGTTGACTTCGAGCTGCGCCACATCGGCTTCCACCTGGGAGAAGTCGGGGTTGACCGTGGCGTTCAGGGTCAGGTTCGAGGTGACGCCCCACCGCCCCGTAAAGCCCACCTCAGGCTCTACCGGGCCCGCCTCCAAGGATGAGGCTGTCAGCCCATCCCGCGCGTCGGTGCGGCGGACCGTCAGGGTGGGGGTCACCTCCACGTTCCGGCCCGCGCTCATGCCTTGAAACCCTTCGACCTTGAGGAACTGACACAGCAGGCAGTTGCGGCCCCGGTCTCGGGGCTGTGTTTGGATGCGGTGCCGCACAGAACGCGGCCACGATCGAAAGCCTGTGAACCCCCAGGTCTGTACCGCACTGGCCGCGGGGTAGCGGAGCTGGTTGAACGGAATAGCGAGTTCCACCACATAGCCATCAGCGGTGACGCGCCCAGCACTGTCCCAGATAATGTCCCAGGAGAAGTCTTCGGTACCATCTAGGTCATTGAATACGCCATCCACCTGCACGCCCAGGGGGTTGATCCTGAACTGAAACGCCCGTCGCTCATCGTTGAAGGGGTCCACCATGAACCCCACGTGGTCATCTTCCACAAAAGACTGAATGTCGTCCCGATCCATGAGGTGGGCGCGGATCTCCCCGGGCCGATCATCGAACGCCCGAAACGCCACATACAGACGCTCCGCATCGTACGTTAGCAGCACCTCCGTGCGCACAGGGGGGGCGATGTTGTCTCCGGGTAACCACTCGTAGTGCATCGGGATGACCGTGGCCTGCTGCCATACCGTCTCATTGAGCACCCCGTCCACCACCACGCTAGCGGAAGCCTCCTGGACCTGCACCGTGGCGCCCAAATCCGAGGCCGCCCCAGGCAGGGCCTGCCCGTACGTAGGCCGGACGGTCCCCATCAGCACTAGACCGATAGAGCAAGCGACGAGACACCGGAAGCGTGGCGACACAGACACAGCGCAGGGAGACAGGCTTAGGGAAGCGGCGATGCGGCCCCTACGAGCATGCCCAGCCTGGGCTCCGCCGCAATCGGTGAGTGGCACCCTGCGTCGGTGAGCGGCACCCGGTCCTACACCTGAGGCAGCGGCAGGCGCACCTCGAACGACGTGCGGCCGGGCTCCGAGGACACCTCCACCTCGCCGCCGTGGTTGCGGCGGATGATACGCTGCACCACGTCGAGACCCAGGCCCGTGCCCTCGCCCACCTCCTTGGTGCTGAAGAAGGGTTCGAAGATGCGGGACTGTAGCTCCAGGGGGATACCCTGGCCGTCATCAATGACGCAGATGCGCAGGTAGGTGTGCTGCGGTGAGACGTCCAGCGTGAGGGTGCCACCGTCGCCCATGGCGTCGATGGCGTTGTCGATGAGGTTGGTCCACACCTGGTTCAGCTCGCCCACGTAGGCCTCCACCTCAGGCACCACGTCGGTGTAGCGCCGCTCAATGGCAATGGCCTTCTTCTTGAGCTTGTGCCCGAGCATGGTGAGGGTGCTGTCCAGCCCCTCGCGCACATCGACCAACTGCTTGTTGGGATTGCGATCCATGTGGGAGTAGGACTTGACCGAGGCCACCAGCTCCGAGATGCGCGAGGCCGCCGCGTCAATCTCGTTCAGCAGGCCATCGGCCGCCAGGCCCCCTTCCAGCCACTTGACCACGTCCGGAAACGCCTCGGCAGGCACGCAGGCGCTGACCTCAGCCAGGTCGTCCACCCCCAGGCCGGCGTCGACCACCGTCTCGGCCACCATCCAGGGCTCGGCCACGTTGCGCTCCTCCAGCCAGTCTGCCACCTCGTCCTCCCGTTCGCTCCGCTCCATGGTGGAGAGAGACACCGCAGCCCGGCGGCTCTCCACGCGCTCGCGGAACGAATCCACCTGGCACAACTGCGCGTGCGTGACGCCCAGGCTGGCCACGCGGGCGGCCAGCTTGGGCAGGGTAGACTGCCGTTCGCGCAGGACCTCGACGGCGCGGCGCACAGCGGCCGCTGGGTTGTTCAGCTCATGCGCCAGGCCAGCAGACAGCTTACCGAGCGCCATCATCTTCTCACGCTGCTGCGCATTCTTGGTGGTGAGCCTCACTCGGTCAGACATGATGCCCACCAGCCGACGCCCCAGCTCATGGCTCTGGTAGATCAGATCCGGGAAGTGATCGCGGTGGATGAACAGCAGGCGGCTAGGCGCTGTGGCAATAGCCGCGCCGCTGTAGTTCTGCATCCGGGAGAAGGGCAAGAGGCCCGTCACGGACCCCGGCTCCCACACGCCGGACGTCATGAGCTGGCCGCCCAAGCTAAATCGAAACTCGATCATCCCGTCGATGAGCACGAACATGCGCTCGGCCTCGGCGCCCCGCTCCGCCACGGTGTCACCTGGAGCGAAGGCCTGGACCTCGCCGTGCTCGATGATCCAGTCCAGCACGGTATCGGGCAAGCCTTCGAAGGTGTCGAACTGCGCCAGGTCTTCGCGCGTGATGGTGGCATTCAACGTATCCATAGCGGTCTGGGATAGAGCGTGATCGGGACGGCAGCTGCCGGGGGCACGGGAGGCCTACAGCATGACGTGGTCTTCGTAGCACCAGGTTTCACCAGGCTCGAAGGAGCGCATGAGGGGATGGCCGGCGGCGTGGACATGCTTTGTCGCGTGGGTGTTGACTGAGGCGTCACGGCCGCCCACATGGCCACAGACGATGCAGATCCGCAGATGAACCCAGCGGTCTGCAGGCATTCCCCGCACCCTGGGGCCCTGCACCCTTGGGCCCTCGGCGTACCCTCGGGACTCTCAGCCAGGTGGGTACACGCGTCGGTGTGGCGGGTTGGAGCGAGGCGGATCATACAGCAGAAACGGGGAATGAGAACGAGAGGCGACCGAGGCCCGGCGACCCCTGCGCATGTTCACTCGGCCACAGGCGCGGGGTGCAGCGCAGCCAGGGCCTCGTCCAGGACGTCGATCTTGGGGTTTTTCATCACGTGATCGCCCACAACCACCATGGGAAACTTGAGCTCACCGTCGTTCCAGCGGCGCACGCGTTCTTCGGCCGCGGGGTCGTCCTCGATGTTGAAGTAGACGTGGGGCACCTCCTTTCGGCGGAGGTAGGCCCGGAAGCCGCCCGTGAGCACGCACCAGTCGGCTCCGTAGACTTCCACACGTGGGGCGCCGTCACCCGAGCGTCCGCTGGGGGGGCGGTATGCCGGATCGGGAGGGGCCCGGTGGAAGAGCGGGGCGATGCTCGTCACGGCATCCGCCGGACCTTGCAGAAACACCTCATCGTCCGCTTCCAGCTCCAGTGCCTCATCCGGCGCCGTGAACACAGTCGTGCCCCGGTGCACCGCATCGACCCGCAGGCCGTGGCGCCGATCGAGGTCCAGCACGCGGAGGGGATGCCCCACCACGGGCGCACCCGCCTCCACCCGCAAGGAACGGGTGCTGAGCGCCGCATAGTCGAGGTCACACACCACGGGCGGAGCCGCCTCGGAGGCTTTGTCACGCAGCGCCACGTAGCCGTGGGCCCGCATCGTGGCCACATGCTGCTCCACCTCCTCGGCCGGCACCTGGTAGTCGTGCATGATCACGGCAAAGAGTTGCACGATGCTCTCCATCTCTTCCACGATCACGCGGTCGATGCCGGCGTGCTCCAGGTCCTCGGCATCGGCAAAGCGGAGGGTGCAGGCCACGATCCGCAGGGCGGGGTTGACGGTCCGGACCACGGTGGCAATCCGGTGCGCCGTCTGCGGGTCGTCGTCGGGGATGACCAGCACCTTGGCACGCGTAGCCCCGGCCATCTCCAGGGTGCGCTGCCGCGCGATGTCGCCCCGCAGCACCGGGATGCCCTCGGCCTCGGCTTCCTGAGCGCGGGTCGGACTCAGCGTCACGATCAGGTGCGGGATGCCGGACCCGCCCAGCACACGCACCAGGTGGCGCGCGGCTTTCCCATAGCCCGCGATGAGCACGTGATGCTCCAGATGCGCGAAGTGCTCGTCGCTGACGGTGGGCGGCTCATCGGGATCCATCGGTGCGGGTTCGCGGCGCCCTTCGAGCCAGGCGCCCACCCGCGTGCCCAGGGTGGCCATGAACGGCGTCAGCGTCATGAGGATGACGGTGGCGGCGATGAACGTCTGGGCCCCCGTCTCCCCCATCCCGGCTGGCGTCAGGCCCAGCTCGCGCCCGGCTCGCTCCAGCACAAACGAGAACTCACCCACCTGGGCCAGGATGAGCGACGAAGCGGCCACGGTGGGCAGGCCGTAGCCCAGCGCCCGAACGCTGATGGCCGTCGTCAGCAGTTTGATGAGCAGGACGACCACGATCACGCCCAGGATGAGCGGCAGGTTGGTGACCAGGAAGCCGAGGTCTAGCAACATCCCAACCGATACGAAGAAGGTGGCGCTGAAGATGATCTGTAGCGGCAGGACCTCCCCGAAGGCATGCTCGCTGAATCGGCTCTCGCTCACCATCAGCCCCGCCAGGAACGCGCCCAGCGATAGGCTGACGTCGGCCAGGCTGGTCAGGTAGGCCATTCCGAAGCAGATGGCCACCAGGGCCAGTAGGAACAGCTCCTGCGAGCAGGTACGGGCCACCCGCTCCAGCAGCAGCGGCATCAGGCGGCGCGCCACGACCAGCACCGCCACGATGAGGGCCCCCGCTTTTCCAAGGGCCAGCGCGATGTCGAGCCCAGACCCGCCCGTGCCACTGAGCATCGGCACCAGCATGACCATCACGATGATGGCCAGGTCCTGAAAGATGAGCAGCCCCAGCGCCACCTGCCCCGGCTCCGTGTTGGTCTCGCCTTTGTCGCCCAGCAGCTTGAGCACGATGGCCGTGGACGACAGAGCCACCAGGAAGCCGGTGAACAGGGCCGCCTGCCAGGACACACCGACCAGCATCAGGATCCCCATGGTGAGCCCTGTAGAGAGCCCCACCTGCAGCCCACCGGCGCCGAAAATGAGGGTCTTGATCCGCGCCAGCCGTTCCAGGCTGAACTCAATGCCGATGGTAAAGAGCAGCAGGATGACCCCCACCTCGGCGGCGGCATCGACCAGCTCGCGGTCGCTGACCAGGCCCAGCCCGTTCGGCCCGATCACCACACCGGCTACTAAAAACCCGATGATGGGCACGAGGCCAAATCGGTAGCACACATACCCGATCACCGCCCCGGCTACGATCAAGACGGCAACTTCAGCAAAAAACGGCGGGGCCGCACCGGCAGCGAAAAGCATAGCCAAGCGAGATTAAGCGTGAAGGAAGCGAATCAGCATACGATAATGAACATTATACATTGTATACATACGATGTGACTTACTACATTATCGAACGTAAGCGATCATGCTTTACAAGGACGCCAGATACCGATGCATGAAGTGGACGGCCACGGACCCTTCCCCAACGGCCGACGCCACGCGTTTGACTGATTCGTGGCGCACATCCCCAGCGGCGAAGATCCCTGGAATGCAGGCTTCCAGCAAGAAGGGGGCTCGCTCCAGCGGCCAGGAGCGGAGGATATCCGCTGGAATGTCGGGGCCGGTGAGGATGAAGCCTCGATCATCCCGCACCACCTGTTCACCCAGCCAGGACGTGCGCGGGGCGGCGCCGATGAAGATGAACAGGTACCGTGCCTCGACCTCCTCGGTCTCACCCGTCTGGTTCTTGAGCAGGCACAGCCGTTCCAGGTGCTCCTCGCCCACGCACGATTGCACCTCGGTGTGCAGGCGCACCTCGATGTTGTCCGTCTCGTGGATACGGTCCACGAGGTACTGCGACATCTTGGCTTCCAGCGAGGGGCCGCGGACCAGCAGGATGACTCGGCCTGCATATTCGGCAAAGAACATGGCAGCCTGCCCGGCCGAGTTGCCGGCCCCCACCATGTAGACGTCTTCGCCTTTGCACAGCAGAGCCTCGGTCATGGCAGCGCCGTAGAAGACGCCACGCCCAGACAAAGCCTCCGCCCCCGGTGCGGGCAGCTTGCGCCACGCTACCCCCGTGGACAGCATGAGGACGTGGCAGGCAATTTCGTTGCCGTCGGCCAGCGTCAGGTACTTGTAGGGGCCATCCACGCGCAGGCTGTGCACCTCCTGCGGGGCCAGGATTTCCACGCCGAAGCGGCGGGCTTGCGTGGTGGCCCGGCGCGCCAGGTCAGCCCCAGAGAGGCCAGACGGAAAGCCGAGATAGTTTTCGATGCGGCTGGAGGTACCCGCTTGCCCCCCTGGCGCCTCCCGCTCAATGAGCACGGTACGCAGCCCCTCGGACCCGCCATAGACGGCCGAGGCCAAACCGGCAGGCCCCGCGCCCACGATGGCCAAGTCGTAGAACGGGTTCTCGGCCTGGGTCTGCAACCCTACGCGGACCGCCACATCGGCCAGCGACGGCGCCTGGAGGCGCTCACCGTCGGGCAAAACCACCAAGGGCAGTTCCGCCTCGCCGTCGCCCCCTGCCCGGCTGATCAGCGATGGAGCCTCGGCCGAGGCTTCGATGTCCACAAACTCGTAGGGCACCTGGTTGCGCGCCAGAAAGTCACGGAGGGCATGCCCCTGCGCCGACCAGCGGTCCGCCACCACCCGCACCCCGCCGAAACCCGGCTTGTACTGGCTCTGCCAGTCCTCCAGCAGGTCATCCAGCACCGGATACAGCTTCTGTTCGGGGGGGTCCCAGGGCTTGAGCAGATAGTAGTCCACCTGCGACTGATTGATGGCGTCGATGGCCGCGTTGGTGTCCGCGTAAGCCGTCAGAAGCGCCCGCTTGCTGCGAGGAAAGCGCTCCATGGCAGCCTTCAGGAAGGCCACGCCGTCCATGCGCGGCATGCGCTGATCGGACAGCAGGAGCGCCACCGGGTCTCCACGCTCTACGAGCTCATCGAGTGCCACCAGTGCGGCCGCACCGGAATCGGCCCGCAGGATGCGGTAGTCGGTGCCGTAGCGGCGTCGCAGGTCGCGCGCGACGGCGCGCAGCACTTCGGGGTCGTCATCGACGACCAGGATAACAGGCTTGGTAGCCATGCGTAGGTAGGGAATGAGGGGATGGGGGTCTGTCAAGATACGTACGCCCAGAACAGATGTGGGCTCCAGCCGATCAGGCCCCCTTCCCCAAGCCCGGACTCATCTGACGTCTTGTTCTGCTCTGGCTCAGCACCAGGCGCCGGGCCTCCGTGAGGACGCGATATATCGTGTCCCCTACCGCCAAGCCCGATCCCCCGCACGGGCCGAGGCGAAGACGGCTGCGTCACCGTCTCATGCCTCCTTTCGAAGGTCCCGTTTCTCCTTTCTCCTTCACGGTGGAGGACCACGCTGGCGGACGAGGGCGCCCTCGCAGGCTCGTTTTCAACCCTTGATTCGCATGAGGTGTGCACGGTGAACGAGTGTTTGTCCAGCGCTCACACTCGATCCTGAGGAGACACATTCACCATTCACCACTCATACTTCACCATTCACCATTTAAAACGCCGATTCGTGCTTGCTGAGGCGCTGAACACCTACCCCAACACATCGTGCTCCAGGGAGGTCATCGTGGCGTGGCGAACACCCGGGCCTCACCCACGTGCCCTCGGGGGCCTTGTGTGGCCATATGCAGCATGGTGGCGGCCAAGTCTTCGCGGCTGATCCACTGGTTGGGGTCGGCGTCGGGCATCGACGCGCGGTTGGCGGGCGTGTCCAGGGCGCCCATGGGGTACAGCGTGGCCACCCCCACCCCGTGATCGCTCACCTCGTTGCGCACCGCCCGCAGGTAGGCCGCGACGGCGGCCTTGGAGGCCGCGTACAGGGCCATCTGGGCCCCGCCATGGTCGGCGGCGGCCGCCGAGACGCCCAGGATGAACCCGTGCCGGCGCGTCCGCATACCCGGCAGGACGGCCCGCACGGTGTTGAACAGCGTGCGCACGTTCAGATCCATCATGCGGCCGTAGTCCTTGGGGGTGGCTTCGTGGGCCGCCTGCATGGAGAAGCCCCCGGCGATGGCCAGCGCCGCATCAAGCGGCCCGCGCTGGTCCTCGGCCCGGGCCACCACGCGCTGCGCCTGCTCAGCGTCGGTGAGGTCGGCCACTTCGACGAGGGCATCGGGGAACTGTGCGCGGAGCGCTTCGGCGCCGTCTTCGCTGTACTCGGCGAGGACGAGGCGCCAGCCGGCCTCCTGGAAGGTCTGGCTGACGGTGGTGCCCAGGGCGCCACCGGAGCCGGTGATAAGAACGAGAGGAGCAGACATGAGAGGGGGCGTTGATGGGCGAGAGAGGGCGCAGCCCGAGCAGGCTGCGGCCGGTAGACACGGATGCTGATATGCCGGCCTCGCTCGGCTGTTCTCTGGCCCTACGGCTGCCCCTCAAACACCACGAGGCGCCCCTCAGGAAGGGGCGCCTCGTAGACCTTGGCCACACCGGGTGGGCGGCTTCAGTCCAGCAGCCCGCGCTCGCGGTTCCAGGCTCGGAAGCCATCGACGAGCTGCTCGAAGGAGTCCATGGCAAACAGGGTGTCCTGGAGATGCCAGACGTCGTAGTCCTGCCCGGTGATGCTCGCCGCGCTGAACGGGAGGACGGTGACCTCGTCCGAGAGCGCATGCACCACCTCATTCTTGGACGACACGATGCCGGCGCCGAAGATGCGGTTGCCCTCGGCCTGACGGATCAGGCCAAACTCCACGGTAAACCAATGGAAACGCTCCAGAGAGACGCGGTCCTGACCTTCGGCCTTGAGAGCCGCTTGCCCGAAGAGCTGATAGAAGTCCGCAAAGGCCGGCTGCGTGAGCATCGGCATGTGGCCGAACATGTCGTGGAAGCAGTCGGGCGCGGGGGTGTAGTCCAGCTCGTCCTCGCCGCGGATGTAGTCCGTGGAGGGAAAGGTGCGATCGGCCAGGAGGTTGAAGAAGTCCCGCTCGTGGAGCAGGCCTGGGATGCGGGCGATGCGCCACCCGGTGGCGGCCTCCATGCGCCGGCTGAGATCCGCCAAAGCAGGCAGGCGGTCCGGCGTCATGTTGAGCGTCTCTACGCCCTGCAGGAAGGCCTCGCCCGCTCGGCCGGGCAGCAGGCTCATTTGGCGTTCGAAGAGGAAGCGCCAGTTGGCGTGGTCTTGGTCGGTGTAGTCAGGATACGGGATGTCATCGCCTACGGGCGGGGGGCCATCCAGCGACTGCGGGATGCAGCGAGGGTCTATATCTTCAGCGCCAGCCTTCTCATAGGCGGAAAGCGCTTCCGGGGTCTCGGGATCAGTGGTCATAGGAGGGAACGATAAGTAAAGTACAGAAAAGACCGGGCGATCAGCGCTCGTGCCGAATGCACCAGGCCACGGCCACGTAGCCGATAAAAGCCAGCCCGGCAATCGATAGTACGCTGCGCTCTACGGAGCCTTCGCCTCCAATCAGGAGCACGCCCAACAGCGTGATGCCGCCGAACAGCGCGGCAAACAAGGAGGCTATGGCCAAAATCAGAGGCCATGATTCAAACGCGCGTCCGTCAAACATGGGGCGTCGGTTGGGAAGAGCGAAACGCCGCCAGCCGGACGTGCTAAAGCCCGGTGAGCGCTGCCCTCATATATCGCGTCCACGCGACTCGGGTTCCAGGCTCCAGCGGCTCAGGCCAGGGCACCAGCCACCAAAAAAGCGGCCAAGGCCAGCCCTGCCAGTGTGAGCGTGTAGGCCAGCTGGGTCCGTACATGATCTACGTGATCGCAGGCCGCCGCCATAGACGAGATGATGGACGTATCAGAAAGCGGCGAGGCATGATCGCCATAGACGCCCCCCGAGAGGACGGCCCCCAGCATCAGGGCGGGCGAGAGCCCAACGCCCTCGGCCAGCGGCAGCGCGATGGGGATGAGGATGGCAAACGTCGTCCACGAGGAGCCCAGTGTGAACGAGACAAAACACCCCAGCACGAAGATCAGGCCCGGCAGCCACCACGCGGCGCTGTCTGGCCCTACGAGCTGGACCAGGTACGGCCCCATCTCCAGAGCGCGCGACACCTGCCCGAGGGCAAACGCAAACACGATCAGGATGGTAGCGGGAAGCAGTCCGGCGCATCCCTTCAGCACAAAGTCCGTGGCCTGCATCGGCGTCATCACCACGCGGCCGCCACGCGGGATGCCGTACAGCGCGACCGCCACCAGCGTGGCGATGCCTACGGACCACAGCACAGACGTAGATCCGCTCCCTGCCATCAAGTCTCCCTCTCCTGTGATGTAGAGCCCCACGAAGATCATCCCGACCATCACCGCCAGCGGCAGCAGGAAGTCGATGGCCTGGTTCTTGGACGTAGATACCGGCTGGAGGTCCGCCACCTCTTCAGCGATCATAGGGGTAGAGCCCGGACGGATGACGGCGCCCGTCTCGGCGGCACGCTGCTCGGCCCGGCGCATGGCCCCGAAGCCTCGGCCCGTCACGGCCAGCCCCAGCGCAAACACGATCGCAAACCAGCAGAAGAAGTTGTACAGCAGCGACGACGCCAGCAGGCCCACGGCGCCCGTGGTCACCCCCTGGGCGGCCAGCAGACCCAAGACGTAGGCGCCCCACCCGTTCAGCGGTAGCATCATGCAGACGGGCGCGCTGGTGGCGTCGCAGTAGTACGCAAGCTTTTCTCGGGGGAGGCGCAGCCGGTCAAAGAACGGCCGACTCACCGCGCCCACCGTGAGCGAGGTGATGCTGGACTCCACAAACACCACCATGCCCACGCCCCACGCCAGCAGCTCGGCCCCGCGCCGGGTGGTGCCCCATCCCCGGTCCTGCGCCCATTGGATGAACCCCTGCACGCCCCCGGAGGCTTGCATCAGCGCCACCAAGCCGCCCACCAGGAGGCAGAAGAGCACGATCCGTGTGTTGCCTTCGCTGGCGAAGACGGCCACGAGCTGATCCACCAGCTCCCGCAGCCCCAGCACCGGGTTGCCGCCCGCCAAGATGGTGGTGCCTAACCAAAGCCCGGCCAGCAGCGAGAGGTAGACCTGGCGGGTCCAGAGCGCTAGCCCAATGGCCAACACCGGCGGCAAAAGCACAACCCATTCCATACAGCGAGCACCGGACGAGGGAGGATCAACCAGGCCGAGGATCCGCCCTCGACCTGGCGACCGAAAATCGGCAATCGCCCGCGCAATGTCGAGGCCAACCGACGGTCCAACGGCTCCCTCCCTACGCTGGCCCCCCTTGGAAGGCGGATACTAGCTCCGCCGCACCTCGCGTTATACCCTCCGCCTCACCCACCTACCGAGGATCCGATGAATCCCGCTCCCGTCTCTGAACGCATCAACACCTGGCTGCGCACCTCCATCACCCTCAAGCTGATCGTGATGGGCATCCTCATCCTGCTGCTGCTCATCCCAGCCGCCATGATCGGGGACCTGATCCGCGAGCGAGAGCGACTGCGCGACGGGGCCATCGCCGAGGTGAGCCAGCGCTGGGGCGCCGCCCAGTCCGTCACCGGACCCGTGCTGGCCATCCCCTACACCGTGGTCCAAACGGTCGGCGAGGGCGACAGCCAGCGGACCGTCACCACCACGCAGTACGCCTACTTCCTCCCCGACGACCTTCAGGTCACCGGCCGCCTCGACCCCCAGCTCCGCCACCGCGGCCTCCACGAGGTGGTCGTCTACACCTCCAACCTCAATGTGGAGGGCCACTTCCCGCAGCCAGACTTCAGCGAGTGGGACATCGAGCCGGACCTCATCCGGTGGGACGAGGCCACCGTGCTGGTGGGACTGCCCGACTTGCGTAGCATCAACGAATCCATCTCGATGGATTGGAACACCGCCAAGGCGTCGTTCGAGCCCGGGGTGGCGCCGCATGGGATCTTCGCCTCCGGCATCACGGCTCGGGTCCCGCTGCAGGCCAACGGCCCGCCCCAGTACGACTTCACCTTCGCGCTGGACCTCAACGGCAGTCAGTCTATGTATGTGGCGCCGCTAGGCCGCGAGACCAATGTCCGCCTCGAAGCACCCTGGGCGGACCCCAGCTTCGACGGGGCCTTCCTCCCGGACGATCGGCAGGTCACGCCCGAGGGCTTCTCGGCCGACTGGCGCGTGCTGCACCTCAACCGGAGCTACCCACAGCGCTGGCGGGGGACCAACATCCGCTTTGCCCTGACGGCGGAGGACGCCTACACGCTCCCTGACCCGTACGCCTCGCCCCAGGTGAACGCCTCGGCCGGTAGCCCCACCAATGCGCTTTTTGGTGTCCGCCTCCTGCTGCCCGTCGACCAATACCGCAAGACCACGCGGGCCTCGAAGTACGGCCTGCTCATCATCACGCTTACGTTCCTGGCCTTCTTCTTTGCCGAGATCCGGCGGCGCGTGCGGGTGCATCCCTTCCAGTACCTCCTGGTAGGCTTGGCCCTGTGCCTTTTTTACGCCTTGCTGCTCTCGTTCTCGGAGCACCTGTCCTTCCTGTGGTCGTACCTGCTCACGGCCGGTGCTACCCTTGTCCTCATCACCGGCTATTCCAAGGCGGCCCTGAAATCCGGCACCTTGGCGGGCATCACCGGCGGTCTGCTGGTCTTCCTCTACGGCTTCGTGTTCATCCTGCTGCAGCTGCAGGACTATGCCCTGCTTATCGGGAGCATCGGCCTCTTCATCATCCTGGCCTTGGTCATGTACGCCTCCCGACAGATCGACTGGTACGCCCCCTACAAAAAAGCCGAACCCCACCCAGAAGGTGTGGGCTGAGGCCGTACCGGACCCGTTACGGCCGACGCAACACCGCCTGTGTATGCTGATGGGAGCCGGCCTGGAAACGTATGAAGTACGTGCCTGCGGCAAGGCCGGAGAGATCGACCGGCACGGTGTGGAGGCCTGGCTGCTGCGGCCCGTCGGCGATCTTCCGCACCTGGCGCCCTAGCGCATCGAAGAGTGCGAGGACTACGGGACCAGCCTCAGCGAGGTCGTAGGAGACCGTGGCTACGCCCCGGGCCGGATTGGGATACGGAGCGTGCAGCCGAAAGGCCGCCGGCCAGCTGGGTGCATCGGCAGACGACGCCACCGGCTCGCTGGTTCGGCCGCCGGCGTCTAGGCTGTGCAGATAGCTGTAGAGCAGGCTCGTGGGGCCCATCGTTTGCCAGACGGTGAACTCGGCGGACATCACCGGGTAGCGGCTGTCGAACCAGAGCTCGGCTAGCGGCCACTCGGTGTGTTCGGGGTAGCACGAGAGGTAATGGTGCCCGGGCGTCCACGAGCCTTCCCACCCCCATTCGAAGCGGGGGTGCTGAGGACCGTACGGCACGAGGCCAGGCGGTGGCTCCACGAGGCCATCGTACCAGCTATCGAGGTGCATCACCTGCTTCGGGCTGCGGTCTCCGATGCCAGTCATCCAGGTCATGTTGAGCGGGTTGCCCCCCAAGAAATAGTCCGCCGAGGTGTAGAGGTAGCGCAGATACCGCTCGGCGCGCTCCGGATGATCGGTAGAGAGGTGATGCCCCACGATCAGCGGGGTCAGCCGGGGCGAGGTGATGGTCCCCGCCACCGCCGGCATGTCCCACTGATTGGCCACGCGCAGCGTACGCCGCTCGGCGGCTTCGACGTAGGTGTCGGCGTAGGTGACCGCCGCCCGGCGGAGGCGCTCGTACAGGTCGGCGTCGGTTTCGGCCCGGCGATGCATCACGTACGGCCAAACCGCCAGCGTCTGGTTGTGGTGCTGGTGCCGCCGCAGCGGGGTAGTCCCATCAACCACCACGTTGTCGGCCTTGAACTGATCGTGATACGCAGCCTCCCCAGTCATCACAAAAAGCCAGGCCGCAGCCTGCATGCGGAGGTCACGCGTGGTGCGATCCTCTGCTTTGCGTACCTGGAGATCGCCCGGTTGGAGGTTGGCCTGGGCCCATGCGTAGATCCGCCGCGCATCCGCCAGGTAGGCAGCGGCTCGGACGGGGTGCTCGGCCAGCGTCAGCGCGTGGGCCAGCTGCGCCGCGGAGGCCGCCGTCCAAAACGAGGCCAGCGGCTCCTCACCGTACTGATACCATTCCGTGTAGGGATCTCGATAGGAGGGGTCGTCGGTGGGATGACCGGACGTTTCCAGACCGCCCGAGATGCCGCCCGTGGGACCTTCTAAGCGAAGGAAAAAATCGACCCCGTACGCGGCCTCATCGACCATATCGGGAAGGCCATTGCCACTTTCGGGGATGTTCAAGTCGCCGTCGCCAAAGGCACCGGGGTTCATCGCGTAGGCGAGGAGCAGTTGATTGGTGATGATCAGGTGCTCAGGGTGACGATCCCAATCGGCGGCGTCGTGCCAACCGCCCCAGGCGTTGGGCATCGCGGTCGTGGTTTTGGCCGCGGGCAGGAGGTCGAAGATTTCGTCCTGATCCGTGTGGTCCATCCAGCGAAAGGTCGAGTAAAGCACCGTGTGGCCGTTCAGGCCAGGGACGTGGTCTTCGCCCTTGTACCAGTCGCTGAACGGAGCCGACCGTTCCGGACCGCTTCGCTGGTGGTACAGCCCACGCAACGCGATGGTGTAGGGCCCCTCGTACACGTCTGGGCCGATCTTGAACGGAAAGGAATGACCCACGCCCTCGACCACCAGTTGGTACTCGCCCGGGGTCTTGAATGCCGAGAAATCGCAGGACCACACATCGGAGTCGACCCAGTATTCGCCGTGCAGGCTATCCTCCGTGTTGGCTCCCCGGAAGGTGAGCCTGGATTCGAAGGCCACGTGGCCGGTTTCTACGTGGTTTAGGGAGCACGGCTGCCCCTCGTAGGCGCTGAAATCGGCCGGCCCCAGGCTGCCCATGTAGTGGAACACGTACCCCACCTTGAGTGGAGCGTCAGCGGCATAGCCCACCTGGTTGACGTGGACCGCCTCGGATCGCATGGTCTGCGCGCTGTACGTGAACGTGGCCGAGGCCCCAGGCACGATGCGGTCCAGGTCAAGCGTGTAGGTTTGTCCCGACTTGAGCGGCTGCGGCCACACCAGATAGAGCCAGTGCTCGTACACGTAGGCGCCAGGCGGCCAGTGGGGCATCTCGACGGTCTTGCTCTTGCGCCCCACCTGCAGCGGGGACAGGCCCTCGGCATAGGATGTATCGTCGGCGCTGCGCAGAATGTACGAGCCCAGTTGCTCCGCTAGGGCCACATCGAGGGGCGTATTCACCACGGCGGCCTCTCGCCCCGAGCCCCCTAGCCGGTCGTGCGCGGAGTAGTCGAGGTAGCCATCGTCCAGGTGCACCATCAGGATGCGGTCGTTCACCGGCTGTACGGCAACGAGGTCAGAGGCCCTGGCGGTACCAGGTCCGGCTAGGCAGGCGGCGACGAGGCCCAGGAGAAGGCGACCTCGATAGGACAGGCTGGCCATGAGCGTGGGGCTGAACAGGAAGCAGGGCGCAGAACGCGCACCAAAGACGTGCATCATGCCGCAGGCATGTACCTGTATCGTAAGGACGTGACCCGTGAATGGCAACCCATGAGGGCCAGCGCCTGGCGATGAGGACCTGGCCCGGCGTGCCACATGCCGACGAGCGCTGGAGGTCGGTCGCTGGTGCTGTGTCAGGTAATAGTCGATAGATCGATGCGTGCGTCTGGGGGTGGCTGAGCCAGGCGGCCGAGGAGCGCGATGCCTGTGCATCGGGCGACGAGACCAACGCCGCGCAGCCGCCTCCAGGCCACGCAGAGGCTATCAGATATGGCCTGACACTGCACTAGTCCAGCACCACCACGCGGTCTCGGGGGGCTTGCACCGAGTACGCCACCTCCACCGTTTCGGAGGCGCCTGCGGGGACGGTCAACCGCCACGTCACCAGCCCCGTGGCTTCGTCGAGTTCAGCGCGGCGGTCCAGGTCGGCGCTGATGCGGATGGCCTCGTCCGTCGAGAGTGGGATCTGGTCCTGGAGCACGAGCGTGACGGGCACGGCCTTGGTGTTGCGCACGTCGAGGGCGTAGGCGCGCGTCACCTCCTGGCGGGTGCGCAGCAGGTTGCGCTCAGAGAAGTCCGTGCGCAGCCGGCGCTCCACCACGAGCCCAGGGTCCTGCCCCAGCGACACCTGGAGCGTGTCAGCGGTGTTCTGGGCATCCAGGTAGGTGGTGCCTACGAAAGCCCCCTCGAAAAACACGTTGGCCTCACCCGAGAGCAGGTTGAACGCCTCCCACTCGGTCACCAGCGCTCGCACGAAGGCGGCCGGCGCCAGTTTGGGGGCTGCGTAGTGCTCGTACGTGGCCGGCAGTGACGACTCCTGGATCACCACCATCGTCTCTTGGCCATCCGGCGCGATCGCGTAGGGCTCGGTGATCTCGAAGGCCACGCTGGTGACGTTCTGGGTGACGGTCACCGCCGGGGCCGCCGCCGCCTGCGCGGTCATCACGCCCATCGCCTCTACATCGGCCTCGGCCGCTGCTTCGGCCCTTCGTGCCCTAGGGGCAACATCCGCGTCCAGGAACCACGGCGTCAGGGTGGGCGCGGTGCCGGGGCGCATGGGATTCCCCGTGGAGAGCGTCAGCGCCACGTTGTCCCAGGCCACCTCGGTGCGCTGATACACGTTGGCTTTGTACGTCAGGGCCAGCGGGGCGCCGTAGGTGTCGGCGCGGAGATCGTAGAGCGGCTGCCAGCCAGCCGTGTAGGTGAGGTAGCTCAGTTGAAAGCGCCCTGAGGTGGCTTGTTCGGCGCGCACTGTGACCTCGACCACGCTCTGCGCCTGGGGCTGCGTGCGGCGCCTCCCCTCGTTGAGCTGCTGGTTGAGCCGGCCGAGGCGTTCGCTCAGGGCTTCGATGCGCTGCAGGTGGGCAAACCGCTCGCGCCGGAGCGTGCGCAGACGCTCCCGGAAGAAATCAGCCCGAGCGCGCAGGGCCTCGACCCCGGAGGCCTCGTTCTCCCCCATGGTGCGGTTGTCCATGAGCACCTGCTCCTCGGCGTCGAACACGGTGAGCAGCTCTTGCTCCAGGGCCAGCGAATCTTGGGTGGCATCGCGGAGAGCCTGGAGGCGAGCTAGCTCTTCCTCGGGCGTGAGGCCTTCCAAGAAATCACGGCGATGGGCCACGCCAAGCACCGTGAAGGCCCCCTCCCCGCGCAGTTGCACACTCGACGGGTCCAGGTGGGGCGTCAAGCCCGCGAAGCGCAGCACCGTCGTACCGGCGGGGATGCGCGCGGTGGCCACCCGGCTCACCTGCGCGCCTTGCAGGTAGACGGTGACCGACTCGATCTCGGAGACCACGGGCTGTGGTTGGGCGGTGCTGGGCACACCCAGCAGCAGAGCCAGGACGAGCAGCAGGGAACAGAGTCGCATGGGAGCGTCGGGGAACGATGAACAGAGAACGGACCGCGCCCCTCTAGTCGTGCTCGCCGATCCCTATCCGGCGTCGTCGTTGTTCCAGGTAGGCGCACTACGGATACGGTCGAACGGCGAGACGACCGTGGAGGCGATGTTGGCCAGGTGTGAACTGGTGCGGCTGATGAGGCGAGCGGCCAACGCATAGACCACCGCCTGGTTCGCGGTGAGCCCATCGCCAGTGGCCACCTCTTCCAGATAGCGGGTCACCTCTTGCTTCACGCCCTCATGGGCCTTCATCAGGGACCGAGCCGCCACCTGGTCGTTTTCGATGAGCCCCTGGTTCACCTCGTCGAACATCAGGAGGATGCGATCGCGGAGGACGCGCAGGGCCGCCACCTGATCGTCCATGCGGGGGCGCTGTGCCAGCCGCCCAACCTTCGCCAGCGACTTGGCGATGTCGCCGATGCGTTCGGCCTCCTGCACGATGCTGAGCATCTTCAGGCAGAACACAAGCTCCCGATCCGGATCCACGTTCAGGTGCCCCAAGACCAAGCGGCGCAGCACATGCTCGCGCTCGTTGATCTCCTCGTCCATCTCACTCAGGTTGACATCCAGGATCTCGTTGTCCAGGAGGTACCCCGTGGCGGCCGTGAACATCGTCCGGCCATCGTCGAGCATCTGGCATACGTTCTCGAACGCCTGCCGAACCAGCACGGGGCGTCCTTCGCGAAATAGATCGACGAATCCCATGGAGTGAGGAGGGGGATAGACCGGATGAAGGATGAAACACGGACCTCACAGGCCGGGACGGGGCCCACGTAGGCCTAGGTGCAGCACGCTTGCAGGGGTGTGGTAAAGGCGAACGCCTGCGACCCGTTTTGGATTCAGGACCAGGCCTCCGCGGCCGGGCGAAGCCCCCGACCGCTCCCAGGGTGGGCGAAGCGCTCCTGTGTTGCGCCGAGTCGCCTCCTGTGCCCCCGACAGATTTATGGTCCGCCGGCCAACGACACGGGCTCGAACCGACCAGCAGCGACCGCTCATGCGGATCCGTCCGAGCACCGCCGAGGCCTTGGTAGGTGGCGGTAGGCCCGGCAGGACCCTCGTCGGAGTCCACGAACCGTGGCCGCCCTCCAGGATTACTTCTTCTTCCGGCGTCCTTTGCGCTTCGTCCCTTTGGAGGCCTCGCGCTGGGCAATCAAGGCCAGCGCTTCGTCCATCGTGATGGCCTCAGGGGCCCGGTCTTTGGGCAGGGTGGCGTTCGTCTTGCGGTGCTTCACGTAGGGCCCGTAGCGGCCGTCCCACACCTCCACCGGATCGCCGGTCTCGGGGTGCTTCCCGATGGTACGGAGCGCCTTGCTCTTGGAGGTCTTCTCCGCGATCAACGCCAGGGCTCGCTCCAAGGTGATCGTGAACAGGTCATCGCCCTTCTTGAGCGAGGCGAAGGTGCGCTGGTGCTGCGCGTAGGGGCCGTACCGCCCGATGTTGACCTTGATCGGCTCGCCACTCTCGGGATGCTGGCCGAGCACCCGGGGCAGGTCTACCAGCTGGACGGCCATCGGCAGGTCTACATCCTCCGGGGCCACGCCAGGAGGGAGCGACGTGCGCGGCGGCTTCTTGCTGCCGTCGTCGTCGTCGCCCAGCTGCACGTAGGGGCCGTACCGGCCGGTGCGGAGCAGCACGGGCAGGTCGTGCTTGGGATGGATGCCCAGCACCTCGTCGTCTTTGTTGCCTCGCTTGAGGTAGGTGGCCAGGTCGTCCACCGTGACTTCGCCGGGGAGGGCTTCCTCCGGGAGCGAGGCCGTGACGGTCTCGCCATCTAGCGCACCTTCCACGTACGGACCGTACTTGCCCACGCGCACCACATAGCCGTTCCACTTGGGCGACTCGATGGTGGACACCTGACGCGCGTCCACGCCGTCTAGGGCCCCCTCCACCTTGGCCTGCAGCCCCGTTTGACCTTGGTAGAACCGCTCCAGGTAGGGCCGGGCTTTCTTCTCGCCCGAGGCGATGTCATCCAGGATCTGCTCCATGTTGGCCGTGAAGCCGACATCCACCAGCTGGTCGAAGCGCGCTTCCAGCAGGTTGTTGACAGCAAACGCCGTGAACGTGGGCACGAGCTGGCTGCCGTTCTTCTGCACATAGCCCCGCCCAATCACCGTGTCGATGATGGAGGCGTAGGTGCTGGGCCGCCCAATGCCTTCCTTCTCCAGCACCTTCACCAGCGAGGCCTCGGTGTAGCGGGCGGGCGGTTTGGTCTCATGGCCCACCGGTTCCAGGGCGTGACAGCCCACGCCCTCGCCCTCAGCGAGGTCGGGCAGCGGCTGGTCGCGGTCTTCGATGGCCGCCTCCGGATCGTCGGAGCCCTCCACGTAGGCGCGGAAGAAGCCCGGGAAGACCACCTGGCGCCCTGAGGCACGGAAGGTGGCCACGTTGCCCGCGGTGCTGGGCACCTCAATGCGGACGGTGGTCATGCGCAAGCGGGCCTCGGCCATCTGGCAGGCGATGGTGCGCTTCCAGATGAGGTCGTAGACGCGCGCCTCCAGGCCTGTCAGCCCGATTTCGTCGGCCGTGCGCATCTGCTTACCGGCCGGGCGGATGGCCTCGTGGGCCTCCTGGGCATTCTTGACCTTGTTGGCGTAGGAGCGCGGCTTGGCGCTCAGGTAGTCGTCGCCGTACCGGCGGGCCACGCTGGCGCGAGCGGCCTTGACGGCTTCCTTGGAAAGCGACGTCGAGTCCGTCCGCATGTACGTGATGTGGCCGTTCTCGTAGAGGCTCTGCGCCACCTGCATGGTGCGCCGGGCCGTGAGGCTGAGCTTCCGGCTGGCCTCCTGCTGGAGCGTCGAGGTGATGAACGGCGGTGCAGGCGAGCGGGTGACGATCTTGGACTGCACCTCAGACACGGCCCAGGGCTGTCCGGGCAGGTCCTCGGCCAGGGTGCGAGCCTGCTCCTCGCTTAGCAGCAGCACGTCCTGGCCCGCCTTCAGCCCATCCTTCAGGCGGCCGGTCTGATCGTCAAAGTCACGGCCACTGGCTAGGCGGACGCCGTCTAGGTGCGTCATGACGGCGTCGAAGTGCTGGCGGTCCTTGACGAGGTCGGCCTTGAGATCCCAGTATGAGGCCGGCACGAAGGCCATCCGCTCCTGCTCACGCAGCACCAGCAGGCGCATGGCCACGCTCTGTACCCGCCCGGCCGACAGCTTGGGGGCAATCTTCTTCCAGAGGAGCGGCGAGAGCGTGTAGCCCACGAGCCGGTCCAGCACACGGCGCGTCTCCTGCGCATCGACCAGGTTGTAGTCGATCTCACGGGTGCGGTCCAGCGCCTCTAGGATGGCATCGCGGGTGATCTCGTGGAACACCATGCGGCGCACCGGCACCTTGGGGTCGAGCACCTTCACCAGGTGCCACCCGATCGACTCCCCCTCGCGGTCTTCGTCTGTGGCGATGTACAGCTCGTCGGCCTGCTTCAGGGCGGCCTTCAAGGACTTGACCACGTCCCGCTTCTTGGGCGGCACGATGTAGAGGGGCTCAAAGCTGTCCTCGACGTCGACGCCGAGGCGGGCCCAGTCTTTGTCCTTGTAGCGGGCGGGGATCTGCGAGGCCGAGGCCGGAAGGTCACGCACGTGGCCCATGCTGGCCTCCACCTGATACTCTTTGGGCAGGTAGTTGCGAATGGTGCGTGCTTTGGTGGGCGATTCAACGACAACGAGTCGCTTCATAGGAAGAGAAGGGGTATCAGATAAAATCAGCAAGACAGGGCTCCACCTCGCCGCCATTCACGCCGCGGCCCAACGGGCCAGGGCGCGCAAAGCCTGTACGCAGCGGGTGGCTGTAGAAAGAACCGGACCCCACCAGCGGCGACGCTCGGCGGGGAGGCCCCAGGGAGAACGGCCGCCTGTTGGCCAGCGTCCATCCGTTGCAAGATCGCCAGGCGGTGTCCAGGCGGTGGGGGCGTGAGATCACACGCGGGATGAAAGGCAACGTTCCAGAATACCGTGGAACGCGTCGAGCCGCTGGGGGTGCCATAGAACAGCCTGCCTCCCCCCATAGCCGTGCCCCCAGGCCCGGTGTGCCAGGCGCTCAAGGACCTGATCCTGTCCGGACCTGCACCCGCCTGCATGGCCTTCAAGCCCCCTTTCGATCCACCTCTTTCTACCTTTCCACGATGAGTGATCCGTCCTTTCTGTATCGTTTTGGGCCCAAGCTTGCCGACGGCGAGGCCACGATGAAGGCGTTGCTGGGCGGCAAGGGGGCCAGCCTGGCCGAGATGAGCCGGATCGGGCTGCCCGTGCCTCCAGGCTTCACCATCCCGGCCTCGGTCTGCCAGACCGTCAACGACGCCGAGGGCCGCTGGCCCGATGGCCTGGCGAGTGCCATCCGCGAAGGACTGGCCTTCGTCGAGTCCACCACCGGGAAGCGCCTCGGCGACCCCTCCGCCCCCCTGCTGCTGTCGGTCCGTAGCGGGGCCGCGCAGTCCATGCCCGGGATGATGGACACGGTGCTCAACCTGGGCCTCAACGAGGAGGTGGCCGAAGGGCTGGCCACCATCCACAAGGATACGCACTTTGCCTACGACGCCTACCGCCGCTTCATCGACATGTTTGGTCATGTGGTGATGGGCGTTCCCCGTGACGCCTTTCAGGAAGCCCTTTCAGAGATGAAAGCCGAGCGCGGGGTCCAGCAGACCTTCGACCTCACCGCCGGCGATCTGCGCCTGCTGGTGGATCGCTACAAGGCCATCTACCGCCAGCACACCGGGTTCATGTTTCCAGAGGACCCCCAGGATCAGCTGCGCTTTGCCATCAATGCGGTCTTTGCCTCTTGGATGACGGAGCGCGCCATCAAATATCGGCGCATCAACAAGATCCGGGGGCTCCTGGGCACTGCGGTCAACGTTCAAGCCATGGTGTTCGGCAACCGCATGCGCCAGAGCGGCACCGGTGTGTGCTTCACGCGGAACCCCGCCACCGGCGCCCACACCCTCTATGGCGAGTTCCTCCTGCATGCGCAGGGGGAAGACGTGGTGGCCGGCATCCGGACGCCCCAGTCCATACAGACGCTGGCCGAATCGCTACCGGAGGTGCATGCGCAGCTCGTCGAAGCGAGCCAGATCCTGGAGCGGCACTACCGCAACATGCAGGACATCGAGTTCACCGTGGAGGAAGGGCAGCTCTACATCTTGCAGACCCGCAACGGCAAGCGGACAGGGCCGGCGGCGCTCAAGATCGCGGTAGATATGGTGGCCGAGGGCCTTGTCACACCCGAGGAGGCCGTGCGGGACCTCGTAGAGCCGCGCCACCTGGAGCAGCTCCTCCACCCCCGCTTTGCCAACACCGAGGGCTACGCGGGGCCCGTGCTGGCCCAGGGCCTCCCGGCCTCCCCCGGCGCGGCCGTAGGACAGGCCGTCTTCACCTCGGAAGACGCCGAGCAGTGGCGCTCCGAGGGCAAGCGGGTCATCCTGGTGCGCGTGGAGACCAGCCCGGACGACGTGGGCGGCATGCATGCGGCCCAAGGCATCCTCACCTCGCGAGGCGGCATGACCAGCCATGCCGCCGTGGTGGCGCGGGGCTGGGGCACGCCCTGTGTGGCCGGGTGCGACGCCATCATCATCAACCAAAAGACTCGCTCGTTCACAAACGGGCACGTCACGATCCACGAGGGGGACTGGATCTCGGTCAACGGATCGACCGGCGAGATTATCCAGGGCCGCGAGCGCTTGGTCGATGCCGGCCCCAGCGGCGACTATGCCGACTTCATGGAGTGGGTCCAAGCCGCGCAGACGATGAAGGTCCGCGCCAATGCCGACACGCCCGAAGACGCCCAGCAGGCCCGCGAGTTCGGGGCCCGAGGCATCGGGCTGTGCCGCACCGAGCACATGTTCTTCGCCGAGGGCCGCCTGCCGGTGGTCCGCCGCATGATCCTGGCCGAGACAGAGGCCGCGCGCCGCCAAGCTCTGGCCGACCTGCTGCCCCTCCAGCGTAGCGACTTCGAGGCCATCCTGAAGGCGATGGCTGGCTACCCCGTGACCATCCGCCTCCTGGACCCACCACTGCACGAGTTCCTCCCGAGCAGCGAGGTCAGCATGGACGGCCTGGCCGATGCCCTAGGGCTGCCCGTGAGCACGGTGAGCGCCAAGGTGGAGGCCCTCCGCGAGTCCAACCCCATGCTGGGGCACCGCGGGTGCCGGCTTGGCATCACGCGGCCCGGCCTGACCGCCATGCAGGCCCGAGCCATCGCGGAAGCCGCCCTCAACTGCCTCGACGAGGGGATTGAGGTCCACCCGGAGATCATGATCCCGCTGGCCAGTACCCGAGCCGAGATCGTTCACCAGCGCCAGATCATCGAGAACACCCTGGAGGCCGTCTACGCCGAGCGAGGCACCCGGCTCGACCTCCGCATTGGCACCATGATCGAGACGCCGCGTGCGGCCCTCGTGGCCGGAGACATCGCCCAGGTGGTGGACTTCTTCTCGTTCGGCACCAATGACCTGACCCAGATGACCTTTGGGTTCAGCCGCGACGACACGACGGCCTTCCTGCCGCACTATGTCAACCAGCAGATCCTCCCTGACGACCCCTTCCAGGCCATCGACGTAGAAGGCGTAGGGGCTCTGGTGCGTCATGCCACAGAGCAGGGCCGAGCGGCCCAGGCCAGCTTGACGGTGGGACTGTGCGGAGAACACGGCGGCGATCCAGACTCGGTGTCGTTCTGCCACGGCGTGGGGCTGGACTACGTGTCGTGCTCCGCCTTTCGCGTCCCCATCGCCCGGCTGGCAGCCGCGCAAGCCGCTCTGCGTGCGGCCGCCGTGGAGAATCTAGAGACCGCCTAGGCGGTAGCCGCGACGCCTGCGGGGCGACCGGTACCCGGCGCTACCGCACGGCGCGGCGACGACGCACAAGCGGGCGCTCCTCTTCCTCGTGCAGATCGTCCAGCATCTCACCCACGTGGGCCTCAAGCTGGGGCGGGCTGCCGGCCTCGTAGCCGAGCTGCCGCTCGAGCCGGGCAATGCGATCGTGGAGCGGTAGGGTGGCCTCCTCGACCGCGTCCACGAGCAAGTTGCGTAGGTCCCTGGTGCTGACACCGGCCTCGCTGAGTTGCTGGGTCTCTCGGCCGCTCTTGAGGTGCCCGAGGATGGCCTTCACGATAGACGTGATCGACCCAAAGACGATCGCCACAACGGCGATGATCATGATTTCTTCAGGCATAGTAACGGATCTCCTGAGCGGATGATAATGAGCAGATGCACTCCGCGGTACGCAGGCGCCTTCCTCTAGGTTACGGCGAATTGGAGGAAGGATCAACGGGAGAGGCCGGCCCCCCCGTCTCCCACCCTCGACCGCCTAGATCTCGTGGAAACCACCGGCGTGCCGCTCATAGAAACTGACAGAGGGGATGTGTAGTTTGAACACACAGATACCTTCTTTCTATTGATTCGTTTGCTCGTTCTGCCATGGTGCGTCTGCGCCGACATCGTCTGCTGGCTGCGATGGGGCTCCTCCTCACGATGGGGCTCGCGGCGCCTACGGTGCACAAGGCCGCGCATGTGCTGAACGAGCGTGGGACGACTGAGGCTCACTGCATTGCGGTCGAGACTCCACACGTGGTCCCCCTGGCTTGTGACCTGTGCAACGTCCACAGCACGCTGGGTACCCTGCCCATGCTCTGGGATGAACCGGTCCACCGGCCTCACGCCGAGGACGTTGTGCGGCGCCCAGCCCTGGGCCAGTCCTTGATGTTCGCGGCCGGCTATGCGGTGCGGGGCCCCCCTCCCGGACGGGTGTAGGTAGAGATTCGGGCCCTCCTGGCCTGAATCACGGGGCCAGCTTCGCCCCCCCCTTAGTCTGCTGGCCCTTCCTGCACGTCGTCGATCTTCGACCACGTGGGACTTGTCGCTCGTTGTTCTGTCTTTGGGACCCACCACCATGGTTCATCTCGAACATATCAAGTACCGATACGGATCAGAAACCGTCTTGGACCTCCCGGCCTTTCACGCCGAGCAGGGGAGCCACCACCTGCTGCTCGGACGCTCTGGGAGCGGAAAAACCACGCTGCTGCACCTCATCGCCGGCCTCCACCCCCCCACGGAGGGCCGGGTGGAGGTAGCCGGGCAAGACCTGAGCACCCTGAGTGGGGCGGCCCTCGACCGCTTTCGGGGGCGGACCATCGGGGTCATCTTCCAGCAGCTCCATCTGCTGCCAACGCTCACCGTGGCCCAAAACCTGCTGCTGGCGCCGTACCTGGCGGGCCTCCCGCAGGAGCCCGCCCGGGTGCACGATGTCCTGGAACGCCTGGACATGGGCGACAAGGCGTCTGCCTACCCCCGCCAGCTCTCCTATGGACAGCGCCAGCGGGTGGCCATCGCCCGAGCCGTGATCAACCGGCCCCGCGTCCTGCTGGCCGACGAACCCACGTCCAGCCTCGATGACCAGCGCACCGAGCAGGTGCTACGCCTACTCATCGACCAGGCCACCCACGAGGGGGCCACGCTGCTCGTAGCCACGCACGATGCCCGCATCGCGGAGGCCTTCCCGCATCGCCTGGAGCTCGATACCCCCACACCCACCCTGGTGGAGGCGACCCCATGAACCTACTCAAGCTCAGCCTTTCCTACCTCAAGGAGCGCACCTCAGCCACGCTGTTGAACGTGCTCATCCTGGCGCTCGGCATCGCCACCATCATCGTGCTGCTCATCCTGAGTACGCAAGTGGAGCGCAACCTCACGCGCAACGCCGAGGGCATCGACCTGGTCGTGGGCGCCAAGGGGAGCCCGCTGCAACTCATCCTCTCCTCGGTCTACCACATCGATGCGCCCACCGGCAACATTTCGCTGGACGAGGCCGAGACCATCATGCAGCACCCGGCCGTGGCTGAGGCCGTCCCGCTGGCCCTAGGGGATTCCCACGCGGGCTTCCGGATCGTGGGCACCACGGACGCCTACGTGGACCTGTACGGAGGCCAGATCGCCCAGGGGGCCCTGTGGCAAGACGTGGGCGAGGTGACGGTGGGCGCCATCGCGGCAGCGGAGACCGGCCTAAGCCTTGGCGATCAGTTTTTCAGTGCCCATGGGTTCGATGCGGATGGCCACCTCCACGAGGACAACCCGCTCACGGTGGTCGGCATCCTGGCCGAGACCGGCACGATCCTGGACCGCCTCGTCCTAACCAGCATCCCCACCGTCTGGGACGTCCACGGCATCGAGCACGACCACGGCGACGACCACGACCACGGCGACGAGCACGACCACGGCGATGACCACGGCGACGAGGATCATGCGCATGATGACGATCACGATCATGGCGATGACCACGACCATGGCGACGACCACGATCATGGCGATGACCACGGCGACGAGGAGCAGGAGACGCGGGTGGCGGCGGCGCCGCCGGGCCTGCCTGGTGGACCGCCCGGTGGGGGGCCACCGGGGTCGGTGCAGGCGCCGGAGCAGGAGTACACGGCCTTGCTGATTCGCTACGCCTCGCCGATGGCGGCGGTGGCGTTCCCCCGCTTCGTCAACGGAGAAACCGATCTGCAGGCGGCCTCGCCTGTGTATGAGACGGCCCGGCTGTTCAACTTGCTGGGCGTCGGGTTCGAGGCGGCGCGGGTGTTTGGGTTCATCCTGATCCTGGCGGCCATCCTGAGCGTGTTCGTGGCCCTGCTGGGCGCCCTGCGCGAGCGGCGCTACGATCTAGCCATAATGCGATCCTTGGGGGCCTCCCAGCAGACCTTGCTGACCCACGTGCTGCTGGAAGGCCTTATCCTGGCGGGCCTGGGCACCGCGCTCGGCCTGCTCATCGGCCACCTGGCCGCCGGCGCCCTCGGTGCCGCGGTGGAGCGCACGCAGGGCCTCGCCCTCGGCGGGTTCACCTTCGTCCCAGGCGAGCTGGCCGTCGTGGCCCTGGCGCTGGTGGCGGGGGTGATCGCAGCGCTAATCCCTGCCCTACAGGCCTACCGAACCGATATTGCCCAGGTGCTCGCCGAAGGGTAACCGTACCTAGCCTTCTTTTTCTTAACTTTATCTATCCTTCGATCTTCCTGCTGTTCACCATGAGACGCATCTCGACCTCTTGGCTGTTGGCCATTCTCGTTCTTGGGCTCGCCACGACGGTGCCCGCGCAGGCCCAGGAGCAGGTCTCCTGGCAGACGCTGGAGCAAGCTCGCTTTGAGGAAGTGGCCGAACCCACGGACGGACGCCGCTGGGTGCCCACGTTCCCGGAGGACGTGGAGGCCCTCGACGGCAAGGAGATCCGCCTCACCGGCTACATGACCCCGCTCGACTTCTCGTCTGAGCAGATGCATTTCCTCATCAGCGCCTGGCCGGGCGACGGCTGCGGCTTCCACCTGCCGGGGGGCCCCATGCAGGTCGTGGAAGTGCAAGCCGCCGAGGGCGTTGGGTTCACGTACGATACCGTGGCCATGGAGGGCCGGTTCGAACTACTCCGCGATGACCCCTATGGGCTCCTCTACCGCATCGTCGAAGCGCGGCCCATACAGTAGTACCCCACCCTGAGTGCCTGCCCCCTCACCATGCACCGCCTCACCCACCTACCGGCCCTGACTCTGCTGATCGTCTTCGGCTTCAGCAGCGTGGGTATGCCCCTGGGGCACGGGCTGGTGCATGCGGTGAAACACAGCGATGGCCACCCCTGCAGCGCTCACCACAGGCATGCCCAGCACGGTGATACCCACCACGAGGTGCCTGCCCCTGAGGGCCCTCTTGTCTCCCCTACGCCCGCCGCCGCCGCCGATTGCCTGTGGTGCCAGGGGCTGTTCCAGCGTGCCCCAGCCGATACCCCGCCCTCGGCACCTCACCTCGCACCCAGCACCGGGGGGGTGTCGTCATGGTCTGGATCGACGCACCGGGTCGCCTCCACGCCCTATCTGGGCGTCTCAGCACGCGCTCCACCTCGCGCCTGACTGTCCCCCCACCCGTCTGGTTGCCGGCCACACGGGTCGGACGCCTAGGAACCGTCAGGTAGGAGAGCTCGCTGGCTTTCCTAGCATCATGGCGTGTTCAATTTGATGCCAGATCCAGCCACCCTCGCCCCGCCATGCTTGAAGCCCAGACCCTGTCCAAACACTACAACGGCACCCCCGCCGTAGACCGTCTCACCCTGCGCATCGCTCCCGGCGAAATCTTTGGTCTGCTGGGACCAAACGGGGCCGGGAAGACCACCACCATTAACCTGTTCCTCGGCTTCACCGAACCCACGGAGGGTATAGCCCGCGTGGGGGGCCTGAGCGTGCAGGAGGCCCCGCTGGAGACGAAGCGGCTGCTCGCCTACATTCCCGAGCAGGTCATGCTCTACCGCAACCTCTCAGGACTGGAGAACCTTGCCTACTTCACCGCGCTAGCCGGTCACGACCATTACCAGGAGGCCGACTTGCGTGGGTTTTTGAGCGAGAGTGGCTTGCAGGAGGAGGCACACGCCCGCCGGGTGAGCACCTACTCCAAGGGTATGCGGCAGAAGGTGGGCATCGCGCTCGCCCTCGCCAAGAAAGCCCAGGCGCTGCTCCTCGACGAGCCTACGAGCGGCCTCGACCCGTCGGCTTCGTTCGAGTTCTCGGGCCTGCTGCGGCGCCTGAGTGGACAGGGGGTGGCCGTCCTGATGGCCACCCATGACTTGTTTCGCGCGAAGGACGTGGCCACGCGCGTGGGCCTGATGCGCAGCGGCCGCCTCATCCGCGAGCTCTCCGGCGACGAGTTAGCCGCGGCTGACCTTGAGGCCCTCTACCTAGAGCACATGCGGGGCGCCATGCCCGTGTGAGGCCCCACCCGCTCCACCCATGCGCCATGCGCACTCACCTGGCGTGCACGAACGCGTTCGGACGACTGCGGGGCGGTTGGTTCTGCTGAGCCACCGCCGCCTTGTTCCTTACTCTTCGCAGATGCGCGCCTTCTCAGGGCCCCCCTATGATCCGACCTCGACTCGCCCTCAGCCTCCTCCTGAGCACGATGCTCGTTGGCCCCCTCCACGCCGACGACCCGCCAGGCACCGTCACCATTGCGTCCATCACCGACCGCATCGAGGTAGACGGGGCCCTCAATGAGCCCATCTGGCAGACCATCTCCCCCATCACCGGCTTTCGGCAAGTGGAGCCTGAGAGTGGGGCCCCAGCGGGCCTAGCCACAGAGGTCCGCCTGGCCCACGACGACCGCTTCCTCTACGTGGCCGCCATCATGCACGACACCACCGGCGCCGACGGGGTGCGCGTGCCCGACCTTCGGCGCGACTTCTCGTGGGGCGCCAACGACCTCTTCGGCATCGTGCTCGACTCCTTCGGCGATGCACGCACCGCGGTCTCGTTCCAGGTCACGCCCGAGGGCACCTTGCGTGACCTCCAGGTGGCCAACGGCGACGAGATCAACATCGAGTGGAATGCCGTGTGGACGGCCCGCACCCGCGTCACCGACGCCGGCTGGACCGCCGAGCTGGCCATTCCCTGGGCCACGCTGCGCTATCCTGACCGTGAGGCGCCCACCTGGCGCGTCAACTTCGTGCGCCGGGTGCGTCGCACCAACGAGATCCACAGCTGGCAGCCCTATCCGCGCGCACTCACGCCCTACTACACCGAGTACGCCGGTACGCTCGATGGGCTGCGCCCACCCCCGCCGTCCCGCAACGTGCTGGCCCAGCCCTACCTGACGGTGCAGCGCGACCAGGTAGGCGGAGAGGAGGAGATCACCCCGGACATCGGCGGGGAGCTCAAGTGGGCGATCACGCCGAGTACCGTGCTGGACCTCACCGTCAACACGGACTTCGCCCAGGCCGATGCGGACCGGCAGGTGATCGACCTCTCCCGCTTTTCCGTGTTCTTCCCCGAGCGCCGGGCGTTCTTCCTGGAGAACGCCGAGTTGTTCGACATGGGCACTACGTTTGTCATGCTGCCGTTCTTCAGCCGCCGCATTGGCCTGAGTGGCGGGCAGCCGATCCCGATCGACGGCGGCGCACGGTTCGTCTCGCGCACGGCCACACGCAGTGCCGGCGGCCTGGCGATGCGCCAGCAGCGGCAAGGCCCCAGCCCGGCAGCCTGGTTCGGCGTGGGGCGCTACGTGCAAAACGTGGGCTCACGGGGGCGGCTGGGTGGACTCGTCACGCTGCGCCAAAACGAAGCGCTGAGCGATCAGGAGGCCGTGACCAACGCCACCTTCACCGTCGATGGCTACGTGCGTCCGACGGACAGCTTCGAGACCACGTGGTTCGTCTCTCGCTCAGAGACCAGCGGGGCGCCCGGCAACGGATGGTCCGGCTACGCC
>JBCDJV010000019.1:0-59134 GCA_038747425.1 Bacteroidota bacterium
ACGCTTTGCTCGGGCGAGCGGCGTCCACCCCTACGGGGATCCGGTGGTCCGATGCCGAGGGCCAAAGCTACATCGGCTATGCACACGGAGGAAGCGGAGCGGCCCATTTCCTCCTTGAGCTCTACGCCGCCACGGACGAGCTGCGGTTCCTGGACGCCGCTCGGAAGGCGCTGGATGCGGAGCTCGCGTTCGGCCGCCCTGACCCAACCGATGACAGCCTGTCGTGGCCCATGGAGGAAGATGGCGAGACGATCTACCCGTACTGGCGCTACGGCTCGGCAGGCATCGGAAACGTGGCCCTCCGCTTCTACGATCACCTGGGCGAGGAGCCGTACCTGACCTACGCGCGCAAGGCAGCGCGCGAGTGCATGCGCACGTTCACCGCACTGCCGAACCTCTTTGACGGCATGGCGGGCCTCGGCGAGTTTCTGATTGACATGTACCGGGCGACGCGGGAGGAAACGTACCTCGATGCCGCCTGGGGCCTACAGGGGATCACGCTGTTTGGGACCCAGCTCGACGGAGGGATCGCGTTTCCGGGCCAAGCCCTCCTGCGCCACTCGGTGGACCTGGCCACCGGATCGGCCGGCGTGGGCTTCTTCCTCTACCGCTTGTTACACCCTGACGCCAGCCGTCCCTTCCATGACCTGGATGGGCCGGGTACCGCGCGCATCCCAGCGGTGCCCTCCACGCGGTCGGCTCAGGTGCCGGCGCTTCTGGCCTAGGCCGAGATCATCCCACCCGGCCACGTCCCGTACCGCCTCAGAGGCCGACCGACTGACCACCCGCTCGTCGGGCCCCGCACGAACCCGCGAAGACCATGCGCTTCGCGGGTTCGTGCGTCATGAGCACCAGCGTGCTGGAGTGAGGGGCTGTTTGATAGGCCAACCGGGTGGTCGGCGAGCGCGACGATTGATGCGGAGCGCGACGAGTCCAGGGGCGGACGGCCACTCTGCCCGACGCCTGTAGCCTCGAGCCCGCTGCCTGCACGCGGCTGCGCACGCCAGGTCCTTTTCTGATTCGGCTTTGGGCCTTCGCCTGCGTGGCCAGCTTCAAGCGTCCGCTCTGCTGTGCCCAGCCCCTCAGCTCACTTGTGCATCAGGCCACCGCCGTGATCCCCTCTGGTGGTTGGGTATGGCGCACCGCTGTGGCCCAGCACGCCCATGTCGCTCCTGCCGCGCGCGGCCTGCCTGGGGCCATCAGCTGTGTGGATCCCGTCGGGGCCGACCCCGGAGCGCCTCCTCCAGAGCCCCCACTGGCACGCGGCCGCCCGCGTAGGACCCACCCGTGATCATGCAATAGTACAAACCGACTGGTTCGCTAGACAGCTCGACGATTTGTGTCCATCCAGTAGAGGCCTCCCTCCATTTGATCGGGGCAGAGCCCGACTCGGCCAGGCGTGTTGGATTTGATGGGCGTCAAAACGTGCTGCTTTGCGACGTCTTGGCGGGGCGGGTACAGCTTTTGACTGGGCCTAGGGTGGAGTCCCATCTCAAGCCCCCGCCCCCATGCGCACGCCCCACCTGCTCCCGTTCATGTTGCTGTTCGCGGCCTCCGTCTCGGCGCAGGCCCCCTCCTCAGCGCTGAGCTTAGAGGACGCCCTGCGGGTGGCTCAGGAACGCAACTACACCATCCGCATCGGCGCCGCGCAGATCCAGGTGCGCGAGGGCGAGGCGCAGGCGGCCCGCGGGACCTTTGACCCCCTGTTTTCGGCTTCGCTCTCCCAGCTGCGCGCGAGCCAGTTGCACACGTCGGTCCAGCAAGCCCAGCTTGGCGTGGACCGCACCACGCTGGGCCAGTCGGTGTACCGCGCCGGCCTCAGCAAACGGTTCAGCTCAGGGATGGTGGTCAGCCCTGGCCTGGAAGTGACCCGCTCGGACGACCTCACGCTGGGCACCCTGCCGCTGGCCCAGACACGAGCCAGCCTGTTTGTGTCCTACCCCCTGCTGCGCGACCGAGGCCTGGGCCTGGAGGTCGCCCAGATCGAAGCCGCTGAAGCCGGGGTGACCGCCAGCCAGTGGCAGTACACCCACACAAACGCTCAGAGTCTCTTCGGGGTGGCTTCCGCCTACTGGAGCTATGCCGCGGCCCAGCAGTCGCTCGGTGTGTTTCAAGATGCCGAGCAGCGTGCGCAGCGCCTGCTCCAGGAAACACAGACACTCGTCTCGCGAGATGAGCGCCCTCAGGCGGACCTCGATCAGCTCCAAGCCAACCTGGCCGACAAGATCACCGCGCGCATTGGAGGCGAGCGTGCCGTCTTCGAGGCGCGTCAGCAACTTGGGCTTCAGCTGGGGCTAAGCGCTGCCCAAGCGGGTCGGCTCGCTCTTCCTGAGGCCTCGTTCCCAGCCCTGGCAGATGTCCAGGGTGGCCCTCCCACCGATCTGCTCATCGAGCGGGCGCAGCACCGCCGGGCAGACCTGCAGCAGGCCCAGGCCCAGCAACAAGCCGCCGTCGTGCTCCTTGAGGCCAGCCGACGCGAGCAGCGCCCGCGGCTGGACCTTCAGTTCGACATCGGATACGCGGGCCAGCACGAGGGCAACTTGGACGTCGCCACCACGCTGGCTCCACACCAAGTGGGAGGACCCAGCGGGAGCGTCTCGTTGGTCTATGACTGGGCCTTTGGTAACAGCGCCGCGCGCGGTCAGTACGCCCGCTACGAGGCCCGCCTCCGTCAGCAAGAGCTAGCCTTGGAGGAACAGCGACAGCAGGTCAGCGCCGGCGTGGCCATCGCCTATGACGCCTTGCAGACCAGTGCCCAGCAACTCAGCAAGGCCCGGGAGGCCGTCCGCCTGTATCAGCGCGCGTTGGACAACGAGCAGCAGAAGCTACGGCTAGGGATGTCGACCCTCTTCGATGTCACGCTCGTCGAGGACCGGCTCACCAGCGCGTTACTCGCCGAAATCAGCGCACACGCCAGCTACGCCCAGGCCCTCGCCCGCCTCAGCTTCGAAACCGGCACCCTCCCCGTGCGCGGTGCCGACGCCAAGGAGCAGGCCCAGGCCCTCACCACCTTCAGGTTCTAGCACGGCGCCTGCTCGAGCCCCTCGTTCGCTGTGCCCGCTCTCCCCACACACCATATACCAAGCTCATGCCAAACCGCGTCTTCCGAAACGCATCCGTCGAGCGGCTCTCATCACCGGAACAACTCGATCAACTCATGCGCGTGACGTCCGCCCACACGTGGGTGGCCCTCCTCACGCTGTGCGGACTGCTGGGCCTGGCCGTGGCGTGGGGCTTTGCCGGCAGCGTGCCCACCCGGGTGCAGGCGATGGGGGTCCTCATCAAAACAGGCGGCGTGTATGATATCGTCCCACTGGGCTCAGGGCCACTCACCGACATCTCGGTGCGCCCGGGCGACGTGGTTCGCGAGGGCCAGGTGATCGCGCGGATCGATCAGCCGCAGCTCGTGGACCAGCTCAAGCAAGCACGGCTCCGCCTAGACGATCTGCAGGATCGACACCGTCAGCTCCAAGCGTTTGGCTCCGAGGACGCCCAGCTGCAGGCCGCGCTAACCGCGCAGCAGGACGCCAACCTCGACCAGGCCATCGCAGGCGCCGAAGAGCAGATGGACTGGCTCCAAGAGAAAATCGTCAACCAAGAGGCCTTGTACGAGCAGGGCCTGATCACGCGGCAAGCTGTTCTGACCACACGGCAGCAGCTCCAGAGCACCCAGGAGCGGGCCGAGGATCTCCGCAGCGAGCGCAAGCAGCTGTCTATCCGTCTGCTCTCCCAGGACAATCAGCGCCGCCAGGACCTGCTGGCCAGCCGCATGCAGATCAGCGAGCTGGAGCAAGAGATCGCGCAGCTCACCGACCAGCTTGACCTGGCTACGCAGGTCACGAGCCCCTACACCGGGCGCATCCTGGAGGTGATGGCCGAGGTCGGCAGCCTGGTGGGCCAAGGCCGACCGATCATGCGGCTCGATCGCATCGGAGACGATGTGCAAAACCTGGAAGCGGTCCTCTACATCCCATCGCAAGATGGCAAACGCATCAAGCCCGGGATGCGGGTGCAGGTCTCGCCAACCACGGTGCGGCGCGAGGAGCATGGGTCGATGCAGGCTCGAGTCACCCAGGTGTCCGATTTCCCTGCCACGCCAGAGGGGATGGCCCGCGTCTTGAAGAACCAGCAACTCGTGCGGGTGATGTCTGACGGCGGGGCCCCCTACGAAACCTACGCCAGCCTGGAGCTCGATCCCTCCACGGTGAGCGGCTTCAAGTGGTCGTCCTCTACCGGCCCGGACCAGCAGATCCAGAGTGGCACCATCGCCTCCGCCACCATCATCGTGGAGGAGCGCCGCCCAGCTGAACTGGTGCTGCCGTTCCTGAGGAAGTTCCTCGGCATGACCACCTGACCGTCCCATGACCGGCGCTGTCTGCCCGGTGACTGAGACCGATTTCGGGATTTACAATGAGCACGATCGCACAGCCCTCTCCTACGTCCTGGTTCCGCCACCTGCGGCCGTCCCGCAGCAAGGCCGCGTCAACCGTGGCAAAGCGCGTCAAGACGCCGACCGTCCTCCAGATGGAAGCGGTCGAGTGCGGCGCGGCCGCCTTGGCGAAGGTGCTGGCGTATCACGGCCGCATCGTGCCGCTCGAAGAACTGCGGGCCGCCTGCGGGGTGAATCGCGACGGCAGCAAGGCCAGCAATATCGTGAAGGCCGCCCGCTCGTATGGGCTGGTGGCCAAGGGCTACAAGCGCGAGCCAAGCCGCCTGAAAACCACCCAGGGCCCGATGATCGTGCATTGGAACTTCAACCACTTCGTGGTGCTGGAGGGCTTCAAGAAGGGCCTGGCGTACCTGAACGACCCAGCGGTGGGGCCACGCACCGTCACGGAGCAGGAGTTCGACGAGGCCTTCACCGGCGTAGTGCTCACGTTCGAGCCCGGCGAAGCCTTCGAGAAGGGCGGCCGCAAGCCCAGCCTCTGGCACGCGCTCAAACGACGCATCGCTGGCTCTCACGAGGCGGTGCTGTACGTGTTTCTGGCGGGCCTTGCCCTCGTCATCCCGGGCCTGATCGTGCCCACGTTCTCGAAGGTGTTCGTCGACGACATCCTGATCCGAGGTCTGGATACGTGGCTGCGTCCCCTCCTGGTGGGCATGGGCCTGGCCGCCCTGGTGATGGCCGCGCTCACGTACCTGCAGCAGTCGGCCCTGCTGCGCCTCGAGACCAAGCTGGCGGCCTCTACGTCGGGGGCGTTTTTCTGGCACGTGCTGCGGCTGCCGTTTCAGTTTTTCACGCAGCGCTACGGCGGCGAGATCGGCTCCCGGGTGGCGATCAACGACAACGTGGCCCGGGTGCTCTCTTCAGAGCTGGCTACGACGCTCCTCAGCGCGCTGATGGTCGTGTTCTACGCCGTGCTGATGGTGCAGTACGACGTGGTGCTCACGCTCGTCGGGGTGTCGATCGCGGGGATCAACATGCTGGTGCTCAAGTGGGTCGCTCGGCGCCGTAAAGACGCCAACATGCGGCTCCTCCAGGAGACCGGCAAGCTGATGGGGGCGGCGATGGGTGGGCTGCAAACGATCGAGACGCTCAAAGCGAGCGGGGCGGAGTCGGACTTTTTCACGCGATGGGCCGGCTACCATGCCAAGACCGTCAACGCCAGGCAGCAGCTCGGCCTCTACTCGCAAGCACTCACCCTCATCCCCCCGTTCCTGCTGTCGCTCAACGTGGCGGTCATCCTGGGGCTGGGAGCCATCCGCATCATGGATGGGGCGATGAGCATGGGGATGCTGGTGGCCTTCCAAGCGCTGATGCTCAGCTTCATTGGGCCCGTGAACAGCCTCGTGTCCATGGGGAGCCGGTACCAAGAGGTCGAGGGCGACATGGCGCGCATCGACGATGTGCTCCGCTACGCGCCGGAGCGGCCCGCCCAGATCGAGGGGCTGGGCCCCCAGGCCGAGGGCCTCCCCGCCAAACTGGAGGGGCACCTGGAGATCCGCGACCTCACCTTTGGCTACAGCCGCCTCGAAAAGCCCTTCATCGAGAACTTCAGCCTGAAGCTGGAGCCCGGCATGCGCGTAGCGCTCGTGGGAGGCTCCGGGTCGGGGAAATCCACCGTGGCCAAGCTGGTGTGCGGCCTCTTCGAGCCGTGGTCTGGGCAGATTCTGTTCGACGGCATCCCGCGCGAGGCATTGCCACAGGCGGTGCTCACCAACTCGTTCGCCACCGTCGACCAAGAGATCTTCCTCTTCGAAGGCTCCATCCGCGACAACCTGACGCTGTGGGATGACACGATCCCCGAGGCAGCCATGATCCAGGCCGCGAAGGATGCCGAGATCCACGACGTCCTCTCGGCACGTCCAAGCGGCTACCACAGCTTCGTGGAGGAGAGCGGACGCAATTTCAGTGGCGGCCAACGCCAACGCCTCGAAATCGCCCGCGCCCTCGCCGGCGACCCAAGCATCCTGGTCCTGGATGAGGCCACGAGCGCGCTCGACGCCAACACCGAGCTGCTCATCGACCGCCACCTGCGCCGCCGCGCCTGCACGTGCCTCATCGTGGCCCACCGGCTGAGCACGATCCGCGACTGCGACGAGATCATCGTGCTTCACCGTGGCCGGGTGGTCCAGCGGGGCACGCACGACGCCATGCTGGCCGAGGGTGGCCCCTATGCCGACCTCATCAAAAGCTACTGACGCGCCCTGCACCGCTCACGACATCGCGGCGCCGGTTCCGACGAAGCCGTCACCGACTAACCTCCCCACACCATGGACCACCCTGTCTATTCCCCGATTGACGCTTTTGCGAACGCCCCCGTCCAGGTGAGTCCGCCGCCGTTCCTGCTCACCGGGCTGTCAGGTGCCTGGTGGATACACACAGGCTACGCCGATGTCTTTGCGGTGAGCCTGGAGGCGGGGCAGCCGGTCTCGCGCCGGCGCCACCTCTGCCGCCTTGAGGGCGGTGGGCTCCTCCCCGGGCTGCCTGAAGCCGCCCCCAACGGGGTCGGGCTCCTCGTCGTGACGGGCATGAACACCGAACTGGTCTTCTGCGACGCCGACTGGACGGCGGCCGCGCGCTGGAGCCAAGAGCAGGCCGCTACCCTCGGCGAGGCCGTCGAGCGGTGGCTGCGGGGGCTCACCGTGGGTATCCTCGGTGACCGCCCCGGCCCGCGCGACTACGAGGCCCTCACGCCGGGGACCTCCGTGCTGGTTCAGGACGGTGCGTGCCTGCTCCCTCCCCGTGGCTGGGTCTGGCTGCAGCTTGACGAGGGAGCGGCCACGCTGCGCCATGCCGACATGGCCGTGCTGCACGCCAGTCCGGTGGCCTGGCCTGTGGAGGAGGACTGTGTGCTGCAGGCTCGTGGCGTCTGCCAAGGGTCGGTGTTCAGCACGCAGGACCGCCTGGCGGCAGGCCAGACCCGGGCGGACCTCGCCTCCTTCCACGCGGCCTTGCTCACCGTGCTGATCGAGCATCACCAACAGCAACGTACCGCCGAGCGGGTACGCCTGCATCGGCGACTCGCCGCCAGTCAGGATGCGATCGCTGGAGCGTTCGAGCGCTTGGCGTCGGTGATGATCCCTCGCCCCGTGCCCCCGGTCTCAGCAGACGACCCCTTGCTTGCGGCCATGCGCCTGGTGGGCGCCGCACGGAACATCGAGATCCAAGCGCCCCCGGTCCGTGCCCGCCGCGAACGAGACCGCCTGGCCGAGATCGCCCGGATCTCACGCATCCGCACGCGGCGGGTGGTGCTGGCGGGCGCGTGGTGGCGGCATGACCACGGCCCCCTCATCGGCCTCCTCACCCACAACGATGAGCGCATCCCGGTGGCTCTGCTGCCGAGACACCGGCGCACCCGTATTCACTACTCCATGCACGACCCCACGACCGGCCGGGAGACCCCCGTTGACGAGGCCGTGGCCGAGTCGCTCCAGCCGTTCGGGTACGCCCTCTACCGTCCCTTTGCCGAGACCCCGCTGACGGCGCTCGACGTCTTCAAGTTCGGCATCCAAGAGAGCCGAAGCGACCTGTTCATGGTGATGCTGATGGGTCTCGCGGGCGGCCTCCTGGGGATGATCACGCCGATCATGACCGGCGTCATCTTCAACACCGTCATCCCCGAAGCCGAACGGGGACAGCTTGTGGCGATCGTCTTTGCCCTCATCGCCAGTGCGGTGGCCGTCGGGCTGTTCGAACTGGTGCGCGGGCTCTCGATCCTCCGGCTCGAGACCAAGATGGACGCAACGGTCCAAGCGGCCGTCTGGGATCGGCTCCTGAAACTGCCCACCTCGTTCTTCCGGCAGTTCAGCGCAGGCGGTCTGGCCGTGCGGGCCGGCGGCATCAGTCAGATCCGACAGATGCTCTCGGGCGCCACCATCACCTCGCTGCTGGCCGGGGTCTTCTCGGTCTTCCACCTGGGGCTGCTCTTCTACTATGACGTGCAGCTGGCGCTCTGGGCCTGTGCCCTCACCGCGGTGGCCCTGGGGGCCATGCTCCTGGCCAGCTACCTTCAGCTCCGGCACCAACGCCAGGTTTCTGCCTTGCAGTCGAAGCTGTCAGGGATGGTGCTCCAGATCATCACCGGCATCATGAAGCTGCGCGTGGCCGGAGCCGAAACCAAGGCGCTTGAACGCTGGGCTGAGACCTTCGCCGATCAGCGGACCCTGCAATTCAAGGCGCGACGCGTGGGCAACTTCTTGGCGACGTTCAACGCCGCCTTCCCCGTGGTGAGCCTCATGGTCATCTTCTCCGCGATCATGCTGCGCGAGGACCTGGCCCTGGCCACCGGCGACTTCATCGCGTTCAACGCCGCCCTCGCCACGTTCACCAGCCATGTGCTCTCGATGACCGGCGCGTTCGTGGCCATCCTGATGGCTGTCCCGATCTACGAACAGGCCAAGCCCATCTTGCAGGCTTTGCCGGAGGTGGACGGCACCAAGGCTCATCCCGGCGAGCTCTCGGGCGCCATCGAGGTGCAGCACCTGGCCTTCCGCTACAACCCGGAGGCCCCGATGATCTTGCGCGATGTCTCCATCGAAGCCAAGCCTGGTGAGTTCATCGCGCTTGTGGGCCCCTCTGGCTCGGGTAAATCGACGGTGCTCCGCGTCCTGCTTGGCTTCGAAGAACCCGAAGGGGGAGCAGTCTACTACGACGGCCAGGAGCTGTCCGGGCTCGATGTGCAGTCCGTGCGCCGTCAGATCGGCGTGGTCCTCCAGGACGGACGGCTGATGTCCGGCGACCTCTTCACCAACATCACGGGCTCGTCCATGGCCACCATGGACGACGCCTGGGAAGCGGCCCGTATGGCTGGCCTGGACGACGACATCAAGACGATGCCCATGGGCATGCACACCGTGGTCAGTGAGGGCGGGACGACGCTCTCCGGGGGACAGCGGCAACGCCTGATGATCGCCCGAGCCATCGTGGGCAAGCCGCGCATCCTGTTCTTCGACGAAGCCACCAGCGCCCTCGACAACCGGACGCAAGCCATCGTCTCGGAGAGCCTGGAGCGCCTGCAGGCCACGCGCATCGTCGTGGCGCATCGCCTGAGCACCATCCAGCAGGCCGACCGGATCTACGTGATTGATCGCGGGCAGGTCGCCCAGAGCGGCTCGTACGAGGAGCTGCTGGCCGAGGGTGGCCTCTTCGGCGAGCTGGTCCAGCGCCAGATCGAATGACCGGGACTCTCCCCTCCTCTCCCCACCCCCATCGACTTCAACCCTCCTACAGCCATGATGACGCAACGGACACACACAAGATGGACCGCTCTGGCCCTGACTGGGCTCCTGGGCGTGCTGGCCGCGTGCGGTGGACCCCAAGACCCCGCCGAACAACGGGCCCAACGCATCGCCCAAAGCGACGGCCCTATCCTCATCGGGGCCGCCTGGCCCTGGGAAGCCCGCACAAGCGGCTACTACTGGGAAGGCCTTGAACTGGCCGTCCGGGAAGTCAATGAGGCCGGCGGCATCCAGGGTCGGCCGATCGAGCTGGTCCGCGAAGACGACCGCGAATCGGTCAACGAAGGGCGCCTCGTGGCCCAGCGCCTGGCCAACAACCCCGACGTGGTGGCGGTGATCGGCCACCTGAACTCGCACGTCACCCTCCCCGCCGCCGGCACCTATGAAGCCGCCGGCCTGGTGATGCTCACCCCGGCCTCCACCACCCCAGAGCTGACCGAGAAAGGCTACCGCCGCATCTTCCGAAGCGTCAACAACGACGTTATGATCGGGCAGCAGATGGTGGACTACGCCGTCTCAAAAGGCTACACCAACGTGGCCATCGCGTACGTCCGCAACGCCTACGGCCTGGGCCTGGCCAATGCGTTCGAGCGCCGCGCCATCGAAGCGGGCGTCCACATCGTGGACCGTCAGGCCTACGACTCGGCCGTGCGCGACACCCGCGTCAGCTTCGATCGGATCATCGACGAATGGAAGGATCGCCGGTTCGATGCCATCTTCCTCGCTGGCATGGCGCCCGAGGCCGGGTACTTCGTCAAGCACGTCCGGGCGGCAGGCATCGACGCCAGCATGTTCGGCGGGGATGCCCTCGACACGCAAAGCCTGATTGAGAGTGCCGGCCCAGCGGCCGAGGGCCTCGTGGTGGCCTCGATCTTCCACCCGGACAACCCGAGGCCAGAGGTGCAGCAGTTCAACGAGGTGTTCAGCACCGCCTATGGGATTCGGCCTGACTCATGGGCCGCCCGAGGCTACGAGGCGGTCTGGCTTCTGGCCCGCGCCATGCAAGAGGCGGACTCGGCCGCGCCGGACGCCATCGCGGAGGCCCTGCGTAGCGCCGAGGCCTGGAACGGGGTGACCGGCACGTTTGGCTTCGACGAGCGTGGCGAGGTGCATGGTAAATCCCTCCTCACGGTGGTCGTCCGTGACCAGCGGTTCATCTTCATGCAGGAGACCCCGGCCCTACTCACCGGAGAGACCGATGCCAAGCCGCTCACCACGGCTGCGTTGACCCCAGCCCTGCCCTAGTGCTGTGTCAGGTAATAGTCGATAGATCGATGCGTGCGTCTGGGGGTGGCTGAGCCAGGCGGCCGAGGAGCGCGATGCCTGTGCATCGGGCGACGAGGCCAACGCTGTGCAGCCGCCTCCAGGCCACGCAGAGGCTATCAGATATGGCCTGACACAGCACTAGGGCTGTGATCGGCTGCACGAACGCTCGGCAGCGCGGCCCGGCAGCGCCGTAGCTCTGGCTACAGCTGCTCGGGCGCCTTGCTGAGTCTCCGTTCGCTCGACCTCGCCAGGCACACGGACGTCTGCAACAGCCTCCAGCCACCTCCCCCCACTCCCCTGATGGACAGCCTCACCACGTACAACACGAACCCGTTCGATTTCAGCAGAGCGTCGTTTGAAGCCTCAGACGAGCCGTTCGTGGCCACGTGGGCCGCCTACGCTGAGGACGCCCGGACGCACGGCGTGTTCGAGACGCTGCGGACTCGGCTCGTGCAGCTTTGCTTCCCCATCGAGGCGGGGATCAGCCAGACCGAAGCCTACCGCCAGGCCACGCGCCAGGGCGTCTGGCCTGCGGCCCCCGTGGCGGGTGGCCTGGCCTTGGAGCAGCCGGAGGCTCTGCGCCTCGAGCTGCACCCGGCCGTGGCGGGCCGCATCCCGCTGCTGATTGCCACGCACCGTCCGGACTTCGAGACGCTGGTGCGCGCCCTCACCCGACGCAACGAACCCGCCCCGATCCCGGCGTCGCAGGGCGCGGCCATGGTGGCGGGATACAACAACTGGGATCGCATCCGCCGCTACCGGGCCGCGTGGGCTGCGGCCGGTCCCTCGGAGCCATGGAGCGTGGCCTTCAAGCGCCTCATCCCCCACAAGCACCGCTACCAAGACCGGTTCATCCTGCTGAGCGATGGCCCCTACAGCGCCGTCCCCGCCGCCGCCCTCGGGCTCAGCGAAGCAGCTTGGCGGGCGCAGTCCCTCATCATCCGCCGCGAACACGAGTGCGCGCACTACTTCACGCGCCGCGTCTTCGGGGTGATGCAGAGCAACGTGCTGGACGAGCTGATTGCCGACTACATGGGGCTCGTGGCCGCCCAGGGCCACTTCTCGGCCCAGGTCTTCCTGCGCTTCATGGGCCTGGAGCACTTCCCCGCCTACCGCGAGGGCGGTCGCCTCCAAAACTACCGAGGCGACCTCCCTGACGCGGCCTTCGTGCGGCTTCAGGCCCTCACCCACGCCGCCGCGCAGGCGCTGGAGGCCTTCAGCCGGCGCCACCCCCTCGTAGACCGCAAGGCCGAGGCACAGACCCTCCTCACGCTGTGCCGCCTCACGGTGGACGACCTCGCGGCCCCCGACGCAGAGGCCCGGCTGGAGACCGCGTGGGAGGCGGCGCCCCTGGACCGGATGGGGGAGGTCGCCCAGGCGGCCCTGACGTAACCCTGCCCCCCGCATACGGAAGGCCGGGCGTTCATGCCCTTGCTCAGCGGCTCCATGCGCCGCCTCTACACGGTCATCGACTGGTGAGCCCCCAGACCGAGCCGGGCTTGCAGGCCCTGAATAACGCCTTGAAGGTCCGGTTGAGACCCTCGGCGCCTCCGCAGCGTTGCACGTGGGCCCCTGACGGCGTTTCTTGGGGCGCCGTTGCCCTCCTCAGCCCGCCTTTCTCTTCCCTGCATGGACGCCAAGATCCGCACCGCCGACCGGCTCAACGGGTCGGTGGATCTTCCCTCGGACAAGTCGATCTCCCACCGGTCTGCCCTGCTGGCCGCCCTGTCCGACGGGCCCTCAACGCTCGTTCACTACCCGGACTCCGCCGACCCCCAGTCCACCCTCGCCTGTCTGCGCGGCCTCGGCGTGACCATCACCCCGCAGCCCAACGGTACGTTGCAGGTAGACGGGCGTGGCCTCGATGGCCTTCAGGCGCCCACTGCCCCGCTGGACTGCGGCAACTCCGGCACCACCATGCGCCTGATGGCCGGCATCCTGGCGGGCCAAGCCTTCGACACCACCCTCATCGGCGACGCCTCGCTCAGCGCGCGGCCCATGCAGCGCATCGCGGACCCTGTGAGTGCACTCGGCGGGCTTGTGGAGATGACGGACGGCCACGCGCCGCTCTACATCCGTGGCGGCCGCACGCTCCAGGGCACCACGTACACACTCCCCATGGCCTCGGCCCAGGTCAAGTCCTGCACCCTGCTGGCCGGCCTCTACGCCCAGGGCGAGACGACCGTCGTGGAGACGCTGCCCTCGCGTGATCATACCGAGCGCATGCTAGGGCTAGACGTGCTGGAGATGGGCGGGCAGCGCCACATCACCGTGACGCACGGGCACCGCATCCTCGCCCAGACCTGGGTGATCCCCGGCGATTTCTCGGCGGCGGCCTTCTTCCTCGTGGCGGGGACCATCGTGCCAAACAGCGAGATCTACCTCCCAGGCTGCGGCCTCAACCCCACCCGCAGCGCCCTGCTCGATGTGCTCCGTACCATGGGCGCCGACATCGACATCCACAACGAGCGCGACGAAGGCGGCGAGCCCGTGGCCGACCTCACCGTGCACAGCGCCGACCTGGAGGGCGTCTCCGTGGGTGGGGCGCTCGTGCCCAACCTGATCGACGAGATTCCCATCCTGGCCGTGGCCGCCGCCTGCGCCACCGGCCGCACCGAAATCCGCGACGCCGCCGAGCTGCGTGTCAAAGAGACGGACCGCATCGCAGCCATCGCCACCAACCTACGCGCCCTCGGCGCCCGCGTGGAGGAGTTCGACGACGGCCTCGCCATCGAGGGCGGACGGCCGCTTCGGGGCGCCACCGTGGAGAGCTTTGACGACCACCGCATCGCCATGGCCTCCGGGGTGGCGGGCCTGGTGGCGCGCGGCACCACCACCGTCCGCGAGGCCGACTGCGCCAAGGTCTCGTTCCCCGACTTCTGGACCGCCCTGGACGCCCTCCGAGCCTAGACGCCCCGCTCCGCATGCACCTCCTCATCCTGAACGGCCCCAACCTCAACCTCCTGGGCACCCGCGAGCCCGCCGTGTACGGCGCTGGGACGCTGGCCGACCTGGAGGCCGCACTGCGCGACGCCTTCCCCGAGCACACGCTGTCCTTCTTCCAGAGCAATCACGAGGGCGTGCTCATCGACCGGCTGCACGCGGCGCACGCGGAGGGCGTGGACGGCGTCGTGTTCAACCCGGGGGCTTACACCCACACCTCGGTGGCCCTGAGGGATGCCATCGCGGGGACCGGGCTCCACGTGGTAGAGGTGCACCTGTCCAACGTACATGCCCGCGAGGCCTTCCGCCACACGTCGCTCCTGGCACCGGTGTGCGTGGGGCAGATCAGCGGCCTGGGCCGGGCCGGGTACCACCTGGCCGTACGTTTCTTTCTCGACCACCAGAGCGCCTGATCCCATGGCTGGATACCGAGGGCACATCGGCGGGGCCTCCGTCTTCTTCGTGTTCTACTTTGCAGCGCTGGCCTACGTGTTTGTGGTGGACGCGGCCTATCAGCAGTTTTCGCTGCTGGAGCTGGTGGCCTACCCGCTGGCGCTATTCGGCCTCTGCCTCATGTTTGGCCTCTGGCCCGACGTGGACACCAACTCCGTGGGGCAGAACATCTTCTACACGCTCTTCTTCCTGATCGACGTGGCGCTGATCGTGTCGCGGCGGTTTGAGGAGGCGGCCTACCTGGGGCTGTTCGCCATCCTGCCGGTCATCGGCAAGCACCGGGGGTGGACGCACACGTGGTGGGCCATGCTGTTGGTGCCCTCGCCGCTGGTGGTGCTGCCGTTTCTGTTCTACCCGGACCGTCCCCTGGCCGGGCTGCCGTTCTACGGAGCCGCCGTGGTAGGCTACTTCAGCCACCTGTTCATGGACGGGCTCATCATCCCCTTCAAGCGCCGGCGGCGGGTGGCCCGATGAGCTTTGCGGGTCGCCTCCGGCAGCTGGCCTCGGAGACGGCCATCTACGGCGTCTCGAACATCCTGGGCCGCCTGCTGACGTTCCTGCTGTTTCCGTTCTACACGCAGGTCTTCACGCCGGACGAGTACGGCATCGTCTCCATCGTGTATGCGGCGTTCATCTTCTTGAACATCGTGTACCAGTACGGGATGGAGTCCGCCTACCTCAAGTACGCCGCCGAGGCTGAGACGGAGGTGGACCGCCAACGGGTGTTCAGCACGGCGCTGGCCTCGCTCCTGGCCTCATCGGCGGTGCTCTCGCTGCTGCTGGTGGCGCTGCGCGGTCCGTTTGCCGCCTTGATGGACCTGCCGAGCGTGTGGACGTACCTGTTCTACTATGTGGCCGTCATCCTGACGCTGGACGCCCTCGCGGCGCTGCCGCTGGCGGCGCTGCGCCTGGCCAGCCGACCCCTGGCCTTCGCGCTGGCCCGGCTGGGCGGCATCGTGGTCAACGTGGCCGTCAACATTTGGCTGATCTTGGGGCAAGGGATGGGCGTGGAGGCGGTGTTCATCGCCAACGTGGCCAGCTCAGCCACGACCCTGCTGCTGGTGGCGCCCACCTACGTGCGCTACCTGCGTCCACGCTTCGACGGCGCCCTGTGGCGGACGCTGCTGGCCTTCGGGCTGCCGTTCTTGCCCGGCGGGCTGGGCTACGCCGTGTCAGACCGCGTCAACATCTTCTTCCTCAGCCGGATGGACCCCGCGCGCATCGAGACGCTCTATCCCCGTGCCGCGGGCGCTGCGCAGCCCGACGCGTATAGCGAGTACGTGGTGGGCCTTTTCGGGGGCGGCATGAAGCTGGCCGCCCTCATGATGCTGGTGGTCCAGATGTTTCGCTACGCCTGGCAGCCGTTTTTCCTCCAGCGCGCCCGCGATGCCGATGCGCCGCAGCTCTTCGCCCGGGTCTTCACCCTGCTCACGGCGGCCAGCCTGTTGGTGTGGCTCGGCGTGTCGTTCTTCGCCCAGGAGTTGGTGGCGCTGCCGCTGCCAGGCGGACGCCGCCTCATCGCCGAGGCCTACTGGCCGGGGCTGGTGATCGTGCCGGTGGCGCTGCTGGCGTACGTCTTCCAGGGCTGGTACTACACCTTCGCGGCGGGTGCCTACCTGGAGGAGAAGACCAAGTATTTCGTGCACTGCACCCTGGTGGGCAGCGTGGTGGCGGTGACCGTCAACGCTCTGCTGGTGCCCCACTATGGCATGGTGGCCGCCGCCTGGGCCACCACCCTGGCCTATGCCACGATGGCGGTGATGCTGTGGGCCATCGTCCGCCGCTTCTACCCGGTGCCGTACGAGTGGCCCCGCGTGCTGGGCGCCTTCGTCCTGGCCGCCTTGCTGATGGGGGCCTGGACCGCCCTCTCCGCCCTCCAGGTCTGGTGGATCGAGGGCGGGCTGCTGCTGGGATTCGTGGGAGCGCTGGGCGCCGCAGGCGTCATCCCGCTGCGCCGAGGATGAGCCAGCGGAGGTGCGGCGCCACGGGCCGGGGACGGCATGCCCGGGGGAGGGCGGCAGCGTCGAGACGCCCCGCCGGGGCGTCTCTGGGAGCGCGCTGAGCCTCGGATGTGCCGGCGAGACGCCCCGCCGGGGTGTCTCTAGGGGGTGGGGGCCCAGGCGGTCACGCGGAGGTGGGCGTGGGGGCGGCCGTTCCAGATGTCGGTGTAGACGTGGCCGGTGATGGTGGCGCGGCCGGCCGTCTGTAGCGCTGAGAGGGCACGGGCGTCCGCCTCGAGGACATACAGGTTGCGCTGGTCGGTTTCCAGCATGACTGCGGTGAACGGGGCGTTGCCGCGCACCGTGATCCGACCCTCGGCGGTGACGGGGGCGTCCCGCATCGCCTCGCCAGATCCTGCACACCCCGCGCCCAGAAGCGCACCCAGGAGGACCAAAAGGAATCTATGCCGAAGGTTGTTCGTAGGCATGGGCACGTGCACGGAAGAGGTGAAGGAATAGGTATCGGGTAGCCCTCGCGTGTACGATGAATGAGCCCCCCGGCTCCGCATCAGGCTCACTTCTTGCTCCCTGTGTGCGCAGCCCTCTGATTGTGACTCTTGACTAGCCTTCAGTTCGATGCGGATCCGTCTTCTCTTCGTGGCCATCCTCGCTGTCCTCCCGCTCACCTCAGCCTGGTCCCAGGCGCTCACGCCTGTGGAGGCCTTCGATTCCCCACCGATCATCGATGCGACCGGCGTGCTGATCGCTCAACCGGCCTCGCAGGCCGTGCTGGCTCAGTTCCAGGCCCAGCGGGCCACGCTGAACGCAGCCCCCGCAGTGCCCCAGATCACCTACCAGCTCAACGAGACGCGGGTGTTCAAGGTGCGTGACCTGGACACCCAGAACATCTATCGCACGGACAACATCAATTTCACCCTCAAAGCGGAGGGCACCCGCTTTCGCCTCTGGATAGAGACGGCGGAGCTCACCAACGGGATCGTACTGGACAACGAGGTCGAACAGATCCGCGCCACCCTGGAGGAGCAACTCCCCAGCGGCAGCATCAACCCGACCCTGGGCCTCATCGAGAGCATGGAGGAGGTCTTTGGCCTTCCGCCCCGGGCCGCCTCGGACAAAGCCGATGTGCTCGTGCTGGACATCCGCGACGGCCGTGCGCCCGGCGAAGGCTTCGTGGCCGGCTTTGTAGATCCCGAAGACGCCCCCGGTGGACGTGGCAACAACCGCGACGTGCTCTACCTGGACACCCAGCCGGCCGTGATCAGCGACGACGGCACCCGCCGCAGCCTCACTGGCCTCCTCGCCACCGCCGCCCACGAGTACCAGCACCTGATCCGCCTCGCCTATGACCGAGCCGAGCTCACGTTCGTCGACGAAGGCCTCTCGGAATGGTCGGAAGTCCTGCATGGCTTCCCAGGTCGCACCATTACGTACCTGGGCAACCCAGCCCCTGGAGCCAACGTGCCCCTCCTTCGCTGGTCGGGTAACAGCAACGCCAACGTGTTCGCGGACTACCAGCGCGCTGGCCTCTTCACCACCTACCTCGCTGAACGCCTCGGGCCCGATCGTACCGGCCTCCTCACCCGAGACACCCGCGTAGGCACCAGCAGCTACAACGCCGTGCTCGGACAGCAGAACCTGACACTGGGCGACGTCTTGCTGGACTTCCACACGGCCAACTACGTCAACGGCCTCTCGGCGGACCCTCGGTTCAGCTACAGCACCCCACAGCGCGCCACCTTCCGCGCTGCCGCGCGCCGCGTGGCCGACGGCCGCGCCGAGGCGTCCACGCCTCGTCAAAGCCTGGTCGTCTTGGCCGGTGGCGCCTCCTACCTGTCCTGGGTCAACGTGACCGACTTCACCTACATCACCCGGTCCACTACGCCCGGTGGTGAGGCTAACATCCGGGTGCGCCTGGTCCTCACACGAGACGGCATCACCACGGTGCAGGACGGTGTCCTTGGCCCCAACGGACAAACGCTCAGTGGGTCTTACGATGAGGTGACCCTCATCCTGGCCCATCAAAACCCGGATGCGACCCCGATTAGTCTGCTCTACGAAGCCTCGTGGACCAGCGAGGGCAGCTTCACGTTGGCCCCGGTCTCGTACGACGATGGGATCTTGGTCACACCCTCGTCCTTCGGGCTCACGCAGGGCGCCAACGTAGGCTACGCCACGCGCTTCGAGGTACCGGCCTCAGGTCGCCTCGGCACCGTACGGCTTCCGCTCTACTTCTTCAGCCAGTTTGGAGGCGGGCCGGCCGAGACCGCCGAGCGCTCGTTCGACCTCGTGGTCTGGGACGAGGCCGCCGATGGAGGCCCTGGTGCCGAGCTCCTGCGGACGCGCGTCACCGACACCCGTGGCTACCAACCGGTGCTCACCACAGACACCCAGGTGCGCTTCTTCGAAGCCGACATCTCGGATGAGGCCGCCAACGTGAACCTGCCGGCCACGATTTACCTCGGCGCCGTCAACGAAGCCGGCGACACCAACGGCTTGGTCTACCCCATGGCCAGCTACACGCCGGAGAACCGCAGCTACCTGTTTGTCTCCAGCCAAAATGCGTGGCGGCCCATGTGGAGCCTCAACCTGGGCGACAACAGCCTCACCAACCGCATCGTGCCCGTCCGCGCGGACTTCCTGGTGGCCACCAACGTCAGCAACACCCCCACCCTGGACGTGCCCACCGAGGTGGTGCTTCGGGCCGCCTACCCGAACCCGTTCAACCCCTCCACCACGCTGAGCTTCGACCTGCCCGCCAGCGCGCCCGTTCGCCTGGCCGTCTATGACCTCCTGGGGCGTGAAGTGGCGGTGCTCGTCGATGGCGTCCGCGCCGCCGGTACCCATACCGTCACCGTCGACGCCGCGGCCTGGACCAGTGGCCTGTACCTCTACCGCCTCAGCACAGCCGGACAGGTACGGACGGGCACCATGTCTCTGGTGAAGTGAGCATGGGCAAGGGGGCCCGAGAAGTGCTACCTTCCTGGCGGCTCTCCCTCCACGGAGCCGCTCTCCCCGTGTATGTTGCCCCGCTCACTTTCCCCTCCTCTTCCCCTATGGGCCGTGTGATTCAAACGGGCGACACGCCGGCCAAGCGCAGGCGTCGCCACCTTCGCTCCTGCGCGGAAGTGATCCGCCTCCTGGCCCAACGCCCCACGTTCGATGCCGAGGCGCAAGACATGGCGGCCTTCCTCGTCTTCACCCTGCGCGACCTCTACGCGGTCATCGATGCCAGTGCGGACAGTTGGGATGAGCGGGGCTACTGGAAGAAGGCCGAGAAGCTACGCCACGACTGGCTGTGGGCCCGCCACGCCGCCGCCGACCTGGAGACCCTCATCCTCAACGACCGCTGGCCGGATGTGCCGCCCCTCCTCATCGGGCTGGTGCCGCACGTCTCGGACGTCACGGTGGCCACGCTCACCCGCGATGCAGACTGGTGGTGCGGCGCGCTCCGCGCCCTCCGCCGCGCCTCGGCGTCCTGATCCCAACGGTCTCTGGTAGCCATGCTGACGCCCCTCAAGCCCGCACCGGGTGCCCTGCTGATCGCGCCGCCCATGCTGCCCGACACGCACTTTCACCGTACGGCCGTCCTCCTCTGCGAACATGGTCACCAGGGTAGCTTTGGCCTGATCCTGAACCAGCCCCTTACCATCCCGCTGGACGAGGTCATCGACGAGCTGCCGGGCTACACCGCCCCGCTCTCCCTGGGCGGACCCGTCCAGCAGGACACCGTCCACTACCTGCACCGGTTCGGCCCCCGCGTGCCAGGTAGCATTGAGGTCCTGCCGAACCTGGCCTGGGGCGGCGACTTTGAGACGCTCATGCGGGTGACCATCGATGAAGGGTCCGCGGCTGCCGTACGCTTCTTTCTGGGCTACGCCGGCTGGTCGCCGGGACAGCTCCAAGGCGAGATCGACGACGAGGGCTGGATCGTCACGGACGCCGATGTGGACCTCGTCTTCTCGGACCCCCCCGAGGGCATCTGGCGCCAGGCTCTGCGCCGCATGGGCGGCACCTTCGCCATGCTGTCCAACTTCCCCAGCGATCCACGTCTCAACTGACCGTGGCTGGAACGTTTGGAGGGCCCCACGTATACGAAGGGCGCCTTCCTCGGAGGCTCCGATCCTCACCCGTCCACCTTCTCTTCGTCGCTGTGTTTGCACGTGAAGGCTACCCCCTGATCGCCGGTGCCCTGGGCTTGGGCACGCTCCTCGCCTACCTAGGTCAGCAGCTGCCTCCGTGGGGGCGTTGGCCCCTCTCTACACTGGCCGTGCTGATTCCCGGCCTCACCCTCTGGTTCTTCCGCGACCCCGAGCGTACCCCCCCAGCCGGGGCCGACACCCTGCTACTCGCCCCCGCCGACGGCAAGGTGGTGGTCCTGGAGGAGGTAGACGAGCCCTTGTACCTCAAGGGGCGCGCCAAGCAGATCTCTATCTTCCTCTCCCCGCTCAACGTTCACGTCAACCGCTCGCCGGCAGCGGGCACGATCGAGTTCGATCAGTACGTGCCCGGGGACTACCTGGTGGCCTGGCACCCCAAGGCCAGTGAGAAAAACGAGCGCTCCCAGCTCGGCCTTCGCCATCCCAGCGGCACCCCCGTCCTGTTCAAGCAGATCGCGGGCGCCGTGGCTCGGCGCATCGTCTACCACGTAGGCGTGGGCGACCAGTTGAAGGCCGGCGAGCGCTTTGGCCTCGTCAAGTTTGGATCCCGCATGGACATCCTTGTCCCTCCGGAGGTGCAGATCCAGGTGCGCGTGGGAGACCGCGTCACCGCCGGGGAGACCATCCTGGGCCGCCTGCCCGCAGCACCGGCGGCAGACGCGCCGCCGCCTCGCGCCGTCATGCACGAGGCCTCGTGATGGAACCCTCTCCCCCCCGACGACGGCCCCGCCGGCGGCCCCGGACGCACGGACGCAAGCAGCGCCGCTTTCGGGAGCGCCTGGCGTCGTACCGCGCCCAGCGGGCCGGGCGGTCTCGGCGGCACCTCTCGCGGGTGGCCATGCCCTCGTTCTTCACGCTGATGAACCTCTTCAGCGGATTCCTGGCCATCATCCAGGTGGCCGAGGCCGACTTTGTGGCCGCCTGCTGGTTCATCGTGATGGCGGGCTTCTTCGACGTGCTGGACGGCATGGTGGCCCGCATGGCCAACGCCGACAGCGCCTTCGGCGTCCAGCTCGACTCACTGAGCGACGTGGTCTCGTTTGGGGTGGCGCCTTCGTTCCTGGTGTACAAGTTCGCCCTGGCCGAGGCCGGCATCCTCGGGCTTGTGGTCTCGGCCCTGCCGGCCTTGTGCGGCGCCATCCGCCTGGCCCGCTTCAACATTCACTTCGACGGGGAGAAGAAGCCCTACTTCGAAGGGTTGCCCATCCCCGTGCAAGCCATTGGCATCGTGGCCCTCATCCTGACGGTCGAGGACGCGGCCTCGTTCAGCCGCTTTACGCCGGGCACCCTGTCCTGGCTCATCCCCATCGTGGCCACCCTCGCCGTCCTGATGGTCTCGCGGGTCCGCTTCGATGCGGCCCCGAAGCCTACCATCCGCTACATCCGCGAGCACCGGCTGAAATCCGGCCTCTACATGCTGGGCCTCGTGCTCTTTGTCACACTGCAACAGTTCGGGCTCCTCATCGTTCTGGGCGCATACCTGGCCCATGGCGTCGGGCTCGGCCTCTACCGCATCATCCAGGCGGTCTTGGCCACCGATCCAGCCCCTGACGCCTCGCCGGATTCCTAGACGTTCCCCACTCCCTGGCCCATCGGCGTATGTTCAAGGCGCGCATCGAAATCACCCTTCGCCCCTCTATCCTGGACCCCCAAGGCAAAGCGGCTCACCACGCCCTGCATGAACTCGGCGCTGCGACGGTAGAGCGCGTGCGCATTGGGAAATATGTCGAACTCTGGATCCAGGCCGACACCGAGGACGCGGCCCGCGCCACGGCTCAGAGAGCCTGCGAGCAGCTCCTGGCCAACCCGGTGATGGAGGACTTCGCGATCACGCTGGAGCCTGTCTCAGCTCCAGCCTCCTGATCGCCCCCCATGACGATGGACCCACGCCCAAGGTGGCATGCGGAGACAGCCGAGCCCGAGACGGAGGTAGCGGTCGCCGAAGAGGTGGAGACACGCCTGGACACCCCCTGGCGCGTGATCCTCTTCAACGACGACGTGCACACGTTCGACGAAGTCGTGTATCAGCTCATCAAGGCCATCCGCTGCACGGTGGAGAAGGCAGAACGGCTCACCTGGGAGGCCCACTCCAAAGGCCGCGCCTGCGTCTACGAGAGCGACTTCGCGGATTGCTTCCGCGTGCAAACGATCCTCCAGGAGATCGATCTGGTGACGGAGTTGGAAGGGTGAGGCCCGCCTCCCAGCTCAACCCGATCACTCCATGGATCCAGAACGGGCGCGTTCAGGCCTCGGCCGATGGGTCAGCGCGTTCAGGGCCTGCCGAGGCGTCCTGCTGATCCCCCTGCAGCACAAAGCCAGCTCCTTGCGGCGTGTTGACGCGCAGGCGCGAGGTCCCAATGATCAGCCGGGCGTCATGGCTGTCCAGCAGCCAGGCGATGACCCAGTCGAACAGCACACGCACGCGGTTTCGGAATCCGACCAGGAACGCGATGTGCACACCAGCCCACAGGAGCCACGCCGGAAAGCCGGCCACACGCTGACCGCCAACGGACGCCACAGCCTTGTTCTTCCCGATGATGGCCATGGAGCCTTTGTCTTTGTAGACGAAGGCGCGCTCGCGAAGCGCCGACGTGCCGGTTTGGACTTCCTCCCGGATGATCTGGCCCACATGACGGCCCATCTGCATGGCCACCTGCGCCACACCCGGGAGGGCGTGGTCGAGCCCCGCAGGCGTATACGAGGCGGCATCGCCGACGACAAAGATGCCGGGGTGGCCGGGGACCGACAGGTCGCCGCCTACGATCACGCGACCCGCTCGATCCAGGGGCACCCCCAGGTCATTCAACAGCGGGCTCGCTTTGACCCCGGCGGCCCACAGCACATTGTGGGCCGGGATGTAGTCCGCCCCCACCCGGACGCCCCCTCCGTCCACCGCCGTGACGCGGGCGTTGAGGTGCACTTCAACGCCGAGATTCCGGAGGTCCTGCTCGGCCCGAGCCGACAACGATTCGGGGAAGGCCGCCAACAAGCGCGGGCCGCCCTCGAAGAGGATCACCCGAGCGGTGGTCGTATCGATGTTTCGGTATTCCCGAGGCAGGGTCCGACTGGCGATCGACTTGATCGCCCCGGCCAATTCGACGCCGGTGGGCCCGCCTCCCACGATGGCAAAGGTCAAGGCCGCCCGCCTGGCTTCTTCATCGGCTTCGTGCTCGGCTGACTCGAAGGCCAGCAGCAGGCGCCGCCGGATCTCCGTCGCGTCTTCGATGGTCTTCAGACCCGGCGCATGCACCTCCCAGTCATCGCGCCCGAAGTAGTCGTGCCGTACGCCCACCGCGAGGATAAGATAGTCGTAGGGCGCGGAGCCCTCCTCAACCAGGACGCGCTTTCGCTCCACATCGAGACCCACCACGTTCGAGAGCACGACCTGGCACTCGGCCTTACCAGCCAGCGCCGACCGGATAGGCGCACTGATGCTGGCGGGCGAGAGCGAAGCGGTGGCAACCTGGTAGAGAAGCGGCTGAAACACATGGTGGTTTTTCCGGTCGAGCAGCGCTACGTCGGCGCTGGTGCCGCGCAAGGCTTTGGCCGCTTCGAGCCCTGCGAAACCGCCTCCAATGATCATCACACGGGGACGCGATGCACCCGCTGCGTGCTCTTGCACAAACATGATCTCCTCCTGTATGGCTAGCGCTCTTGAGAGGGGCCGTGTGGGGCGGCCCAGCGAGACGGCGCCCAAGGCGCTCCTGGTGCTGACCACTCATCCACCCTCATCTCCCTGGCCACCCACCTGGCGCACAGCACCTAGACGTACCTAGATATTCATCTTACAGGATCCGAGGTAGGTATTCAACTGCAGACACAACACACCGGGCATTCCCGGCAGCCGATCCGGCCTACAGCTCGTTGACGCACGCAGACCGCTCTGCGCCGTGCCGCGTGGTCAGCGCAAGAACGTGTAGTTCAGCTTGACGAGGAACACGTTGGTCGGGTACTCGCCAAAGAGGCCCCCCACCTGATCACGGGGGACCTGATCGAAGGGCGAGGGTCCGAATCGGTTCAGCGGGTCCAGGGCCTCGTCCGACGAGCGGTTCTGGGACCAGACCACGAAGAGCGTCGAACCGGGGCGATACTCCCAGCGCAGCACGATGTTGGAGAGGAGGCTGCCCACCGCGAAGTCGTTGCGCTTGGGGTAGTCCGGGAAGGCGGCCAGCGTCTCGGGGTTCTGGTGCAGGGCAAAGTCCCGGAAGCGCCCTCTGGCGAAAAAGAGCTGGCTGAACACCTGCACCGAGAGCGTGGGGGTGAACACTACGTTCCCGCGCAGCGAAAGATCAGTGGTGCGGGTGTCTCGGCGGCCGAAGATGGAGACGTAGTAGTCGTCAGTACCCGCTTGAGGCTGAAGCGGAGCCAGAAGCGCTGGTCCGGTGCTGCCGTTGCCAAGCGGCGTGTAGGCGTCGGGCGCCAGGTCGGCGGGCGCCGTGTTGCTGACAGTGCCGATCTGCCAGCCGGTGGCGGTCTGCCGAAAGGCTTCGTTGGTGGACCAAGCGGTGATCCCGTTCTCCCAGCTCGTCCCCAGCCGGGCAGACAGGCTCAGGCGCGTGCTGGCATCCCACCTGAAGCCCAGGCCTGCGTCCACGTCGCGGCCCCCATCGGTGGTCTGGCCCAGGGTGACATCCGCCCGGGCGCGCCAGGTGCGGCGCTCATCGGTTTCCCCCTCCACGCCAACACGCGTGACGCCGGGATTCTCCCAGGCCAGCAGGCCACGTGTTTCGAAGATGTCATAGCCACCCACGATGTCCTCATGCTCCGTCTTGAGCTCTATGCGCTGAAAGCGCTGCGTGACAGCGCTGAGCCGGGTCCACACGTTGGAGCCCCGGTAGAGACCGTCGCTGTACGACCAGTCGTGCCAGGTGAACACCCGGGCGGTGGCGCGCTGGAAGGGGCCAAACGCGCGCGCGCCGTTAACCTGGTAGCTGCCGCCAGCCCGAGCGCGGACCAGGTTGCGCTGCCGCAGCCGCCCCACATCGCTCGGATTGAACTGGTCATCCAGCATGGAAAGGCTGGTGTAGTACGTCCAGACGCCAGCCAGCTTGTCCCAGCGCAGGTCGGCGGCTATCCCTTGCTCGCCGGTGGCGCCCTGGAGGAGGCGCTGGGTGCCGCTGGCATGCCCCCGCAGCCGGTAGCGGTTGCGGCGGAAGCGGAAGTCCCAGTCTACCCCAGCGGCTAGACTCTGGACGCCATCAGCGTCGTGGCGGTAGCCCGTCAGCATGGCGCCCACGTAGGAGTCCTGGTTGATCTCTTGGCGGGCCCGCGTGACGCCGTACCACCGGTTGGCCGCGAAGTCCGCGCCCGTGGCCGCACTGAGCACGCCAAAGGCCAGGCCACCGTCCGTCCGCCCGGACAGCTTCGTGGCCCCGATGATGGGTTCAGCGGCCCCGATACGGCGGGTGTAGAGCAGGCTCCCATCCCCGCCAAACATGTCGAAGTTGTAGTCGAAGATCTGGACACCCTCCACGAAGAAGGGGCGCCGCTCTGGGAAGAAGGTCTCGAAGGCCGTCAGGTTCAGCTCGGCGGGGTCGGCGTCCACCTGGCCGAAGTCGGGGTTGACGGTGGCATCCAGCGTGATGTTAGAGGTGATCCCCACCTTGACGTCGCCGCCTACGTCCAGCGCGTTGGTCCGCGTGGGGCCGTCTCCGGTTCCTTCTTCCAGGCGTACGGACGAGACCGTGTATGGGGTCACTTGAAGGGTGCGAGCGGGCTTGATGCCGCGCAGGTTCTGCAGCACGCCGTAGCGGGCCACCACGCCGCTCCGGCGCTCGTCGCGCGGGACCATCACCCACTCACACGTCTCGCCGGTGCGCGGGATCATGCGCTGAAAGTTGATGCCCCAGCGTTGTGCTTCGGCCGCATTGAAGCGCAGCATGGAGTAGGGGATGCGCATCTCCACCGCCCAGCCCTCGGCGTCGACGCGGGCGGCGGACTGCCAGACGGCATCCCAGGAGCGATCCACCTCGTCGGTCATCAGGCCATCCATCTGGACGCCGGCGGCGTTGACGCCAAACGTGTAGGCCGTTCTGCGATCCAGGTAGGAGTCAATCGAGACCAGAAACCAGTCGGCTTGATTGAAATCGTCGCGACGGCCGAGGGTGCGCAGGATAGCACCGGGGGCGTTGTCATAAAGGCGAGCGCCCACGTACAGCGCGTTTTCGCCATAGAGGATGCGGACCTCCGTGCGCTGAGAGGGTTCGCCGCCCTCCACCGGCTCATACTGCTTGAAGCCAGACGCCATGGACGCTCGCGACCAATCCGCTTCGTCCAACAGCCCGTCGACCTTGACCGAGGCCGTCATCCGGGTGGCGTCCAAGGCACAGGGCACACCGTCATCGACCACGCACATGACCGCGCTGGTCGGCTCGCCGTCCGTTGGGCCTACGGCGCCTGCGGGCGGGCCGTTCAGAGCCAGCAGCATGGCCGTCAGCATCCAGCCCAATCCAGTCATGTGCATGCGGTATCTTACAAGCGTGGGAGCGCCCCATAAAGAGCGTCCCTGTGTTTGGGGTAAGCTGCCTAATATACGGCACGAACGGGGTGCGCTGCCCACGAATTCTCCACCCTGTGCGCTCCATGGCTGATTCGCCCCCCTCTGCCCCTGATCAATTTCGAGAGCCAGTGGCCCCCAGCACAGCCGAGCTGACCATCAAGGGGTCACGCTTCGTGGCCGAGGTCGTTCCCGCGTCCACGGAGTCGGAGGCGGAAGCCGCCATCCTGGCGGTGCGAAAGCGGGCGTACGATGCCACCCATCACTGCACGGCCTACCGCGTGGGGGCGGACGGCGCCGTCTATCGCTTCAACGACGACGGGGAGCCCAGCGGCACGGCGGGCCGCCCCATCCTGCGGCAGATCGACGGGCAGGCCCTCACCAATGTGGTGGTCATCGTGACGCGCTACTATGGCGGCACAAAGCTGGGCACGGGCGGCCTCATCCGGGCGTACGGAGACGCCGCGGCCGAAGCCCTCACCCGGGCCGAGGTGGCGACTCGGGTGGTGCGCGTGCCCGTTCAGGTCCGATTCGCCTACGCGGACACCTCGCCGGCCCTCCACACCATCGGCCAGTTCGACGCCGAGGTGGTGGGCACCACCTACGACGCGGACACCACCATGCGCCTGGCCGTCCGAGCCTCGGAGGCGCAGGCCTTCGCGGCCCAGTTCACCGACGCCCTCCGGGGACGCGGCACCGTCACGCTCCTCTAGGCCGCCACGAGCCTGGCCCTGGCCTCAGTGGACCGTGCTCCGGGTGTCATTCGCTGCGTCCAGCACCTGCAGCGGCGGGGCGTGGCTGGAGCCTTGGCCCATTGACCAGGGTTTGAAAGACCAACTCGCCCTCGGGTGGGGTGCCCGCTGTCCAGACCTGCATCCAGGTCGAGCCATCTCGGTAGGCATCGATCACCACGAAGCCCTTCGTCATCCCCAGCCCGAAGCTCAGGCCCCGCCCGGCGGCAATGGCTTCCGGCCCAGACCCCGCTCCACTGACGATGTAATGCGTCGTGTTCTCGCCCTCTTGGCGAAAATACTGAAGCGAGTGATCATGCCCGGACGCATAGATCAGATGATCGTGCTCAGCGAAGATCTCCATGAAGCCACGCCGCATCCGGGTGTAGCGGGGATGGTAGAGGTCCTGTACCCCGCCCCGCACACGGATGTAGGCCGGGTAGAGCGAGCCCAGCACGGGCAAAGGCACATAGGCCCATCGCTTCAGCCCCGTGAGCGGAAACAGGTGAGCCTTCGGCGGGACGAATCCCGCGTGCCGCCCGTTGGATCGCATCGGGTGGTGGGCCACTACGAGGAGGCGTTTCCCGGCGTGGGTCCGGACCACATCACGTAAGGCGCGCAGCACATCGTCGGGGGCTATGTCGTGCGGACGTCGGTCTTCGTCGAACAGCCACCACTGGGTGTCCAGCGCGATGAGCACGAGATCATCGCTGAGTTCCACCGCATGGGGACCGGGCATGCCGTCGTCTGGCAGAAAGGTGTTGCCGCGGTCCAAGAAGGTTTCGATGTAGGCCTCCTGGCGCCGCACCCGCGCGAGGCCATCGGGGGGCGGGGTCTGCCAATCGTGGTTGCCCGCCACAAACACGATGCGCCCCGCAAAGCCCTCCAGTGCCTCCAACTGCATCCGCAGCCGCACCTCGCGGATCGAGAACGTGGTGGCGGTGGAGTCCGGCAGGCCGCAGCACAGCACGTTATCCCCTAGGAAGGCCACAGCGGCCTGCTCGCCGGCCGCTTCGAGGTGCCGGGCCAGCGTGTTCAGGAGCGGATCGGTGCCATCGATGGCGGGCCGGCCGGCATCGCCCACGAGAAAGACCCGAAACGTGCGTTCCTCCGCTGGGGGCGGTGACTGCTCCTGCCAAGCCTGCACGGGCGGTGCCACGTACACCTCAGACGTGGTACACGAGGCCAGCAGCAGCACGAGGCCGAGCACAGCCGCCTGCATGAGCGGCACACGCGGACAAGGCAGCATAGTCGATCGAGAGATGGCGAGGGGATATCAACGTGCCAACCCCGCCGGCCGGGTAAACGTTTCGCTGAGATAGGCTACCAGGCAGCCTGCTAGGGCTTCATGGTTTTCATGGCCCGAACGGCCAGCTCATCGGCGCGGTTGTTCAGGTCGTCATCGGCGTGGCCTTTGACCTTGATGAACTCGACGTCGTGCTTCTGAGTAAGCCTGAGCAGTTCTTCCCAGAGGTCGCGGTTCTCAACCGGCTTCTTGGACGCGGTCTTCCAGCCGCGCCGCTGCCAGTTGTCCAGCCAGCGCTCGTTGAAGGCCCGCGCCAGGTAGGCGCTGTCCGTGTGCAGCCGTACGCGGCAGGGCTCGCGGAGCGCCTGCAGGGCTCCGATGGCCGCCTGCAGCTCCATCCGGTTGTTGGTCGTGTGCGGCTCGGCCCCGCTGAGCTCCCGCTCATGGGGCCCATGCTGCAAGATGGCCGCCCAGCCGCCAGGCCCCGGGTTGCCGCTGCACGAACCGTCGGTGTAGACCCGTACTTCTTTCATCATTGAGCGTGTCTTTATGAAGTTCGTCGATTACGTCACCATCACCGTGCGCAGCGGCAAGGGCGGCCCGGGGTGCGTCGCGTTCCGGCGCGCAAAGTACGAACCCAAAGGCGGACCTGCCGGAGGCGATGGCGGCCGGGGCGGCTCCATCATTCTGGAAGCCGACGCGCATTTGTATACGCTGCTGGACCTCCGCTACAACCGCCACCACTTCGCCCGAAACGGAGAACCCGGCCAGGGCAGTAAGAAGGCGGGCAAAGACGCCGAGGACATCGTGCTGCGCGTCCCGCCCGGCACGCTGGCCTACGACACGGACACGAACGAGCCGCTGGGCGAGCTGATGGAGCCTGGAGACCGGCTCGTGCTGGCCCAGGGTGGCAAAGGCGGGCGCGGCAACGTCCATTTCAAGAGCTCTACCAACCAAGCCCCGCGGTACGCCCAGCCGGGCGAAGCCGGCGAAGAGGCCAACGTCACGCTCGAACTCAAGCTGCTGGCCGACGTCGGGCTTGTGGGTTTCCCCAACGCCGGCAAGAGCACCCTCATCTCTTCGATCTCGGCGGCCAAGCCCAAGATTGCGGACTACCCGTTCACCACGCTGGAGCCCGCCCTGGGCGTGGTGTACGTGGAAGCGTACCAGTCGTTTGTCATGGCCGATCTCCCCGGCATCATTGAGGGGGCCCACGAGGGCAAGGGCCTAGGCGATCGCTTCTTGAAACACATCGAGCGCAATGCGGTGCTGCTGTTCGTGATCCCGGTCACGGACGAAGACCCCGCCGCCGAGTACCGGGTGCTGCTCCACGAACTGCATCAGTTCAACGCGGACATGCTGTACAAGCCGCGCATCGTAGCGCTCTCTAAGATCGACCTCCTGGCGCCCGACGAGCGCGAGGCGCGTCTGGCGGATCTCATCGCGGCCTTCCCCAGCGAGGTGGAGGTGCTCCCCCTCAGCGCCGTGGCCCAGCAGGGACTGGAGCCGCTCAAGCGCGCCCTCTGGCGACACATCCAGGCGGCTCGCAACGAAGATCCTGGCCTCACGGCGCACCAGAACTGAGCGTGCGTACGAGCCCAGACGGCCTAGGCACGGGATCTCGGGCGTAGAGCGGGGGGCGAAGGGGCCTCTTCTTGCTGCGTCGCCTCGTCCCCCGCGGCGCTGACCATGAACGCCTCCAGGGCCGGCTCTGCAATCCCCACCGGAAGCCCCTGTTCTCTGACGGCCTCGAACAGCGCTTGCTTAGCGTCCCACTGTTCTTTTTCGTGCCTCAGGCTTAAGGCCTCCTGGTGCAGGTCGAGCCGACGGGTGATTTCTTTGTGGCGCAAGTACCGGTCCAGGGCGATGATGATGGACCCCCACGCCAGGGCGGTGATGTTGTACGCAAAGGGGTACCCGAACAGGAGCAGACCGACCGACAGCGCGATCAAGAGCACCCCGATCACGGTAAAGACTGGGGAGCGGTCCGGGGGGACCACAGGGACGTCTGGCGCCGCTGGGCTGCTCGCCTGCGAAGCCAGTGGTGGCGTGAGGTCTGAGGAGCGATCCATAGCCGATTCAGCGAATCTCAGTGGATCCAAACGTCGGCACGGGGCGGTTCGATGTCAAGAGCCCAGGGGGAAGCGCCTCCCCGTTCGTTGTCTTCACGGTGCAACACGAGGTGTCATCCTGGCCGCAGTAGGTGTTTAGCGCCCCAACAAGCACGGATCGAGGGCTAGAATGGTGGATGGTGCATGTATCTCTCCAGGCCTGGGCGTTCGCGCCGGACAAGCACCCGTTCACCGTTCCCCATTCTCTGAAGTGCACCGACCCCCAGGGCCGACGAACCCGCTACACACGTACCGGCCGCAAAGCCAGGCTGACACAGCACTAGGGGCCACCATGAGCACCGAAGAGATGATACCAGCACCGATCAGGGACCTTCTCACGGTGGTCTCGTTCAGGAGGACGCTCCATGCATTGCCGTCTTCACCTCGTGCGTGAACCGCTCGACGAACGCCTCGATGGGCTCGGCGCCTTGGTCACCGACGCCTCGGCGGCGAACGGCCACGCTGCCGGCCGCCTGCTCCTTGGCGCCCACCACCAGCATGTACGGCACCTTCTGCAGCTCAGCGTCGCGGATTTTGCGCCCCACCTTCTCGTTGCGCAGATCCGCCTCGACACGGACGCCCGCCGCCCGCAGCCGGGCCGCTACGTCCTTCGCATAGTCCATGAAGTCCTGCCCGATCGGCAGCACCGCCACCTGCGTGGGCGCCAGCCAGACCGGGAAGTCCCCGCCGCAGTGCTCGATCAGCACCCCGATGAATCGCTCCAGCGATCCAAAGGGCGCCCGGTGGATCATCACCGGCCGCTGGCGCTCGTCATTCGCGTCCACATAGGTGAGGGCAAACCGCTCCGGCAGGATGTAGTCCAGTTGGACGGTGCCCAGCTGCCACGCGCGGCCTAGCGCATCCTTGACCATGAAGTCCAGCTTGGGCCCGTAGAAGGCGGCCTCGCCTATTTCCTCCACCGCATCCAGCCCCACCTCGGCGGCGGCTTCGCGGATGGCCTGCTCGGCGGCGTCCCACTGGGCCGGGTCGCCTACGTATTTGTCTGGGTTGTCCGGATCGCGCAGCGAGACCTGGGCGGTGTACTCGCGGAAGTCCAAGGCGCGCAGCACCGTTAGCGTCAGGTCGATTACGTCCTTGAACTCGTCCTTGACCTGATCTGGGGTGCAGAAGATGTGCCCGTCGTCCTGCGTGAAGCCGCGCACCCGCGTGAGGCCCCCCAGCTCGCCCGATTGCTCGAGCCGGTACACCGTCCCGAACTCAGCCAGCCGGACGGGCAGGTCCCGGTAAGAGTGCAGCGTGTCTGCATAGATCTGAATGTGGTGCGGGCAGTTCATCGGCTTGAGCAGGTAGCCCTCCTCATCGCCCTCATCCTCAGAGAAGAGCATGGGGGGGAACTGACTGTCTTTGTAATAGGGGTAGTGCCCGCTGGTTTTGAACAGATCCAGCCGTCCGATGTGGGGGGTGACCACAGGCTGGTAGCCGCGCTTGAACTGCTCCTCTTTGAGATAGGCGATCAGCGTTTCGCGCAGGACGGCCCCTTTGGGCAGCCACATGGGCAGCCCCGGCCCCACCTTGTTGTTGAAGGTAAACAGGCCCAGCTCGCGGCCCAGCTTGCGGTGGTCCCGCTGCTTAGCCAGTTCCAGGCGCTCCAGGTACGCATCCAGCTCCTTCTGCTTAGGAAAGGTGATGCCGTAGATGCGCGTGAGCTGCGGCCGCGTCTCGTCGCCGCGCCAGTAGGCCCCGGCCAGGCTGAGGAGCTTGACGGCCTTGATCGGCTTCGTGTCTGGGAGGTGGGGCCCCCGGCACAGGTCGGTAAAGTCACCCTGGGTGTAGAACGTGATGGAGCCGTCGTCCAGCCCCTCCAGCAGCTCCAGCTTGTAGGTATCGCCCTTCTCGCGGAAGTAGGCCAGCGCCTCGTCCTTGGCGACCTCGCGCCGCTCGTAGGCCTCTCGGCGGCGAGCCAACTCCTTCATCTTCGCCTCGATGGCGGGCAGATCGTCGGCCGAGAGCGTGCGATCGCCCAGGTCGACGTCGTAGTAGAACCCGTTCTCGATGGCCGGCCCGATGCCGAACTGGACCCCCGGGTAGAGGGCCTCCAGGGCCTCGGCCATCAGGTGCGCCGACGAGTGCCAGAACGTCTGCTTGCCTGCATCGTCGTTCCACGTCAGGATCTCGATGGCCGCATCGTGCTCGATGGGTCGCGTCAGGTCCCGCACCTCACCGTCGACCTTGATGGCGAGCGCCACCCGGCCCAACCCGGCCGAGATGCTCGTGGCCACGTCCAGCCCGGTCACGCCCGGCGCATACGAGCGCGTCGAGCCGTCGGGCAGCGTTACAGAAATCTGGTGGGCGATTTGTTCAGCCATGGGAGTAAAAGATGAAACCAAGAAAGGAGCCTCCCTCAACATACGCCGTCGGGGGCAGTTCCTGTATCCAGAAACGAACCCACACCCTACTGCATGCGGCGTCCAGAGAGGGTCAAGATTTAAGGGATACCACCACGCCCGCCTCATCGAACCGAGTCAGCACGTCGTGCCAGAGCGCGTGCTCGGAGGCCAGACGCCCCTCGGCCAGGCACCGGTAGCGGACGATGAGTTGGAGGCGTTCGTCCACCACCCGGAGATAGACCGAGGGATTCGCCTCGGTGCGGCGAAGCGCCGCCTCGGTCTCGGAGGGCCCCGGGTCCAGGCCCAGGGCCGCTACCTGGGCCTCGGCCGCCTCGCGCACCATGGCTTCGGCCTGCTGCCGGTTGGTGGTGGCCGAGAGCGGAACCGTCACCTCATTCCAAATCAGGGCCGCTCCCCGTCCGTAGTTGATGACCGGCTCGTTGAAAATCTTTTGGTTGGGAATCTTGATGAGTCGGCCTGTAGGCTGGTCGGCGTGAGCTTCCTGGCCCGTCTCGGCGAGGGTGATGAAGAACAGGCCCAGGTCCAGCACATCGCCAGACTGCCCCCCCACCTGGATGCGATCGCCAATGCCGAACAAGGACCGCCAGGTGATGAACGGCCACGCGGTCAGGCTGGTGAGCGTCTCTTTGTGGATGATGGTGAGGGCTGCGGCCACCAGGGTGAGCACGGTGAAGGCACTGCGCAGGCCATCGAACCACTGGTTGGAGATGAGCACCAGGGCCACGAGGGCGAGGCCATACCGGGTAAGCTGATTCCACAGGTGGCGCGTGTCCACCGAGGTGGTGTGCCTACGTACGACGCGCATCACCAATCGCCGCAGCACCCACAGCCCCACCACGATGACGACCGTGGTGAGCAGGTTGCGTGGCCCCTCGGCCTGGAAGACCTGTAGCCACGCCGTGAGCTGATCCAGGAGGTCGTGTGGGAGGGCCGGCATGTAGCGTCTGGGGCTGTACGGACGAGGAGGGATGGGCGGGGGCCAGGCAGCGCCTCCGGTTCCTGAGGCGCCGCCTCAAGAGGGGGGCGCCCTCGCTCAAAAAAGCAGTGGGACCACGCTGGAAGCAGGATACATCTTCCATTCGTTACAGGAAAATAATACCTTGCTCGATGTAAACCGTTGGATTACAGGCTGTGTGGGAGGATTAGCCAAACGGCACGATTTTCTCCGAGGCCTCTTCGCCCCTTCTGCGTCCCCCCTGACGCCCCACCGCGTCCTGAGCTTACATGCTTACGCCCGCTGACCGCGCTGCGCTGCGCGCACTTTGCCGTGATGAGGCCGCCTATGAAGCGGCCCTCGACCTTCTGAAGCGCACCCAAGATCGGCGTTCAGGCGATGGAGCAGGGCTCGCGCTGGACGACAGCGCCCGCTCCCAGCCGCTGCTGGCCAGTGTCCTGGATAGCTCCTTCGATGGCATCATGGCCTTCGAGGCCGTGCGCGACGCAGCGGGCACCTTGGTTGATTTCACGTGGACCACGGCCAACCAGCAGTCGGCCACGATCACGGGGCGGGCTCCAGACACGCTCCTGGGCCGTCGGCTCTTGGCCGAGATGCCCGGCAATCGAGAGGCCGGTCTCTTCGACGCCTACGTGCAGGTGGTGGAGACCCGCGTTCCCTACCACACCCTCATTCACTACGCCAGCGAAGGCCTGGACCATTGGATTGAGCTCACGGCCACGCCCCTCGGCGATGGCTTCTCGGTCACCTTCCGCGACGTCTCCGCCCAGAAGCGACAGGCATCGGTTCTGCAGGAGAGCGAGGAGCGATTTCGGCAGGCGTTCGATCACGCAGCCATCGGCATGGCCTTGGTGAGTCCGGAGGGACGGTGGGTCAAGGTCAACCGGGCGGTGTGCCGGCTCGTGGGATACACCGAGCAGGAGCTCCTGGCCTCGTCGTTCCAAGACATCACCCACCCCGACGACCTGGAGGCCGACCTTGCGTACGTCCAGCAGATGCTACGAGGGGAGCGGGCCACCTACCAGATGGAGAAGCGGTACTACCACAAAGAGGGGCACGTGGTCTGGGTGCTGCTCAGCGTCTCGCTGGTTCGCACCGCGGATGGCGCCCCCCGCTACTTCATCTCGCAGATCCAAGACATCACGGCCCGCAAGGCCAGTGAGGTGGCGCTGCATACCCAGCGGCAACGGCTGGAGATGGCGCTCTTGGGCGGCGACCTCGGCACGTGGGACCTTGATCTCGACACGGGCAGCCTCACCGTGAACGAGCGCTGGCACTCTATGCTGGGCTACTTCGTGGGCGAGATCGTGCCTAGCCTCGAGTTCTTCGAACGACACGTCCACCCGGATGATATGGCGGAGGCGTGGGTGCAATTTGACCGCCACGCCCAAGGCGAAGTGCCCCTGATCGAGGTCGAGCTCCGGGTCCGCCACCGCAACGGCTCCTGGCTGTGGATCCTGGACCGTGGCCAGATCGTGGAGCGCGCCGAGGACGGCACGCCCAAACGAGCCGTGGGTACCCACCTGGACATTACCGAACGCAAGGAAGCGGCCGAAGCCATCCGTGAGCAGAAGGCCCGGCTGCGCATGCTGGTCGAGAACACCAACACGCCCATCTGGTCCGTGGACGCCCACCACCGGCTCACCGAAGCCAACCGTGGGGCGCTACGCTTTCTGCAGAGTGACTACCGCTTCCCGGTGCACGTCGGCGACGCGCTGCTCCCTCCCGGATCGTCCTCCTTCCACTGGGACGAGCCCTATGCCCAGGCTTTCCAGGGCCAGACCGTTCAGCTTGAGCATACGGTCCAGATCGATGGCGCGTCCACCACGATGGCGCTGACGCTCTGTCCGGTACACGGCCCCGATGGCGCCGTGCACACGGTGACGGTCCTCGGGCACGACATCAGCGAGCACCGGCGGCTCATCCGCATGAAGGACGAGTTCGTCTCCACGGTCAGCCACGAGCTACGCACGCCGCTCACCTCTATCCATGCTGCCCTCGGCCTGCTGGCCCATCAACGCATCGACCTGGCCTCACCGAGGGCCGCCTCCGTGGTAGAGGTCGCCGCCAAAAACAGCACGCGGTTGGTCCACCTCGTCAATGACATCCTGGACATCGACCGTATCGAGGCCGGGCAGATGCCCATGACCATGCGGCCCGTGTCCGTGCCCGCCATTCTGGAGCGCGCCATCGAGGAGATCGGCCCCTACAATGCTCCGCTGGGTGTGACCGTATCGCTCCAGATCCCCTCCGTGCCGACCGCGCCTCAGGTGTACGTGGACGAAGGGCGGATGGTACAGGTCTTGTTCAACCTGCTCTCCAACGCCGCCAAGTTCTCCCCACGCGGTGAAGAGATCTGCATCTACGTCCAAACGCCCGCCCCGGGCCGAGTCCGCATTGCTGTAGAAGATGTGGGGCCGGGTATCCCAGAAGCGTACCAACCCTACGTGTTCGACCGGTTCAGCCAGGCCAACTCCGTCCATCGACGCGTGATCGGCGGCTCGGGGCTTGGACTGAGTATCACCAAGAGCCTGGTGGAGCCCATGGAGGGTACCCTCACCTTCAAGACGAAGGAAGGCCAGGGCACGACGTTCTACGTAGACCTCCCGCTCTTCGCCCCCGACCCGAAGGTCGCCTAGCTGTGCCCAGTCTCCTGGTTGGGGACACCGTCTCTTGTCATCGCGCCATCCGCACCAGGCGGAAGCCGTGGTTCTGACGGGCTCCACGCGGGATAAGGGACAACCGCGCGGCCGACCGCAGCGGTGAGCGACTGAGAAACGCGGTGTCGGCCCAACTCCCGCCCCGTATTACGCGACGGGAGCCACTCTCTGGCCCGAGCGGGTCCGTACCAGGGCTCTCTCGGTAGAAGAGTCCATCATACCAGTCGCTCGCCCACTCCCACACGTTCCCGTGCATGTCGTATAGCCCCCACGCGTTGGGGCTGTAGGTCCCCACGGGCACAGGGCCCCGGAAGTCACAGTTGACCTCGTCCTCTACGCGGGCCCCGTTGGCGGCACCGGCTACACACACTGGATCTTCATTGCCCCAGCTGTAACGCGTGTCGGTACCCGCCCGAGCCGCATACTCCCACTCGGCCTCCGTGGGTAAGCGATAGGTGTTGTCAGGGTCCAGCCCATTCAGGGCCTCGATAAAGACCTGCACACTGTCCCACGAGACGCCCTCGGCCGGACAATCGTCCCCACAGCCCGAGTCCAGCCGCGTGGTGGATCCGATCACGGCGATCCACTGTGCCCGCGTCACTTCGTAGGAACCCAGGAAGAAGTCTTGGCTGATCGTCACCTGATGCACCGGAATCTCATCAGCCTGCCCGGTGTCCTGGATGTCCCCCATCTGGAACGTCCCGGCGGGGATACGGGAGAACGCCATCCCCAGGCTATTGGTGTAGGCCTCGGTGAGAAGCGCTTCAAAGGTAGCCTGTGTGGGGTCGGAGATGTCCCGGGAGGGGGTGCGCTGCGTGCCATAGCCTTCGGCGCTGATCTCGAAGCGGTACAGGACCTCCTCACTGGCCAAGGCGAGCGGCTGCCCAGGCGCCGTGTAGCGGGGGGATACGCCCGATGCACCTGGCGCCGTGTCCATGATCACAAAGGATCGGGTGGAGACCCCTTCCGCTACCTGCATCGACACGAAATAGGTACCTGTAGCCAACACCTCGGTACCCGGCACCCGTACCGTGTGCGCCCCAGCCGCTAGATAGGTGGACAGGCGGGCGACCTCCCGTCCGAGCAGGTCGTAGGTCACCAAGCGCACCGGCCCTGCCGTGGGCACCTCAATGGCCGCGTTCGCCTGCCCTGCCGCCGTAGGGTTGGGAAAGAGCGAGAGGCCAACGCCTCTCGGCAGCGTCCCGGCGTCCTCTCGGCTGACCCTGACAGGGCTGAGCGAAAACAGCGCCACCCCTTGGGCATCGGTGAGGGTGGAGTCCACCCGGGTGCCCGTATTGGCCTCGATAGCCACGACGTTGGCCCCCGCTACCGGTGTTCCTTGGTCAAGCACGGTGACCTGGGTCTGGTAGGGCTGGGCAGCGGCCGGTAGCACAGCAATCATCAACGCCGACGCGATAGAAACGAGACGCATGGGGGGCGAAAGCAAAGAGGGTGGGGCCGGCGGCCGTGTGGCCCAGGTCGGAGCGACCCTCAGCGAGCGGCTGGCCGGAACTCAGGGGGAGCTCCAACGAGCATACTCATGCCGCGCCTTGAATGCAATGAGGAAGCGCACGACAGGCTGGGCGTCGGCTGCGCGCGCGGATCTCACCTCCCATCACCTGGAGGCGTTGCGCGTTAGACCGCAGTGGCCTCGGATTCACCGGATGCGGGTGAGGCGGCGCACCACCCGCCCGCTGGCCGACTCGGCGGCCACGAGGTACACACCAGCCGCCACCGTGCGTCCAGCATCATCGCGACCGTCCCAGGTCAGTTCCTGCCAGCCTCGCGAGGCCGGGCCGTCAGCCAGCGTGCGGACGCGGCGCCCCAGGAGGTCATACACCACTACCCGCACAGACCCATCGGGCACGGCCACTCCCAGACGCACCGACCCACTGGAGGGGTTGGGATATGGGGTCTCCAGGTGCAGCGCCTGAGGACGGAACCGCTCCTGGAGCGCCGCTTGGTGGGCCTCTGCGCCGACGATCAGCCAGAACGTGTCTACCGCCTCTGCCGTCCGGGCCTCACCGCGAACAGGCGCCAGCGCCAGGGAGGCCGTCTCATCGAGCCCGATGGTGCGTCCTCGGGCATCGACCAGCACGCCTCCTGGGAAGGCCGCCGCCAGGCCTTCTGCCTGCCAGGAGAGCGTGGCGCCGTCGAGGGCCGCGGCCCCACGTCGGATCACCCGCAGTTCGTAGGTCCCTTGCGCCTCAGCCTGCACGGCACGTTGCAACCGATGGGCTGCGCGGTGTCCGGGGCCGCTTGCCCCCTCACGGACCAAAGCTAGATCGAGCCGCCCCATCCCTCCTGGCGGCGCCACGCGGTCGATGGGCGCGTCAGACGGTGAGGGGACCACCAGGACCTCAACCATGGCGGTGTCTTGGGCCGTCGCCATCTGTAGCTGCAGACGAGCATCGGCCGTGCTTTGTTTGGCCGCTTGGGCGCCCCCCAGGGCTCGCAGCGGCGGCGCCTCCACGCTTCGGTAGGGGATCCGCACCGTAGTGGGTGGGGTCCCGGACGTGGCCGTGTTGAAGTAATAGTAGCCCTGATAGGGCGTCAGTACGGTCTCCTCTCGGAAAGAACCCTCGTAGGCAAAGAGCGCCTGCAGCTCTTGCCCCTGCACGGCCTCGACGTCGGACCAGCGCACGGGGATCTCGAACGGGTTGCCGATCAAGTTCCACCCTGGGTGCAAGGCGATAGCGTAGGTACCCAGGGTGTCGATACCGACCACCTCGGTGGTGAGCGGCACAGCGGCCGCTTCCTCGTTGACCTGCCACGCCGTCGTGCTGATGGCCCAGAAGGCTCGGCCCGGCACGAAGGTAAAGAGCGGGGAGTCGTCAATGGGCACGAGGTAATCCTCCCAGGTGGCGCCGTCTTGGCCCGCATCCCAATAGGCATCCCAGTCGCGCCGTGCCGTCCCGGTGAAGGTCGAAGCCACGCGGGTCTCAGTGGCCCCTGGCACAGACACGATGCGGAAGCTAGAGGACGCCGCAAAGTCCCCAAACGGCTGCGTCTGGCTGACCGTCAGCTGAGCGGCCAGCGGCACCGTCTGCCGGGGCGACGTGGGCACCGAGACGAAGAGGCCGCCGGGCGCGGCCGTCTCCGTGTACAGGCCTGACACGGCTACGTAGACGGCTACGCCGTTCGTGAGGCCGGTGATCAGAGCGCTGGTGGCCCCGGCGTCGTTCACGTCCAGGCTGTCCGTGGGTCCGGTGATCATCCGTCTCCAGTAGACCCGGTAGCCCTGCAGGGTGGGATGTGATTGCTCACTCCATGTGGCCGTGACGGCCTCATCCCCTGGTACCAAGACCAGCCCTTGGGGGGCCAGGCGAGGCGGTACAGCCGGAACGGTGATGGTGAGGTTGAAGCCCTGATCCGTGCTCCCCTCGCCGTCGCTGGCGCGCAGCACCACCTCGAAGACGCCTACGCGCGTGGGCGCGCCACTCACCAGGCCGGCCCCGGCCCCGTTGTCGGTAAAACTCAGGCCCGGCGGCAGCGTGGGCGCCGTCAGCGTGATCGAGTCCCCATCTGTGTCCTCGGCCGTCACCTCGTAGCGATAGGCCACGCCGCGCTCGGCGGTGGTCACCGGTACGCTTGTGAAGCGCGGGGCGGTGTTGGCAGGGGCCCCCGTGATCGTCAGGTTGAAGCCCTGATCCGTGCTCCCCTCGCCGTCGCTGGCGCGCAGCACCACCTCAAAGAGACCCTCGCGCGTGGGCGCGCCACTCACCAGGCCGGACCCGTTCCCGTTGTCGGCGAAGCTTAGGCCCGGCGGCAACGTGGGCGCCGTCAGCGTGATCGGGTCTCCCTCGGCATCTTCGGCCGTCACCTCATAGCGATAGTCGGCGCCGCGCTGGGCGGTGGTGATCGGCACGCTCGTGAAGCGCGGGGCCTTGTTGGCGGGCGCACTCGTGATCGTCAGGTTGAACGCCTGATCCGTGCTTCCCTCACCGTCGCTGGCGCGCAGGATCACCTCGAAGAGACCCTCGCGTGTGGGCGCGCCACTCACCAGGCCGGACCCGTCCCCGTTGTCGGCGAAGCTTAGGCCCGGCGGTAACGTCGGTGCCGTCAGCGTGATCGGATCCCCGTCTGCATCCTCCGCGGTCACCTCATAGCGATAGTCCACGCCGCGCTGGGCGGTGGTGATCGGCGTGCTCGTGAACTGCGGGGCCGTGTTGCCCGCCGCCACGAGGACGGTCACCTCGGCTACGTTGGAGCGGGCTCCATCGTTGTCGCGCACGGTGTAGGTGAAGCGGTCCTGGCCGCTGTAGCCGGCGTCGGGCTCGTAGCGCACCTGTCCATCAGACTGTGGCACGGCACGCCCGTTTGATGGCGCCTGGGCAATGGTTACCGAGCTCGGGACCAGCACGCCGTCCGCATCGGTGTCGTTGTCCAGCACGGGGATGAGGACCGCCTGGTCCTGGGCCGTGCTGGCCTCATCGTTGACGGCAACGGGCGGGACGATGGCTTGCTGGCTCACCGTGATCGTGAACGCTTGCTCAGCGGTGAGGAGGCCATCGCTCACCTCCAGGACAACGTCATAGTCGCCCGGCTCGGTGGGTCGTCCACTCAGCATGGCCGTCCCGTTGCCGCTATCGCTGAAGCTCAGCCAGCCTGGAAGCGTGGGCGCCGTGAAGGTGAGGGGATCGTTGTCGGGGTCCTGGGCCTGCACGTCATACGTGTAATCCTCGCCTTCCTGCACGGCCGTCTGCGGCACGCTGGTAAACACGGGCGGGGCATTGTCGGGGGTGACCACGATGGTCACGGTGGCGTCGTTGGAGCGAGCCCCGTCGTTATCGGCCACGGTGTAGTTGAACGTGTCCGTCCCGATGAAACCATCGGCGGGGGCATAGCGCACGCGCCCGTCGGACTGCGCTGTGGCTGTCCCGTTCGACGGGGCCTGGGTGATGAGGACCGACGTGAGATCCAGCGTCCCGTCGGCATCGGTGTCATTGGCCAGGACGTCGACGATCAGGGCCGTGTCTTCGGGGGTCGTCCCAGCATCGTCCAACGCCACCGGGGGCGTCAGGTCGGCACTCGTGACGGTGATGGTGAAGGCCTGTGTGGTCGTGAGGCTGCCATCGCTGGCGGTGAGCTCCACGTTGAAGGAGCCAGCGGTGGGGGGCGTCCCGGCAAGTAGGCCAGTACCGTTCCCGTTATCCGTGAAGCTGAGCCAACTGGGGAGTTGGGTGCCGGTCAGGCTGGCCGGGGATCCATCGTCGTTGGTGGCCGCGGCCAGGTACGCATAGGGGACGCCGGCTTGAGCCGTCGTTATCGGCGTCGAGGTGAACGAAGGAGGTACCGTGGCGGCTGTGATGGTGACGTTGACGGGGGCCCCACGGAGGACGAGGTCAGGCAGGACGCTGTTGAACGCCTCCACAAAATAAGTCCCCGCATCAGCGGGCGTGACAGCCCCCACCATGTAGACCGGCGAGGTAGCGCCGTCAATGGGGTCCCCATTCCGGTACCACTGGTAGGTTTCGGCCCCGCCGACGGCCTGCGCGAACGTCATCGGCGCTCCAGCGGCTAGCGTGATCGAGCGTGGCGTGCCCACCTCGGCCTGGGGGGTATACGTAAACGAGTTGGGCGCCAGGATCGCGGCGGGCAGCAGGTGATCAAAGGTGAAGAGGTTATCGCTCACATCAAGCACACTCAGCCCAGAGGGCACGGCCACGACGCCGCTCAGCTGGTTGCCCCTCACCACCAGTTGCCCCAACAGAGTGAGATCAGTCACCGAGGGCGAGACCGAACCCGTGAGGAGGTTGTTCGGCACCTCCAGATCCGAGACGTTCCCTTCGACAACCGAGACGCCAAACCACGAACCCACCGTGGTGGTAGTCAGCCAGTTCGTGTTGTTCGCCCAGTTGGGCCCATCGGCTGCGTTGTAGAAGGCCACCAGGGCTTCACACTCCGCCAGCGGTACATCCGTCACGTCGGCACAGCTGGTGAAGCCGGTCCCCTCGCTGACTACGATCGTGAAGGTCTGCGCGATGGTCTCTTGCCCATCGCTGAGGCTGATCGACACCCCGTAGTTGAAGGCCCCGGGCGGGGTCCCACTGAGCAGTCCGGTCCCGTTGCCGTTGTCTTCGAACGTGAGCCAGGGCGCCGTCTCGGAGATGGACGGGGCCGTCAGCGTCAGCTGATCTTGGTTGGGGTCTTCGGCGGTGACCACGTAGGTGTAGGGCTCCCCGACGGTAGCGGTGGTGACGGGCGTACTGGTGAACGTGGGCGGATCGTTCGGGTCGCTGACGACGATCGTAAAGAGCTGCTGCTGAGAGCCGGTATCATCGGTGGCCACCAAGCGCACGGAGGCGTTGAACGAGTTGGTGGGGGTCCCCTGCAGGACGCCGGTGCCATCGCCATTGTCGGTGAAGCTCAACCAGCTGGGTAAGACCGGCGCGGTGAGTAGGATCGAACTGACAGAGCTCTCGGTGGTGACGTTATAGACGTACAACTGCCCCTGCGTGGCCGTGGTGATCGGGCTGCTGGTAAACGTGGGCGGCTGCCCAGGGCCTGGGGAGGCCAGGGCCATCATGGGGAGCAGGGCACACAACAAAAGCCCACCGACGCGGCGAACGAGGTCGGAGAGCTGAACCGGAGCGGACATGAGCGAGAGCAACAACGGGAGGGACAACAAATCGCCGAGCGCCTGAGCCGTAACTGGGCTCCTTTTTCTTTTAGAAGCGCAGGTGGCAGGACAACACCGCCACGATCTACAAAGCAGGGGGAGGACGCGTCTCAACTTCGTCACGTTCTGGCAGAGTTGCAACCAGCCAGGTGTTCGGCCCCAGGCGCCGTCCCCCTACCCAGCCGTCTCTGGCTGGATGAGACCCGTGTTCACCCCCGTGCGAGGTACACGATCTACCCGTGTTCGTAGAGGATGGGTACGCCCGTAGCCCCCCAGAGGGCTTGGCTCGGCGCTGCGTCCGCTCCCTGTTTCGGGTACGATGTTTGATCCTCCACGGTGGGTACCCGGCCATGAATACACCCAGACCGCCATGCAGGATAGCCAGCCGCCTCAGATGAAGCCGCCGCGCGGCCTCGCGGCGGGGTTGCTCACGGCCTTGTCCATGGACCTCCGCTCGCTGGCGGCGTTTCGCATCGGGCTGGGTGTCCTGCTGTTGGTGGACCTGGCCCATCGGCTCCCTGACTTGGCCGTTCATTATACCGAGGCGGGCCTCCTCCCCCGGGCGGTGCTATTCGAGCTCTCGACCGTCCCGGTGCTGTCCCTGCATGCCTTGAGCACAGCCCCGTGGGTACAGGCCCTCCTGTTTGCGGGAGCGGCGCTTTCCGCGTTGGGCCTGCTCCTGGGCTACCGGACACGCTGGGCCACCGTGGCCTCCTGGCTGTTGCTGCTGTCCTTGCATGCCCGCAACCCGCTGGTCCTCAATTCTGGGGATCGCATTTTGCTGCTCCTGCTGATGTGGGGCCTGCTGCTCCCACTCGGGGCCCGGTGGTCGGTCGACGCGCACCGAGCCCGTCGCGCCGGGCGGGGCGCCGAAGCGGGGCCGGTGCTGTCCATGGCCACGATGGGCCTGCTCCTTCAGCTTGTCCTCATCTACTTCCTCTCGGTGTTCTACAAGACCGAGGCCCCGTGGCGGGTGGACTTCACGGCCGTCTACTACGCACTCAACCTGGAGGCCTTTGCCACCCCGCTGGGGCAGCTGCTGGCCTCCGCCCCCCTCCCCTTGTTGCAGGCCCTGACGGTGAGCACCCTGGCGTTAGAGGGCCTCGGCCCCCTGTTGCTCCTCGTCACCGCATGGGGCGGGCGGGTGCGCATCGCCGTGGCCTTGGCGTTCATCGGCTTCCACCTGGGATTGGCGGCCACCCTGAACCTGGGCATCTTTCCCTTTGTGTGCGCCACCGCGTGGGTGGCGGTGCTGCCGAGCCGCTTCTGGGACTGGATGGCGCCAGACCGGGTGCCCGCCGCCCTCGTGCCCCGCCCGATGCTGGGGACCGCTGGGACCGTGGTGGCGGCCCTGCTGATCGTGGCCTCGCTGGGCGAGAGCGCCCAGCAGTCGCTCTCCGTGGTGCTAGGCCCTGCCGACGACGCCTCAAAGCCCGCTGTGATGCGCTGGCCCCGGGCCGTGGGCATCTTCCAACACTGGGACATGTTCGCCCCACGGCCCACCACATACGACGTCTGGTATGCGTTCGTGGGCGTCCGCACGGACAGCACCCGGGTGAACGTGTTTCCCGAGTCCGGCTGGCCGGTGTTCGACGAGCCCGACCCCTTCGCCAAGCCGGCCCTCGCCTCGCGCCTCTACCCGAACCAGCGGTGGCGCAAGTTCCTGATGGAAAACTACCCCTCGGACGCCTACGAGGCGCACCGCGATCGGCTGACCACCTACCTCTGGCAGCGGTGGCACGCCACCCACCCAGACCAACCACTGGTGCGCATCGACGTGGAGCAGTTCCTGGAGGTGACCCCGCCCCCCGGGCTGCCCAAGACGGTCCAGCAAGAGCGGCTCCTGGCATACTTGGGCCCTCAACCTTCAACGCCTTTGGCCAGCCACAGCGAGCAGGCGGCCGTACCCCCCGAGCTTCTGCCCACACCGTGATCGGTGTGCAGATAAAAGCCCCAGCGAACGCATGGTTCACCGGGGCTTACCGTGGGTCCTAGTGGACTCGAACCACCGACCTCTACGATGTCAACGTAGCGCTCTAACCAGCTGAGCTAAGGACCCGACGCTGTTTTTCGAAGGGCCTGGAAGATACCGACCGCAGGCTGTGGGTGTCAAGGGCCGTGTGGGTGTTCATGGGGGCCTCACAGAGCCACCGTGCCTTGACGGCGTCCTGGGCAGCCCCTACGTTGCGGCGGCCTGTCCCTTGCCCTCGTCCTGCCGCTCCTCGTGACCGATGCCTTCGCGCCCAAGCAAAGCCTGGGGCAGAACTTCCTGAACGACCCCAACACGATCCGCAACATCGTGCAGGCCCTCACCGCGCAGCCGTCGGACCCCGTGGTGGAGATTGGGCCGGGGCTGGGCGCGCTGACCGCCCCCTTGCAGGCGGCCTATCCCTCGCTGCTGGCGCTGGAGATCGACGCGCGCGCCGTGGCCTACCTGGCCACCCACCTGCCCGAGGTGGAGGTGCGCCACCAGGACGTGCTCGCCGTGGATTGGCCCGCCTTGGCCGCCGAGCGCGGGGGGGCCTTGTCTATCCTCGGCAACCTGCCGTACAACATCACGAGCCAGATCCTGTTCGGCCTGTTCGAGGCCCCGCCCGGCACGATCCGCGAGGCGGTGGTGGTCATGCAGCGCGAAGTCGCCGAGCGCCTCGTGGCCGTGCCCCGCACCAAGGCCTACGGCATTCTGAGCGTGGTCACGCAGCTCCACACGGCGCCCACCCTCCTCTTCAAGGTCTCCCCCAACGTGTTCTACCCGCGCCCCGACGTAACCAGCGCGGTGGTCCACCTTGATTTCTCTGGCGGCGTCCTCCGCACCCATCCCGCCTCAGACCGCGCGCTCCTCCACGAGGTCATCCGCACCGCTTTCAACCAGCGACGTAAGACCCTCCGCAACAGCCTCGCCGTCTGGGCGAAGGACCCCGCGGTGGGCCTCCCGGGCACCGTGGAGCGCCAGCGGGCCGAGGAGCTGACACCGGCCGCGTTCATCGACCTAGCCGAGCACATCGGGGCGCGCACCGTGTAGGCTTCCTCACAGGCTTTTCCGCCGGACCGCTGTTGCCACTCAGGGCGCAGGCCTATCTTGTTGGCCTGGCCCTTGCCGTCGCTGAAGCCCCCGCCCCATGCCCGAGACGCCCCTCGACCCCTCCGGAACGCCGCCCATCGCCCTCCTCGATGTGGACGCGGAGCTGGTGGACAACCTGGGCACGCTGGTGGCCACGGAGGCACAGGGCATGGTGCTCAACCTGCTGGCCGACCTCCACCCCGCGGATATCGCCCGCCTGCTCACGCACCTCCCCCGCGAGCACGCGCTGCAGCTCATTCACTGGATGGACGAGCAGGTGTCCAGCGAGGTCTTGGCGGAGCTGGATCCCGCCTACCAAGCGGCCCTCCTGAAAGAGCTGCCCCCCGAGCAGATCACCGCCATCGTCGACGAGCTGGACACGGACGACGCCGCCGATGTCCTGGCCGAGCTGCCGGACGAGGTCACGGAGCAGATCTTGCCCGCCCTCGAAGACGCCGCCGACCTCCAGGAGCTCCTCGGGTATGGCGAGGACACAGCCGGGGGCCTCATGGCGCGCGAGTACGTGTCCGTCGAAGCCGCCGAGACGATCGCCGAGGCGGTGGAAGAAGTCCGGCGCAAGGAGGCCGACGTGGTGGACCTGTACGTGGTCTACGTGGTCGATGAGCAGAACCGCCTCGTGGGGGTGGTCACGCTCAAGCGCCTGCTCCTGGCCGCGCGCCATGCGCAAGCCCGGGTGGCCGACGTCATGGATACCGACCCCATCCAGGTGCCCACGGACCTCGACCAGGAAGAGGTGGCCCGCATCATGGAGCGCTACGACCTGGTGTCCCTGCCGGTGGTGGACCCCGACGGCTGCCTCGTGGGCCGCATCACGATCGATGACGTGGTGGACGTGCTGCGTGAGGAGGCCGAGGAGGACCTCCAACGCATGAGCGGCCTCACCGGCGATGAGGAGCCCACGGACTCGGTGCTACGCATCACGCGGGGTCGCCTGCCGTGGCTGCTCATCGGGATGGTGGGCGCCGTGCTGTCCGGCCTGGTGATCGGTGCCTTCGAGGACGAGCTGGAACGGGCCGTCGTGCTGGCGTTCTTCATCCCGGTCGTAATGGCCATGGCCGGCAATGCGGGCATCCAAAGCTCCGCGATCGTGGTCCAAGGCCTGGCCTCGGGCGACGTCTGGGGCTCGGACATCACCACCCGGCTGGGCAAGGAGATGGCCGTGGCCCTCATTAACGGCGTGGTGCTGGGCCTGGTGCTCGTGGGCGTGGTATGGCTGCTGGTGGGGATCGGGTTTTGGGGCGATGAGGTCGATGCGCCCATGCAGCTTGCGCTGACGTCGTCGCTGGCCTTGCTGATGGTCATCCTGCTGGCCACCGGCATCGGCACCACCATCCCGCTACTGCTGCACCGTGTGGGCATCGACCCCGCCCTGGCCACCGGGCCGTTCATCACCACCAGCAACGACATCCTGGGGCTGGCCATCTTTTTCCTGCTGGCCGCGCTGCTGTACCTGCCGTGAGGCGCCCCTGCGTAGCGGTCGGTCGAGCCTGTGGGGGGGCCGTCAGAGGCGCTGGTCGAGGGCGCGCTGGAGGCGGCGAACCCGGCGGCCGTTGACGCCCAGGTCGCTGTAGCCGACGCGGCTGGCGCTGCGCAGATGGACGGACGCGCCCTCGCCGGCCGTCTCTACCACGGCGACCACGTCGTCGTTGAAGAACAGGGCTCGGTAGACGGTCTCTACGCGGAGGCCCTGCTCATCGGCGGTGATGAGGATGCCTCCAGTCTCGTCTAGGGCCTGCCGTAGCTCGTCGAAGACCAGTTCGGGCGGATGCTCGTACGTCCAGGTCACCCGCACACAGTTGGGCGAGTCCGGGCAGGTGGGCAGCGGGTTGAAGGGGCCCGGATCAGGGCCGAACGACGTGGTATCCTGGGACAGCAGCCGCGAGGCCAGAGCCCCGCCCGCTATCACCAGCACCAGTATACCCAGTCCGATCAGCCCTTTTCGCATCAGCCCGCGGCTTCCGTCGTGGCCTCTTCCAGGCCTCCCGTCTCGTTGTATTTGGAGGGGCACTTGACCAGAATGTGCTCGGCCACGAACACCTCGCCCTGTATGGCCCCTTCCACCACCAGCTTCTCGGCGTCCTCGAAGTTGGGCGGCTTGGGGTTGTAGTAATGCACCTCGCGGACCGCCCCCAACTCGTCTTCCATGAAGAAGCGAAAGAGGTTACGGTTGCGATCATAGGAGATGGGCTGCTGATCGACCCAGTAGCCCACCACATGGGCACTGGAGCCTGTCTGGGCGGCGGTGCTGAAGTCCATGTAGCCGCCCACCTGGGCCCCAAAGTTGACGAACAACACGGATGCAAAGCCAACCAGCAGGAGCATCCCGACGATGTTTTTCGGCTTCATGGTAGTGCAGAGCTAATCGAAAAGGGGAAGGCGCCGTCAGTCCGGCGCCTGCAGCTGTTCTTCCAGACGCTTGAGGCGCCGGTCATTGCGGAGCAGGAGGTAGGCCAGGCCGATCCAGATGAGCAGCACCACGCCTAGGACCACGTAGATTTTATCTTGCTGCAGCATCACCCGTTCCAGGCCCACGGGCTCCTTGACCGGGACCTCCTCGGTGCCTGCCCAGACACTGTCGTAGGGAGTGGAGGCGGTGGTCGTGTCGGCCGGGACGGCTTGTATGTACATGAGCGGCTCCATGCGGGTCACCACGTTTCCTCCCAGGCCTCGTCTTCGTCGAGCTGCCGCTGGGTCCAGGCCAGCCGCACGCGCTGGGTGTAGATCACCCAGAACAACCCGATGAAGAAGATGAACGCGGGGTACAGGATAAACCGCATCGTGGGATGGGTGATGTCACTGAAGGCGGGATTCCCATCGGCTCCCGGGTGCAAGCTCTCCAGCTGCCGGGGGATGATGTAGAGCAAAAACGGGACGGTGGAGGCCGCAAAGAGGTTGTACACCGACGCCAAGCGCGCCCGCTTGCGGGGATCTTCCAAACTGGACCGCAGCGCGAAGTAGGCGCCGTAGATCAGCAGCGAGATCGCCGCCAGGGTCTGCTTGGGGTCGAAGTTCCACCACAGGCCCGTGCCCACGTACCAGGTGAACCGAGCCCACAGCATACCCGTCACCAGCCCGAGTACACCGAACACCAGCCCCACCCGGGCGGCCTCCGCAGAGCGTAGGTCGCGCACCGGGTCGCTGGTGCGTAGGTAGCCCGCTCCGTGGTAGGCGGACACCGCGAAGGCCGCCATCATGGTAAACCACATCGGCACGTGGAAGTACAGGTTGCGCGCCGTGTGCTCCAGAATGTTGATCCGCGGAATATCTAGCAGGAACCCACCCAGCAGCACACCGGTCAGCCCACCCAGCACCACGTTCCGAACCAACGTGTACCGCTTGGGCTGGAATCCCGGCAAGGGCTTCGTCTTCGGGGGGGCAAAGACTTGGGGTTCCATAGACATAGCTAAAATACTCGATCGCGTGCGGTAGTACCCGGGAGTTACCGGCATCTGTTCCTCGGGGCGTCGAGCTTCATCATTTTCTGTTGAAGAGACGTCCAGAGCCGGGGCTGGACCGCCTGTACTGCATCAATCATTCCAAACGTAGTCGAAGAGCAGCACGGAGGCCGTGATCACGGTGCCGCTGAACCCGGCGGCCTGGACCAAGTCCCCCGTTGCCGCTGACCATCCCATCCCGCCCTCCAGCGCCTGCCTCGTGGCGCCCACCACGGAGAGCAAAAGCGGAAACAGCACCGGCAGCAGCAGCACCGGCAGCAGCGATCCCGTCCGCGCCGCCCGCGCAATGATGGCGCCCAGCAGCGTGGTGGTCCCCGCCAAGCCCACGGCGCCCAACACCACCGTGGCCACCAACAGCCCCGGAAAACGGACCGACACGCGCAGCAACAGCACAAACACCCCCAGCGCGACCGTGTTGATCACCAGCATCAGCACGATGTTGAACAGCAGCTTCCCGGCGTAGACCATGCTGGGGCGCGTGTTGAGCTGCAGGAGCAGCACCGTGCCGCGCTCCTCTTCACTTACGAAGGCGCGGCCCAGCCCCAGTGACGCCGCGAACACCACCACCACCCACAGCACCGCCGCCTGCACGCGGGCACTCACCTGCACCTGCCCCAACGCCAGAGCCACCACCAGCAGCGACGCCAGGACGAAGACCAGGAGCGTGTTCACCGCATAGCGACTCCGCAGTTCGAGGCGGAGGTCTTTTTCGAAGACGGCCCAGGCGCCGTGCAGCCAATGCATGGGGCGGGAGCGAGGAGAAAGGGACAGGCAAGGAGCGCACAAACTCGTCTCATACGTGCCGGTTCGCCCTCCGGTGCCCTACCCGATGGCTACCACTGGTACCGCAGCGTCAACACATGCCCCGTATCTGCAAAGCCTTCATCGAACGGGAGGTACGCATAGTCAAACTGGAACGGGGCGTAGACCAAGCCCAGGCCAAACGTGGGGCCGCGCAAATCGTCGTTGGTGATGAGCCCGGCGCGCGCCACGATGAGGTCGAGGAGGGTGGCCGCGGTGCCCACATGCACGCGCGTGGCGTCATCGTCGAAGACGTGCGAGACGTCGGCCACTACGGCCAGGTCCAGGAGCGGCGTGCCATCGTCCTGCGCCAGGATCTGAAAAGGCTCCACGGCCACCCCCGCTCTCACCAGCCGTGGCAGCGGCGTGGCCTCGTCGCTGAGGTCGGTCATCTCTCCTACGTTCTGGATCGCGGCGCCCAGGTTCAGGCTGCCGCTGAGCAGCCGAAGCTGCGCACCGAGGTCAAAGGCATACCCCGTGGCCTCGTTGGTGAAGATGCGCTCGACGAGGTATTTGGCCGTCACCCCCACATTCAGCGGGCCAAGGGCACGGCCGTAGGCCACACTCAAATTCAGAAACTGCGCCCCGAAGAGGCCGTCCGGTTCCTCGGAGGGCCCTTGGCGGGCCTCGAAGTCACCGGCATCCAGCGACGTGAAGAAGACGCCCAAGCCCCCCTGCGGCCCCGCCCGGAAGCGCGCCGCCAAGGCGTAGGCCCGAACATCGGCCACCCACAGCAGCTGGGACAGGGCCACAGCGTTCGTGCGTGGCGCCGCCAGTCCGGCGGGATTCCAGTAGGCAGCAAATACGTCGCCGTTGGTGGCGACCCCGGCATCGCCCAGGGCGCCCGCCTCGGCGTTGGTCCCAATACGCAGGAACGCCAGACCGCCGTCTTGCGCGTGCAACACCTGGGAGGAGACGGCCATCAGCAGCAGCAAAACCGCCGTCCCAAGCGGAGTGGCCCGCCTCGCGACAGAGGGCTTCATGGCGAAGAAAGAAATCACAGGAACACGCGCAGGGTAATCAGATGAAGAATGCCGGCCCCGTAGGGCTCCGCCTTGGCCGCATACTCGGCCCGGGCCGTCAGGGCTCCCACCGGTTGTTCGATCATGAATCCCGCCGTGGGCGCCACCGCTGTCTCTTCGCTGCTGCCCTGCCCCACGCCCGCCCGCAGGGCAAACGACTCGATGAGATCGATCTCGGCCCCTACACGCAGGGCGTTCGACCGGATGGTGAAGTCTTCCGTATCCACGGCGCGCCGCGGGAGACCATCCACGATGTCTACGCGCACGGTGCGCCCCTCACGGGTCACGAACTGAGCTTCGTACTCGCCCGTCACCCGCGCCCGGCCCTGCAGGAACTGGTAGGCCGCCCCCAACCGGAGCCGCCGCGGGAAGGCATCCGTGGTGCTACGACCCGCGTCGGCGAAGACCGACGACGTGTCCCAGGTGTAGCGGGCCAGCAGGTCATCGGCGGTGAGGCCCAGGATCAGGTTGTCCGTCACACGCACCGTGAGCCCCAGGTCGATGCCGAGGGTGTTCACGGCACTCAAGGCCTCCAGGTAGTCGGACCGAAAGAGCTGCAACGCTGTGCCAATCGTCACGCGCTCCCCGATCCGGATGCCGAAGGCCAGGAAGAACGCGAACTCGTCGGTGGAGAGCTCTTGCGTGTGGTATCCGCTGAAGTCGCGCCCATCGATGCCACTCACGCCGGCGCGGATGAGCCCTGCCGCCACACCGGCCCGCGGTTGCAGGGGCGTGGCAAACTGCAGGAATTGCAGCTCGCGATCCAACGACATCAGGGCCGCCGACGCCTCCAGGTGCTGCCCAGCGGTGAAGGGCGCCAAGGCCGGGTTGTAGTAGGGGCTCGCATGCCCGAAGGCATCCGCCACCAGGGCGTTGCTCATGGCTAGGCCCCGTGCGCCGAAGCCGAGCCGCGCAAAAGATCCGGCGTTCTGCGCCTGCCCGGGCACGGCCATGAGGCCGGCGAGCAGCAGGAGGGCGGGGATGCGCAGCGAAGAAAGCATGGCGAGCGATGAGCTAGAGGGGGGAGCGGGGCTCCAGGAAGGTGCTACAGCGGGGCAGAATCTCATTCAATCAGCAAGATTTTGCCCCAGACGGTCTCGCCGTTGGCCTCGACGGCGTAGAAGTAGGGACCGTTGGCCACGCGGAGGCCGCCGTTGTCGGTGCCATCCCACGGGGCCTCGCGGGTCCCAGCGGGCTGCGACTCGTTCACGAGATCGCGGACCAGGTTCATCCCGAAGTCGAAGATGCGCACGCGCACCGTCTGATCAGACTCGAGCGCATAATGCACCCGGACAAATCCGGACGCGGCCGGCGAGAAGGGGTTGGGGTAGGCGTAGGTGTCCACGCGCGGCACGTCGTCCGTGGGCGTGTCGGGGTTCAGGGGCACCTCGGCGCGGAACAGGCGCCACGTCTGGCCGCCGTCGGTGCTGCGCAAGAGGCCGTCCGACGTGCCGATCCACACCGCATCGCGGGTGGTGGCTACGGCGGCGACGTCCACGTTCTGCCGCACGATACGGTCGGGCTGGGTGGGGTCGAAGAAGTCCCCCACGCTGCGCCAGGTGCGCCCGGCATCATCCGAGATGAAGAGGCCGCTGGAACGCCCCGCCACGTAGACCCGCTCGCCCGCGAAGGCGAAGTCGATCGTCTCGACGTCGGTCAGCACCTGCTCGAACGTCTCGCCCCCGTCGCGTGTGACGGTCAGGCCGAAGCGCTGGGCCTCGCCTTGCACGCGGTTCGCGGCCCAGTTGGCGAACCAGATGGGGTTGCGCCCCGGCAGGGGCTGCTCTTCGATGGAGACGGTCCACTTGCCGACCAGTGCGTTGGGGCCGCCATCGAACGTGAGCAGCTGCCAGCCCCGATCGCCGGTGGCCGCATCCAGGTCTTCGGGGCGGGAGCGGTTGACGCCCTCGGACGTCCCGGCCCAGACCACGCCCTCCTCGTCAACGAGCACGCTGAACGCGTTGTAGTTGAGAAAGCCGGTCTCGCCGCGGGCCGGCTCCACGAAGAAGTCGTAGGGCTCATCGGGCGAGATGGCGTCGAAGCCATCTGGAGGCAGAATGATGCGATCCCAGGTGGCGCCGCCATCGCGCGAGCGCCGAATGCCGCTCCCGAAGCCAGCCACCCATACCTCGTCCAGCACCGGGTCGTAGTCGATGTCGAAGGGTGGGCTTTGCTCCTGGGTGATGATAGGCAGGGCCCGCAGCGTGGAGACGCCGTAGGTCAGGATGCTGTCCCCGGGGGCGTCCAGCTGGTCGAAGCGGTACGCGAAGGTCTGGCCGCCGTCGCGGGAGACGAGGAAGCCACCGGCCGCAAACTGGTCTTCGCGCCCCGTGTAGCCGAGGCCGACCCAGATGACATCACCCTCCACATCGATCGAGAAGACCCGGTTGCGCGAACCAAAGAGCGAGTCCGTATCGGCCACCTGCCAGGTCTGGCCGCCGTCGGTGGTGAGGTTGAGGAAGGGACCCACCCACAAGGAGTCGCCCACGGCAAACAGGTTGGAGATGCTGTTGCGCAGGATACCCTCCGTGGGCTCTGGCATCGCACCCCAGAGTGCAGCCCGGGGCACGTCTTGGGCGATGGCGGGGGTCAGGCCAACCGGCAGCAGGACAGCGAGGGCGAGGAAGAGGCTACGTCGGCTCATTGGATGACCACGTCGAGGGTGACTACTTCGCTTTCGAGGCCGCCGCGATCAATGGCCTGGATGGTGAACGTCTGGGTGCCGGGCGTGGTGGGCGCCGCGCTGAACGTGGCGGTGTAGCGGCCATCGCCTGCCACCTCGTCGCCGCTGCTGGCGCCGTCGTCGAACAGGTCGAACTCGAACCCAGTCGGCGTCTGGCCGAAGACCCGCACGATGTTGTTGTCGGGGTCGCTGGCGGTGGCGATGATGACAAATGAGTCCGGCAGGTTGGCCAAGTCGATGCGGTCCGGGATGGACTCGACGGCCTCGATGACGGGCGGCTCGTTGGCCGAGGTGTAGGTAAAGAACCCGACGACCTCATTGCTGATCAGGCCGGCGTCGTCGATGGCCTGGGCCCGTACGGTGTAGCGCCCGATGGCGGAGGAGGGTAGCGTGATCGTGGTCTCAGCCACGTACGCTCCGTCGGTGGTGGCTTCCAGGGTGACGCCGCCCACGGTAAAGATGGGCGCTCCGCCACTGGTAAAGCCGACGGGCGAGGGCGCCGTGACCACGACGGTGACGGCACGGAGGTCGCCGTCGGGATCGGTTACGGAGAACGCCGCTCGGAGAGGCAGGTCCACCTCCTCGCCTCGGACCTGGGCGTCCGGCAGCTCTTCGAAGACCACCTCGCTCGGCGTGAAGGTGAAGTCAGACAGCACCGGCTGTCGTTGCACGAGGCTCCGATCATCGGCTCCGGGACTGGTGTCACAGCCGGACGCCACGAGGAAGAACAGCAGCATCAACGCTGGCTGAAGCGGGGCCCAACTGGAGGGGCGCCGGGTGCACCGAAGAGGCATACGCGCGAGAGACGGGTCGCTGGAAGGAGCAGAAGAGGACTGTAACCGTCGGAGCGATCGCGCAGGGGTTGGTGGAGGTGCAAGCGGTGCGGTTCAACAGGACCCCCCGGAGCAGGTTCCACCGGAAGGACGCCCGCTGGATCACCCTACGATCACGGAGATCGGACGCAGGCTGAAGCACAGTACGAAGATCAGGATGCTGAGCCAAGCCAGTACGCGGCGCCCTGTGGTCAGCGGCTCGCGCCGCGCCACCGGCGGATGCTCGATCCGAATCACGAAGGCGATGAGCATCACCCAGAACAGCCATCCTGACCACCCCAGGGACAAGAGCGGCCCCCCGATCGTCTGCACGGCGATCGCGATAAAGACGATAAGGAGCATGGCGGGCGCCATGCGACGCTGGTTTCGGTCGAAGACGCGCCCCAGTACCAGGTAGAGCAGCACAGACAGGCCCAGCCAGCCCAGGGCGCCGTACCACCACGCCTCTTGGATGAGGCCCGGGATGCCCTCCGTGACAAACCCGATCGTGCCCGACGTGAGCAGCAGTAGCACGAAGCCACGCGCCAGCCGCGTGTGCCAGCGGGGCCCGACCAAGGCGTAGAGGATATGGCCACCGTCCAGTTGACCCACCGGGAGCAAGTTGAGGGCCGTGAAGAAGAGCGCCAGCCATCCGCCAAAGAGGATCGGGTAGTGGTACATCTCGTGCATGGGCGGCGCATGCTCCACGAAGCGGGTGAGCAGCCAATACAGCGGCGTCTGCCCGATGACGATCGTCATGGCGTCGCCCCCTTCGTCGAGGCGTTCCGGGGGAAAGGCGCCATGCTCCAGGATGTACGCCTTGAGGGCCTCGTGGCCCTCCAGGTCGAGCAGGTATTCCGGCGGGGGCAAGGTGGCCAGGGCATAGATGAGCACGCCCAGCGCCACCACGAACCCAGCCAACGGGCCCGCCGCCCCAATGTCGAACAGGGTCCGGAGGCTGGGGATGGGCTGCCGGATGCGGATCACCGCCCCAAACGTGCCGATGCTCAGGAAGGGATACGGGGGGAACGGAATGTAATAGGGCAGCGAGGCCGAGACCCGGTGATGGCGGGCGGCAAAGTAGTGGCCAAACTCGTGGACGGTCAGGAAGCCCAGCAGCGAGGCCGCAAACAGCCCCCCATCCAGCAGGAAGTAGGGGTCGGTGAACAACGAGAGGAGGTCCGTGGCCTCGTAGAGCAGCGTGCGCGCCACAAACTGCCCACCCGCCAAGATCGTGGAGAGCACCGTCAGCCCAAACAGCAGCAGGTGCAGCCAGTACCGATCGCGCACGGGGGCGGCGGGGGGCTCTCCAAACGACGGAGGGACAGGACGAGACGGCTCCATGGAAGCTGGAGAGCGGGGAATGGTCAGCAGGAGGTGCCCTACGCGCGGCCGTTCGGGCTGATCCGGCCAGCGCGTGTGCCTTTACGACAGCGCTCCAAGGCCGCGCTCCAAGCGGTCCAGGGCTTCCGTGAGATCCTCCATGGAGGCGGCATACGAGAGCCGCAGCCCACCGGGCGATCCGAACGCGTGGCCAGGCACCATGGCAATGTGGTGCACCTCCAGGAGGTAGAAGCACAGGTCTTCGCTGGTCTCGATGGCCCGTCCGTCTGGCGCGGTGCGTCCCAGGTAGGCGGACACGTCCGGGAAGAGGTAGAAGGCGCCCTCTGGGGTAGGACACTGGACCCCGTCAATGTTTCGCAGACGGCCAAGCACGTAGTCTCGGCGGGCCCGGAAGGCATCTCGCATGGCCCGGACAGGCGCCAGGTCCATGGTCAGCGCCGCCTCTCCGGCCCGCTGCGTGATACTGCAGGGCGCCGAGGTGAACTGGCTCTGCACCTTGGCGGCGGCCTTCGCAATCTGCGCGTCGGCGGCCAGGTAGCCCAGGCGCCAGCCGGTCATCGCGAAGCCCTTGGAGAAGCCGTTGACGGTGACGGTCCGGTCTTTCATCCCCGGCAAGGAGGCCATCGACACATGCTCGGCATCGAACACGATGTACTCGTAGATCTCGTCGGACAGCACGAAGACGTGCTCGTGGACACGCAGGACATCAGCCAGGGCGTCCATCTCGGCGCGCGGGTAGACGGTGCCGGTCGGGTTGGAGGGGGAGCAGTGGATCAGCAGGCGCGTCTTCGGTGTGATGGCCTCGGCCAGCTGAGCGGGCGTGATGCGGTATTCCTGCTCGGCCGTGGTGGGCAAGGGGACCGGCGTGCCGCCGGCTAGACGCACCATCTCGGGGTAGCTGACCCAGTAGGGCGCTGGAATCAGCACCTCATCGCCAGGGCGGACAAGCACCTGGATAGCGAGCGCCACGGACTGCTTGGCCCCATTCGAGCACACAATGTCGCCCAGGTCGTAGTCCAGGCCGTTGTCGCGCTGCAGCTTGGCTTGGATGGCGGTGCGCAGGTCGACCATCCCGGGGTTCTCCGTGTACTTGGTGAACCCGTCGCGGATGGCTTGGATGCCCGCTTCCGAGATGGCCTCGGGCGTGCCGAAGTCGGGCTCGCCCGCGCTGAGACTGATGACCGGGTGCCCGGCGCGGCGCAGCTGCTTGGCCCGACCGGACATCGCCATGGTGGCCGACGGTTGCATCGCCGCGACGCGCGGGTTGACGTCAAGAGTAGAGAGCGTGGTGGACATGGAGCTTAGGAGAAAGCAGAAGGCGTGAGTGAGGCGCGGGGCCTGGTGTAGGGCCTCCGCGCAGACGTATGATGCGGGGCCACCCCGCCATTTTCAACGGGTAGCGCTACGGCGCTGTAATTTCACGAGCGGGGCGCACGTTTCTGGCGCAGGGCGTCGACCACGGCCGGGGGCACAAAGTGGGACACGTCGCCGCCCCAGCGGTGTACCTCGCGGACGATGGAGGCGGCTACAAAGGCATGCTCCTCCGAGGTCATGAGCAGCACCGTTTCTACGTCGGGCGCGAGGCGCCGGTTGGCGAACGCCATCCGGAACTCATAATCGAAGTCGCCCACCTGGCGGAGGCCACGCACCAACGCCACCGCCCCGCGAGCGCGCGCATGGTCAACCAGGAGGCCCTCGAACGGAGCTACCGTGATCCCATCCAGGTGGGCCGTGACCTCGCGGATGAGGGCGCACCGTTCCTCGGGCGTGAAGAGGGTGGTCTTGGAGGCGTTGACGGCCACCGTGACCTCGACCCGGCCGAACAGGCGCAGCGCACGCTCCAGGATTTCGAGGTGACCGTAGGTGATGGGGTCGAACGTGCCGGGGTACAGGGCGAGGGACAGCATAGCGAGACCGTCAGTCGGCGGGCGGGGCTTCGAACATAGACACCACGGTGCGCCCGTATGTGCGGCTCAGCAGCAGAGCCGGGTGGTCATCAAAGGCGTGGTGGCGGTCGTGCTCCAACACAAAGAAGCCACCCGGATGGAGGGTCGGCAAGGCCAACGTGGGCAGCTCAGGCAGCTCAGGGAGACGGTACGGAGGATCGGCCATGATGAGATCGAACGGAGGCCCCTGGTACTGACGCAGGTAGCGCAGCGCGTCGGTACCCAGAAAAACGCAGGCCTCCTCGATGCCCAGGGTGCGCGCATTCTGCCGGGTGTACCGGAGCACGCGGGCCTCGGACTCGACGAAGGTGGCGGCGGCGGCGCCTCGGCTGAGCGCC
>JBCDJV010000020.1:0-58606 GCA_038747425.1 Bacteroidota bacterium
ACACGGTGCGCTGGGACGGCCGTACGGAGAGTGGTCAGGGTGTGGCCAGTGGGGTGTATCTGTACCGGTTGGAGGTGCGTGCGTTGGGTGGCGGGGGCTCGGTGGAGCGTCTGACGGGCACCATGCTCCTCCTCAAATAGATGACCCGTATATCATCCTGTGTGCTCAAGGGTCGAGCGGGGATGCTGCTTGGCCCTTGAGCACGAATCATCCACCCTTGGCCTGTTGATCATGATCCATGCCCCACGCCTCTTTCTGCCGATCTTGGTTGGCCTTTTGCTACTTCCTGCAGCCTCGTGCACACGCGGGGCTCACCCCGCTTCGGACGCGACCGTGACTGATCCTGAATCTGTCCCAGATGACCTGCACATCGTGTTTGGACGAGGGGGCAACGGCGCCGCTCGCATGAATGGCTGGTCGTTCCGTGCCAACGGCGAGGCGCTGCAATGGGAAGGCCTCGCCCCCGAGCAGAACCAACAAGCGGAAGGGCAAATAGCACCGGACACCCTGCGTGCCCTGTGGGGAGCGGTACAGGAGGCCGCCTTCTTCAGTTGGTCTCAGCAGGAGATGGGCGCCCCTTCTTGGTTCATCACCGTTACCGCCAACGGTGAAAGTCACCGCGTGATCTGGGTCCGCCCGCTGGGTCAACCTGCGGACACGACGGCGGCCTGGGAGCAGCTTTACACCCAGCTACGGACCACAGCGATCCAGACGTTCGGGGAGCGGCCGGGTATGTGAGTGCCGCGTGATCCTGGTCTCGCGCTTTTTACGCTTTGGATAGCAGGGGCTGCCGTTTGGGCCCGTCCTTTCCCTGCATTCTCATTGCCACGTCCCCCGCCATGCGCCTCGTTCACCCACGCCTCGCCTGTCTGGTTAGCCTTCTGCTGGTTGCCAGCCTCCCTCCATCTGTACACGCGCAGGAGATCCGCGAGGTGGCCCGGCCACGCCTCGCAGTGGCGCCGGATGGCGGCTATGCCATCGCCTTCGAGGCCCTGGTCGAGGACATTTCCACAGCCTGGCACGTGGCCGTGCAGCGCTACGGCCCCGACGCTCAGCCGCGTGGCCCCCTGCACCTGTTCGACGGAGAGTCGTGCGGACAGTTTGACATCTGGACCGCCGACGGCATGTTCGACCCCGACCTCGCGTTCCTGTCGAATGGCACGCTGCTCATCATGATGACGCACGATGGTGAGTGGTCCGTGGGCTCGTCAGGGAGCTTCACCGCCGAGTCCACGCTCGGGGCCATCACGGCGCAGGGCGAGCTCATGGACCTCAACAGCACCGGAGGCTGCGTACAGCGCAAGCTCATCTTCCCCGGTGGAGGCACGCAGCGACGCCCGCGCCTGGCCATCGGACCCAACGATGCCATCTACCTGATCCACCAGGGCACGTTCGATGGAGCCCATTTCACCAACGTGGCCCTCCGCGTCCTGGATCAGGAAGGCAACGAGGTCGTCGAGCAGTTCATCCCCCACGCCGACACGCGGTCTCAGGCCTCCTTCCACCAGTATCCTGACCTCGCTGTCTCGGCCCAGACCACCCTCGTCACGTGGCATCAGTGCGTGCTAACCGATGCCCAGGGCAGCACCAACGACTGTGACATTGGTCTCCAGGTGTTTGACACGGCCACTGGCCAGCCCCGAGGAGGCAATGTCGCGGTCAACGAAACGGGGCAGGGACAGCCCGGCACCTACAGCATCTGGCCGACCGTGGCTATGAACGCCAGTGGAGCGGCCACCATCGCATGGGTCGATAACCGTACGGGCGCCCAGGGCGATGTCTTCCTGCAACGCTATGCGCCCAGCGGACAGCCCGTGGGCGCCAACATCCAAGTCAGCCTGGGCCAAGGTACCCTGCAAGACCGTCCTGATGTCGCGATGCGAGACGACGGCCAGTTTATGGTAGTCTGGGGCGACAGTTCGGCCGCCGGATTTCAGGCGCGGGCTCGCCAGTTCGATGCCTTGGGTCAGCCCATCGGGGCCCCGATCATACTGACTGAGGCCCCATCAGGACAGCCCCAGGTTGCGGCGGTGGCCGGCGGTTACCTCACCACCTGGCTGGAGGCCGATGCACAAGGGGCCCTCGCCGTCAGGGTGCAGCCCCAGGCCATCCGGGTGAGCACCGAGCCTCGACCAGAGGTCCCCGCCACGACCGTCACGCTCTCGGCGTATCCCAATCCCTTCGCGGGGACCACCACGGTGGCCTACGAGCTCGACCGTCCAGAGACCGTCCAGGTGACGGTCTATGACCTCCTGGGACGCGCCGTGACCCGCCTCGTGGACACGACGCAGCCCGCTGGGTCTCACGTTGTGCGCTGGAATGCCGCTTGGCAGCCTCCCGGGCTCTACCTGGTGGTGGTGGAAACGCCCACGGGCCGAGCCACGCAGCGCGTAGTGGTGACGCGGTAGCGGCCCATCAGGATTTCTGGAGCCTGGGCCAAACCAAACAGGGCATGCCGCGTTGGCCGCCGTATCCTGATCTCCTCGCCACGGGCAACCACTATAAATTCAACACACTATGAGCCAGTACGCACAGCCCGCATCCGTTTCTACGCAGAGCGTCGAAGTACGGGCCGAGTTTATCGTCAACACGTACAAGCACCTGTTTGGGGCCATCTTGGCGTTCACGGGTCTGGAGGCGGCGCTGTTTGCCACCGGCCTAGCGCCCGTCATTGCCGAGGCCATGCTGAGCGTGAACTGGTTGTTCATCCTCGGGGCCTTCATGATTGTCGGCTGGTTCGGGACCCGTGTGGCGTATTCCTCGCCCTCCAAGCCGGCACAGTACGCGGCCCTGGCGGCCTACGTGGTCGCGCAGGCCCTCATCTTTGTGCCGCTCCTGTACATCGCCAACTTCTACGCCCCGGGGACGATCCAGAGCGCGGCGGTGGTCACGCTCATCGGGTTCTCAGCGCTGACGGCCCTCGTTTTTTGGAGCCGAAAGGACTTCTCCTTCCTGGGTAGCCTGCTCAAGTGGGGCTTCATTGTGGCCCTGGTGCTGATCGTGGCGGGCGTCGCGTTTGGCTTTGAACTGGGCACCTTCTTCTCGGTGGGCATGATCGCGCTGGCGGGCGGCGCGATTCTCTACGACACCTCAAACATTCTGCACCACTACCCTGAAGACCGTTACGTAGCGGCCAGCCTCTCGCTCTTTGCATCGGTGGCCTTGCTCTTCTGGTACGTCCTGAGCCTCTTCCTCTCGCGCGACTAGGGCGAGGCATGCGGGATCTCTCCGTGCCTCTCGGATGAGCCCGTTGCCGTGTCGGCTCCCCGTGAACTGGAGCAACGGACCAGCGTACGAAGGCCGTCAGGGCCCATAGCTCAGCGGTTAGAGCAGTGGACTCATAATCCATTGGTCGTAGGTTCGAACCCTACTGGGCCCACCCGAAGCCCCCTGTGCAGCATCCATGCGCAGGGGGCTTTGTGCTGAGACGCCTGCTGATCGGGCGCTAAGCCAGGAGCACCATGAACACACCGCCGTGCTCTGGCCCGTTCGTGCAGCAAAAGTGTGTGTAATGCGTTCGGAATAGAGGACCTTTTCCCCTTACGCCGGAGGTCTCCATGAAAGCCTACGTTGCCACCGCCTACGGCCCGCCTGAGGTCCTGCAACTGCGCGAGGTGCCACGCCCCACCCCCGGTCCTAATGGGGTGCGGATCCGTGTACAGGCCACCACCGTCACGGCTGGCGACTGGCGCGTGCGTAGCCTGGAGGTGCCAGCGGGCTTTGGCCTTCTGGTACGCCTCCTGTTTGGGTTCACCAAGCCCCGCCAGCCCATCCTCGGGTCTGAAGCGGTGGGTGTGGTGGATGCGGTGGGGGCTCACGTCACCCGGTTTGTTGAGGGCGATCCCGTGATTGCCTACGCTGATACTCGCCTCGGGACGCACGCTGAGTATGTAATCTTGCCGGAAGACGGCCCCATTGTGCACCGCCCTGACGGCCTCTCGCTTCAGGAAGCCGCCGCATTCTCGTTTGGTGGCACCACGGCTCTCCACTTCTTCGACGAGGGGGGCCTACGTGCGGGCCATCGCGTGTTGGTCAACGGGGCGTCGGGGGCGGTGGGCACCGCGGCCGTCCAGCTTGCGGTCCAAGCTGGGGCCCACGTCACCGGCGTGTGTAGCACCGCCAACCTAGATCTGGTGCGGTCACTGGGAGCCCACGAGGTGGTCGACTACACCACCACGGATGTAGTCCCCACGGACGTCTCCTACGATCTCATTCTGGATGCGGCTGGCACGTTGCCCTATCCTCGCGCTCGCCCTCTGCTCGCTCCAGCCGGCCGTTTGCTGGTCGTGAACGGGTCGGCCCTTGCTATGCTGCGTGGCCCTTGGGTCGCCCTCACCAGCCGCCACCGCCTGGTGACAGGTACCGCCCTAGGTTCCATCACAGCCCTGCGGACCCTTGTCGAATACGCTGAGGCCGGCGCGTACCGCCCTGTCATTGACCGGTGCTACCCCTTCGAGGAGATGGTGGAGGCCCACCGCTACGTGGACCAAGGCCACAAGCGGGGCAACGTGGTGGTTTGGGTGGAGGCTGAAGCCGAGGCGTGAGGGAGAGCCGTCTCCTCCTCCTTCACGGTCCACCCTCGGCACGACCTACGCGGAGGGGCAGCGTCACCGACTCGCCGTCCCGAATGACGGTGAACGCCAAGGTGTCCCCGGGACGGAAGTCGTAGATGCGGGCCACGTAATCGGTACTCTGATCCACCGCTTCCCCTTCAATGTCTACAATGACATCGTAGGCCTGGAGACCGGCTTGAGCAGCGGGTGAGCCCGGGTCGATGTCACGCACAAAGGCGCCGCGGGCCTGGTCCAGGCCCAGCGCCTGAGCGATGCGGGGCGTGGTGTCGTTCACATAGAGGCCCGTGTAGTAGGAGCGATCCACGGCGCCGTTGGCGCGCAGCTCGTCAATGATACGTCGGGCCTTGTCGGCCGGGACGGCAAAGCCGAGGCCCACAGACCCTCCACTCTCGCTGTAGATGGCCGTGTTGACGCCGATCACCTCCCCCACCGCATTCACCAGGGGCCCGCCTGAGTTACCCCGGTTGATGGCGGCGTCGGTCTGGATCATGTCCCGGTAGATGCGGTTCTGCCGGTTCGATTGCAGGTCGCGGTTGGTGGCGCTGACCACGCCCACCGTAACGGTCGGCTCGGCGGCGTCGAAGAGGCCATACGGGTTGCCGAGAGCGATCACCCACTCGCCCACGATGGCTGGCGTCTCGGTGAAAGCCAGATAGGGCAAGGCGGCCTCGGGTTCTACTTTCACGAGCGCTAGGTCGGTGGCCGGGTCGCTGCCTACCAGGGCGCCTTCCATGGTGCGGCCATCGGAGAAGGCCACGGTGATGCGGGTGGCGGAGCCGGCCACGTGATCGTTGGTCACAATGTAGCCGTCCGGCGAGAGCACGAAGCCCGAGCCAATGCTCTGCACCGGCCGTTCCACCACACGGGGCCTCCGCCGTCCGAAGAAGTTGCGGAAGACTGGGTCTGAGGAGAAGAAATCGTCGAACGGGTCCCGGTACTGCAGGCGTTGTACCTCGGTCACGTTGATGCTGACCACGGCTGGTGTGGCCACATCGACGGCGCGTGTGATGGCCGTTTGCCGAGACTGGACCAGCTCTGCGTTGACGGTGGGGGCGGGGAGCTCGGTGACCCGCTGAGGCGGTGGAGGTACCGCTTCCTGTGACTGCGCTTGGTGGTTGCAGCCGAAGAGGGCGAGGGCACAGGCAAGAAACCAGACGGCACGCATAGGGCGAAAGGGGGCAAGAGGCCGGGTGGTAGGGCGCCGCGGACCGCGGGCCCAGACAGTTTTCAACGCAAACCGGTTGCGGAAGATGCGCGCTGCCTGGGGCTACAGCTCGAACGATTCGCCGTGGGCTGGGATCGTCACCTGGCGATACCCCCGCTCGTCTAGCGCCGCCTTGAGCAGGGCCTGTCGCTCCGGGGCGCCGTGGACCAAGAATGTGCGCTGCAGGCGGTCCCGATCCACGTGGTCGAGGAACTCTATCAAGCCCGGCTCATCAGCGTGGGCCGAGTAGCTGTTCATCACCTCCACGTTGGCACGTCGGGTGTAGGTTTCGCCATAAATCTTGATCTCGGGGCGTTGCTCGATCAGGCGCTTGCCCAGGGTGTGGTCCGCACAGTAGCCCACCATCAGGATCGTCGTCCGGGCGTCCTCGATGTTATTGCGCAGGTGATGCAGGATGCGCCCGGCCTCGCACATGCCCGAGGCGGAGATCACCACCATCGGCACCTGCTGACCGTTGAGTGCCTTGGAGTCCTCCGTGCGGCGGATATACTCCAGGCGCTCCCACCCAAACGGGTTGGGATCATCCACGAGGTAGTCACGGAGCTCGCGGTCGTAGCACTCGGGGTGGGCCAGGTAGATGCCGGTGGCGTTCACCGCCATGGGGCTGTCCACATAGACGGGGATGGGCGGTAGACTGTGCTCGTTCCAGAGGTGGTCCAGGGTGTGTACAATCTCCTGGGTGCGGCCCACGGCAAAAGCCGGGATGATGACCTTGCCCCCTCGTTGGCTGGTGCGCTGGATGATGTCCCGGAGGCGGGCCTTGGACTGGTCCGGAGGTTCGTGTGTCTTGCCGCCATAGGTGGACTCGGTGATGAGCACGTCGCAGTCGTCCATCGGTTGGGGGTCGCGGAGAATGGGTCGGCCGGGGTTGCCTACGTCGCCGGTGAAGCCCACCTTCAGCGTGCGGCCGTCCTCCTTGACGGTGAGCACCATGGTGGCTGAACCGAGGATGTGTCCCGCGTCCCGGTAGATCACCTCCACCCCGTCCAGCGGCGCGAACGGTTGGTTGTAGGGCACACCGATGAAGTGGCCCAGCACCCCCTCTGTGTGGTCGGCCGTGTACAGCGGCTCGACGGGCGGCTCGCCCTTGCGGCGGCGGCGCTTGTTGACGAAGCGCAGGTCTTTCTCCTGAATATGGGCACTATCCATCAGCATGAGCCCACACAGGCTCACCGTGGCATGCGTGGCGTAGATCTTACCGCGGAACCCCTCCTTCCACAGTTTCGGCAAGAGCCCCGCGTGGTCGATATGGGCGTGCGAGAGCAGCACCACGTCGACCTGGCTGGCGTCGAAGCCAAACTGCCGGTTGAGCTGGTCAGCCTCCGCCCGGCGTCCTTGGTACAGGCCACAATCAAGCAGCAGGGTGCGTCCGTCGCGGAGCTGGAGCAGGTGCTTGGAGCCGGTGACGGTCTGCGCCGCCCCCCAGAAGGTGAGCCTCATCGGTGCAACGGGAAAAGTGAGAAAGGAAAAATGAAAAGTGAAGGGTGATGCGCGTCAAGGGTTGAGTAGGGGCCAGTGCCATCACGCCCCGGCAGGGCTACGGGGAGTGCTCCAGGAGGAGGTGGGTCCAGGGGTCTACGCGGGCGGTCCAGCCGGGGGGGAGGACGGTGGTGGTGTCGTACTGGAGGAGGAGGGCGGGGCCGGTGAGGGTGTGGCCAGGTTGGAGGCGGGCGCGATCATAGTGGGGCGTTGGGGTGGGGGCGTCGGGGGTGAACCAGACGGGTTTGGTGGTGAGCAGGGCAGACACGAGGGGGGCGGTGGCTGTTGGCTGGGGGGTGAGCGGCCAGGGGGGGGCCGGGATCTGGGCGTGGAGGCGGACGCTGACCACCTCTACGGGGGCGTCAGGGGTGGCGTAGCCGTAGCGTTGCGTGTGGGCCTCGTGGAAGGCGTCGAGCGTGGCGCGGAGGCGGGCGGACAGGTCTTGGCCGGACGGCATGGGCACGGTCAGCTCGTAGCTTTGCCCCGCGTAGCGAAGGTCCAGGGCCGCGTGGCGCTGCTGTTCCGTTGAGGCCGAGGCGCCGAGGGTGTCATCCAGGTGGGCGTGGAGGTCGTGTAGGGCGCTGGCCAGCGGGGCTGGGTCGGCGAGCAACGGCTGGGCCGGACGCAGGAGGGCCTGGGCGCGATCCGCCACGGTGTCGGCTTGGAGGAGGCCCAAGGCGCTCAGGACACCCGGATACCGAGGCAGCAGCACGCGCCGCAGGCTCAAGGCCTCGGCGAGGGCACACGCGTGGAGGGGCCCCGCCCCGCCAAAGGGGACCAGCACAGCGCCCCGAGGGTCGTAGCCCCGCTCCACCGAGACGCGGCGTAGGGCGCGCTCCATGGCGGCGTTGGCCACCCGCAGCACGCCCAGGGCGGCGGCCTCCACGGAGCGGTCTAGCGCCTTGGCCAAGGGCTTCAGGGCCGCTCGGGCGGCGGCGGGATCCAGGCGAAGGGCGTCAGGGCGGCCATCCAGAAAGCCATCGGGGTCGAGGCGCCCCAAAACTACGTTGGCGTCCGTGACCGTAGGGGCCGTCCCGCCGTGGCCGTAGCACGCAGGCCCCGGCAGAGCCCCCGCGCTCTCAGGGCCGACGCGCAGGACGCCTCCGGCATCGACCCGCGCGATGCTTCCGCCCCCAGCGCCCACGGTGTGGATATCCGTGCTGGGCAGCCGCAGCGGCAGGTCGGCGATGGAGCCCTCGGCGGTGCGCGGGATGGCACCAGGGCAGAGCGCCACGTCCGTGCTGGTGCCTCCCATATCGAAGGTGAGCACCGAGGGCGCATCGTCGGCCAGCGCCTGCTGGGCCACCCGGAAGGCGCCTACCACGCCCCCTGCCGGGCCGCTCAGCACCAAGCGCGCGGCCTGCTGAGCGGCCTGCGCGGCCTCGGCCACGCCCCCGTTGGACTGCATGATGCGGAGGGGGCGCGGGTGCAAGGCCTCCTCCAGCCGAGCCAGGTAACGGGCGACCAACGGTTGCACGTACGCGTTGATCGTGGTTGTGGCGGTCCGCTCGTACTCCCGGTGCTCGGGCAGCAGCTCGCTGCTGAGGGAGAGATCCACCCCGGGCAGGTGGCGGCGGAGCGCTTCGGCGATGGCCTGCTCGTGGGCCGGATGCTGATAGCTGTGCAGGAGCACCACGGCCACGCTCTCGGCCCGGGCCGCACGCAAGGGCTCGACCAACGCCTTGGCTTGGGCGGGTTCCAGCGGTGTCACGACGGCCCCGCCCACATCTAGGCGCTCGGTCACCTCAAACCGGCGCTCGGTGGGCACCAGCGGGGCCGGGCGCGTCTGCGTGAAGGCGTAGAGGGCGGGGCGGTGCTGCCGGCCCAGCACCAGCACATCGGCAAAGCCCTTGGTGGTGATCAGCGCGGTGCGGGCGCCCCGACGCTCAAGCAGGGCATTGGTGGCCACCGTCATGCCATGCACCACCGGTGTGGTGACGGCCACGCCCAGCGTGTCCAGCGCCGTCAAGATGGCGCGGCTCTGGTCGTCGGGCGTCGTCGGCACTTTGTGGACCACCACCGCTCCGTCGCGGAGCCACGCCACATCGGTAAAGGTGCCGCCTACGTCGATGCCGATACGCACTCTAACGACTTGGTAAAGACTGTCTGATGCTGGGCTACTGGGCTGAACATAGCGGTTTTCGCCCAATACAACCGCATCGAACCAAAAACCATGACCTACACCGCTCCCGCCATGGCCAAGATGCGCAAGAAACGCGACCTGCCGCAGAAGATCTGCCCGGTTTGCGAGCGCCCCTTCGCCTGGCGAAAAAAATGGGAGCGGGACTGGGAGCATGTCATCTACTGCAGCGAGCGGTGCCGGCGTCAGAAAGCCAAGTAAGCGGACGCGGCCCATCCCCCTTTCTCTTTCTATCACCCCATTCTCTACCCATGCCTGTACTGCTCTGGCTTCGGAACGACCTGCGGATCAATGACCACGAAGCCTTGCATGAGGCCGCGCAGGGGGACGCCCAGGTGATCCCGGTCTACTGCGTCGACCCGCGGCACTACCGGACCACACGGTGGGGGGTGCCCAAGACCGGCGGGTTCCGGGCGCGCTTCCTGATAGAGAGCCTGGAGGACCTGCGTCTCAGCTACCAGGACCTGGGCGCCGACCTCGTGATCCGCCACGGTCCTCCCGAGGACGTGCTGCCCGAGCTGGTGCGTACCTACGAAGCGCGCGCCGTGTACGCCCATCAGGAGGTGACGTCTGAAGAGGTCGAGGTCGAGGAGGCGGTGGCGGCAGCACTCCGTGGCACCGACGCCTCCCTGCGCTTGTTCTGGGGCCACACGCTCTACCATCCAGACGATATCCCGTTCGGGGTGAGCGACGTACCCAACGTGTTCACGCCGTTCCGCAAGCGCGTCGAGAAGAAAGCCAGCGTCCGCAAAACCTTCTCGGCTCCCCAGGCGCTACCGGCCCTGCCCGAAGGACTGGACCCCGGCGCCCTGCCCACAGGCACCGACCTGGGTGTGCCGCTGGCGGAGACCGATGAGCGTGGCGTGCTGCCCTTCCAGGGGGGCGAGAACGCGGGGCTGGATCGCCTCGACGCCTACATCTGGCATGGGGATCACCTCAAGGTCTACAAAGAGACGCGCAACGGCCTGCTGGGCGCTGACTACTCGTCCAAGTTCTCGGCATGGCTGGCCAACGGCAGCCTGTCCCCCCGCCTCATCTACGAGGATGTCAAGCAATACGAAGCAGAGCGGACCAAGAACTCGTCGACGTACTGGATGGTCTTCGAGCTGATCTGGCGTGATTTCTTTCGGTTCGTGGCGCGCAAATTTGGCACGCGGCTGTTCTACCAGTCAGGGCCGATGGATCGTACCATTGAATGGGAGCAGGACGACGAGGCCTTCGAGCGCTGGGCCGCCGGTACCACGGGCATACCGTTCATCGACGCCAACATGCGAGAGCTGAACGCCACCGGGTTCATGAGCAACCGTGGGCGGCAGAACGTGGCCAGCTTCCTGGCCAAAAACCTCAACCTGGACTGGCGCCGCGGAGCCGCCTACTTCGAAGCGCAGCTCGTGGACTACGACGTGACCAGCAACTGGGGCAACTGGGCCTACAACGCGGGCGTGGGCAACGACCCGCGCGATCGTTACTTCAACATCGTCTCTCAGGCTGAGCGCTATGACCCCAAGGGCCGCTATGTTAAGCACTGGTGTCCTGAGCTGAAGGCGCTTCCGGACAATCGGGTCCACGAGCCGCACCAAGTGAGTGCCGCCGACCAGGCCTCGTACGGGGTCCAGATCGGGACCGACTACCCCGCGCCGATGATCGACCTGGAGGCCTCATACCGGGAGATTCGGGCGGCTTCGTAGGCTGGGGAGGCGTATCTTTGGACGCTACGGCGCCGTAGAAAGGCCCGTTTGTCTTACTTGATGCCCTCGGTCATGTCTGTCTCTGCTCTCCTGCGCACGCGTGGGTGCGTCGCTCTGCTCGCGTTATCCCTCATCGTATTCCCTGCTTGCCAGAGCGAACCCAAAGCGGCCGCCCCGGAGACGGTGGAGGCCCCGGCTGAACCAGCGGAGCCGACGGTTGACTATGTAGCCCCAGAGGAGGCTCGGGCGCCAGGTGATGTCTACGCCATGTACACCACGAGCGGTGCGGTGAAGATGGGCCTGACGGACGAGACCCTCTACCTGTCGCTCTCGGACGAGATGCTGCGCGAGGTAGATCGCGAGATCAAGACCGAGACGGAAGATGTGGGCGAGTTTGGGGCGGCCATCGCCGAGGCGGTTCGCAGTGGGGTCAATACGCTGCTGAGCAATCAGCTTGCGTCAGGGCTCGATGAGGTGCAAGATGTCCGCTACGAAGGGGGGCGTCTCCTCATTGAGTGGGAAGACCAAGAGCAGCGCTTCACCGACATCAGCATCAACGGAGCGCCGCTGGAGACGCAGTTCAGGCCTGAGGATGCTCAAGGGTTCGTCGAGGCCTTCCAGCGTCTCAAAGCCAACCGGTAGCGGCCTCGAAGCGTGTGTTTGGCTGGAAGCTGCCCCGCAGGTCAGGCCGCGGGGCGAAACTGGGTGGGGGTGTGCCGAAAGATGCCCTCGTCCGTGACTCGGCCCACATATCGGCCGACCACCCGGACTTCTTCGAAGACCTCGGGCTTGATCTGGATCGTCTCGTACTCCTCATTGGCGGGTACCAGGCGCAGCCCCTTCTCATCGTGGTAGATGTGCTTGAGCGTCGTCTCTCCGTTGTAGAGCACCGCGCCGATGCCGCCGTTGGGGATGTCATCGTCGATAAGCAGCACGTAGTCTCCATCTCGGATGCCGGCATCCCGCATCGACCAGCCGGCCACGCGGATCGCAAAGAGCCGGTCCAGATTGGGGAAGAGCGTCTCCAGCGTGATCATCCCCAGGTCGGCGTCGATCGCCTCCTGCAGGACACCCGCCGTGATGGTGCCGCGCACGGGGATGGCCGACGGATGAGGCTTGAGCACCGAGGCATCGGCGAAGGTGTAGCTGCCGTCGGGCCGCCGCCGCAGATACGCCTTGCGATGGAGCGCTTGCATATTTTGCGTGACACTGTTGGGCGAGCGGTACCCGAAGTGGTCCCCGATCTCACGGTAGGTGGGCCATACCCCGTGCTCTCGGACGTGGTTGATCAGAAACTGATAAAACGCGTGCTGCTTCGAGGTGAGGTGCTTGCGGCTCATCGGAATCGGGGGCTGAACACAGCGCAGGACGCGCAGAATACAGAACACATAGCACAACTTTACACATGCTATACACAGTATACGCCTTTCCTGTAGAAACATCAACGCCAGCCCTGTCATGACCTCGTCTCTGCATCGCCCCTCCCTGGACGCGCTGCCGGGTTGGGTGGCCGCGTTCAGCACCCGCCTTGGTGGCGTCAGCGCACCGCCCTTCGGCTCGCTCAACCTGAGCCGAAGTGTAGGCGACAAGCCGGACGCCGTGGCGGCCAACCGGGCCTTGGTCTGCACAGCCCTCGGCGTGCGTGCAGACCAGCTGGCTGTGGCAGGCCAGGTACACGGCGCCGAGGTGTGCGTGGTCGAGGCGCCCGGGCTTTATCCAGGCTTCGATGGCCTGGTGACGGCCGTGCCAGATGTGGTCCTGACCCTCACGGCGGCCGACTGTGCCTCGGTGTTGCTGGCCGACCCCGTGCGCCGTGTGGCGGGAGCCTGCCATGCGGGGTGGCGAGGCACCGTGGCGGGGATCGTGGGCCGCACCGTGAGCCAGATGCAAGACCTCGGCGCGGACCCCTCGGGCATGCAGGCGTACGTCAGCCCGTGTATTTCGGCCGCTCACTTTGAGGTTGGCGAGGAGGTGGCCGCGGCCTTCGCCCCCGCCTACGTGGTGCGTCCTGCCGGTCGGCCACGGCCCTACGTGGACCTCAAGGCGGCGCTTCGTGACCAACTGGTGGAGGCTGGGGTGCGCGCCTCGCACGTGACGGTGGATCCGCGGTGCACCTATGCTGACCGGACCCTGTTTTTTTCGCACCGCGCAGACCAGGGGCAGACGGGGCGGATGATGGGGTTTGTGGGGATGGTGGCTGTGACGTAACGTAGAGGGTGCTGGGCTTACGTAGAGAGGGAGGACGTGGAGTAGATGGAGGAAGGCTGGGTCGGTGGAGCGTGCCGCCCCAGCGGTTGAGCGAGACGCCCCGGCGGGGCCTCTTCACTTGGGTGTTCACTTTTAGACTGGGAGCTATGTCATTTGAGGGTATACAGGAGTGGTTTTTGGGGTTAGGGGCCCAGTACGGCGTCGACCCTATCATCTTTGGGGTGATCTACGTGGGCGCCATTCCGTTCTTCACGCTATCACTGGCGTGGCTGGTGCGCAACCTGAAGCAGAAGCGATCGGTGGTGATGCCCGCCCTGTCGTCGGGCTTCTTCTTCATTTCGGCCTATCTCTACCTCATCATCGCGGGGCGCAACATCCCGATCTGGGTGTACGGGTTCATTGCGGTGCTGGTCGGGTACGGAGTCTGGGCAACGGTGCAGAAGGTGCGTCGCCAGGTGGCGGAGCCGGTCGAGCCCGCGGCGCCGGACGCCTGAGCGAGCCCGTACGGTGTCATCGACCGAAAAAAAGGCTATCATGAAAGGCAATTGGTGCCCCCATCCACCGGCCCTTCTTCGTCATGACTCGATGGACGCTGGCAGCCCTCGTCCTGTTGCTCTCCGCAACGGGGGTTTCTGCCCAAGACCTGACGCCCCCCAAGCAAACGGCTTTCGTCGCCAGTGAGGCGCTCATCCCCGAGGTTCGTCGCCTCTCCATGGCCCTGTGGGATCACGCTGAGATCGGGCTTCGTGAAGACGATTCCGCCGAGGTGTTGGCCGCTGCCTTGGAGGCTGAGGGGTTCACGGTGGAGCGGGACGTGGCGGGCCTGCCGACGGCCTTCGTGGCGTCCTACGGGAGTGGGGCTCCGCGCATCGGGGTGCTGGCGGAGTACGATGCCTTGCCGGGTGTGGGGAATGCGCCGGTGCCACGGCGCGAGCCGCGCGGCGATGGTGTGACCAACGGGCACGGCTGTGGCCACAACCTCTTTGGAGCGGCGTCCGTGGCTGGAGCCATCGCCATCAAGCGGGCTCTGGAGGCTCACAACCTGCCGGGCACGGTGCGTCTGTACGGGACCCCCGCCGAGGAGACGCTGATTGGCAAGGTCTACATGGCTCGCGAAGGGCTGTTCGACGACCTCGACGCGGCCATCGACTGGCATCCCAGCACCATCACCGGTGTGCGCAACCAGCGGGGCCGGGCCATGAACAACTTCCAGGTCCAGTTCTTCGGGCAGGCGGCTCACGCGGCGTCTGACCCTTGGAACGGCCGCAGCGCGCTGGATGCGGCGGAGATGATGAACTACGGCGCCAACATGATGCGGGAGCATGTGCGGCCCACCGCACGCATCCACTACGTCATCCCGAGGGCCGGACAGGCCCCCAACGTCGTGCCGGAGTACGCCATGCTGTGGTACTACGTGCGGGACGTGGACCGCGCCAGCGTAGAGCAGCACTACGCGCGCCTCTTGCAGATCGCTGAGGGCGCGGCCCTGGCTACCAACACCACCCACGAGGTCACCCTGCTGACCGGCGTCCACGAGATGCTTCTCAACCGGCCCCTTCAGGAAGCCATGCAGGCCAACCTAGACTACATCGGAGCGCCCACGTTCACCGAGGAAGAGCACGCCTTTGCCCGAGCCCTCCAACGTGAAGTGGGGGGCGACGAAGACGGCTACAGCACCGACGTACAGGCCCTGGCCGACGACGTCGATCCGCCGCGCGGAGGGTCAACGGACGTGGCCGAGGTGAGCCGCATCACGCCCTCCGTGGGCTTTTCGGTGACCACGGCTGCGCAGAACATCCCTTGGCATAGTTGGGCGGCCACGGCCAGCCATGGCACCGAAGCTGGTGTGAAGGGGGCCGTTGTGGCCACCAAGGCCATCGCCCTGATGGGCCTCGACCTCTTCACCGACGCGGCCCTTCGGGCGGCCGCCCGCGAGGCCTTCGAGGCGGGCATGGACGGGGCCACCTACGTGTCGCCCATCCCGGCGGACCAGCCGCCCCCACCCCCCTCAGCCTTCGGCGACGATTGACCGGCAAGCCGGCCGCCTGCTGTTGACGATCCTGTGCCTTCTTTTCATTGGTAGCCTCCTTTGCTGTATATTCGGCCCCGCTACCAAGCGGGTGCTGCTCCTGTAAGCGCTTTCGTAACGCACCCGTCGGCCCCCTGGGCGGTTCGCACGTTGCCTCCATCCTACCCCCCATCCCCATGCGACTACGATACGTCTTCCTCTGTCTATTCAGCACCCTCTGCCTTCTGGCCCCGGCTCAAGGCCAGCAGCGGGCTACGCTGACCGGTATTGTGACTGACGCCAACGACGGCGGTCCGCTGACCGGGGCCAACGTGATCCTGGACGGTACCAGCTTTGGCAGTGCCTCCGACCTGGAAGGCCGCTACACCATCAGCGGCCTCGAGCCCGGCACCTACACCGTCGTGGTGCGCTACATCGGCTACGATGAGACGCAGGAGATGGTCACGCTGTCGGCCGGTCAGACGCTCACCCAGAACTTCGAACTGGCACAGGGCGGCTTCGACCTCAACACGGTCGTCATCACGGCCTCTCGGCAGGCGGAGAAGGTGCTGGATGCGCCCGCCTCGATCTCCGTGCTGAGTGCTCAGGAGATTGAGACCGACGTCACGACCTCGGCCGTCAACGTGCTGCGCAACACCACGGGGGTGGACATCTCCCAGACCGGCATCGATCGCCGCGAGGTGGTCCTGCGCGGATTTAACAACGCGTTCAGCAGCGGGGCCTTTGCCCTGGTCGACTATCGCCAGGCGGCTGCGCCGGCCCTGGCCGTGAATATGTGGAGCGTGATGCCCATCACCAACCTCGACATCGAGCGGGTGGAGGTGGTGCGCGGGCCTGGTTCCGCCCTCTACGGAGCGGGCGTCGACGCCGGCGTCATCCACTTCCTCACCAAAGATCCGTTCAGCCATCCCGGCACGGCCTTCTCGCTGCAAGGCGGTACGCGCGCCACCATTGGCGGCCAGTTTCGGCACGCGGGCGTGGTGAATGAGCGGCTCGGCTACAAGATTGTGGGCGAGTACCTGCAGGCCGACGAATGGGAGCTGGATCCCGACGACACGGCCGACGCCCTTCAGCTGGCCAGCGATGTCGTCCCGCGCAACTACGACTACCAGAAGTACAAAGTGAACGGCGAGATCCAGTACCGCTTCACGGATCAGGTCCGTCTGGCCTTCAACGCCGGGACGGCGGCCCTGCGGACGCCGACCCTCTCTGGAATCGGCACGCTTCAAGCCGACGGGTTCGGGTACAGCTTCGGGCAGGTCCGCCTCCAGGCTGGAGCCTTCTTCGCGCAAGCCTTCCTGAATGTGAACGACGCCGGTGACTCCTTTGTGTATGGTCAGGACCTAGACGGCGACGGTGAGGCCGATCCCGTGGTAGACAAAGGGCGGCTGTTCAGCGCCCAGGTGCAGTATGACCTCAGCACCTGGCAGGGTCGCCAGCAGTTCATTTTTGGGGCCGACTTCGAGTCCATCAACCCGGACACAGAAGGGACCATCAACGGCCGCAACGAGGACGATGATACCATCTCCGAGACCGGCCTCTACGTGCAGTCCACCACCGCGCTCACCGACCAGTTCGACCTCACGCTGGCCCTGCGTGGGGACTACAACAACATCGTCGAGGACTTCCAACTCTCGCCGCGTGCCGCCGTGGTCTACAAGCCCACGGTCAACCACACGCTACGCGCGACCTTCAACCGTGCGTTCTCGTCGCCGGGCTCCAATTCCAACTTCCTGGACATCGTGGCCCGCACCCCGGATGCGGCACTGCCCATCACCATCCGAGGCCGAGGGTCGGCCGATGGCTTTACCTTCGTGCGCAACCCGGCGTTTGCCGGCTTGGCCGGCAGCGACCTCGTGGCCTCCAGCCTCAACCCTGCGACGCTCGGTCAAGACCAGCCCGTAGGCCTACCGCTCGATGCCATCTACGCACAGCTCTATCAGGGCCTCACGGATATCCCCACGGCGGCCTTGGCTCAGCTCCTGCGCCAGCAGCTCGGCCTGACGGCACAGGCGCTCCCCGATGCGCTGGTGGCTCAAGTGGTGGCCCTGCTGAGTCCCGACGCCACTACCGTGCAGGGCTTCTCGCAAGGCCAGCTGGCCCTGCTGAACCCGTCGGATGGGAGCACCACCCCCATATCGGATGTGCAGGACATCCAGCCGCTCAAGCAGACCACTAGCTCTACCGTTGAGCTGGGCTACAAAGGCATTGTGGGGAACCGCCTGCTGCTGGCTGTAGACGGCTACTACGTGCGCAAAGAGAACTTCGTGGGCCCGCTCCTCATGGAGACGCCCTTCGTGCTGGTCCCCACGCTCCAGCAGGACCTGGCAGAGGCCTTTGCGACAGGCGTGGCCGACAACCAGACGCTGGCTGGCGCGCTGGCCGCCCTGGCCGCCGCGCTCCCGCCTGAGCAGGCCGGGCTTCTCACCCCGCAAGGGCTGGCCACGCTCGTGATCGCCCTCGCTGGCGACCAGCTGCCGAGCAGCACGACCCCCGTGGCCATTGTGCAGGCGCAGGAAAACAACGGCGGCCCCGGCGTCCCTCCAGAGCTGATGCTGGCCTACCGCAACTTTGGTGAGCTGGAGTACTACGGCGTGGATGTCTCGGCCGAGTTCTTGGCCACCGACGATCTGCGCATCTTCGGCAACCTGTCCTGGGTGAGCGATGACTTCTTCGACAACGAAGAGCTGGGCGAGGAGGACGAAAACCTCTCATTGGCCCTCAACGCGCCTTCGTTCAAGACCAAGCTGGGTTTCGGCTACGACGCTCCGTCTGGCTTCTCGGTGAACCTGGCTGGCCGCTACGCCGAGGGCTTCCCAGTGCGGTCCGGCCCCTACGTTGGTGAGGTAGACAGCTACTTCCTCCTCGACGTGGGCGGTGGGTATGCCTTCAGCGGCCCCGCCGATGGCCTACGGGTGGACGTGTCCATCGAAAACGTTCTCAACAACGAGGTACGCCAGTTCGTAGGCGCCCCTGAGATCGGGGTGATGGGCATGACCCGAGTGACGTATTCGTTCTGATAAAGGAATAGGCGAAAGGGAGAGGGGGAAGAGGAGACGCTAGGCCTGATTGGGCCTCGTCTCCCCTTCCCCCTCTCTCGCTTTCCCCCGTTCCCCCACGCCCTCCTCTCACTCCGCTCGCAAGCTCTGGACCGGGTTCACACGCGCTGCGCGCAGGGCTTGGTAGCCTACACTCGCCACCGCGAGCAGGAAGGCCACGAGGGCCGTAGCGATCACCAAGCCTGGTCCGAGGTCGATGCGGTGGTGATAGTCGGCCAGCCATTGCTGCCCGGCCACATACCCCAGCGGAAGGCCCAGGATCGCGGCCATCAGCGTCAGCGAGGCCACATTCCGCGAGAGCAGCAGGACCAGGCTTGTCACGGAGGCGCCCAGCACCTTACGGACGCCGATCTCTTTCGTGCGCTGGGCCGCTGTGTAGGCCGCCAACCCTACGAGGCCGAGGCAGGCGATCAGGATGGCCAGACCCGCAAACCCTCCCACGAGCATGGTCCGGCGCTCAGTCTCTCGGTACAGCTGGTCGAACTGCTCGTCGGCAAAGCGATAGCTGAAGGGCCACGTCGGGTCCAGTGCTGCCGCCTGCTGCTGCACGAAGTCGAGCACCGGCGGGAGCGGCCCTGGCGTGACCTGCAAGGAGAGCATGTTGTACTGGGCCGAGCTCTGGCCCACATAGAAGTGGACCACCGGGTAGATGGAGGACGCCAGGGACTCGAAGTGGAAGTCCTCGACTACGCCCACCACTTCGTACGGATCGCCCCCAGCCTCCCACCGAAGCGTCTTGCCCACCGCCCCGTCCTCCCACCCGAAGGCCTGCCGGGCGGCTTCGTTGATCACCGCCGTACGGCCTGACTCCGAGGGGCGGTCCGCCGAGAACCCCCGGCCCTCCACCACGTCGATATCGTAGAGCGAGAAGTACGCGTCGTCCACCGTAGTCCAGCGCGTGTGTACGCGATCAGACTGGCCCTCGATCGTGAAGTCGAAGCCGAACTGGACGTAGTTGCCAGGCACGGATTGGGACGCCGAGACGGCCGCGATGCGCGGATGCTGTGCCAGCGCGGCTTTGATGGTCCCGATCTGGGCCGTGGCGGCCTCGCGGTCTTCAAAGGCAGAGGGATTGAGCGGGATGACCACCACGCCCTCGGCATCGAACCGAAGGTCCTGCGTCTTCATGTGGCGGACTTGCTGGGCCATGACGAGTGTGCCGAAGATGAGGGCCATGGACAACGCGAACTGGACCACCACGAGGCCCTGCCGCAAGCGCCCCCCCTGCGGACTGTGCGCCAGCCGTCCACGCAACGACACCGCCGGCTCAAAGCGAGCCAGCAGAAAAGCCGGGTAGCTGCCCGCCAGCAGACCCACGCCCGTCCCCAGACCCAGCAGCAGCAGCCAGGTGACGGGGTCCTGGGTGAAGCCGAGGGTGATCTCCGTGCCCAGCAGATCATTGAACACCGGCCGCGCCAGCACCGCCAAGCCGCCGCCCAGCGCCGCCGCCAGGTAGCTCAGCAGCAACGCCTCGCCCAGGAACTGCCACCGCAGCTGCTTCGGATAGGCGCCCAGTACCTTCCGCACGCCCACCTCGCGTGTGCGAGACAGCGCCCGCGCCGTGGACAGGTTGGTCACATTGATCGCCGCGATCACCGCGATGGCAGCGCCGATGGCCAGCAAGACACCCAGCATGGTCAGGCCGGGGTACGTGCCGGGCGTCCACAGGCCGTTGGCGGTACGTTGCAAGTGGGCCTCCGCAAACGGTAGCAGGGTGTACGATTCGCCGGTCCAGCGGCCAGGCGTGCTCCGTTCTGCCACCAGGGCCTGGATCTGCTCGGCTACAGCCACGGGGTCAGCGCCAGCGTGCAAGCGCACATAGGTCGGAGTCGTGGTGTTGTCCCAGTTGATCCACCCGCCCTCTTCTGCGATGAACGGAAGCAGCAGGTCACCCTGGAGGGTGGAGGTAGCCGGGAAGTCCTCGAACACCCCGGTGACGGTTCGTTCCTCGAAGTCGACCTCCAGCACTTCGCCCAGTACCTCGCGCCGACCGAAGTGGCGCTCCGCGGCGCTGGCCGAGAGCACGACCCCCTCCGGGAGCCGCAGCGCATCCTGCGGCCGGCCGGCCAGGAGGCGCACGGTGAAGAGGTCGAAGAACGCAGAGTCAGCCAGGAGCACCGGCTCCTGCACCCGCTGGCCGGTACTGCGGACCCAAGCCTGCTCCGGCGAAAGCCGCACGGCCCGCTCCACGCCCGCCAGCTCGGTGGCCAGCACCGGCCCGAGAGCCCCTCGCGTGTGGAAGTGGTAGACCTCCGACGGTGATGTGAGGCCCTCGCCGATCACGTAGAGGTCCGCACGACCCTCGTGAAACTGGTCGTAAGACCGCTCGTAGCGGACGAACGAGAGGATCAGCAGGCAGGCCGCTACCGCTACCGCTAGCCCTGCGATGTTGATGGCCGCATAGCCTTTTTCCTTAACCAAGGTGCGCAGGGCGAGCGTCAGGTGGTTCTGCAGCAGGTCTCGCCGGAGCGCCAGCGCCTCACCCAGCTGTCCACGACGATGCTGCTTGCGCCAGTAGACCTTCTGGTACTCGCCGGTGAGCGCTCCACGTGGCCCCAGGGCTTCAATGGCCTCGCGGAAGGCCCGCTCGGCAGGCACGCCCTGCGCCGTCAGGGCTGCAATGTGATCGCGCAGGTGGCGCTCCAGTTCGTCGAGGTCGTCGGGGCCAAGGGCACCGTCGTGCCGCAGGCTGTGCCGCCAAGCGGCCAGGGCATGGTCGAGGTGAAACACGGGCAGGCAGGGTTGAGAGAGCTATGTAGAAACGCAACGTAGTACTACGTAGAAAATCAACATAGTTTCACAGCCTGTACAGAATCTCCTTCGCGTCAGTGCGGGCTTCGCCCGGCGCGGGGCAGCCTCACGGAGCGTCCCACGGGGGACCTGCAGCGAACGCGGCCCGCACGAACTCGACGAAAGCCTGCACCTTCAAAGGAACGTACTTGCGCGTAGGATACAGCAACCAGACCGACGGGGCCTCGAAGGTAGCCGCGGTGGCCTCGTAGCTGGGGAAGAGGTCCACGAGACGCCCATCGCGTAGCTCGCGTCCCACGATCCAACGTCCTTGCAGAATCACGCCCATCCCGGCCAGGGCACACTGTTTCAGGGCTACGGCGTTTGAGGTGCGGAGCCGCATCGGCACGGTGACGGCTAGCCGGTGCCCATCAGCGTCGCGAAACAGCCAGCGTTCAGCGAAGCCGGGCATCGCCAGGTGCAGGCCCGCGTGGTGGATGAGGTCCGCCGGTGTGCGCGGTGTGCCGTGGCGTGCCAGGTAGGCGGGCGCAGCGCAGGCTCGGGCCACCATGGGAGCCAAGCGCTGGGCCACCAGGTTGGAGTCGGCCAAGGGGCCGAGGCGCAGGGCCACGTCGAGACGCTCCGCTACCAGGTCGGGCGTGCCATCGGTCAACACCAAGTCGACGGCCAGCTTGGGGTAGCGCTCGGCGAAGGCGGGCAGGATCGGCACAATGTTGAGCAGCGCAAAGCTCACCGGCGAGGCCACGCGCAACGTGCCCGCAGGCTGGGCCGCCGCATCCACCGCTTGCGCATGGGCCAAGGCCAGGTCCTCCATCAGCGGCTCCACCTGGGTGAGGTACACGGCCCCGGCCTCGGTCAGCGCTTGCCGACGTGTGGTCCGCTGCAACAGACGAAGGCCCAGGGCTTCTTCCAGACGCGCCACGGCACGGCTCACCGAGGAGGGGTCTAGATCCCGGTCTCTCGCCACAGCGGCAAACGAACCACGCTGGGCCACCTCGACGAAGAGACGTAGGTCATCCAGATTCATTCCGATTGCCTGCTAATAAATCGACCAGCCTTTTCATTCATGCAGGATACGCATGAGTGTTTTGTGTCTGCAAGCCTGTTTGCAGGGCGCAGCGATCTGTACGCTGGGGGTGTTCTTCAGCACTTATCCAGGATGTTCTCATGACGATCTCTCTGCTTGGCCTTGGCGCGATGGGCACGCGCATGGCCCATCGCCTTCTCGGCGCCGGCCACGCCGTCACGGTGTACAACCGCACGCCAGCTCGTGCCGCCTCGCTCGTAGACGCCGGGGCCACGCATGTGGCCACGCCCCGCGAGGCCGCCGCCGCCTCGGAGGTCGTGGTGGCCATGGTCACGGACGATGCGGCCTCGCGGGCGGTCTGGACGGGCCCACGCGGAGCGCTCGCGGGGCTGCAGCCGGGCGCCTTGGCCATCGAAGCCAGTACCCTCACCCCGGCGTGGGTGCACGAGCTAGCGGCCCTCGTGACCAGCCGGGACGCCGCGTTCCTGGACGCCCCGGTTGTGGGCTCCCGTCCCCAGGCGGAGGCCGGCAGCCTGGCGGTGCTCGTGGGGGGCACCGAGGCCGAGGTGGCCCGGGCCCAGCCGGTGTTCGAGGCGATTGGTGGGGCCGTGCTCCACGCTGGGCCCACCGGCCACGGCGCTGTGCTGAAGCTCATCGTAAATGCGCTCTTCGGCATCCAGGTGGCGGCTGTAGCCGAGCTGCTGGCCTTTGCACGGCAAGCGGGCATGGAAGAGACCCACGCGGCCGAGCTGCTGGGCCAGCTGCCCGTTACCAGCCCGGCCGCCAAGGGCGCCCTGGGCGCGATCGTGGCCCGCCGCTTCGCCCCGCTGTTTCCCATCGACCTGGTGGCCAAGGACTTCCGCTACGCCACCGAGGCCGCCAGCGAAGCGGATGCGCCCACACCCACAGCCGCGGCCGTCCGCCGGGTCTACGAGCAAGCGGTGGAGGCCGGGTACGGCGGCGACAACGTAACGGGGGTGGCGCAGCTGTACCTGTGAGCGGTCTCGTCCGCCTGCACAGCGTAGCAACGTCCAGATCACGAGTCCCGGATCAGCGTGAGATGGGGATCGAAGAGCAGGCCCCCTTCTTCACGACGCCCAAACTCCAGCCGCATCGTGTAGCGACCGGGGCGCAGCGGGGGGTCCAGCTCCTGGATGAAGTCACGTCCTCCAGGCTGCCCCACCCGGTTGTAGTCCGGGTTCGAGGCGTTGACCTGGATGCGGTCTACCGCCTTCCATGGCGGCAGGCTCACGTTGCTCGTGATGGTGATGTAGGCCGTTGTGTCACCGTCCTCCACCCGTTGTTCGATACGATGCTCGTGGACGATATCGAACCCTCCTTCAGGGTTGGTCGTGGTGAGCAAAATCCGGAAAAGGTTCCAGGGCACGGTCGTCTGGTTCTCGATGCGAACCTCAAGTGCTTGGGTGTCGCTCAACTCGCCCAAGAAGTTGCAGCCTGAGAGCATGAGGCCGAGCAGAGCGCAGACCAGGGCCCATCGTGCGGACCGTGATTCAGCCGGTGATGCGCATGGTTGCTGGGTAGAGCAAGGCATAGTGGAGAGCACAGAGCCAAATCAACAGGGGGGCCTGGGGCGAAGCCTTGTGAGTTACGATACCAACAAAGGACGTGTTTCGCACCGCGCCGGCCCTGAGATGAGGCCAAAGACCCGGACCAAACACACCGGCGACAATTCACTATTTCTGGTCCGGCATTCTGTGTAACTTGTACGTGCTAAGCCCTTCCGCACGTACTCCGCTCCGGCGATGTTCACGGATTTTGTCCCCTTGCTCCTCACCATGGTCCTGGCCGGTGGCCTGGCCATGACGCTCCTGAAGTTGGCCCAGATCCTTGGGCCAAAGCGACCCAATCTCATCAAGCAGTCCGCCTACGAGAGTGGGATGGACCCCGTAGGCAGCGCGCGCGACCGCTATTCCGTCAAGTTCTACCTGGTGGCCATGATCTTCATCGTGTTCGACGTGGAGGTCGTGTTCATGTACCCGTGGGCCGTCAGCTTTCGAGATTTTCTCGCCGAAGGCGCCGGGCTGGGCGTCATGACGGTGATTATCCTGTTTGTGATCGTCCTGGCGGTGGGGCTGCTGTACGATGTGAAGAAAGGCGGGCTGGACTTCGATTAACCACGGCCCATGCCCCTTCTTCAGACCGGTTCTAAATTTTCATTATGCGTTGAAAATTAAAGTCATGGCCGACGCGGGCCGAAACACATACTACATTCTCTCATTACACAAACACCAAGATGACCGCCCCCGCCACTAGGGGCGCTGGTCCTTATTTTTCGACGCCTAAGCGCTGAGAGGACAACAGATGCAAGAAGGCTTCATGACGACGACGGTGGATGCCGTGGTCAACTGGGCACGCTCGAACTCACTCATGCCCATGCCCATGGGGTTGGCATGCTGCGCGATCGAGATGATGGCCTTCGCCGGGCCGAAGTACGATGTAGCTCGGTTCGGGAGTGAAGCCATGCGCTTCTCGCCCCGCCAGGCGGACCTCATGATCGTGGCGGGTTGGTGCTCCTACAAGATGGCCCATGCGGTGCGCCGCGTCTGGGACCAGATGGCCGACCCCAAGTGGTGCATCGCCATGGGGGCGTGTGCCTCCACAGGCGGGATGCATCGCTGCTACGGAGTGGTGCAGGGCATCGACAACTTCTTGCCTGTCGACGTGTACATCTCCGGGTGCCCGCCGCGCCCCGAGGCGGTTGTCCACGCGCTGATGGACATCCAGGAGAAGATCCGCAACGACTACACGATCGTGCAGGACTACCAGGAGGGCCAGATCCGCGACGTTGAAGCGGAAATCCTGGCTTCCTGATCGACCGTCAGCGGCTGGTGGTCGATGGGCAAGAAGTCCCTGCGCACCGCTTGCAAATGGGCCCTTGACCATCGAAAAATGACCATGCTCCATGTCTGAGACGCTCAAGTTCCACTTCACGCCGGTCGATCCGCCCCGGGCGGACCGCGACGAGAATCCGCATGCTAAGTCGACGACGCGCGTCCCCGAGGTGGTCGAGGCCTTGAAGAGCGCGTTTGGCGAGGCCATACGGCAGGTGGATATCTATGCGGGGGAGACGACTGTGCTGGTGGCCACGGACCGCATTGTGGAGATCTGCCGGTATCTCAAGGACGAGCAGGACTTTGACTACCTGTCCGATCTAGCGGCGGTGGATCGATTCACGGAGGAGGAGCGCTTCGAAGTGTTTTACAGCCTCCTCGACATGGAAGGCCGCAAGCGCATCCGCCTGAAGGTGCGGTGCGAAGAGGACGACCCCACCGTGCCAAGCATCACGGCGGTTCACCGGGCCGCCAACTGGAACGAGCGCGAAGCCTTTGACATGATGGGCATTCGCTTTGACGGCCACGAAGACATGCGACGCATGTTCTTGCCCGAAGACTTCGAGTACTTCCCACAGCGCAAGGAATTTCCGCTGCTGGGCATCCCCGGCTCGCTCCCGTTGCCGCCCCGCACACCAGAAGGCGAACTCACCATGGACCCCTTCGCCGCGGCCCGCCAAGGCCCCACCATCAAGAGCTACGAAGAGCCCGGTTCGCCTGAGTACGCCGACGAAGACTGACGCCTGCTATGAGTCTCAACGCCAACATGTCCGATTTCATCCAGCAGGAGCCCCTGTCCGGCGGCTTCAGCTTCTGGCCTCGTCACAACGAGGCCATCTACCAGCGGCTGGAGAGCAAGCACGCCTGGCTCGAGGAAAAGCACCGCGCCAACGCAGGAGGCGATGGGGCGGCGGCCGATGCGCTGGAAAACGAGATGATCCTCAACATGGGCCCGCAGCATCCCGCCACGCATGGCGTGTTGCGATGTGTGGTCAAGCTTGATGGTGAAATGATCGAGCGGGCCGTGCTGGACCTGGGGTACCTGCATCGCGGCATCGAGAAGCTGGCCGAGTTCAAGACCTACCAGGAGTTCATGCCCTACACAGACCGCATGGATTACCTGGCGCCCTACTCCAACAATGTGGCCTGGTGCTTGGCCGTGGAGAAGCTGGCTGCGGTCGAGGTGCCGGAGCGGGCCCAATGGCTCCGCATGATCTTCTGCGAGCTTGCCCGCATCTCCAGCCACTTGCTGTGGATGGGCGTGGGGCTCATGGACGCTGGGGCCGTGTCCGTCTTTCTGTGGACGTTCCAGCACCGTGAGGACATCTACAACATCTTCGACGAGGTGGCCGGCGCCCGCTTCACCGTGAGCCACAGCCGCATCGGGGGGTTGGCCTCCGATGTGTCGCCGTCGAGCCTCGCCATGATCCGGGACTTCTGCGACCGCTTCGAAGAGACGCACCGTGGGTGGGTCAAGCTGCTGAACCGCAACCGGATCTGGATCGACCGCAACGAGAACGTGGGGACGCTCACCGCTGAAGAGGTCAAAGCCCTCGGCATGACCGGGCCCTGCTTGCGTGGCAGCGGCATCCCGTTTGACATGCGGCGCTTCGAGCCCTACCTCAAATACGAAGAGGTCGATTTCAACATCCCCATTCGCACCGAAGGGGACTGCCTGGCGCGCTACTTTGTGCGCATGGAAGAGATGATGGAGAGCATCAAGATCATCCGGCAGTGCCTGGACCGCGTGCCGGACGGCCCCATCCGCGCCGACGATGCCAAGAAGGCCTATCCCTCCAAGGACGAGGTGTATTACTCGATGGAGGGCATGATCCACGATTTCATGTACACGGACACCGGCATCACGCCGCCCAAAGGCGCCCAGAGCTACCACGCCATCGAGGCGCCCAAAGGGGAGTTGGGCTTCCACCTTGTTTCGGACGGCACCGGCAACCCCTGGCGTGTCCACATCAACTCGCCCAGCTTCACCAACCTGCAGGGCCTGGAGTACATGATGGAAGGCTCTCTCATCGCTGACACCGTGGTGATGATCGGCACCGTAGACCCCGTCATGGGCGAAGCCGATAAGTAAACCTGGTGGGGACACGACATTCGTAGGGGCCCGATATAATCGTGTCCCAGCGGTGCCCCGCATACCCAATAGATCCAATTTGCCATGGCCGACATTACCCGCGAAGTATCGACCCTGCCGGATCGCAATCCGGAGCCGGCGATCCCGGCGGACGAGCTGTTCTTCTCGGACGAGGAGAAGGCTCGGATCGAGCGCTACAAGGCGATGTACCCCACCGCCGAGTCAGCCGTGATGCGGGCCCTCTGGGTCGCCCAGGAGAAATTCGGTTTTCTGCCGCCCGAGGTCATCCAACTCGTGGCCGACGAGCTGGGCATGGACTATGCCCAGGCCTACGGGGTGGCCACGTTCTACACGCAGTACTACAAGAAGAAGATGGGCACCTACGTGCTCGATGTCTGTACCTGCTTCTCGTGCCAGGTGTGCGGGGGGTACGACATGTTGCACTACCTGGAGGAAAAGCTCGGTATCCATAAAGGCGAGACCACGGAGGACGGCCTGTTCAGCATCCAGGAGGTCGAATGTCTGGGCGCCTGTGGCTCGGCGCCGATGCTGCAGGTCACCAACGGCCCCTACGTGCACAACCTGACCGAAGAGAAGATGGACCGGCTCATCGACAGCTTGCGGGAAGGCAAGATGCCCGCCTTCGAGTCGGTCACGCTGCCCCAGGACGAAGATGACCTGGGCGGCAACCGCCGCACCGATGCTCCTGCCGTTGAAGCCTACGTCACGCCCCCCGTCTCCAAGACGGTCGACTGACCCCTCCGTCCGCGCGATGCTCGTATGAACGTGACCACACGCCGTCGGCTCAACTTGGGCCTCACCACCCAGGGGCCAGACCCCGAGGTCCCCGCACGCCGCCCTTCTGGGCCGGTGCTGACGGCGCGTGAGCAGCGTGTCAAAGACATCCTGTTGAAAGAGTTGCGCCAGCTCAACCACCGGCGTGACTGGGACCAAGCGCTGACCCCGGCCGAGCGCGAGCGCCTTGAACACACCCTTGATGTGGCCTACATCGATCGCGAGCTGGCGATCACGAGAAAAGAGCTGCGGGGCGTGGCCAAGAGCACCTGGCTCACCTTGTTTCCGCTGCTCATGGTGACCTTCCCGTTCGTTATCACCTGGTGGCTGGGCGTCTTGTGGTTTGCTCTGCTCCTCATCCTGCCGTGGTACGTGAGCCGGACGCGCAGGGCTTCGCTACGCCGCCGCCTGTTCATCTACCAGGCCCTGCGCGAGCTGAGCGATGCCGACGAACTGGGCATCGCCCTGGACCGCATCACCCTGGAAGCGGATGCGCTCATCGCCCGCTTTACCGATCACGACCTGGCCCCACGCCGTTCGAGCCGGCCGACCAACTCCACGATTTCGGAGGTCCGGCTATGACCGTAATCACCCAACGATGTCCCCACTTGGCAGGCATTCCTGCGGATCGCGCCCCGGCTCCTCCTGAGGCCCCGGCTTTGGCGATGACCACACGTGAGCAGCGTGTCCGGCAGCGGCTGTTGGCAGCCCTCCGGCAGGTCAACCGGAAGTTGGCTTGGAGCGAAGATCTGACCTACAAAGAGAAACAGTACTTGGACAAGACGCTGGATCCCGCCTACATCGAAGATGAGTTGCGGCGTATGCGGAGCGGGCTCCGCTTACAGGGGGTGGGCGCAGCCCTGGCACTCGCGCTCGGCTTGCCCGGGGCGCTCCTCGCTATGGGGATCAGCGGGGCCATCGCGCTAACCTGTGCCCTGGTCATGGGCCTCGGTGGGACCCTCCTGGCGTTTCGCTCAGCCGAGTGGACCTCCCCCTTTGGAAACGCTCGGCACCTTCGCCACCGTCTCTTTATCTATGAATCTCTGTATGATCTGAGCGGGGCCGACGAACAGGACGTGGTGCTAGACCGTGTCATCCGGGAAGCGGACGCGCTTATCGCCCGCTTTACCGATCACGACCTTACTTACGATTTACCCCGGCGCTAACCTCACGCGCTTGTCCAGCTCAGGCACAAGCTGGCGCCTCTTCTGACAACGACCGTAACAGCCGCCCAACATAGTCCAACCATGGAAGTCAAGACTCCACAAACCAAGGCCGGCGACTGGCGCAACTACCAGCGCGTCCTGCTACCGCCCATCAAAGACCTGCATCAGCTGGAGGTCTATGAGGGCACCGGTGGCTACAACGCCCTGCGCACCGTACTGACGGACGAGGCCTGGGACCCCAAGCGCATCGTGGACGAGATGAAGGCGAGCGGCCTGCGTGGCCGTGGGGGCGCTGGGTTCTCCACCGGGCTCAAGTGGAGCTTCATGCCGCCTGTGGATGATCGCCCGCGGTACCTGTGCTGCAACGGTGACGAGAGCGAGCCCGGCACCTTCAAGGACCGGCAGCTGTGCGAGTACAACCCGCACCTCGTTTTCGAAGGCATCCTCATCGCCTGCTACGCGATGTCGATCACGGCCTGCTACATCTACGTGCGCGGTGAGTACGCGGACTGGATCAGCCACATGGAGCGGGAGCTGGAGAAGGCCTACGCCAAAGGGTACGTGGGCCAGAACATCATGGGCACGGACTTCTCGACAGACATTGTCATCCACAAAGGAGCGGGCGCCTACATCTGCGGCGAGGAGTCGAGCTTGATGAACTCGGTGGAGGGCATTCGCGCCTATCCCCGCATCAAGCCGCCCTACCCGGCCCAGAAGGGGTTGTGGGGCTACCCCACCACGATCAACAACGTCGAGACGCTAGCCTGTGCGCCGCTCATCATCAACAACGGCGCCGAGTGGTACGCCGGCATCGGGGCCGAGCGGCATCCGGGGCCGGTCCTCTACGGCATCTCCGGCCACGTCAACAAGCCAGGCGTGTACGAATTCCCGACCGGCATGCTGATCACCGACCTGGTCTACGAGGTCTGCGGCGGCATGCGTGGGGGCAAGAAGCTCAAGGCCATCGTGCCCGGCGGCTCGTCGGTGCCGGTCTTGCGGGCCGACATGATCGAGGGCGTGACGATGGATGCCGAGAGTTTGCGCGAGGCGGGCTCCATGATGGGCACGGCCGGTATGCTCATCCTGGACGAAGACACGGACATGGTCAGCTTTCTTCGCCGAACCACTCACTTTTACCACCACGAGAGCTGCGGCCAGTGCACGCCGTGCCGCGAGGGCACCGGCTGGCTGGAGAACCTCGTCACCCGCATCGACCGAGGCGAGGGTAACCTGCGCGACCTCGACCTGCTCCTCCGACTCTGCGACCAGATGGAGGGCCGCACCGTGTGCGCCCTCGCTGACGCCGCCGCCTGGCCCGTCCGCAACACCGTCAAGCGCTTCCGCGAGGAGTTTGAGGCTAAGTGCAAGCCCAGCGTCTTCGCCACGGGCGACGGCGCCGTGGTTCACGCTGAACCGGCCGTCTAAGCCCGCGAAGTCCAACCACACATAGCACCACGCCGGTCTAACCTCTCACACACAGCACTGCGCCGGTCTAACCTCATCACCGCCATGAAACGACGCCCCGCTCTTCTCCTGCTTCCCCTCCTGCTGATGGCGTGTCAATCCGCCCCCGAGCAGGCGCCCGCCGTCGAGGCCCCCATGGCCGAGGTGGCCTTCGACACCTACGGGACCGCCGACGTCTCCGCCGCTGAGTCGACACCGGTCCGCACCATCGTGGGGGCGTTAGAGCAATACGCGGGGCAGCCCGTGACCATTGAGGGCAAGATCTACCAGGTGTGCCAGATGAAGGGCTGCTGGTTCACGATGGACGGCGGCGATGGCCAGTTCGTTCGCATCAACGTCCCGCGCGACGAGAGCGGCAACTACGTCTATACCTTCGATAAGGGCATCAGTGGGCGGACGGCGTATGTGCGCGGCACCCTCGAGGCGGAGGAGATCTCGGTGGATGAACTGCGCCACTATGCCCAAGACAACGGGCGCAGCGAGGCGGAGATTGCCGCCATCACCGAGCCCAGACAAGAGCTTCGCCTCACCGCCGAGGGGGCCCTCGTCACAAAAGCCACCAGTTGATTCACGCGAGGCCGCTGGCCTCGTTCTCCCCGTTTTCCGTCGCTGTTCACGCTATATATGTCGCAGGTCACGATAGACGGTCAAGTGTACGACTTTGAGCAGGGGCAGCGCCTGCTCCAGTTCTGCTTGGACCAGGGCATCGAACTGCCCCATTTCTGCTACCACCCGGCCATGTCGGTGCCGGCCAACTGCCGGCAATGCCTGGTCAACGTCGGGATGCCGGTCCGGGACCGCGCCACCGGCGAGCTGCAGATGGACGATGACGGCCAGCCCGTCGTGCGCTTCTTCCCGAAGCTCCAGACCAGCTGCTCCGTGGATCTGGCCGATGGCATGGTGGTGCAAACGCATCGCACCAGCGATCAGGTGGAGCAGGCCCAGAAAGACAACCTGGAGTTTCTGCTAATCAACCATCCGCTGGACTGCCCCATCTGCGATCAAGCCGGGCACTGCCCGCTCCAGATTCAGGCGTACAAGTACGGTCCAGAGGGCTCCCGCTTCGAGTTCCGCAAGGTCCACAAGCCCAAGCGCATCAAACTGGGCCCCAATGTGATGCTGGACGGCGAGCGGTGCATCAACTGCACCCGCTGCACCCGCTTCACACGTGAGGTGTCCAAGAGCAACCAGCTCACCATCATCCAGCGCGGCGTCAAGAACTACCCGCTCACGCCCCCTGGCATCACGTTCGATGACCCCTACTCCATGAACGTGGTGGACATCTGTCCGGTTGGCGCGCTCACGTCCATCGACTTCCGGTTCCAGGCCCGGATCTGGGAGATGGCCAGCACGCCGTCCATCACCGTCACCAATGCCAAGGGCTCCAACTGCCTCTACTGGACGCGCGACAACCTGGTGCTCAAGGTTACGCCACGCCAGAATCCTGACGTCAACGAGTTCTGGTTGCCCGACGAGGACCGGCTGGTTACGCACCGATTCAACGAAGACCGGCCCACAGGGCCCGAGGTGCACACCGACGGCACGCCCGCCTCCGTCTCCTGGGAGGACGCCTACACCCGGGCGGCGACCATCCTCCGCGAGGCCGGAGATCGCGTGCTGTTCCTGGGCTCGGCCCACGCCACGGTGGAGGACAACTACCTCCTCACGCGTTTGGCGGCCCACCTGGGTGCCGAGGCCCCCCGTTATCTCCCCCATGTGGAGGCGGGCCACGGTGATGGCTGGCTGCTCACCGATGACCGCACCCCCAACGCACAAGGCTGCGAGCGGCTCGGCCTCGACCCGGTGGATCCGGCCCTCCTCCGCGCCCAGCTGGCCGATGGGACCTACCAAGCGATCTACGTACTGGAGGATGATCCTGTGGCCGCCGGCCTATTCACGGCCGATGAGGTGGCCGATCTACCGCTCATCTTGCACTACTACAACACGACCAACGAGACGCTTCCCCTCGCCACGGTGGCCCTGCCAGCGGCCATGGTCGTTGAAACCATCGGGACGTACGTCAACCAGGACGGCCGGGCTCAGCGCGTGCGGCCCGCCAAGGCCATCAAGGGCGTGCACCGGCCGCTCATGCGCGAGATGGGGGTCAGTCGCGCCGATCAGCACGGCACTCCGTTCGACCGATGGCACAACGAGGATCACAAGGTGGACTGCCGCCCCAGTTGGAGCAGCCTCCCCGCTGTTGCGGCCGAGGTCGGGCTCACGCTGGACTATCCCGGTCCCAAGCAGATCATGGCTGAGGTGGTGTCCAACCACCCCGCCTTTGCCGGGGCCACCTACCAGGCTATGGGCCTAGAAGGGGTCCAACTGGTGGAGGTCGGGGAAACCGTGTGAATCCAACGGTCTACTCCTGCACGGCTAGGTCGTGATGCGTAGCTTGGAGGGCTGTAGCGCCTCGGAGATGAGGCCGGAAGCCATGTTGCGTTTTTCATTTTTCATGGGGCACTGAGTCATGGACCTCCCCCTGTGGGGCACGGCGATCGTCGCGTTCCTCGTCATCAACGTTATGCTGCTCTCGGCCTCCGTGCTGGTGTATGCGGAGCGCAAGGTCTCGGGCCTGATCCAAAACCGGCCTGGTCCCAACCGGGTGGGCCCCGGGGGCTTCCTGCAGCCCTTCGCGGACGTGGTCAAGCTCCTCTTGAAAGAGGACATCACCCCCAAAGCCGCCAACAGCTTCATTCACTCGCTGGCGCCGGTGCTGATGGTGATCATCGCCATGTCGGTGCCGGCCCTGATTCCATTTGCCCGCGGGGTCGTGGTGGCGGACATCGAGGTCAGTGTGCTGGTGGTGCTGGCTCTGACCTCCATCAGCGTGTACGGCATCACGTTGGCCGGATGGAGCAGCAACAGCAAGTTCTCGCTGCTGGGCGGTCTGCGCTCGTCGGCCCAGATGATCTCGTACGAGCTATCGATGGGTCTCGCCGTGCTCTCCGTGGTGCTCATTGCTGGGTCGATGAGCCTGGTGGAAATCGTGGAAGATCAGGCCAGCGGAGGGGCGCTCCTGGGGTGGAACGTGATCCGCAACCCGCTGGGGTGCATCCTGTTCATCGTGACGGCCTTTGCCGAGACCAACCGCGCGCCGTTCGACCTCCCTGAGGCTGAGCAGGAGCTGGTGGGGGGCTACCACACCGAATACAGCGGCATGAAGTTCGGGATGTTCTTCCTGGCTGAGTACGTCAACTTCTTCGTGGCCTCGTTCTTGATCGTGACCCTGTTCTTCGGCGGTTACCTGATCCCGTTCGAGCCGTTCTTTGCGGATGCCTTCTACGACAACGGCCTCGGCTGGCTGCTGGCCATCTTCCAGATGGGCGCGCTCCTGATCAAGGTGGGGTTCTTTGCCTTCCTCTTCATCTGGGTCCGGTGGACCCTGCCCCGGTTCAAGTACAATCAACTCATGAACATGGGCTGGAAGTGGCTCCTGCCCATCTCCATTGCCAACGCGCTCGTGGTGGCCCTCGGCGTGGCCCTGTACGAGACGATCTTCGGATAGATGTCCACGGCCTTGTGTTAGCAAGGTGTTGGTAAAAGTCACGAAACCTCCCGGGCGTGCGCTGGACACTCTGGCGCACGTCTTCTTTTCTTAGGAGCGCGTCCCGCCGAACCGAGCCCTCCGTTGCGCTATGATCCTGGCCCCCTCGATCCTCTCCGCCGACCTCGGGTGCCTGCGCGCCCACGCCCAGGAGGCCATTGATGCCGGGGCCGAGTGGCTTCACATTGATGTGATGGATGGCCACTTCGTGCCGAACATCACCTTCGGCCCCAACGTGGTAGCCGCCCTCCGGCCGATGTGCCAGGACCAGGGTGTCGTTTTGGATGTGCACCTCATGATCGAGCGCCCCGAACGGCACCTTCAGGCGTTTGCCGACGCCGGAGCCGACGTCCTGACGGTGCACGTGGAGGCCTGTACACACCTCCACCGTACCATCCAGGAGATTAAAGGCCTGGGGATGCGAGCAGGGGCCGCTCTCAACCCGGCTACGCCCTTGCTCATGCTGGAGGAAGTCCTGCAAGATCTGGACCTCGCCCTCATCATGTCCGTCAACCCCGGCTTTGGCGGCCAGCGCTACATTCCGCAGAGCACCGACAAGATCCGCCGCCTCCGCCGCATGCTCAACGCCCTGGGCAGCCGCGCCTATCTCGAAGTGGATGGCGGCGTGGGGCCGAGCAACATCCTGAAGGTCGTGGCGGCCGGCGCCAACGTGGTGGTAGCGGGCAGCGCCGTTTTCAACGACAAAGCCCCCGTGGCGGATACCATGAATGCCCTGCGTAGTGGCCTCCTTGTGAGCGCGTGATCTACCCTGTTGAGAGCTAGGTAGGTGCCCAGGAAAGCCTTCGGGCTTCCGGCTACCCGCCTCATGTGACCATCAGTCCGCGCAGCCTACAACTTTGGCCTTCTGTAGCGCGTTCATGGGCAGTCCCACCTGCTTGTAGCCGCTGCACCCTCGTGATCGCCGACGTCGTCCTTCCCCTTCCGCTCGACCAGACGTTCACCTACCGCATCCCCGCCACGATGCAGGCCCGCGCTCAGGCGGGGTGCCGGGTGCTGGTCCCCTTCGGCCCTCGGCGCCTCACCGGGGTGGTGGTGGCGGTGCATCCCGACGGCCAGGAGCCCGCTACCGGGTACGCCCTCAAGGACGTGCTCGACGTGTTCGAGGAGGAGCCCGCCTGCACCCGCGAGCTGCTCCGCCTGACGCGCTGGATGGCCGACTACTACGCCTGCAGCTGGGGCGAAGCGTTGCGTGCTACCCTGCCGTCGGGCACCGACATTGAGACCCAACTCCGTGTCCGGCGCACAGAGCCGCCCCCCAGTGGCTCGCCCCCCGAGGGGACCGCCCAGGTGGTACTGCGGGCCCTGGACACGCAGCCTGACGCCTCGGTGGCGTCACTCCGGCAGCAGGTGGGCACCGTCTCCACGGCCCTGCTGCGGCGCCTGGAGGCCCACGGGTGGGTGGAGATCTGGCGCGAGGAGCGGCAAGCTCGGGTCCGGGTCAAGCGCGAGAGGCACCTGCGCCTGGCTCCCACATTGGGCGCTCCTGCGGCCTTGCAAGGAGCCATGGACACCTTGCGAGGCGCCAAGCAGCGGGCTGTGCTGGAAGCTCTCAGCGGCCTCGTTGCCGAGGGGCACGCCATCCCGCCCCAGGCCGAGGTGCTGGCCCGCGCCGATGCGTCGGCATCCACCGTGCGGAGCCTCGTGCAGAAGGGCCTGGTTGAGACGGTGGAGCGTGAGGTGGACCGCACGCCCTCCGTGCTGGAGGCGCCAGCTGGGGCGTCGCCGTCCCACACGCTTCACCCCGCTCAGCAGGCGGCCCTGGCCCATCTGGAGGGTGCGATTGCGGCGCGGCGGTACGAGACGGTGCTGCTACATGGCGTAACGGGGAGCGGCAAGACCGAGGTGTACATCGCCGCCCTCAAGGCCGCGCGCGCGCAGGGACGCACCGGCATCGTGCTCGTCCCGGAGATTGCACTGACCCCGCAGACGGTGCGCCGCTTTCGTCAGCACTTTGGCGAGGAAGTGGCCGTGCTGCATTCGCGCATGAGCTTGGGCGAGCGGTACGACGCCTGGCGGGCCCTTCGCTCAGGTCGCCGCCCCATCGTGGTCGGCCCTCGCTCGGCGGTGCTGGCTCCGCTCAGCAACCTGGGACTCCTCGTGGTCGATGAAGAGCACGAGGCCTCCTACAAACAGTTTGACCCGGCTCCGCGCTACCACGCACGGGACGTGGCCGTGATGCGGGCCCACATGAACGACGCCGTCTGCCTGCTGGGCTCGGCCACGCCCAGCCTGGAGAGCTGGGTCAACGCACGGGCAGGTAAGTACACCCGGCTGTCGATGCCGGCGCGTGTCCCCGTGCCTGGTCGGACGGCCGCCTCCCTACCCACGGTGCAGGTGGTGGACCTGACCAAGCATCGCCCCCGCGGTGCCTTGTCCGTACCGCTTCAGCAGGCCATCCGGGCCCGCCTGCACCGCCAGGAACAAGTCATCCTGTTGCAGAACCGCCGCGGCTATGCCCCGATCTTGGAATGCGACGACTGCGGGTGGACCCCGTCCTGCCCGGACTGCGCGGTGACACTCACCTACCACAAGCCGCAGCGGCACCTGCGCTGCCACTATTGTGGGCGCGCCTTCCCGGTCCCCCGAGTCTGCTCGTCCTGCGAGGCACCGGGGCTCAGCCTGCTGGGTACGGGTACACAGCGCGTTGAGGAAGAACTACACGCCTGCTTTCCGGAGGCTCGTATACTCCGGATGGACCTGGACACCACGAGCCGCAAGGACGCCCACCATACGCTACTCGGCCGTTTCCGGCGGGGCGAGGCTGATATCTTGCTGGGCACCCAGATGGTGGCGAAGGGCCTCGACTTTGGCCGGGTGACGCTGGTGGGCGTCATCAATGCGGATACGGGCCTGCTACTGCCCGACTTTCGCGCCGAAGAGCGGACCTTCCAGTTGCTCACGCAGGTCGCCGGCCGGGCTGGACGCAGCCGCTTGCCTGGCGAGGTGGTGCTGCAGACGCGCAATCCCACGCACAGTGCGCTTACGTATGCTCTGCGGCATGACTACGAAGGGTTCGTGGCGGCGGTCTTGCCCGAGCGCCACGCGTTGGGGTACCCGCCTTACCAGCGTGTCGTACGCATCGAATTTCGGGGGCCTGGCGAGCGTGAGGTGGCCACGCTGGCTCAGCGCTGGACCGGTGGGTTCGATCATCCGCACATCGAAGTGCTGGGGCCAGGCCCCGCGCTCATCAGCCGCGTGAAGCGGACCTACCGCCACCAGACGCTCCTCAAGGTTCCCCGCACGGTGCCCTCGGGGGAACTGCGGGCGGCGTTGCAGGCGGCGCACGATCAGGCCGGCCGCCTGGCCCGCGGGTACCGGGTGGCGGTGGATGTGGATGCGCTGGGCGTCTGATGTATGGAACAAGGACCGGCGTTGCTCGTTTAGTATCTTCTGAAGGGCAGGTCCCGTACGGCCAGCTCCCTCTGAACTCCGTCAGGGCCGGAAGGCAGCAGCGGTAGGAGGTCGTAGCGGCGCGATACGGGTCGCTTGCCCTTCTTTTTTTATGCCTACTATTTTTTCGGACCTGTGCGTTGCAGGTCGTAAGTTGCCGGCTCCGCTGTACCCCCCTCCTTCGTTCCCCATCCCCATGACCCCGTACGACCTCTTTTTGGTGGCACAGGCCGACCCGAATGCTCAGGGCAACCCGTTTTTTGGCCTGGCTCCTATCCTCCTGATCTTCATCGTCTTCTACTTTTTCATCATCCGTCCCCAGCGGAAGAAAGACCAGGAGCGGCAGGAGATGATCTCGGCTGTCAAGAAAGGAGACAAGGTCATCACCATCGGCGGCCTCCACGGCACCGTCATGCAAGTCGACGACAACAGCCTCCTCGTCCAGGTGGACACCAACATGAAGGTCCGCCTCGAAAAAACCGCCGTCGCCAGCGTAGAAACCAAGTAAAGACGCCCCGCGGGGGCGTCTCCCCCGCCGGGGCCCCCGCGCACGGCCGCGTCGCCACGGCCGCGCTGACGGGCTCGGCGCCTCCCTGCGCTGGGGCTACGGGGCGCCTGATGGGCGGTGTCTCCCCGAGACGCTCCGGCGGAGCGTCTCTACGGGGGCGCCTGGGGCCTGGGCGTCGTGCGCGGAGATGCCTCCTGAACCTCCCCGCTTGGCGGCTGTACAACGGGCCTGTGTTTCTCAACCCCCACCCTAGCAGAGGCCACACCAAGGTATGGTGAACCGGATCGAAGACGCCATCGCGGACATCCGCGCGGGCAAGCTTGTGATTGTTGTAGATGACGAAGATCGCGAAAACGAAGGCGATTTCGTTGGGGCCGCCGAGCGCGTTACCCCTGAGCAAGTCAACTTCATGATCAACGAGGCGCGCGGCCTGATCTGCGTGCCCCTCACCCGCGAGCGCGCCGTGGCGCTGGACCTCGACCTGATGGTGGACACCAACACGGCTCTCTACGACACGCCCTTCACCGTATCTGTGGATTACCGGTACGGCACCACCACGGGCATCTCTGCTGCTGACCGCGCGCGCACCATCCAGGCGCTCGCCGATCCGCACGTGCGCGCCAGTGAGTTGGGACGGCCCGGCCATATCTTCCCCTTGCGGGCTCAAGCCGGCGGCGTCCTGCGGCGTGCGGGCCACACCGAAGCCGCCGTAGACCTGGCGCGGTTGGCCGGCCTGCAACCCGTGGGGGTGGTGGTCGAGATCCTCAACGATGATGGCACCATGGCGCGGCGGCCGGAGCTAGAGGTCCTCGCTGAGCGCTTCGGGATGAAGCTGATCACCATCAAAGACCTGATTGCCTACCGGATGCGGCACGAGCGGCTCATCCAGCGCGCCGTGGAGATTGAGATGCCCACGCAGTTTGGCCACTTCCGTATGATCGCCTACGAGGAGCGCCTCACCGGCGATGTGCACCTCGCCCTCACCAAAGGCGCCTGGACCGAGGACGACCCCGTGCTGGCGCGCGTCCACTCACAGTGCATCACCGGCGACATCTTTGGGTCCAAGCGCTGCGACTGTGGCGAGCAGCTCGCCCAGGCCATGCGTCGCATTGAAGCAGAGGGCACGGGTGTGGTCCTCTACATGAAGCAGGAAGGCCGGGGTATTGGGCTGCTCAACAAGCTGCGGGCCTACAAGCTCCAAGAAGACGGCTTGGACACCGTGGAGGCCAACGAGGCCCTGGGCTTCCGGATGGACCACCGGGACTATGGCATCGGGTGCCAGATCCTGCGGGACCTCGGGATCCGGAAGCTACGGCTCATGACGAACAACCCCCGCAAGCGCATTGGGCTGGAGGGCTATGGCCTGGAGATCGTGGAGCGTGTACCTATCGAGGTGGCGCCCAACGAGGTCAACGAAGGCTACCTGCGCACCAAGCGAGACCGCATGGGCCACCAGATCCTGAGTGAGATGGACCCGCACGACCAAGAGGCGCTGCGGCGTATCCTGTAGCACGCATGAACCTGGACCGGTACCTAGCCCGATTGGATCGGCGCGCCGACGCGTTGACCGCGCGAAGTAGTCGGTTCAGCCGGGTGCGGCTGGCTATCGTGGGGGTGGGCACGGTGGCGGTGATCATCGCCGCGCAAGCCGACGGGCGCGACCTAGCGTGGTACACGGGCTTCGCTTTCGCGGCCCTGTTCATGGCCGCGGCCGTGGTGCACGGACGGCTGGAGCGGGGGCGGGCCCGGCTGGGCGAGTGGCGCGCCATCAAAGCCCGGCACCACGCCCGCCGCCAGCGAGACTGGGCGGCCCTCCCGCTGCCCCCAACGAGCCCCGTGCCTCCTGACCACCCGTTTGCCGTGGATCTGCGTGTGGTGGGCGCTCGCTCACTTCAGCACCTGATGGACACCAGCGTGTCTGAGGGGGGGCATCGGCGCCTCGTGGCTTGGCTGCTACAGCCCGTACCAGACCGGGCCCAGACGCTCGCGCGGCAGGCCAAGGTGCGGGCCCTCATTCCGCTTCAGCGTCTCCGGGACAAGATGGCCTTGGCCGCCTGGGAGGCGGCCCGCGATGCCGGCGCACGCTGGGACACGCAGCGCCTCCTGCGATGGGTCTCCCGCGATGAAGAGGTCGATCGCCTGCGGCGACACGTGATCGGGCTGACGGTGCTGGCGCTGGTCACCCTGGGGCTGCTCGGTGCCTGGCTGCTCGGCGAGGCCCCCGGCCTGTGGGGCGTCACGTTCGTGCTCTACCTGGTGGTCTATGGTCGCTGGTTTGAGGACCTGAAGACGTTCTTCGATGAGGCCCAGGAGTTGGAGATGAGCCTGCGCCCTCTGGGGGCGGTGCTGGGGGTACTCAAGGCCCATCGCTTTGCCTCCGGAAGCGTGCTGGCCGACCACGTGGCCCCACTCCACACCGCCGGGGCCGACCCCGAGGCGGCCGTTCGCCGCGTAGGCCGCGTGGCCGGTGCTGCCGCCCTTCAGGCCAACGCGTTCCTGTCGGCGTTGCTCAACACGCTGGGACCGTGGACCCTGTACTTTGCGTACCGGCTGCGTGTCGAGAAACGACACCTGCGTCAGTACCTGCCGGGCTGGCTGGAGGTCTGGCACGACGTCGAGGCGCTGTCGGCCCTGGCCAACCTGGCGGCCCTGCACCCCGAGGCCGCGTTCCCCGAGATCGTGGAGGCCGAGGCGGAGGGGTCTGTGCTGACCGCCGAGGGCATCGGGCATCCGCTGCTACCGCCCGTCGAGCGCGTCGACAACACCGATCGCGTGGATGCCCTGGGGACGGTTACGATTATCACCGGCTCCAACATGTCGGGGAAGAGTACCTATCTGCGCACGCTCGGGCTCAACCTGTGCCTGGCCTACGCGGGTGGGCCGGTCATGGCCCAGGCCTTGCGGGTGCGGCCGTTCCGGCTGTTCACGTGTCTCAACGTGAGCGACTCTGTGAGCGACGGCATCTCGTACTTCTACGCCGAGGTCAAGCGCCTCCAAGCCCTGCTGACTTCGCTCCGCACCGTGCATCCCATTCCCCAGCTCAGCCTGATCGACGAGATCTTCCGAGGCACCAACAACCGGGAGCGCCTGCTGGGCAGCCAGGCCTACGTAGAAGCCCTGGCCGCCGAGGCCGCCGTGGCCTACATCTCCACGCACGACCTGGAGTTGGTGGAGCTGGAGACCGGCTTGCCGGGCGTGCGCAACCTGCACTTCCGCGAAGACGTGGCCGGCGGCCGCATGGTGTTCGATTACCGTCTTCGCTCGGGTCCCTGCCCCACCACCAACGCCCTCAAGATCATGGCGCTGGAAGGCTTACCGGTGCCAGATGGCGTGGCGAAGCCCTAGCGCGTTAGCGCCTGGAGGCGCCGCCGCACGTCGGCTACGTCGATGGGCTGGTGGGGGCCATCGGGAGTGCGGTAGGTGGGCGGCCACAGATCCTCAAAAGGGCCGACCACCGGGCCATAGGTAGCCTGAGCTTGCTCCCACAACTGCCTGTAGAATAGGGATCGGGCCTCCAGGTTAATCAGCGTTCGCGCGGCCAGCCGCTGTACCTGCGGGGAAGGGGTACTGGCTTCGAGGTGCTGAAGGATCACTATGAACTCCCCGTGGACGCGGTCCACCAGGATCTCCAGGTAGAACAACCGCTCCGCATCGGTGAAGGCGGTCTTTGAGGTCTCGAAGGTACCGCGGAAGAGGTTGTCGAGCACGACCTGCGCGATCTGCTCTTGTACGAAACCATGCTCTTCGTGCGCCTGGATGAGGCGCATCGCCTCTTCATGGGTGGCGCGGATGGCCGGGATGGAGACCCCCTCCTCGGTGTAGATGGCCATGCCGTACTCACTGAAGAAATCCATCATCACCCGGTCTTCCTTTCTAGGGGGATCGCCCCACTTCCGCGCGGTTTCCTTCTGTTCGCGGAGCTTCTGCACCACGGCCCCTACCTCAGCGGAGACGCTTGGAGTGGCGCCGGGGGCGGTTTGGGTAGACGGCTGGATCAGCTCGCAACCGGTGAGGAGGGCGGCGAGCAGGAGCGTGACGAGCACGGGGCGCAAAGGCATGGCGGTAGAGGAGGCTGGCGAGGTAGGACCCATGCGGAGAGGGGCCAACGGCGTGCCAGATGGCTATGTATGGGTACAACATCTTCACGGCATGCGGCAAGAAGGGGGTTGCTGTGGGGCCCACCTACGTGTTTTTTGATCACGTCCCCTGCTGTTCCCGGCCCCTCCCGCTCCTCATCCATGCCCGATCACCCGATTGTGGGCGTTGACCTCGGCGGCACCCATGTGCGCGCTGGACGCCTCCAGGCCTACTCGCTGGAGGCGCATGCGCAGGCTAGCGTCCCGGCTGAGGGATCGGTGGAGGCGGTGTTGGATCAGGTCTACGCGGTGCTCGACGCGGTCCACACGGACGCTGTGGCGGGCATTGGGGTGGGGGTGCCCAGCGTGGTCGACCCCGAGACCGGGGTGGTGTACGACGTGCAGAACATTCCTTCGTGGCGCGAAGTGCCACTGCGGATGCACCTGGCCGACCGCTACGGCGTGCCGGTCTTCGTGGACAACGACGCCAACTGCTTCGCCTTGGGCGAATACCAGGCGGGCCACGGGCGCGGTGCCCGCAGCCTCGTGGGACTCATCCTGGGCACCGGCTTCGCAGCGGGACTGGTGCTGGACGGGCGCCTCTATGCCGGCACGACCTGTGGGGCCGGCGAGGTAGGCATGATCGCCTACCGGGACTCCATCTACGAGCACTACTGTTCTGGCCAGTTCTTCGAACGCCACCATGGCACCACCGCGCGGGCGGCCCATGCGGCGGCCGTAGCCGGAGTCCCGGAAGCGCTTTCGCAGTGGGCCGAATTCGGCCATCATCTGGGTGCAGCCCTGCAGACCGTCCTCTACGCCTACGACCCTGAGGTCATCGTCTTTGGGGGTTCCGTGCGCCTCGCCTATCGCTTCTTTGAGGCCTCCATGCGGGAGGCCCTCGCCCCCTTTGCCTACCGCCCCGCCGTGCAGCGCCTGCGCCTGGCGGTCTCTGAGATCGACCACGTAGCCCTGGTGGGGGCGGCCGCCCTCGCCAGCGGCTCCGCTTAGGCGCCTTCCCTCTCCCTCTCATCCCATCCCGACTCCTCTCATGCGCGTGTCCCTTGTTTTTACCCTGCTCTTCTTCGTGCCGGCTCTCGCTGTGGCACAGATCCCCACGGACCGCCCACTCAACATCATCTGCATCGGAGCCCACCCTGACGATTGTGATGTCAAGATGGGCGCCACCGCGGCGCGCTACGCCGAAATGGGGCACCGTGTCAAATTCGTATCGCTCACCAACGGCAATGCGGGGCATCAGTCCGAGGGCGGGGGCGCCCTGGCCAAGCGCCGACGCGCGGAGTCCGAAGAGGCGGGCCGTCAGATGGGCATCGCTGAGTATGAGGTGCTGGACAACCACGATGCGGAGCTGATGCCTACCCTCCAGGTGCGCCATCAGATCATCCGCCTGATCCGCGAGTGGAACGCCGACGTCGTCTTCACCCATCGCCCCAACGACTATCACCCCGACCATCGGAACGCAGGGATCGCGGTGCAGGATGCCGCCTACCTGGTCATCGTGCCCAACGTGGCCTCGGACACTGAGCCGCGGGCCACCAACCCAGCATTCTTCTACCTCAGCGATCGTTTTCGGAAGCCGTACCCCTTTGATCCCCTCGTGGCCGTGGACGTGGCGAGCACCATCGACAAGAAGCTGCGTGGCCTGGCGGCCCATGATTCGCAGATGTTCGAGTGGCTGCCCTGGACGGCGGGCAACCGTGACCTTGAGGACATCCCCAACGACTTTGAGAGCCGCCTTGAGTGGCTGAGCGAGCGCTGGATCGATCGCCCGGTGCCTGCTACCTGGCGCACCACCCTGGGCACGTGGTATGGCCCCGACACGGCGGCCGCCGTCCAGTACGCCGAGGCCTTCGAGCTCTGCGAGTACGGCTATCAACCCGCCGCCGAAGAGCTCCCGATGCTCTTCCCCATGCTGCCCTAGGCCGTTCCGCCCCCGCGGCACCTGCTCAGGTGCCTGGTGCCCCTCCAACGGCCCCGTCGAGCCCTTCCAGGCGTCTCGATGGGGCCACCTACCGCTTCCGATCACCTACCGCTGAATCCCCGATGTATCTACCGTTACCACCGCTCCGCCGTGCTGCGGGGTTGCTCCTAGGATGTCTGCTGCTGCCCCTCGTGGCCGTGGCCCAGAATCAGTCCATCTCCGGGACGGTCACCGATGCCGAGACCGGTGGCCCCCTGCCGGGCGTCAACGTGTTCGCCAAGGGCACCACGGCCGGGGGCGCCACCGACCTGGATGGGCGCTACGCCATCCAAGTCCCCGCCTCGGCCGACACGCTCGTGTTTTCCTTTGTGGGCTACATCGCCCAGGAGGTTGCCATCCAAGGACGCACGGTCATCGATGTGGTGATGGCGCCCGACGTGGAGCGGCTCAATGAGGTCTTGGTGGTGGGCTACGGCACCCAACAGCGTGCCCGCATCTCGGGATCGATCAGCTCGATCGATGTCGAGAAGCTGGAGGAGATTCCGATCACCAGCTTTGAGGGGGGGATCCAGGGCCAGCTGCCGGGGGTGGTGGTGCAGGAACCCACCGGTGAGCCCGGGGCCACGCCCACCATCCGCGTGCGCGGGACCGGCTCCATCACGGCGGGCAACGAGCCGCTCTACGTGATCGATGGCTTCCCCGTCGCGCGCGACGTAGACCTGCAGGGCAACCTGTTTCGGCGCCGTGCGGCCTTCCGGCCGCCGCCCTCCAACCCGCTAGCCGGACTCAATCCCGGCGATATTCAGTCCATCGAGATCCTCAAAGACGCCTCGTCGGCGGCCATCTATGGGTCGCGTGGGTCCAACGGTGTGGTGCTTATCACCACCAAGAAGGGCCGTCCAGATGGACGCGCCACCATTCGCTACGATGCCTACATCGGCACGCAGACGGTGGCCAATACGCCGGACATGATGAATGCCCAAGAGCTGATCACGTACACCCAGGACGCGCGCAACAACAACTATCTCCAGAAATTCGACCCTCTGAACCCCAATAGCCCGAACTTCAATCCCAACTACGACCCGACCACCAACGCCGGCCGGCCCGACGATGGCAACGTGCTCATCCCCGAGGCCTACGTGAACTGGGATGGTACCGATACTGACTGGCTGGGCCAGATCTTCGACTCGGCGCCCGTGGCCAGCAGCAACCTGAGCGTATCTGGTGGCTCCGGCTCCACGACCTACTACCTGTCTGGAGGCTACCTGAACCAAGAGGGCATCATCAGCGGCTCCGGGTTCGAGCGCTTCAGCGGGCGGGTCAACTTGGCTACCAACCCGCTCAACTGGCTGACCGTAGGGGTCAACCTGAGTTCGGCGTTTACGCAGCAGGATCGCCTGCCGGCTGGCTCGCCCTACTTTGCGCGGCCACCGGGCATCGTGTACTCGGCGCTGGTGCACTCGCCGGTGGTGGCGCCGTTCAACGACGACGGTACGCCGAATCAGCTCAACAATCAGTCGTACCTGGGCGGCGGGACCACGTCGGCGAGTAACCCGCTGGCTATCCAGGACGGAGTGGAGGAAGCGCTGGACAGCCACCGCACGTTCGGCAACCTGTACGGCGAGGCCGAGCTGCTCCCCGGCCTGCGGTACCGGGCCTACTTTGGCGCCGACCTGCTGGACTACACCCGCTCGTTCTACCGTGCCTCCACGTTGCTCTACCGCACGGCGCGCCAGGGCGAGACGTACGCGCAGTCCAGCTCGTCGCGCAGCTTCAACTGGGTGCTGGAAAACACGCTGTCCTACGACCGCGAGTTCACGGACGAGCATGCCTTCTCCGGCGTGGTTGGCTACACGGCCCAGAAAGAGGTGATCGATGTCAACGACATCATCGCCCAGAACTTCCCGGACGACGAAGTGCGGACCATCAGCGGCGGCCAGGTGACCGACGGCACCAGCTTCCGCGAGGAGTGGGCGCTGGTCTCGTTCCTGGCGCGGGCCAACTACAGCTTCCGGGATCGCTACCTGCTCACGGCCACCATCCGCACGGACCGCTCCTCGCGCTTCGGGGCGGACAACCAGACGGGGGTCTTCCCGTCGGTGTCGGCCGGGTGGCGCCTCTCCGAGGAGGCCTTCATGCAGGAGACGCCGTTCAACAACCTGCTGCTGCGCGCCAGCTACGGCGTCACCGGCAACTTCCTGATCCCGAACTACGGCTCCATCGCGCTGCTCACTCAGGGCAACTACATCTTGAGCGACGGCGTGGCCAGTGGGGTGGTGCCCACCACGCTGGGCAACCAGGAGCTGACGTGGGAGACCACGCGCCAGTTCAACGTGGGCCTCGATGTGGCGCTGCTGCAGGACCGCTTCTACTTCACGGCGGAGTTCTACAACAGCATCACCTCAGACCTGCTCCTGGACGTCAACATCCCAGCGGCGCTCGGCTTCACCACGGCCCTGACCAACATCGGGGAGGTGCGCAACCGGGGCTTCGAGTTCTCGATCACCTCGCGCAACATCGTGGGCGGGGACTTCGAGTGGTCTACCGACTTCAACATCTCGACCAACACCAACGAGGTGCTGGAACTGGGTACCGAGGGCGATCCGATCTTGAGTGCAGGGGGCGCCGGGCTGCGGCACATCACCCGCGTCGGCGATGCCATCGGCAGCTACTATGGCTGGGTGGTGGATGGCATCTACCAGGACGAGCAAGACATCGCCAACAGCCCGGCCGATGCCCTGGCGCCTGACCCCCAGCCGGGCGACTTCAAGTTCAAGGACATCAACGGCGATGGCATCATCAACGCCGACGACCGCACCGTGACCGGCAACTACTTCCCGGACTACACCTTCGGCATCAACAACACGTTCAGCTACCGCGGCGTGGACCTGCAGGTGTTCATCCAGGGCGTGCAGGGCAATGAGATCCTGAACCTGACGAGCCGTCACCTGAAGAACGGCGAAGCCAACTTCAACAGCTACGCCGTCTTCAACGACCGGTGGCGCTCGCCCGAGGACCCCGGCAACGGCGACGTGCCGCGGGCCGACCGGCAGTCTGCGCTGCACGGGAATAACAATCGGCAGTCCGATTTCCAGGTGGAGGACGGCTCCTACATCCGGCTGCGCACGCTCACGCTGGGCTACACCCTGGATCAGGGCCTCTTCCAAGGCCGCCTTCAGCGTGCGCGGGTGTACCTGACGGGCACCAACCTGTTCACCAGCACCGACTACCTCGGCTTCAACCCCGAGGTCAGCAACCAGTCTCAGGTGTCGACCACCCCCGGCGAAGACTACGGGGCCTACCCCTTGGCTCGCACGTGGACGCTCGGCGTCAACCTGACGTTTTGATGGACGGGACGCCCAGAGCGGACGATCGGCCGATCGTCCCTATGTTGGTTTTTTTGGTGCTAAACGACTGATCTGATGAAACGATTTGCTACTTCTGTGCTCGCACTGGTGATGGCCCTAGGCCTCTCGGCGTGTGGGGACAGCTTCACCGACCTCACGCCCGAGTCCGAGCGTAACGCGGGCAATTTCTACGACACCCCCGGCGACTTCCAGATCGCCATCAACGGGATCTACGATGCCCTCCAGGCCGACGGCACGTACGGCGGCGACTACTGGATCATCATGGAGATGCGCTCCGACAACACCGACCAAGGTCCGGATGTGACCGGCCTCTCGGCGGCCATTGCGGCGCTCAACGAGTTCAAGGAGATCCCCACCAGCGAGGTGGTGCAGCGGGTCTGGACCGACTCCTACGTGGGCGTGGCCCGCTCCAACACGGTGCTGGCGCGCCTGGGCGGCGTGGACATGCCCGAGGCTCAGCGGCAGCAGTTCGAGGGCGAGGCGCTCTTCCTGCGCTCGCTCATGTACTACAACCTGGCGATGGCCTTCGGCAACATCACGCTGATTCTGGACGAGACCACCTCGCCCAATCAGGCCATCAACCAGGTCCCGGCGGGCGACGTGTTTGCGCAGATTGCTGGTGATCTCCAGCGGGCCGCCACCCTCCTGCCGGCGTCCTACGGGGCGGGTCAGGAGGGCCGCGCCACGGCTGGTGCCGCCCGCACGCTGCTGGCCAAGGTGCTGCTGATGCAAGGTCAGCGCGGCGAGGCCGCCAGCGTGCTGCGGGAGGTCGTGAGCAGCAGCCAGTACCAGTTGCTGGACGACTATGCCAGCCTCTGGGGCCCGTCTAATGAGAACAACGCCGAGTCTATCTTCGAGGTGCAGTTCCAGGCAGGCGGCATCGGGGAGGGCAGCCCGTTTGCCACCCTCTTCTCGCCCATTCTCATCGCGGGGGGGGCCTACCGCAATCGCCCCACGGACGACCTGATTGCCGCGTATGAGGACGGCGATCTCCGCTTCGCGCCGTCGCTTGCCACGTCGTACGTCGACCCCGCCGATGGGGAGACCGTCGAAGATCCGTTCATCCGCAAGCTCGAAAGCGTGCCCTTTGCCGACTTCGACGCGGACAACAACGTGGTGGTCTTCCGCTACGCCGATGTGCTGCTGATGCTGGCCGAGGCGCTCGGCGAAGGCAGTGAGGCATACGGGCTCATCAACCAGGTGCGCGCTCGCGCGGGCCTGGCCGCTATCGACGCATCCACGCCTGGCACCTTCGAGGAGAAACTGCTCCAGGAGCGCCGCGTGGAGCTGGCGTTTGAGAACCACCGCTGGTTCGACCTGCGCCGCTTCAACCAGACGAGCGTGGTGGTAGACAACGAATTGTTCGCGCTCGGCGGTGGCCCGGTGAACGACCTCTTCCCGATTCCGCAACGAGAGATCGACACAGCTCCAGAGGTCATGCAGCAGAATCCGGGGTATAATTGAGGCTGGACCGTTCCAAGGCATGACGGGTTGCAACAACCCCTGAAGGTCGGCGTGTCGATGATGCGCCGGGCCAGGTCGGCCGTTTTGCCATCTACAGACCTCTGGACGGCGCTCGGGATGACAAGCAACAACCATCTGGGCTTGTCATCCCGAGCGGAGCCCTGCGCACGCAGGGCGTCGTCGAGAGATCTGGACGAGAACCGGACCCGAAGTCAGGTTCGGCGGGGTCCATGCTCCTCTCATTCGCATCATCACCTTCCGTCCGCATGCCTCGTTTCGTTGCTCTCCTGCTTGCTGCTCTGTCGCTTCCGCTCGCCGCGTGTGCAGCGGACCAAGTGCCGATCACGGTGAAGGCGCACCAGCCGGGCGCGCCGATCACTGTGGGGCTGCCGTTTCCCATGGGGGCGTTGCACTCGCCGGACCATGTGCGGGTGCTCACTGCGGCCGGGCGCGAGATTCCGTCGCAGATCACCGAGGTGACCACGTGGGCACCGGCGGACCCTAGCCTCAAGTGGATCTGGGTCTTCTTCTTTGCCGACGATGGGGACCAGTACACCGTGGAATACGGGGCCGATGTGCAGCGGGCGCGTTACGACGGGCCCCGAGTGCAAGTGATCAACAGCCAGCGGCCAGGTGGGGGGGCCACCGTCAACACCGGGCCGCTGGCCTTCGAGATCCCACAAGGTGGCCTGGGCTTCATCGACGAGGTGGACTTTGACCATGCGGGCGACGGCTTGGGCGACGGCGACCGCATAGCGGGCAGCCGCGCAGGGCGGGGCTCGTTTTTGGACCTGCTCGATGACGAGGGCCTCGACCCGTCTGGCGTGACGGTGCTCAAGACCTTCAAGGAGCGGGGCTCCGGGCCGCTCCACGCCATCGTCCGGGTGGAAGGTACCTACCAATACGGGCGGGCGGACAACAACCCGGCGCCCTTCGAGATGTACATTCACGCCTATGCTGGGCGGCCCTTCGTGCGCGTCCTCCACACCTTCACCTACACCGGCGTGCCGGATCAGTACCCACGCACGCCAGGTGAGCAGCACGCCGCCATCGCCACCAAAGACACGCTGATCGTAGACGAAGAGGCGCGCATGGGTGACCCGCGGTGGCAGGAGCCCGAGGACCAGATCGCCGCCGCCGGGCTGTCACTCCAGCCCTACTTGGACGGTGCCGTGACCTGCCAGACCGGCTACCGCACCGGCGAGTGGTGGGACGGCACGGCGCAGACCTACACGACCACCCTGGACGGAGGCGCCCTGGAGGTGGTCCAGACCGGCCCCGATGTGTACGCCACCAGTGGCCCTGAGGTCACCGGGGGGCCGGACGCGCGCATCGACCCGTTCGAGGCCACCATCACCGCCGGCGGCACGGTGCAAGAAACGACCGATCGCGCCGACGGCTGGCTCCGCTGCGCCGACGAGACGCGCGGCGTGGCCGTAGGGCTGCGGCACTTCTTCGAAGAGTTTCCGTCGGCCCTCACGCTGAATCCTGCGGATTCGATGCTGACCATCGCCTTCTGGCCGGAGCAGGCGGACCCGATGAAGTTCACCCGCTTCAGCCTAGATCGGTTGGACGGCGGCCTCCTGGGTAACTACGCCCAAGGCCTGGCCAAGACCTCCGAGGCCATCGTCCACTTCTTCGCCGCCGACGAGTCCGCCGACGAGACGCAGCGTGTGCTGGACTATGTGCTGGACCCGCCCGTGGCGCACGCACCGCCCCAGTGGTACGCGGCCAGCGGGGTCTACGGCACCTTCGCCCCGGCCTCCGAGGCGCACCCCGAGTTCGAGCGCAGCCTTGAATACAAGTTCGACTGGTGGCGCTTCAACCAACAGTGGGAGCCGTGGTACGGCCTCTTCAACTATGGCGACGGCAAGGCCTACTACTTCCGCAACGACTGGTACATCTGGCTCAACAACGAGCCGGCGTCCGACTTCATGTGGTGGCTGCAGTTCATGCGCACCGGCGACCGCCAGCACTACCTGGATGCCCTGGCCACGAGTCGGCACACGATGGATGTGGACAACATCCATTGGCCCCAACCGGCCCCCTACTACGGCGACACCAACCCGTCGCTGGACGCCTTCCGCGCGGCCCAGCAACCCCCCGGGACGCCGTACCTGGGCATCGGGCGACGGCATGGATGGCAGCAGTGGACCGCCATCTTGAGCGCGCACGTGTGGGTGCAGGGCTGGCTGGCTAGCTACTACCTGGCCGGTGAGCACCGCGGCCTCGACGCAGCTCGGCTGACCGCCGACACCTACCTGGAGCGCATCTGGGGCGAGCACGACCTGCTGGGGCGCCGCCTCTACCTGTCCGTCTGGAACCTGGCTGAGGTGTGGGATGCCACCAAGGACCCGCGTTACGCCGCCGAGGTGGCGGACCGCGTGGATCGCATGCTGACACTCCAACGCGTCCAAGGCGATAACCTGCTGATCGATCGCTACGGGTACTCGCAGTCCTACGCCACGCACGGCCTCTCGAAGGTGTACCAGCTGACGGGGGACCCTGCCGTGCGCGAGGCCCTCGTGCGTCATGCGCGCCACGTGCGGGATAACCCACCGCTCAACCACGAGATGGAATCCTTCCTGGCCTCCATCCACCCCCTGCTGGTGGGCTATGAGCATACCGGGATCACCAGCTTCCTCGACGAAGCCGTGGCCCGGGCTGAGGTGCTCAAGGTGGGCGCCCTCCCGGACGACGCCTTCGCCACCATGACGCAGGGCCAGCTCAAGGACGCCCTGGAAGGCGTCAGCAACCTCCCCGGTGGGGATGGGGGTGGGGGCTTCTACCCCAACTGGCGCATCTCCAACGGCCTCCGCATCTTCGGCTGGACCCACATCTACAACGTGCCGTGGCTCCTCCACTGGCTCCAAGCCGACACCCCGTCGCCAGAGCTCCCGGCCTCCGGCGGCGACGACTGACCCACCGCCCATGCGCATCGTGCTCTTCGCCCTCGCGGTCACGCTACTCCTCGACCCGATGACCCTCTTCACCTTCGACGACACGGAGACGGCCCGCTGGGTCATCGAGAATGATGGCGTGATGGGGGGCCGCTCCGAGGGGTTCGTTGAGATCACGGGCGGCACGCTCGTGTTCACCGGCGAGGTGGTCACCCGAGGCGGCGGGTTCACGTCGGTCCGCGCCGCGCAGGCCGTGGACCTGTCTAGCTACGACGGCCTGGAGCTGCGCGTGCGCGGAGGCGGCCGCACGTTCGAGGTAGACGTAGACGACGGGACGCGCAGCCGAGGGCGCCAGGTGAACCGGCGCGGCGTGGTGCCTACCACCGACGCGTGGACGATGGTGCGGGTGCCGTTCGCCTCGCTCGAGGCCACGGCGCACGGCAACCGGGTCCGTGTGGCCCCGGTGGACCTCACCGCCATCAAGACGATTGGGATCTACATCACCGATGGGATCGATGGGCCGTTTCGCTTGGAGGTCGACGAGATCCGGGCGTACCGCTAGGGGGGCAGGGTACGTGGAACTGCAGACCACAGGGGGTAACCTTTCGGCATAGGCCCCGTAGGGCCGAAGCATTGTCGTGCGCAAAGTCTAGCGTTCGCAAGCGTTTACTTCTCTCTGTGTGATCATCGTTCATTTCCTAGCCTCCCATGCTGAAGAGCTACGTCAAGACCGCCTCGCGTGCCCTGTGGCGCCAGAAAGGATACTCGGCCATTAACATCACCGGGCTGGCCGTGGGGCTGGCCTGTAGCTTCTTCATTCTGTTGTGGATCCAGGACGAGGTCCGCCACGACCGCTTTCATGAATCGGGCGAGCAGCTACACCGCGTGATGCGCCATGCGCACTTCGGAGCGGGCGAAGTGGTCACCGAGACGGCCGTGCCCATGCCACTGGCGGAGGAGCTGGAGACGACCTACCCCGAAGTCGAGCACGCCGTGCTGATGAGCTGGCCATGGGAATTCTTGCTGGCGCAGGAGCACCAAAGCATTCGTTATGAAGGCCGCTATGCCGGGCCCGCGTTCTTCGAGATCTTCTCTTACCCGTTCCTCCTAGGCGACCCCGCCACCGCGCTGGACCGCCCCGATGCCATCACCATCTCCGAAACGGCGGCCGAGGCCTTCTTCGGCCCCGACTGGCGCTCGGCGGAGGTCATTGGGCAATCCGTGCGCGTGGACGACCGTTACGAGGCCACCGTCACCGGGGTGTTCGAGCGGGTGCCGACCTACTCGTCGCTCCAGTTTGACTTCATCCTCCCCGTCGAGGAGTTCATTCAGCGCAACGAATGGACGGGGTACTGGGACAACAATGGGTTGCGCCTCTTCGTGCAACTGCGCGAGGGCGCAGACGCTGAGGCCGTGAGCGCCAAGATGCTCAACATGGTCAACGAGCGCACCGAGGGCCTGCGGTCGGATCTGTTCCTGCAACCGGTGGAGGACATGTACCTCTACTCCAGCTTCGAGAACGGCGAGCTGGTGGGCGGCCGCATCGACTACGTGCGCATCTTCAGCCTCGTGGCGGTGTTCCTGCTCGTCATTGCCTGCATCAACTTCACCAACCTGGCCACGGCGCGCTCGGCGCAGCGGGCCCGTGAGATCGGGGTGCGGAAGGCGATCGGGGCCTCGCAGGGGTCGCTGGCGTGGCAGTTTCTGGGCGAGTCGGTGCTGACGGCGCTGGTGGCGTTTGTGCTGGCCGCCGCGCTGGTGGTGCTGGGCGTGGGCGGGTTCAACGAGTTGACGGGCAAGGCGGTGTCGCTGGGCGCGTTGCAGGGGGGGACGTGGCTGCTGTTTTTGGGAATCGCGGTGGGTACGGGTCTGCTGGCGGGGGCGTATCCGGCGCTGTACCTGTCATCGTTCAACACGATCAAGGTGTTGCGGAGTCTGTCGTTCAAGCCGCAGGGGCGTGTGGGGTTGCGGCGTGTGCTGGTGGTGTTCCAGTTTGCACTGTCGATGCTGCTGATCATCGGCACGGTGACGGTGCACAACCAGCTCGACTTCATCCGCACCAAGAACATTGGTCTGGATCGATCCCACGTGGTCTCTGTGCCGATAGGGGGCAACGCGCAGCTCCAGTACGCCGCCTTCAAGGCGCAGCTGCTGGAGCAACCTGGCATCGAAGGGGTAACCTCCACCGCCGGCAACCCGCTCTCGGTGACCAGCTCCACCACCTCGTTCAACTGGGCGGGCAAAGCGGAGGAGGACCAGACCCTGTTCCATCTCCTCTGGACGGATCACGACTTCGTCGAGACGATGAACGTGCAACTGGCGGCGGGGCGCGACTTCAGCGAGGACTTCGCCACGGACTCCACGAACGTGCTCATCAACGAAACGGCGGCCCGAGCGATGGGTCTGGAAGATCCCGTGGGAGCCGCCATCAGCATCTGGGGCCGTGAGGGACAGGTGGTCGGCGTGGTCGAGGATTTCCACATGACCTCGTTGCACGACGCCATTGAGCCGACGGTGATTCGGCTTGAGCCCGCGAACCCCTCCCTCTACGTGAGGATCGAATCAGGCCGCACCGCCGAGGCCTTGGCGGGGCTGGAGCGTGTGCTGGCGTCCTTCGACCCCGCCTACCCGTTCAATCACCAATTCATGGACGACGCCTACGAGCAGATGTACCAGAGCGAGCTGCGTGTGGGCGCCCTCGTCAATGTATTCGCCATACTGGCGGTGCTGGTCGCCTGCCTGGGGCTGTTCGGTTTGGCTTCGTTCACCGCCGAGCAGCGCACCAAAGAGATCGGCATCCGGAAGGTGCTGGGGGCGACGGTGCCGCAGCTCATGGGGCTCCTGTCAGGGCAGTTTGTGGGGCTGGTCGGGGTGGCGTTCGTTCTCGCGGCGCCGGTGGGCTTCTATGCGATGCGGGCATGGCTGACGCAGTTCGCCTACCGCATCGAGCTGGGAGCCGTCGTGTTTCTCGTGGCCGGCTTGGCCGTGGTGGCGATAGCCTGGACGACGGTCAGTTACCAGGCCTACCGCAAGGCCACAGCCAACCCCGTGCATGCGCTGAAGGCGGACTGACGCGGTTTCACTCCGCCACGACTGGCCGTCTGCGAGGTCAGTCTGCGGGGCCGTATCGTGTCTCGGTTCTCATCCACGGAGTCCAAGCTGAGCCCGTCCACCCAGGCGCTCCACGAAGGGCCTGTCAGGTTGATCGGTTCTGCAGCCTACTGCGGTGAGCAGGAGCAGGATGGGAAGAAGGGTGCGCAAGACCGCCAGGCGAGGCAGACCGCCACAGAGACGTAGGCCGCTAGGCCGTGTCCTTCGCGTCGCGCTCGAAGTAAAGATAGACGTAGACGGCCAATCCGAACGAGGTGGCGTCAGTCGAGACGAGGCGCCATCCATCGGCTGCGTAGCCGTCGATGATCTCCTGGGCCTCCTCCTGCGAAGACTCCGCGATGTGGTTCGCGTTCGTAGTTACCTTGGTGTAGTAGGTCCGGGCTTCGACGCGGTATTCCTTCATGAGTGAAGCGACAGGGTGGGAGAGCAGAGCGCATAGGCATGAGGTCCGTGGGGGACCTCTTCGCCAGAGAGGGCATCATACGTGCTTCGTCTCGGATTATCAAACGGCCGTGTGGTCACGCGGCTTCTGGTTCCTCTTCGTCCCGGACAACGCCCGCTGAGATGTCGAACCGCTTCAGTACGCCCACAAATGCCTTAACATAAGCGGGCTCTGTGCCCGCTCGGACGGCGGCATACCAGCGCCGCCGAACGCCGTCCGCCGTAACCGGGACTGTAGCGAGGCCACCCTGCGCCAGGTAGGGCGCTACGGCCCACTGTGCCATAGCTGTCACGCCCAGTCCAGCCCGAACCATCCCCACGGCCCCCTCGGTAGAATGGGGCATCGGGGTGATACGGCGGGGCCGCGCGCCAGCGTCGGCTACCAGGCTCAGCACACAGTCTCGCTCGGCGCATTCGTGCCACACGAACATATGCTCACCACCGAACGCGTCAGGATCAATCCAGGCCTGCTGTGCCCACGGGTGCCCAGCAGCCACCACGGCTACCACTTCGTCATTGAACAGCTCCGCTAGCTGGATACCTTGAACGTCGTCGGGTTTGGTTAAGAGCGCTACGTCTACAGCCCGTTCTTGTAGAGCCGCCACAGGCTGCTCAGACGCGCCGGCTGCGATCTCGACCTCCACGAGCGGCCAGGCCTCACAGAAGGTGGATAGCACCGGCGGGAGCCAGTGGTAGGTGGTGTAGCACTGGGCCGTCACGCGCAGCGTCCCGCTTTTCCCCGCTGCCAGGGCCGCTAGGTCGGCCTCGGCTCGCTCGACCTCATCCAGCACGATCCGAGCGGATTCGAGGACGCGGCCTCCCGCCCCGGTCAACACAAGCGAGCGGCCACGACGTTCAAAGAGGGCGATGCCGAGGCGCTCCTCCACGTCGCGCAGCTGATGGGAAAGGGCCGGCTGAGAGACGGCGAGACGATCGGCGGCGGCCGTAAGCGTACCCTCCTCGACGATAGCACGGACCAGACGGAAGTGGCGAAGGTCGAGAGAGCCGAAATCCATAATAAAATTGAATCAATCCGATGATAAGAATCGATGGACCGGATGAATAGCCATTTGGTTCCATCAATAATCCTATGCACATGCCCCTTCGCCATGCCTGATCCGCCCACCAGTATGACCGCTGTGGTCCTTGACGAATTCGGGGCGCCTTCTGCCTTTCGAACGACCACGCTCGACGTGCCCAGGCCGGGCCCAAGAAGGGTCCTGGTCCGCGTTCAGGCCACGAGTGTGAACCCCGTCGATTACAAGATCCGTAGCGGAGCCGCCTCTGCGCTTGCTCCGGACGCGCCAAGAATCTTACACATGGATGTGGCCGGGACAGTCGTCGCTCTGGGCGAAGGCGTCTCCGCATTTGCGATCGGCAGCGAGGTCTACGGCTGTGCCGGCGGCATCGCCGGGGCGGAGGGTCCGCTCCAAGGGGCCCTCGCGGATTACATGGTCTGCGATCCTGACTTGCTGGCACCCAAGCCAACGAGCCTTTCGTTTCGAGCGGCGGCGGCCCTGCCGCTCGTGTGGCTGACCGCGTGGGAGGCGCTGGCGTGGACAAAAGCGAGCGTCGGCCGAGACGACCGTGTTCTTATCTACGGGGGTACAGGCGGTGTCGGCCACGTGGCCCTGCAACTTGCGAAGGCCCTCGGGGCAGACGTGACTGTGACCACCTCATCCGAGGACAAGGCCCAGAAAGCCCGTACCCTCGGGGCGGACCACACCTCGAATTATCGCTCTGAGTCCGCCGAGGCACTCGTTGAGCGCGTAACTGGCGGCGCTGGGTTCGACGTCGTGTTCGATACGGTGGGCGGTGATAACATCTCGACCGCATTCGGTGCCGCCCGTCCCAACGGACACGTTGTCACCACAACCTCGAGCCAGCCGCTCGATCTGACCCCCATGCACATGAAGGGCCTCTCGCTGCACCTCGTGTTCATGCTGCTGCCCTTACTGACAGGAGCCGACCGTGTGCGGCATGGAGTGGCTCTCCGAGAAGCCACACGCTACGTATCGGAGGGTCGACTCAAACCGCTCCTTGATGACCGGCACTTCGGACTTTATGAGGCCGCTGAGGCACACGCTCACGCCGAGTCTGGCCAAGCGGTCGGAAAGGTCACCCTGGCGCGCACGCCCCACTAACTCGTTTCTGTCCATACACCTCCTTTTCGTTATGCCTGCCTACTCTATTCTCGAGGTATCGCCCACCAACAAGGACTGGGTCGAAGGCTACCTTCCCGTCGCGAACAAGCTTGTCACGCAGCACGGCGGGCGCTACTTGGCCCGGACAGCTACCCACGAACGCCTTGAAGGAGAGGGCGAAGACGTCACGCTTCGCATCGTCATCGAGTGGCCGTCTATGGAAGCGGCCCGTGCCTTTGAGAACGACCCGGTCTACCAGCCGTATCTCCAAACGCGTCTGGAGCACTCAACGAGCCATCACGTGCTGGTCGAGGGCACAGACGACCTTGCCTGAACAGCTAGGCGCTGCTGAGAGCGCCTTTTCGTCTATGCTGCAGAATCACCCCACACTATGCCCAAGACAATCCTGATCACCGGCTCAACGGACGGCATCGGCTGGGAGACGGCCCAGCGACTGGTGGCTGGAGGGCACCGGGTGATCCTTCATGGCCGCCACCCCGAGAAGCTGGAGCGGGTGATGGACGCCCTGTCTGCGGAGGGGCAGATCGCCGATCTGTCGGTCTTCACCCAGGTGAAGGCGCTGGCCGATGCGGTAGCTGCGCGGCACGACCACCTGGATGTGCTTATCAACAACGCCGGCGTCTACAAAACGCCGGCTCCCCGTACAGCCGACGGGCTCGACGTCCGGTTCGTGGTCAACACCCTCGCTCCGTTTCTGCTGACGCGCGAACTCCTCCCGATGCTTGGAGCGGCCGGACGCATCGTGAACGTGTCCTCGGCGGCGCAGGCGCCGGTTGATCTGGAGGCGCTGGCCGGGCAACGGTCGCTGGCAGACGGCGCGGCGTATGCCCAGAGTAAGCTGGCCTTGAACGCGTGGTCGCGCCACCTGGCCCAGGAGATTGGCGGTGGGGGCCCCATCGTTGTGGCCGTGAACCCAGGCTCCCTCCTAGCCACCAAGATGGTGAACGAAGCCTTCGGGCTCGCTGGGCACGACGTGGGCATCGGCGCCGACATCCTGGTGCGCGCCGCGCTGGCCGACGAATTCGCCGAGGCCTCGGGCCTCTACTTCGACAATGACGCCGGCCGGTTCGCTCCGCCTCATCCTGCGGCCCTCGACGACGCCGCGTGTGCGCAGATCGTCCGCA
>JBCDJV010000021.1:0-58550 GCA_038747425.1 Bacteroidota bacterium
CCGGTTCGCCTGTGCCTGCCCCCACGCCGTCACCTGGAAGCCGATGACGACGCCCAGCACCACGACGATGACCTCGACCAAGACCCAGAACCAGTCCTGCCGCTTGATGGCCGCTGCGATCCGGCCCAGCAGGAACTGTCGCTGCACGGGCGGCTCGGTCTCGGAGGTGCTGGTGTCGGTGTCGATCATGAGCCGAAGATACGGCGTGGGCCCCACGATTGGAGGCCGGGCGCGAAGCGGCGCAGGTCAGCGGTGGCCCAGGGCAGTGAGGCCTCGGTGCTCCGCACGTGCTCGGGGGGCGCGCGCCCTTCGGCGGGTTGAGGGAGGGGGCCGGCCGCTTTCAGCTTTTGTATCCCCTGCCCCCGCGGATACGGTACGCGCAGCAGAACTAGGGGCGCTTCTTCGTGCGGCCCCCTTCCGGTTTCTCCTCGCGCTCCAGCATGGCCATGAACGTCTCGAACCGCCGCTGTCTGGTTTCAGGCCGCTTGGCCGTCGTCAACCCGGACGCAATGGCATTTTTACTCGATTTGTTGAGCGTCTGGTAAAACTGCTTCGCCCTCGGCTTGGCCTCCAAGGCCGCCACGAAGTCGCCGGGCACCACCAGTTCGCTCGGGGGCAGGTAGGCCCTCTCCCACCGGCCGTCTGCCTTCGCCGCTCGGACGTGTACGAGCCCCGGCTCCTCCATCCGTCCTTCAGCGAGGAGGCGTGCCACGTGCTCGGTGTTTCTCTTCGACCAGTGGCTCCGCGCTCTCCGCGGCGTGATCCGTTGCAGATAGGCCTGGTCATCGAATGACTTCTTGATGCCGTCAATCCATCCCCAGCGGAGGCTCTCGATCACGATGTCGTTCCAGCTCACACTCGGGATCCCCGACTTCTTCTTGAACACCTTCACCCACAGCTCGCGCTCGGTGGCGTGGTGCGCGCGCAGCCACTCGCCGAGGGCTTCCGCTGAGGCAAAGGGCAACGTTTTCAGCGGATCGGGTTCGGGCATAGCACTGTTGGGGTGACCTGATCTGACGTTGCGAACCGGAGGACGATGGGGCTCAGCAGCAACCCAGCTGCGGTGCACCGCTTTCCAGCTAGGGCTGAAGATACAGAGGGTCTGCTGCTCCAGGCTGGCAATCGACAAACCAGCTCATGGGGTGCCGCTGGGGCACACGGGTGATAAAGTCTCCGCTGGCGGCATCATACCATACGGCCTCAAAGGTACCGTCGGTTTTCAGGTTGGCCCGCCACATGACGGCCCGGTCTGTGCCCCCAAAACGATCGCGTTCAGGATGTTCAACCGCCGGCTCTCCCAACACACTCAGGTTGATCAGGAAGTCATCCAACTGCACCTCCACGCTCTCGCCATCGCGCACGGACACCCACACGGGTGTCGCTATGTGCTCGATGGTGCGGGTCGAGTCGGCTCGCCTTCGAGCGCCCCAAGCGATCCGTAGATCACAACCCAGCCGAACAGCCGATATCAACTCCCCGACGCTCCCTTGCTCTACCGTGCCCTGACTGTTGTGCTTCAACGCCAGGTGCCAGTTCGATTCGTGGGGACCACAGGACCCCAGGAATCCAAACAGCACGAGGATCAACCACTTTTCCATGCTTCGATGCGGGCTTCTTGGATGGCGTCGGGAGGGCCTCCTCAGTCATCCGAGGCGGACACCGGCGGAACTGCGGGAGCCGGGGGCTCTGCGGGGACGATCACGGCGGGCAGGTCGAGCGACTCGAACAGGGTATTAAAGGCCGCGAGGTCTTCGCCCATGATCTATTACCCGCTGATCGCTTTGGCATGCTCGGTGAGTAAGGGCACGCAGTGCCAGTACGTCTTCAGGACATCAATGTGGTCTGCGGGCATCTTCATCGACACGCTGGCTGCGTGCCATCCCTCGACGATGTTGTGCAGCGTTTCGTCGACGACACGGAGGGTCCGGTCTGGATCAGCACCTGCGCGTTTAGCGAGGCGGACGAAGGTCTGGATATCGGTCCTGTAGGGGTCTTTGACGCCAGCAAACTTCAGTGCCCACGAGCGCTCTAGATCTGTGGTGGGTACCCAAGCTACGATAGATACCTGGTCGTAGAGGGGAGCCAGTTGAGCTCGCATGCCGTCCGGGTAATAAAGCGACCAGTTCTTGAGGTGCGCATCCAGATTGCCGGAGGCGACCATGAACACGAGACGCCGAACAATCTCGTCGTAGCCAGGGTCTCCGAGGAGTGCACGTGACAGGGCCGCTATTCCCTCGTAGGTGATTTGGTCGTACTTCCGCTCCGGATAGAGGTCGAACACTTGCGCAAAGTCCTCCTGATGAATGCGATGTCCATCTTCATCACTTCGGTCGTAACGTTTGATGAGGAAGACAGGCCGCCCAGAAGGAGCGTGCTGAAGCAGCGAGGCGGGAAGGGCATTGCGATCTGCAAGGTGGCACGCCGGGACCTCAAAACCGGCAGCAGACGCCCACTCGAGCGTAGCATACTCGTTTTCCACATAGCCTGGGTACGAGAGGGTGTCCAGCTTGACAATCCATCGCCCAATCCCGTCCCTCCCAGGCAGTGTGATGCGTTCATCGGAAGAGAGCACGGAAAATTTCAGCTGCACACCAGCCAGGGAAAAACGGAGCAATTGGGTTGAGTCTGCGTCCTCTAGTCCGCTGGGTGATACCAATTCAGTAGGTTGAGTCTGTTTGTGAGACAGTTCCTCTACAGGCACCAGACGAACCGCCCCGGGAAGGTCAGAGCTAACAGCAGAGAGGAGAGCCAGATCGTCATCCCTTGGGATCTGGAGCGAGTGTTCGATCAGGCGCCGGAGCTTGCCTTCAGGCACGAGGTTCGCGAAAAAAGCGGGGAGGAGCCCGCGCCGCTTTCCCTTGTACCGTTTACCCAAGTCATCCTCGAAGTGCTGGCCAAGCACGGGGCGTTGTGGCAGGCGCAGATAGGCCTGGTCGAATCGAAAGCGCGTGGAGCCGTCGGTGGCTTCTTCAAGGTACCCGGCCAACGTGTCTCCTACGTAAACGGTAAATCGTGTCATTCGGCAGATACGCTTGACAGGATGTGTTGGATGGTGGACCTGTCCGAATAGGCCCGCCCAGACAAGCGGGTGACCAAGTCTGTGACGATCTGCTCGAGTAGACGCCCACGGGCTGAGATGAACCCCGCTTGGTCATTCTGGAGCAGTGCCTGTCTTGCGTCCTCGTCAATCCCGTGTGAGCGGAGCACCTTTGGGTCGGGCTGGCTCGCACAGTATGCCCTGAGATCCGCCTGAGCAAGGCCGCGTCTAGGTAAGAGAACCCGATTGGCAGGGCTCTTACTCTTTTGCCAGACGCGGCGAAATGCGTCCCGGTCATGTTGTTCAATGAGTTCTGCCACGTTCAGCTGCGAACCGGTCTCTAGGTCGCAGGGCTTCAAGGATACGAGACCCAGCAGGCAAAGTCGGCTTTCTGCAGAGCGGGCATCAAAGGCCGCCGGTAGCTGAAAAGGGCTGATTTTCTTCGTTTTCGTTAGGGCGAGAAGCATCTGAGTGGCACGCTCTTCATCTTGGTCACGCATCTGCGTGATGCTCCGCCGGAGGAACGTGGGCGTACTGAGGTCTGTGGCACCCAGCAGGGTACGCCAGGTCCAGCGGATAAGAAGCTGGAGGGTACGGGCCTGAGGCGCGGGGAAGAGGGTGAAGAAGCGCGTGAGAATGGTGAGCGGCATTGATCGAGGCAGCAAGCGTAGGTGGGGGATCTCAGCATGCAGTCGAAAGAAAGAGAAAACGCTGCGGATAGCAGGCAGTGCTGCTGGGACTCCCGTCTGCAAATTGTCACCATGGGTGCGAGAGTGCACCGACAGGTTCTGGGTAACATCGAGACCTAGGTGCGCGATGACACAGGTCAGTAATTGCTCCCTGGACGGCCTTCCCATACCTAATTGAGCCAGCTCGCCACCGAGGTCCTCAAGCGTGGACGGCTGGGTACTCGAACCATAGAGTGCAGTGTGGACATCTGTCCACTCCATAGGCTTCCCAGACGTGTTTGTGCGATAGAACATCTCCCGCAGTGCCGCCTCATCATTCGCATCGATAACTACGTACTGCGGAATGTTGTACTCTCTCACGTTCCGACCTGCTTCAAAAACCGCTCGTCTCATGGAAGGATCTTGAGCGTGGGGCCATGTGAAGATCCATTCGTTCAAGTCCGACGCATCGAGCAGTCGAGGGAGAGGAACCCAAGTGGACGGGATCTCGCCTTTTCGGGTAGGAGGCACGAAGCGCCGCTCCGCGGCATCGAAATACACCACGTACGGGTCCTCAGGTACGGTCGGAATTGGCACCGGGCGTGCGAGGCCGGCTGCCAGCGACACCAAGCGCTGCTGACCATCGACGACCCAGAGCGCCTCGGCAAGCTCTGGGGCCTCGATCTGCAAGGGTCCCAGCTTGAGCTTCGCCGCAGGCGCCTTCCGCCGATGCAGAAGCAACGTGCCTACCGGATAGCCCTTGTAGAGGCTATCGTAGAGGTTGATCACATCGGTGGCGTCCCACTTGAGGGATCGCTGAAACGCTGGGATACGCACCTCACCCCGCAGGACGCGAGCTACGAGGTCTTGAACAGTTTCGGCACCGGCCTTTGGGCGTACTCGATCCATGTTGACGTAAAAGCCGTGTGGTAGAGATCAGAAGAAACATGCACTGCACATAACAACATAATTGGTTTGCAGCTTGTATGCGTTGATCCACAGCTTGTATACATAGACTGCACCCTCAGTCATCCGAGGCGGACACCGGCGGAACCGCGGGAGCCGGGGGCTCTGCGGGGACGATCACGGCGGGCAGGTCGAGCGACTCGAACAGGGTATTAAAGGCCGCGAGGTCTTCGTCCAGGAGCCGCGTCATCTCCGCTTGGTGGGTGCCCCAGGCGGCCTTCAGGTCCGCGTGGCGGTCGCGCATGCCTTGGGTGACGTGCGGACCGGCCCCGTCGAGGCTGCTCATCAGGTTGAGGAAGTGGGCGTTGAGCTGGTTGGGGAAGTTGATGACATCCTGGAACGTCTGCTGCTTGGGCTGCACCAGCTCCTGCTCCAGGGCCGTGATCGCGTCGGTCACCGCCTGGCCCGCGGCCTGGATCGTGTCCGCCTGGGCGTGGTGTTCGGTGAGGGCCGTGAGCTGGTCCACCTGGTCGCGCACGCGGCGCATCCGGAGGACCGCCTCATGCAGGTCGTCCACCGTGGTCCCGATCTCTTCCAGCAGCGCCACCTGCTCCGTCCACTGCGCAGGCGTAGCCTCCAGGCGGGGGTCGGGGCGGACCTCCAGGGGCTGCATCAGCGTGTCCCCGTCGGCGATGAGGCGCACCGTGTAGGTGCCTGGCGCGGCGCGGTGGCCGGACAGGCTGCCAAAGACGAACAGGCCGGGCACCTCGGTAAGCGTCTCTGTCCGGAAGTTCCACACCACGCGGTGGTGGCCGACGTCCGTGGAGAGGTCGTCGGGGCTGGTGAGGGTGCGCAGCACCGTGTCGCCGTCGAGGATATCCAGCGTGAGGGTCACCTGGGCGGTGTCCGGCCGGGCCGGCAGCAGGTAGTCGAGGATCGCTCCGCTGGGCGGGTTGCGGCCCTCGGTGGTACGGGGCGGGTTGCTGCCGCCGGTGCGAATCGCGGGGCGGGGGGCCATCAGGTGGGTCCCGCCCTCCGCCACGGCGTCGGTGAGTTGGTGTAGCGGCGTGAGATCGTCGAGGATCCAGAACGCGCGCCCTTGGGTGGCCACCACCAGATCCCCCTGGTGCACCACGAGGTCGGTGATGGGCACCATCGGGAGGTTCTGCTGGAAGGGTTGCCAGCGCTGTCCACCGTCGGCCGAGAGGTACAGGCCGCGTTCGGTGCCGGCATAGAGGAGGCCGGGGCGGGCCGGATCTTCGCGCACCACGCGCACCCAGGCCTCGTCCGCGAAGCCGTCCACCAGCCGCGTCCACGTTTGGCCGTAGTCCGTGGTCTTGAAGTGGTGGGGCGTGTAGTCGCCAAACTTGTAGCGCGTCACGGCCAGGTAGGCCGTGGCCGGGTCATGGGGCGACACCTCGATGGTGTTGATGAGCGCCTCGGGCAGGCCGTCTGGGGTGATCTCAGTCCAGGTCGCGCCCTCGTCGCGCGTCAGGTGCACGCGCCCATCGTCCGTGCCCACCCACAGCGTACCGTCGGCATGCGGCGAGGCCACGAGATAGCTGATCGTGTGGTACGTCTCGCCTCCAGCGGCTTCGTTGGTGATGGGGCCACCGCCCGGCCCCAGCTTGGCCTCATCGTAGTGGGTGAGCTCGTCTGAGATCGGCGTCCAGCTCATCCCCCGGTCGGTGCTCTTGAAGACCATATTGCCGGCGTGGTAGATCGTGGCCGGGTCGTGGGGAGAGACCACGATGGGGGCGTTCCAGTTGAAGCGGTACTTGAGGTCCTTGGGCTGCTCGCCCAGGCCGAGGTACTGGTACGCCATCACGCTCCGGCTCTGCTGTGTCACGCGGTCGTACTCGCTGATGATGCCCTGGTAGCAGCCCGCGTAGACGTAGCGCGGGTCCTCGGGGTCGAGGGCCGGGAAGGCGCTCTCGCAGCCGCCCACGGCGTGCCAGTCCGCACGCCCGATGCCGCTGCCCATGGTGCGGCTGGCGATGGACACCGTGCTGTTGTCCTGCTGGCCCGCGTAGAGACGGTACGGGAACTGGTTGTCCGCGATGACCCGGTAGAACTGGGCCGTCGGCTGGTTGCTTTGCGTGGACCACGAGCCCCCCCCGTTGAACGAGATGTTCGCGCCACCGTCATTGGCGTTGATCATCACCGCGTTGTCGTCGGGGTGGATCCAGAGGTCATGGTTGTCGCCGTGGGGGACGGCAATCGGCGTGAAGGAGCCACCGCCGTCGGTGCTGCGGAGGAGCGGGGCGTTCATGACGTAGACCGTCTGGGCATCCTGCGGGTCGGCCGTGATGTGCATGTAGTACCACGAGCGGGCCTGGAGCACGCGCTCGCTGTTGACGCGCCGCCAGGAGGTCCCAGCGTTGTCCGAGCGGTAGAGCCCGCCTTCCTCGGCCTCGATGATCGCCCACACCCGGCTGGGATCGGCCGGAGACACGGCCACGCCGATCTTACCCATCAGGTCAGGCAAGCCATCGGTGAGGCGCGTCCAGGTGGTGCCGCCGTCGGTGCTCTTGAACAGGCCGCTGCCTGCGCCGCCGCTGATCACCTTCCAGGGGAGCCGCTGGTGATCCCAGAAGGCCGCGTAGAGGATGCGCGGGTTGGTCACGTCGAGGCTGAGGTCGCTGGCCCCGGTGCCGTCGTCCACGTGCAGGACGTGCTCCCAGGTGGCGCCGCCGTCCATCGACCGGTAGATGCCCCGCTCGGGGTTGTCTGTCCAGGCGTTACCTTGCGCCGCCACGTAGACGACATCGGGGTTGGTGGGATGGATCTGGATCTCGGAAATCTGCCGCGTCCGCTCCAGGCCGATCGCCGTCCAGGTCTGCCCACCGTCCGTGCTCTTGTAGACGCCATCGCCGTGCGAGCTCATGACGCCCCGAATCGGCGACTCGCCCGTGCCCACGTACACCACGTTGGGGTCCGACGGCGCCACGGCCACGGCCCCGATGGAGCCGCCGAAGAAGCCATCCGACACATTCTGCCAGGACACGCCAGCGTCGGTGGTCTTCCAGACGCCCCCACCGGTGGCGCCCATGTAGTAGGTCTGTGGATCTTGCACGACGCCGCTCACGGTGGTGGCTCGCCCCCCACGGAACGGCCCGATGTTGCGCCATTCGAGGTCCTGGTAGAGCGCTGGGTCGACGGGGGCGTCAGGGGCCTCCTGGGCGACGAGCGAGGTCGGGAGCAGCAGCCCAAGGAGCAACAGGGGGAGCAGCAGGGTGAGGGCGCGCATGAGAGACAGGGGGTAGGTGGGGCAAAAACAGCACCCTGCCAAGATGAGAAATGCGGCCGGGGGATGCAACGCCGCATCGCCCTCGCCCACCAGACGCCCTGTAAGACCCTGATGGATCGAGCCCCGGCACGTACGGTGACCCCGTATGCCCCAGCAAAAAACCCCGCGCCGGGTATCCAGCGCGGGGTCGAACGGAGTGAGACAGCGGGCTCGCTCCGTCTGAATGGTCAGGTCACTTGGGTAACCTTAGCGGACCTCAATGCGGCGAGGCTTCGTCTCCTCGGCCTTCGGTACCGTCAGATCGAGCACACCATCGGTGTAGGTGGCCTCGATCTTGTCGGCGTCGATGGCTTTCGGGAGGTTGAAGGAGCGGAAGAAGCGGCCCGCACTCCGCTCGATGCGCACGTAGTTGGCCTCGTCGTGGCGGATCTCCTGCTTACGCTCACCACTCACCGTGAGGACGCCTTCCTCGTAGCTGATGGTGAAGTCTTCTTTGCGCATGCCCGGCACATCCACATGCACGAGGTAGGCGGCCTCGGTCTCGGCGAGGTCCACGCGGGGGGTCCACACGGCAGACTCGCGGTCCTCGTTGTTTAAGCGGGTGGGGAAGAAGCCGTCGAACAAGCGGTCAAACTCACGCTGCATGCGGCGAAGGTCAGAACTCGGGTTGAAGCGGACTAGGCTTGTCATAATACAATCGGGGATGGCTGTGATCGGTCTAGTGAACGACCTGTCGTTGTAGGGGACAGGCGCTGCGCTTTCGCGGTGGCCTAACTAGGGGACAAAGGCCATTCCAATCGCTCATTTCAGTCCATTCTGCGCCCTTTTGTCGCATGAGCCGCCGTCCTGGCATTCTCGGCGTCCGGGGCCTGACAACAGGGCCTGACCGTCTCGTCAGGCCGTGCTGCCAGCCTTGCATGGCGGCGCGCCGCCTTGTCAGGGGGCGGGCAGGATGCGGCCTCGGGCCTCGCCCAGGCCCACGCGGTAGCCCGGTCCTTGGCCCCAGCCCCGCAGGATGACCTCATCACCATCCGCGAGGAAGGTACGCGTGGTGCCATCGAGCAGCGAGAGGGGACGGCGGCCGTTCTCGGTCTGCTCCAGCAGGCTGCCCACGCCCTCGGGGGCGCTGATGGTGCCGGTGCCCAGGAGGTCGCCGGGGCGCAGGTTGCAGCCGCCCACGGTGTGGTGCGCGATCATCTGCTCGGGCGACCAGTAGAGGTGCCGGGCGTTGGAGCGGCTGAGTACCACCTCGTCCGTAGACCCCGCCGGGCGCAGGACCACCTCCAGGTGCACGTCCAGCCCGCGAGGCTCGGGGGCTGCCAGGTAGGGCAGCGGCGCGGGGTCCTGGTGGGGCCCCGGCACGCGGCACGGCGCCAGTGCGGCGGCAGGCACCACCCAGGGCGAGATCGTGGTGGCGAAGTTCTTGCCCAGGAAGGGGCCTAGCGGTACGTACTCCCACCGCTGGACGTCGCGCGCACTCCAGTCATTGAGCAGCACGAAGCCGAACACGTGCCGGTGCGCCGTCTCCACGGGCACCGGCGCTCCGAGTGCATTGCCGCCCCCCACGAAGACGCCCATCTCCAGCTCGTAGTCCAGCCGCTCCGAGGGGCGGAAGGCGGGGGCGTCGTCCACGAGCACCTGGCCACGCGGGCGGCGGATGGGCGTGCCGCTGACCACCACCGAGCTGGCCCGGCCGTGGTAGCCCACCGGCAGGTGGAGCCAGTTGGGCTGGAGAGCCCGCTCCGGCCCCCGAAACAGGGTGCCCACGTTGGTGGCATGCTCGCGGGAGGCGTAGAAGTCCGTGTAGTCTCCCACGGTGGCCGGCAGGCACAGGGTGACGTCGGAGCGGAGGTGGTACGCAGCCTTCCAAAGGCTGGCCGCTCGGTCCAGCGGGCTGCCGGGGCGCACCAGGTCGAGGAGGGTGGTGCGGGCGGCGTCCCAGGCCTCGGGCGTCAGCGCCATGAACGCGTTGAGCGTGGGCGCGCGGAAGGGGCGCGCCGCCTCCAAGGCGGGGTGCGCAAAGAAACCGGCGGCCTCCAGCACGGCGAGGTCCAGGACCCCTGCTCCCACGGCCACCCCTACGCGAGGCGCCGCGTGCGGGGTAGGACGGAACACGCCGTAGGGGAGATTCTGTCGAGGAAAGGGATGGTCCGCGGGGAGGTCCAGAACCGAAGCGAGGGCGGGCGGCATTGACGCGAGCGAGGGGGATGAGTGGATGCTCTTAGCTCGTTTTTGACGAGTGGGCTGGATGAATGAGTTGTTCGGAGCCCATCAGGCTTGTACCTTTAATACCCTGACCATCTCTAGCTGTTCGTGCGTACGCACAGTGGGGCCTACCATCGGCTCTGCCACACGGCTTGTATGTAGCATCCACGATCCCACCGTTATGAAACGTTCCCCCCTATTTTTTGCCCTCATCCTGTTCGCGGGCTGGCTGGTCGCGGGCGCTGGCTGTTCCAGCGACCCCAACATCGAAGGCGCCAAGCTCGACCTTCGCAACAAGGACTACGACCGTGCGCTTGAGAATGTAGCCACTGCCATCGAGACGAACCCGGAGAACGGAGAAGCCTACGCGCTCAAGGTGCAGATCATCAGCGACATGCTGAGCAGCGTGACTGATATGGGCGAGCGCACCGCGCGGGTCCAGGAGATGCGCGAGGCCTATGATCAGGCGCTCGCCCTCGGCGCCGGCGGCGATGCCACGCAGCGCATGCGCATCACCTACGTCAGCGAGTTCCAAAGCGGCATCGACGCCTTCAACCGGGGCTCCGAAGACAGTGAGGCCTACGATCAGGCGGTGGCGTTCTTCGACAACGTGATCATCATCGCCCCGGACTCCGCCGCCCCGTACCTCAACACGGCGTTCGCCCTGATCAACGCAGGCCAGACGGATGGCGCCATCGACCCCCTGGCCATGGCCATTGAGAAGGGGGAGAACGATCCCGACTCCTACATCTACCTGGCCAGCCTGTACCGGTCCTCCGCCTCGCGGGCGGACGGCGATCAGGCCGCCGAGATGAACCAGGAGGCCATCACGGTGCTCGAGGAAGCACGTGAACTGTATCCGGACAATCCGGACATCCGCTCGGAGTTGCTGAACGCCTACGTGGGCGCGGGCCGAGCCGACGAGGCCATGCAGGCCTACGCGGACCAAGTGGCCTCCGACCCTGAGAACGCGCTCTACCGCTTCAACTACGGTACGCTGCTGCTTCAGGCCGAAGACTTCGACGCCGCCATCGAGCAGCTGTCCGCCGCGACCTCGCTGGATGACACCATGGGCAACGCCTTCTACAACCTCGGGGCCGCCTTCACCAACAAGGCCTCGGAGGTCAACCTGCGCCTCAGCGAAATGGACGACCAGCGCCGTGAGCAGCAAGGCACGGCGTCCTCGGACGAGCTCGCGAGCATGGACGAGCAGATCGAGACCCTGGTGACTGAGCGCAACGAGCTGTTTGAGATGTCGATCGACCCGCTGGAGCGGGCGCGGGCGCTGCTCAGCGGCAACGGCGAAGACGTGTCGGGCGTTTGCCAGGCCCTCTTCCAGGCCTACTTCCAGATCGGCGAAGAAGAGAAGGGGCGGGAAGCCGCTACCTGCGCTGGCATCGACCTGTAGCGCCCTGGCCTCCAGCGGCTCTGGCCACCGCCTGCCCAAGGCCCAGTCCTCTGCATGAGGGCTGGGCCTTTTTTTGGCCCTTCCGTTTGTTTGCGGGAAGCTGGCCACATACGTTATCTTTTTAGCTTATGTGCCGCAAGCACCGTACGTTGGTGCTTCTGTCTCAAGCTGGCGTCCCCATCCCACACGCGCTGGCCGTCGGCGCTGGCCTCCCCATCCCTGCTCTCACCAGTCTGTACGTACGTCCCCCATGGATCTGCTTGCTCATATCATTGAAGCCATCGACGGGGTGCTGCGCTGGCCGCTCGTCATCGGCCTGCTCGGCGCGGGCCTCTTCCTGACCATCCGTCTCGGCTTCGTGCAGTTCCGGCGTCTGGGGCATGGCTTCGCAGTGACCAGTGGCCGGTACGACGATCCGGATGAGCCGGGGGATGTCTCGCACTTCCAGGCTCTGACCACCGCGCTCTCAGCCACCGTAGGCGTGGGCAACATCGCGGGGGTGGCCATGGCCATCCATATTGGCGGGCCGGGGGCCCTCTTCTGGATGTGGATCACCGCCATCCTCGGCATGTGCACCAAGTTCAGCGAGGTAACGCTGGCCCAACACTATCGCGTGAAGATGGACGCCGACGGTGCTACGAAGAAGTGGGAAGGCTCGGTGGCGGGCGGCCCGATGTACTACATCGAGCGCGGCCTCGGCAAGAGCTGGAAGCCCGTGGCCATGTTCTTCGCCTTCGCCCTGATGCTGACGTCCTTTATGACGGGCAACGCGGTGCAGGCCAACACGCTGGCCACCTCCATGCAGGACTTCTTCGGCATTGAGCCCTGGATGACGGGCCTCACCACGGCCACCATCGTGGGCATCGTCATCATGGGGGGCATCAGCCGCATCGGGCGGGTGACGGGCATCGTGGCCCCCGTCATGGCGGGCCTCTACGTGACCGGCGCCCTCATTATCCTGGCGCTTAACGCCTCCGCCATCCCCGGCGCCTTCGGAACCATCCTCACCGAGGCCTTCAACCCCACGGCGGGCGTGGCCGGCACCGGCATCGGGGTGCTCATGACAACCCTGCTCTACGGCGTGCAGCGCGGCCTCTTCTCGAACGAGGCCGGACAAGGCTCCGCCCCCATCGCCCACTCGGCCGCCAAGACCGACGAACCCGTGTCTGAAGGGGTGGTGGCCCTGCTGGAGCCGTTCATCGATACCATCATCATCTGTACGATGACGGGCCTCGTGATTGTCATCACGGGCGTCTTCCAGGAGCGCGTGCCCACCGAGCTGGACTTCGGCGATGCCAACGTGAGCTACGTCGAGCAGAACGAGAACGGCGGCTTCAACGGCGTCATCGCCACCCAGCTGGAGCCGCTCACCGTCACGGGCGGGCAGCCCACCGCCGGCGATCCGGTCATCGGCTACGTGGGCGTGGGTGTGGCCGAGCTCTTCACCGACGCTGAGCAGACGCAGCCCTTCACCGGGACGCTCTTCCCAGACCGCGGCGAGGCTGTGGGCTCGGACGGCACCACCTACACCGTCCTCTACGGCAACGCCGTGCGCAACTCGGCCCCGCTCACCACCCTCGGCTTTGAGGAAGGCCTCGCCCCCCTTGGCCTGGGCGACCTCGGACGGTGGATCGTGCTCCTGAGCGTGGTCCTGTTTGCCATCTCCACGTCGATCTCGTGGAGCTACTACGGCGACCGCTGTGCCAACTACCTCTTCGGGCGCGCCGCCATCCTGCCGTTCAAGGGCATCTTCGTGATCATGCACTTCCTGGGAGCCACCGTGGCGGTCACCACCATCTGGAGCATCGGCGACGTGGCCCTGTCTCTCGTCACGCTGCCCAACGTGCTGGCCCTGGTCCTCCTCTCTGGCACCCTCAAGAAGCTCACCGACAGCTACTTCGAGCGCAAGCCGTGGCTCGAAAACGAGCAGGTGGCCCGCCGCGTCAAGGACGAAAAGAAGCAACAAAAAGCCGCCAAGAAGTAGGGTGAGGGTGTGAGAGAGCGTAGATCAACGCTCTCTCACACCCTCCTACCCTCACACGCCCACACTCTCACACGCCCCACACCGTGCTCACCGTTGTTGACCACCCCCTGCTCCGCCGGGACCTGACCACCCTGCGCGACGTGCGTACGCCGCACGGCGTATTCCGTCAGACGATCTCGGATGCGGCGGCCATCCTGGCGTATGAGGCACTCCGGCCCCTGCCCACCGAGACGTTCCCCATCGATACCCCGCTCGAGACCACTCAGGGCCACCGCCTGGCCCAACCCGTGGTGGTCATCCCCATCCTGCGCGCCGGTCTCGGCATGGTCGATGGGTTCGTGCGCTTCGTGCCCGAGGCGCGCATCGGGCACCTCGGCATGTACCGCGACGAAGAGACGCACCAGCCGGTCGACTACTACAGCAACCTGCCTGACCCGCTCAGCGGGGTGCAGGTCTACCTCGTGGACCCGATGCTGGCCACCGGCGGCAGTGCGGTGGGCGCCCTGGACCATCTGGCGCAACGCGGCGCCACGCAGGTGACGTTCGTCTGCCTGGTGGCGGCCCCCGAGGGCGTGCAGACCCTGCACGCCGCACACCCAGACGTGCCCATCGTGACGGCCGCCGTGGACCGCGAGCTCAACGACCACAAGTACATCCTGCCCGGCCTGGGCGACGCCGGCGACCGTATCTTCGGCACGCTCTAGGCTCGCCCCGCCCTCCCCGCTCACCAGACGTCCTGCCTGCCATGCTACGCTGCCTCCTGCCGTCCTCGTACCGGTGGAGCCTGTGGACCCTCGTGCTCCTGATGCTGGCCGCACCGGTCCAGGCCCAGGAGGCCGCGCCCCCGGAGGCTCCCCAGGCCCCCGCCACCCCGGTCGAGGTCTCGGTACCTGGCCTGGTCCTGACAGGGGTCCCCTTTGCCGTCACGGTGACGGGGCCTAGCCCTGAGGCGCGCCTCCAGATCCGCACCGCCGACGGCGCCGAGACCGCGCTCACCTACGATGCCGAGCAAGGCGCCTTCACGGCCGAGGAGGTCCTGGTGGAGTCGGCCGGCGGCACCACGGTGACGGTGATCTCGGACGGCACGGTGCTCCGCGAAGCCGCCACGCGCGCCGTGCCCGGCTGGTTCTCCATCTTGCCACCGGCCCTGGCCATTGCCGTGGCGTTGGCCTTCAAGCGGGTGATCCCCGCCTTGTTTGTGGGGCTGTGGATCGGCGCGGTGGGCGTCTACGGCTTCTCCCTGAGCGGCCTGGGGCAGGGCCTGCTGGCCACCATGCAGGTCTACGTGCTCGGCGCGTTGGTGGACGAGGGGCATGCCTCCATCATCTTGTTCTCGCTGATGATTGGGGGGATGGTGGGCATTGTCTCCAGAAGCGGCGGCATGCAAGGCATCGTCAACAAGATCATCGGATGGGCCCGTACGCCGCGCAAGGGCCAGATCGCCACCGGCCTGCTCGGCCTCATCGTCTTCTTCGACGACTATGCCAACACGCTGGTCGTGGGCAACACCATGCGCTCCGTCACCGACCGCCTGAAGGTCTCGCGCGAGAAGCTGGCCTACATCGTGGACTCGACAGCCGCGCCGGTGGCTTGCCTCGCCTTCGTGACCACGTGGATCGGCTATCAGGTGGGGCTGATCGGGACGGCCGTGGACCAGATCGACGGCCTGGACGTGTCCGCCTACTCGGTCTTTCTCAACTCCATCCCCTACAGCTTCTACCCGGTCTTCGCCATCTTCTTTGTCTTTGCCGTGGCCAACTCACGCCGAGACTTTGGGCCGATGTATCAGGCCGAGCTGCGCGCCCGGACCACCGGGCAGGTGTTGCGGCCTGGGGCCCGCGTGGATGACGCGGCCGCCGAGGGCGAGGAGCTGAAGCCGCCTCCCGGCAAGCCCCAACGCGCCGCCAATGCGCTCATCCCCATCGGTGTGCTGGTGGGCGGCGTGCTGACCGGGCTCTACGTGACCGGCGCCGAGTCCGCCGGGGCCGGCGCGTCGCTGCGCGAGATCATCGGCGAGGCCGACTCCTACAAGGCGCTCGTGTGGGCGTCGCTGCTGGGCGTGCTGGCCGCCGGCGTGCTGGCCGTGGGGCAGCGCATCCTCACGCTGGAGCAGACCATCGAAGCGTGGTACGGCGGTCTCAAGTCCATGCTGTTTGCCATGATCATCCTGGTGCTGGCCTGGGCCCTCTCGTCGATCACGGAGGCCCTGTCCACCGCCGAGTACCTGGTCACGGTCCTGGGCGAGTCGCTGCCTGTAGGCTTGGTGCCCGCCGTGGTGTTCCTCCTGGCCGCCGCCACCGCCTTTGCCACCGGCTCCAGCTGGGGCACGATGGGCATCCTGATGCCGCTGGTCATCCCCCTGGCCTGGGCCGTCCTGGCCGCCGACGGCCTCCACACCAGCGAAGAGTCCCTCCACATCCTGTACTCAACGGCTTCCACGGTGCTCGCCGGGGCGGTCTGGGGAGACCACTGCTCGCCCATCTCTGACACCACCATCCTGTCCTCCATGGCCTCGGGGTGTGACCACATCGACCATGTGCGCACCCAGCTGCCCTATGCCCTCACCGTGGGCCTCGTCGCCATCTTCATCGGCACCATCCCCACCGGCTTTGGCCTGCCCTGGTGGGTATCGATGGTGGTGGGCCTCGGGCTTCTCTCGGTGATCATCCGCACCTTCGGCAAGCGGGTCAGCGACGAGGTGGGCGAGCTCGCCGCCTCCACCGCCGACGCTTGACCCGGACCATGCCCCCTCCCCTCCGCTATCTCGCCCTGGGCGACTCGTACACCATCGGCGAAGAGGTGGAGGCATCCGAGCGCTGGCCCGCTCAGCTCTGCACGTATCTCGAGGCCCGTGGGCTCGCTGTGTCCGCTCCCGTCTACGTGGCGAGCAGTGGATGGACCACCGACGAGCTTGCTGACGCGGTGGCGGCCTCGGCCTTGATGGCGCCGTTTGATCTCGTCACGCTCCTGATTGGCGTCAACAACCAATACCGGGGGCGCTCGGCGGACGAATACCGCCCTCAATGCGCGGGCCTGATCGAGGAAGCGATGGCGCTAGCGGGGCACCGCCCTCAGCGGGTCCTCGTCGTGTCGATCCCGGACTACGGGGCCACGCCCCACGGCCAACGCCGCGACCCCACGCAGATTGCCGAACAGCTCGAGGTCTTCAACGCCATCAACCGCCGCCTCGCCACAACGTACGGCACCGCCTACGCCGATGTCTTTGCGCTCTCACAACGGGCCCGCACAGACCCCGAGCTGGTGGCTTCGGACGGCCTGCATCCGTCGGGGTTGATGTACACGCAGTGGGTGGCCGAGGCCATCGGGCCGGCCGTCTGGGCGCTACTGGAGGCCGCGGGGGTTCAGGCCCCGGGCCCCGGCGATTGAAGCAGGCGATGCAGCCCTTGGAGCGGCAGCCAGGCCCAGCCAGGCCGGTGGTTGCGCTCGTAGTCGACTTCGTAGAGCGCTTTGCTCATCAGGTGCGCCCACAAGAACGCACGTCGGCTGGCCGGGGGCGGTAGGAACGGGGCATCGCCAGCCGCTTCCACGTAGGTGTCTACGAAGGCCTCCTCACACGCCTCTACCAGGGTAAGCCCCCAAGGAAGCAGCGCGGGGGCTTTGCCCATGACATCCTGCCAGGTGGCCAGCACGGCGTACTCCATGGACCGCAGCAGGCCCGCCACATCGTAGAGGGCGAAGGCCGGGCGGCGGCGCTCGGCCAAGGGCCGTGTAGGCTCCCCCTCGAAGTCGAGGATGTAAAACGCCCCATCGGCCCAGACGAGTTGACCGAGGTGATAGTCCCCATGGATGCGGATGCGCTGGGCGGGGGGGGCCCAGGTGCGGAGGTCCGCCAGCCGCTTCTGGGCCTTCGCCCACGGCCACCCTGACACCGCTGCCGTGTCCTGCTCCTCGCCTAGCCTCCGGTGCAACCGCTGGAGGGCGTGCTGAACCTCCGTGGCAAAGGCGTCGATGTCCTCCGCGGTGGTCGGCACCGGACGCAGGTCGGGGCTGGTGGCCTGCGCCAAGGCCGCGTGTAGATGAGCCGTACGCAGCCCCAGATTGCGAGCCATGCGCAGCATCTCCGGAGCAACCTGGTGCATGGCCGCCCGCGTCTGAGGGGCCAGCGGGTTCTGTACCACGCGCTTGAAGAACGCGGCGGCCAACTGCTGGACGTAGGCCCAGCCCTCTTGATCGACGGGGATCGCCTCCTGGAGGACGGCCAGCGCATAGACCGTCCCCTGCCGGGTCACGGTGAGTGTGCCATGGAGCGAGGGGATGAACGGCACCCCTTGACGGGTGAGGAAGGCCAGTAGCTCAGCCTCGGGGTTGGGCCCTGGCTCCAGCCGGCGGTACAGCTTGGCAAAGTATCGACGATCCAGCAGCGCCGACGAGTTGCTCTGCTCGCGTCCCAGGGGCTGGACCTTACCCGGACGCACCTCTCGGATGGGCCGCAGCGCCTCAGCCCGATAGGCGCTCCCTGCTGACCGACGCGTCTCACCGCGCTGCCACCAGGTGAGGAGCACCAGCCAGAACGTCGAAGAGACGGTGGCGTCATACAACAGCAGGCACCCGGCGTCGGTATCCACCCAGGCCAAACCCGCCTGGGGATGGAGCTTCAAGACCGACGCCGCGCCTTTGGTGAGCGCCAAGGGCAACACGTACCGGTCGGTGCGTCCAGGATGGGTCACATCCAGCAACGTCAGGTAGAGCGGCGACGGGGGCGTCTGGATGCACACGACTTCCGCCACCGAGACGGACGTGATCGGCTGGTCCTTGCCGCCAAACCAGCGCTGCTGAACCAGGTAGTCCGGCAGCAGCGCCTCCAGCGACGCTATCAGGGCTGGATTCGCGTCCGCACGGAGGGGGTGTACACCTCCAGGGGCACGCAGCGTTGGCAGCAGCACATCGGTGGTCATAGGAAGAAACGACCTGCAGCAGGGTCAGCGAACGACGGTGAAGGTACCGGTTCGATTGACCTGCTCGGACTCAATCGCATAAAGGTAAACGCCCGCCGGCAGCGCCTCCAGCGCCACCTCAATCTCGTGCAGCCCAGCCGCCCGGTATCCCTGCACAGGCACCTGCACACGGCGCCCTCGCACGTCGTAGACGGCCAGGTAGACGTATTGCCGCTCGGTCAGCTCTAGCGGCAAGGTAATGCGGTCCGAAGCCGGGTTGGGATACGGCGCCCCCAACTGGCTTTCCGTGGGTAGCGGCGGCGGCGGCGGTGGTTCCAGCACACTGGTGGGTGGGCTCAGCGACCGCTGGTACATCCCGTTGCCGTGCGTGGCCACCCGGAGCACGTCGTTCATCGGCGAGTACACGAGATCGGACACCATGACGGCCTCGGGCAGCCCTTCGCCGAAGGGGCGCCAGGTGTCGCCGCGGTCCGTCGAGCGAAACACGCCCAGGTCATTGCCCACAAAGACCGTATCGGGCGAGGTGGGGTGGATGAGCACCGCCGACGTCGGCAGGTCCGGCAGGCCGTCCGAGACGTCGGCCCACGTGCCCCCGTAGTCGGAGGTGCGGAACAAGTGGCTGGTCCCAAACCCAGAGACGGTGACGTAGGCGATGCCGGGATCGTCGGGATGAACGGCTAGGTCTGTGAGGTAACGGTTGGGCAGATCCTGGGTGATGGCCTCCCAGCGCGCCCCCCCGTCGCGGGTGACGAAGACGCCGGCCTGCGTGCGAGTCGGGGCCGTGGTGGCGTAGACCACATCCGCATTCTGCGGCGCCACAGCCAGGGCCAGCACGGGGTTACCATCGAGGGGCTGCCCTCCGTTGGTGGCCGTCCACGCGTCGCCTTGCGAGAGCGAACGGTACACCACGTCGGCGGCGGCGTAGAGCGTGTTGGGCTGCGAAGGGGCCAGCACGTACGGCGCCACGAAGGAGACCGTAGCCCGCGAGGGCGGTGAAATGGTTTGCCAGGAATCGCCACGATCCACCGTCCTGAAGATCCGGAGGCGCTGCACGGAGCCGTAGTAGATACTCCGATTAGTGGGGTGCACCGCCGTGTAGCCTCCATCCCCCCCGATGTTCATCTGCCACCGCCCGAGGCGCCGGTTGCGCACGGTGCTGTTGTCTTGCAGCCCGCCAAAGACCATCATCGAGTCGATGGGCGAGTTCGAGACGCCATTGTAGAACTGAGCCGTCTGGAGCCCACCGCTCACGATCTGGAAGGTCTGGCCTCCGTCTAGCGTGCGCGAGATGCCGCCGTCGGTGGCAAAGTAGGTTACGTCGGGATCCGTGGGATGGTGGGCGTAGCCGTGGTGGTCCGCATGCGAGTAGTTGGGCGCGCCATGGGGGCCCCCGAGCGGCGGATCGAAAGACCAAGCGCGCCAGTCAGACACGCGCTCCATAACCTGGCCCTTGGCCCACCCTTGCCACAGATCCACGCCGCCCAGGATGAGCCGGTCCGGATCGTCGAGGCGGGGAGCCGCAAAATGGGCAAACCATCCTTGGTAGATGGCGTAGTCGACGTCGTTCATGAGGGTCCACGTGGCCCCGGCGTCGGCGGAGCGGTAGAGCCTCGTGCCCTCGCCGCCCACGGCTCCACTCCCCTGCCCTACGCTGGCGTACACCACATCGGGGGCCGCCGGCGTGCCGGACAGCAGCGTCTTGCCAAAGGTGGTGGTCGGCAGCGCCTCCAAGAGGGTCCAGGTGGTGCCGCCGTCGGTGCTGCGATACACGCCCTGGCCCGTGCTCCCGAGGTTGCCCACCGCGGCCATCACCACCGACGTATCACGCGGTGAGATCCAGAGGTCGGTGGCCATGGCCACGTTCAGGGCTACCTGCCAGGAGGCGCCCGCATCGCGGGTGACGAGGACGCCCTCGGTGGTGGCCGCCCACACGGTTTGTGTGTTCTGTGGGTTGAAGCGCAGCATCTGCACCCCATGACCTTGCTCGCGCGAGCGGTCCAGGCTGCGGCGCCACGTCTGGCCGCCGTCCTCAGACTTCAGGATGCCGAGGCCATAGCTGCCCCGCGTCTCGCGGACGGCCACGCCGCCCCGCGTCTCCGCCACGTTGTACACCTCGCCCGTGCCGATGTACAGGGTCAGCGTGTCGTCTGGGGCCATGGCTACGGCCCCGACCCCGAGCACGGGGTGACCGGTCGCCACCCGCTCCCACGCGAACAGGCCCTCACCGGCCGTGTGGGTCCGCCAGAGGCCACCGCTGGCCGAGCCCGCATAGAGCGTACGTGGATTCTGCGGATTGAAGGTCACCGCCAACATCCGCCCGGGCACGTTGAGCGGCCCCATGGCCACCCACGGGTCTGTGGAGGCCGCTTTCCCGGCCGCCTCCAGCCGCTGCACCTCGGCGGCGGCTTGGGTCCAGCCGAGTGACGGAAGCGCGGCGGCCGGATAGGCTCGCTGCTGGCTCCACAGTGAGAGTGCCTGGAACGCACCGGACTGCCTGAAGGTCTTGGGCGGCGGCTCCAGCAGACGCGACCACGGGCGCTCGGTCAAGGCCTGTGCAGCGAGCAGCACCAAGACCATCAACAGGCTGGCAGGGAGCGCAAGCGCCCAGCGAGGACGGGTTTCTATATTCATAAACCTGCAGGAGATAAGAAGCAGGCTGTAAGAACGGACCCGGACAGGTGGGGGTCAACCAGGGCCGAGGAAATGGGCGACGGCCAAGGTGACCGAGGGAGGCGTTGCACGCCTGCACGTCGGCGTGATTGGACCGTGAGAAACGGGCAAGGAGCCGCCGCACCCTTACTCGTAGTGATACGAGTGCCGCAGGATGAACATAGGCAGGGTTCCACCGCCCGCCGTGACGTTGGCGAGGTTGGAGGCCGAGGTCCGGGTGAGACAGCCGCCCATGAGCGGTCCGTTCAAGTACGGGTCCAGGTCGATGATGGTCGGCACCATGTCCCAGGAGCCATCGGTCTTCATGAGGAAGGGCTCGCGGTGGATGTCCACCACCTCTTGCACCACAAAGCGTGTGGGCCCCTGCACCGCATACTGGATGGCCGCGTCCCACTCGGATTGCGTGGAGGCAAACCCCAGTGTCACGCCTTTGCCTCCGTATTCGTCGTTGGGCTTGACCACGAAGTAGCTCCGGTTATTCCGGACGAACTCCACCAGGTCAATCTTGAGGCCGCGGAAGGTGGTGTGCTCCTGGCGCAGCATGCGCGTCCATGGAATGTGGGCCCGGACGGCCTCTTGCTGCTCTCGCGAGAGGCGGCTGGTGTACCGCTCATCGCTGAGGAAGGAAAAGACGGCTTTTTTGTGGACGAGCTTGGTGCGGAACGTGTTCAGGTAGCACGTCTTCTGCGCCCGGTACCCCTCCAAGAACGCCTGGCACTCGTCGCGCCGCTCGTAGAACTCGTTGAGTAGGAGGCGGCGGTACAGGATATCGATCTTGCGCCCGTTGGCGTAGATCCATCCATCCTGGCAGTCCAGATCCCGCGGATCGACCACTTCGCAGGGGCAGCCCATCCGCTCGAAGTACGCCTTGAGCAGCTTGAACTCATGGATGGTGGGCGTGTCCAGGTAGTCGACGATCGCAAAGGAGGGACGCTCTTCGCGGCCATCGAACTGCTCGTGGTAGATGTGGAGCAAGGCCGAGAAGGTGTGCTGCATCGGCGAGATGAACCGCACCGGGAACGTGCGCTGGAACGTCTGGAAGATGGGCAGGGACCGGTAGATCTCGGCCAGCTCATGCAGGTAGGCGATCCCCGCCGGGCTCTCCCCATTCAGCTCCACAAACTTGAACGAGTCCTTTGTCAGAAAAGAATCCATCCGAGACAGGGCCGAGAGGCGCACCACGTTGGTGGGGATGGCCGCCAGCTCAATCTCCCAGGGATCCAAGCCCAGCCCCTCCTGCACCACGTGCTCGTCATTGAACACATGGGCGGCGATGGTCAGGAGCGCCTGTCGAATCAGGTAGACCGTGTCCTGCACCTCATTGTACGTAGCCTCGGTGAGGAACGTGGGGCGCAAACTGTGGGCCATGACGCGGTCGCCGAAGGTGACGTGGCGTTCGCGTTGGAGCTGCACCAACTGCTCCAGCTGCTCGTCCGCCGCACGAAGGTCGCGGAGGATCAGGTCATGGTAATGCTGCAGGGCCGACCGATGGTGAGCCGTATGAGCGCGAGACGGCATAGAGTCCGCCGTGATCGGTGGGGGGGACAGGAAGGTGGAGTCTGACACGGGAGGTAGGGCCTGGGACGACGGGCAGCGAAGAGGGGCGGCACCCTCGCGGCGGAGGGCACCGCCCATGATCAGGGCACAGTGTGGTGAGCCTAGCCGGCTAGCGCCTCCTGCACAGAGAAGGGCTGGGGCGTCCGCTCTTCCAGCGCTTTCTCCACGAGGAAGGCCCCCATGGTTTCGATGACCCAGGTGTAGTTGTCCAGCCCCACGGTGTGGTAGTCGGCGTCGGGCGCCGGGTTCATAAAGTCGATCGCATAGGGGATGCCATCGCGCACGGCAAACTCGACGGTGTTGAGGTCGTAGCCGAGCGCTCGGCACAGGGCCAGGACATCGCGCTCCACCTTCTCGCGCATGCCAGAAGCGATGGGCGACGGGTCCACCTCGGTGTAGCGTGTCTTCGCATTGTCCGCGCCGGGGTTGTAGCGCATGATGCGGACGTGCTCGCGGCCCACGCCGTAGCACCGGAAGTAGTCGTCAAACTCGATGCCTTCTTGCAGCATCATGCAGTCGTCGCCCGAGTCGTTGTACGCCGCGAACAGTTCGTCTGGGTTGTTGACCTTCGACACGCCGCGCCAGCCGCCGCCATCGTAGGGCTTGAGAAAGGCCGGGAAGCCGATGTATGCGAAGATGGCGTCCCAGTCGATGGGGAACTTGAGGTTACGAAAGCTGGAGGCCTCCGTGTTCGGCGGATGCTGCCGGTGCGGTAGGATGACGGTCTTGGGCACCGCCACACCCGCCTGCTCGGCGATCACGTTGTCGATGAACTTGTCGTCTGCACTCCACCAGAACGGGTTGTTGACGACGTACGTCCCCTTCAGCGCGGCCCACTTGAGGTACGACCGGTAGAAGGGGACCTCGTGCGAGATGCGGTCCAGCAGAACGGCGTAGCCCGGATCCGCGTCCATGCGGACGGAGTCTAGCTCGACGAACTCGGCCACGATGCCTTGGTCGCCATAGGTGGTATTGAGATGATGGATGAGGCCGTCTGGAAACGTGGTTTCCATGCCTCGCAAGATGCCAATGCGTTTCATAGAGGTATCATGATCAGTGTTGGGGGGAGAAGAAATAGACCGCTACGGAATCACACGTAGCGCCCGAGCCCCCGGTGAACAAGGGTCGGCGGGGTCTGGAGCGGCAGGGTGCACGAAGGCTACCCGATGTGGCGCTGAATCTGCTCACGCCACCACGGCCAATCGTGCCCAAAGGTGCCGTTCTGGAAGTCCAGCGTGTGGCCGATGCCTTTGCTGTCCAACACACGGCTGAGGTAGACGTTGGCTTCCTTGCACGGGTCGTGCTCGGCTGTGGTGAAGATGAGGTGGTTGCGACGGATGCCGTCCAGCACGTGGGAGTCGCCCAGGTTGGGCATGTAATCTACGGGGTTGCTGAAGTAGACATCGTCGTTGTAGAAGCCATCCAGGAACGACTTGATGTCGAACGAGCCACTCATGGCGATCAGCTTGCCGAACAGGTCGGGGCGCTTGAACACGAAGTTGGCGGCATGGTAGGCGCCGAAGCTGGCCCCGGCGGCAATCACGAACCCGTGATGCTGCCGGATGGAGGGCACCATCTCGTTGAGGATGTAGCTCTCATACTGCTGATGGCGCTTGATGCGTGTGTAAGGGTCGACCCCTTTGTTGTAGAGCGACTCAGCGTCCACCGAGTCTACGCAGATGAGCTGGTTGTGCCCCGCAGCGAGTTGATGGCCCAGGGCATCGACCATGCCGAAGTCCTTCCATTCGTGGTGCCGCCCCATGGATGAGGGAAAGGCGAGGATGGGCGTTCCCGCGTGGCCGAAGATGAGCACCTCCATGTCTCGTCCGAGACTGTGGCTCCACCACTTGATATACTCCTGATGCATGCGTGCTAGCCCGTTGCGGGCGCTTGACTGGTCGTGAGATGGGGTGAGCAGGCGACGGTCTGGAGCGCCACCCGGTGCACGATGACACGCACCAAGCGGGGCCAACGTTCGATTCGGCTGTCACAAAATGTAGAAGGACGGTCGAATCTTTGATGGAGATCGCCTCTGCCCAGCCTCGGCGGCCCAACCCCATGGGCCCCAGGCGCTAGCAGACACGGCCCTCGCAGCCTTGCGGTGACAAGATAGAGGTCGTCCTACACGCTACGCTCGGCGGCGCTGCTGCCTTTGATGAGCCGCCACGCCAGCTCGTCGATGTAGCGTGCGTACGCCTTCGGGTGCTCGACCATCGGGAAGTGCCCCCACCCGGGGACGATCTCGAGGCTGCCCTGCGGGAGCAGGCGCAGGAAGGCCTCGGCTTGTTCCACCTTCAAGACGCGTTCCTCGGCGCCCCAGAGCAGAATCGTAGGGGTGTCGATGGGCGCTAGGCCGTTGAACCACGGCGCCGTGATCAGGTCGAACATCTGCCCAAACACGGTGCAGTGCCGGTACTCCTCGAAGAACTGATGGGCATAGTCCGCCGGTACGGGCTCATCAAAGAGCAGCCGCCGCATCAGAGGCCGGGTCAGGCGCGAGGCAAAGACGCGCTGTCCAGCCGTCCGCATGCCCGGCAGCTTCATCAGCCGGGGGAAGAGGCGCTGATCCAGGCGGGCCCCCACCGGGGCGTGCAAGATCATTCCGTCCAGGGCCTCGGCGTAGTGCTGGCCATACTCCAAGGCGATGGACCCGCCGATGCCATGCCCAAGCAGCACGCGGGGGCGTGGCAGGGCCAGGACGCGTTCATGCAGCCGCGCGGCATAATCCTGCAGGGTCTGCAGGGCGGGGTCCGCAGGCACCTGAGCAAAGCCGGGCAAGGTCACGGCCTCGAAGCGCAGGGCGGGTTGCACGTGAGGCACCAGGCGGGCAAACCGAAAGGCCCCGCCCCCATTGCCATGGACAGCCAGCACAGACCGCGCAGCAGGGGTGGTCATGGCGCAGATAGATCAAGAGGATGGAGGGGCGACAGGCGTGTCACAGAGCAGCCTCGGCCGCCAGGCGCTCGGGCAGCGTATCGAAGGCGGGGTGGTCTCCGGCGTGCGCAAAGTCATGGTGCCATCGCACCGTCGGGCCCTCCACGAGAAACAGACCGGGCATCACCCAGGGATCCCCCACGGGCGCCCCGATAAAATGCCCTTTGGCGGCCGCCCGCACCCCGCAGGCCCAGACGACCGGGCCAAACATCTGCCCCACCGATCCCCGCTCCAGCCCAAAGGCGTCGTACAGTACGCGCGGCAGGTCGGCGATGGCGCGTGCTTCGGGCCACAGCCCCTCGAAGAAGGCGCGTCCCTGCTCGGGCGTTCCCTGGTAGACGAAGAGCACCGGCGGGTAGGCGGCCTGCTGCGTGGATGCCTTGCGCAGATCGCCCACCATCTCCCGGCAGAAGATACAGCCAAAGTGCCGCAGAAAGACGAGCAAGGTGGGCGTCTCCCCGAGCTGATCACGCAGCGTCCCGGGCGTCAGGTTGACGCCCTCCACCGGGTGGTCAAGCACGGAAGCGGGTACGGGAGGCATGGAGGCAGGCAGTCATGCATGGTAGAAGCGGGATACCGTCCGAAAGCCGCGCGGGTTTCGCGGGCCAAGGCTCACTGCACCAGGTGGGTGGACACACCCGGTGTTAGCCAGCAGAGGTGGTGATGCAAACCCGCCTCTGTGAACGCGTGCTCAACGTCTGCACGCCCCTCTTCGAAATGACTCCAGCCCTCGTAGTGGACCGGGATGATGGTGTGGGCCTCCAAGACCCGGGTGGCTTCTACGGCCTCGGCGGCGGTCATCGTGGACCGTAGGGCTCCGACCAGCCCGAGGCGCGCCGCGCCCAGATGCAGCAAGGCCACACCCACGCGGAATCGCTCGGCCACCGCACGCAAACCCTCGTACAGCCGCGTGTCTCCAGACACGTAGAGCGCCCCATCAGGCTGGTCTGGCCATTCCAGGATAAACCCCGTCACGGTGCCCGTCAGCCGCTCAGCCAGCGGCGGGCCGTGGCGCGCCGGGACGGCCGTCACCGTGACCGTCCGTCCAGACGGCGCCAGCAGTTGGAGAGACTGCCACGACCGCAGGCCTACCACCCGGCTGCCCAGCTCGTCGCCCAGACGCTCGGCCGCTTGCGGCGTGGTGATCACCCGCTGGACCGTGGACAGCAGCGTTCGTCCTTCAGCGTCCAGGTTGTCCGCATGGGCATCGTGGGTGAGGAGCACCACGTCCACCGGCTGCATGGCCTCGGCGGGCAGCGCGGGCGCCTGCACCCGCGTCTGCTGCGCAAGGCCAAGCGGTCCTGCTTTGTACGTGCTGCCGGCCGGATCGAAGGTGGGGTCGGTCAAGATCCGAAGACCGCCAACATCAATGAGCACGGTGGCGGCACCCACATGGGTGAGGGTACAACGGCTGGGAGCAACGGACACGGGCGCGGAGGGGGGACACACAGACAGACGGGGGGTGTGAGCAGAGGCCCGCACACCCGATGACTCGCTATGGACCACCGACCCAGCAAATGGTTCACGGCGTTGCGCTTGTTGTGGCTGGCATCGCATACTGAGAGCCTGCGTCTGTATGCGCGGCAAAAGCGCGCCTTCACCAACCTGGCCTCACCATGCGCCTGTTGATTCCCCTGCTGGCCGGTGCCTTGCTGCTGGCCCCCCGCCCCACCTGTGCTCAGCCCGACCAAGAGCGCCTGAGCACCTTGGCCCACCAGGCCGCGGCAGACTCCTACGACCTGTTGTACGAGGTCCTGAGCATCCCTAACGACGCCAATGACCCCGCTCAGGTGGACGCCAACATCGCTTGGACCGCCGAGGCCTTCGCCACACGCGGCTTTCTCGTGCGGGAGCTCAATACGGAAGGCCCCCCCCTGCTACTGGCCCAGCGTCCACGCGTCGAAGGCCTGCCCACGCTCCTCATCTACCTCCAGATCGACGGTCAGCCCGTGGACCCGTCGGCGTGGGACCAGGAGGACCCGTATAGGCCCGTCCTCAAGGCGTACGACGGCGCGGCGTGGCAACCGCTGCCGTGGGAGCGTCTCGACGGGCCCGTGGACCCCGAGTGGCGCGTCTTTGCGCGGTCGGCGTCGGACGCCAAGGGGCCCGTGGCCATGCTCCTGGCCACGCTCGATGCGATGGAGGCCGAGGGGCTGGACCCTACCTTCAACATTAAGGTCATCATGGACTTCGAGGAAGAGCTGGGCTCACCCAACCTGCCGGGGGCCGTACCGGTCCACCGCGAGGCGTTGGCCGCCGATGCCCTCCTCATTTTCGATGGCCCCCGCCACCCCACGAACCAGCCGATGCTCACGTTCGGCGCCCGGGGCATCGCCCTGGTCACGCTCACCGTGTATGGCGCGCGTGTCTCCCAGCACAGTGGGCACTACGGCAACTACGCCCCCAACCCAGGGCTCCGCCTCGCGCAGCTCCTGGCCAGCATGAAGGACGAGGCGGGCCGCGTCACCCTCCCCGGCTTCTACGACGGCATCACCATCACCGACGCCACCCGCGCCCTCTTGGCCGAGGTGCCGGACGACGAGGCTAGCATCCAACGCGACCTCGGCATCGCCGCTCCGGATGGCGTGGCCCCGACGCTCCAGGAGGCCATCCAGTATCCCTCGCTCAACGTCCGCGGCCTCAACGCCGGCTGGGTGGGCCGCGAGGTGCGGACCATCGTCCCGGCCACCGCCACCGCCGAGATCGACGTGCGGATCGTGCCCGAGAGCGACCCTGAGCGGCTCGTAGGCCTGATCCGATCGCACGTCGAGGCCGCGGGCTACCACCTCACGGATGGCCCCCCCACCGACGCCGAGCGGATGGCCCACCCACGCTTGGCCTCGTTCACGTCGCGCATCGCCTACGGCCCTTTCCGCACGCCGATGGATGCGGGCGTGGGCGCCTGGCTGACCGACGCCCTGACGCGGGCCTTCGGGCACCCGCCCATCCGCAAGCGCATCTCCGGGGGCTCCATCCCCATCTCGCCCTTCGTGAACACCCTCGGCATCCCTGCCGTCACGGTGCCCACCGTCAACGCCGACAACAACCAGCACAGCCCCAACGAAAACCTCCGCCTGGGCAACTACCGCGAAGGCATCCAAACCTTCCTCGCCATCCTCACGCAGCCGGTGGACTGGTAAGCCTTGTGGGCACCGCGTGGCCCGTTCACCAGGGCCGCAGCTTCTCCGGATAGGTCTCGCGCAGCAGGGCACGGGCGAGCGCCCTCGTGGGGTCGATGAGGGGCAAGCCATCCAGTGCAGAGCCCGTCAGCGCCAACGGCAGCTCGGTGCAGCCCAAGAGGAGCGCCTCGGCCCCTTGGGTCTGAAGGGCGCGGGCCGCTTCCATCACGGTGGCCTGGGCTTCGGGGGTGACCGGATGAGACTGCGCCTTGATGCCCTGGAGGGGGTCGTAGATGGCCGCGTGGACGCGGTTCTGCAGCGCGGCATCCGGCACCACAGCCTCCAGCCCCACCCGGCGAAGCGCCTCGGGGTAGAGGCCCAGGCGCTGGGTGCCGGTGGTGCTCAGCACGCCCACACGGCGCACGGCGGGGTAGGCGGTGCGCACGAAGCGGGCGGCCTCGTCCACCAGGTGGAGCAGGCGCACCTGGGCACCGGCGTCGCGGAGGCCGGCCTGCAGGGCGTCGAAGAAGACGGGCGCGTGGGCGGTGTTGCAGGCCATGCCGGCCACCGTGGCGCCCAGCCCGTCCAGCGCCAGCAGTACCTCCAAGATGGCGGGCGCCGGGTTCTCGGCGATGTGCCCGAGGAGGTACTCCGTGCGGTCCACGATGCGGTCCGGGTGCGAGAGGAGGAGCGTAGGCACGTGGTCCTGGTCTGTAGCGGCCACGGTGTGGGCCAGGACCTTCTGGGCCAGGTCGAGCCCAGCCTGCGGGCCCATCCCCCCCACCACGCCAATCACCGGCCGTGCGCGCTGCGTCATGCTACTCTATGCGATTCAAGGGTTCACGTAGCCCCATGCTGAGCGTGCTCCCAGCTGGGGCTCCTTCCCGGAGCGGGGTCTTGCTTGTTTTGTTCTTCTCTTGCTCAGCACCAAGCGCCGGGCCTCCGTCAGGACACGATATATCGTGTTCCTTCCCGCCAAGCCCGATCCCGCCTGCGGGCCGGTACCCAAGGGGCCGCCCCGGACCAAGGCCAAGGCGGCTCCGTCACCGCCACATTTTGCATTTTACACTTCTCATTTCTCACTTTTCATTCCATCCCCCCCAAGATACCGCCTCCAGGTCCACCATGCCGCGCCTGTGCCTGTCCTGGCTTGCCCTCGTCCTCCTCATGCCGCCCCTCATCCACGCCCAGCCCCAGGAACGACCTCGCGCTCGAGCCTTGGGCGTCGTACCTGGGATCCTGCCCCCTGGAGAGCACAACGCCATCACCGACGTAGCCGGAGTCCGGGTCGGCCACGTGACCGTCATGGAGGACTCCACGGTGCGCACCGGCGCCACGGCGATCCTACCGCACGGCGGCAACCTCTATCAGGACAAAGTGCCGGCCGGCGTGGTGGTGGGCAATGGCTACGGCAAGCTGATGGGCGTGACGCAGATCCGCGAACTCGGCGAGATCGAGACGCCCATCGTGCTGACGAATACTCTGTCCGTGCCCCAGGGGGCCGAGGCCCTCCTCACCTGGACGCTGGAGCAGCCGGGCAACGAGCAGGTGCGCTCGGTAAACGCCGTCGTAGGCGAGACCAACGACGGCTTCTTGAATGACATCCGGCGCCGCGTGCTGGATGCCGCCCGCATCACCGAGGCGCTGGCGTCCGCCACGCCAGGGCCCGTGGCCGAGGGTAACGTGGGGGCCGGGACCGGCACCATCGCGTTCGGCTGGAAGGGCGGCATCGGGACCAGCTCGCGCGTGCTGCCTGAGGGGCTGGGCGGATACACGGTGGGCGTGTTGGTGCAGGCCAACTACGGCGGCGTGCTTCAGGTGCTGGGGGCGCCTGTGGGCCAGGCGCTGGAGCAGTACTACCTGCGCAACGCCCTCGACCAGGGCGACGCCGACGGATCCATCATGATCGTCGTTGCCACCGATGCCCCGCTGTCGGACCGCAACTTGATCCGGCTGGGGCGGCGCGCCCTGCTCGGCGTGGGCCGGACGGGCTCGCCCATGACCAACGGCTCCGGCGATTACGTGCTGACGTTCTCCACCGCCGAGAGCGTGCGCCGCACCCCAGAGCGCCGACGCCAGCCGTCGGCCATCGAGACCCTGCCTAACGGTCAAACATCGCCGCTCTTCCAGGCCGTTGTGGAAGCCACTGAGGAGGCCATCTACAACGCCCTCTTCCGGGCGACCACCATGACGGGACACCGCGGCACCATCCTCGCCCTCCCGCTGGACGAGGTGAAAGCCGTCCTGAGACAGCACGGCCACCTCCGATGACGAAGCGCGGACGACTTGAAAAAGCCGTAAAGCCACCCCTTCCAGCTTTTCGGAGCCCAGCCATTCGTTGACAAGCGGAGACCAGGCACCTATCTTTAGCAGCTCTATGTACGCCATTGCCCTCTCGCTGGTGTGATGGCGGCACACTGCCCGGTCGTCTAATGGCAGGACAGCGGCCTTTGGAGCCGTACGTGGAGGTTCGAGTCCTCCCCGGGCAACACCGTTGTGAGGTCGCCGCCCTACCAGGCGCGCCCAAGCTGTTCACAGTCCTGCCTCGCTGGCCCAGCCGCCGGCGTGGCCTTTTTGTTGTATCGCCGCTACCCTTTCCGCCAGCGCTCGATGAAAGAACGTCCGATCAGCATCTTTGCGGGCCGCTCCAACCCCGCGTTGGCGCGCGGGATCGCGGCGGCCTACGGCCAGGAGCTCGGGCGCGTCGAAATCAAGAACTTCGCCGACGGCGAGATCTACGTCTCCTTCAAGGAGTCGATCCGCGGCTCGGAGCTGTTCATCATCCAGAGTACCCCCGCCAATGGCGACAACTGGCTGGAGCTGCTGATGCTGGTGGACGCCGCCACCCGTGCCTCCGCCACCAGCGTGACGGCCGTGGTGCCCTACTTCGGCTATGCGCGCCAGGAGCGCAAGGACCAGCCGCGTGTGTCCATCGCCGCCAAGCTGATGGCCAACATGCTGACGGCGGCCGGCATCGACCGGCTGCTGACCATGGACCTGCATGCGTCTCCCATCCAGGGGTTCTTCGACGCTCCGGTGGATCACCTGTACGCCTCGGCGGTCTTCAGCGACCACCTGCAGCGCCTGGGCCAGGACAACCTCGTGGTCGTGGCTCCGGATGTGGGCGCCATCAAGATGGCCCGCTCCTATGCCAAACGCCTCGGCGCCGAGCTGGCCGTCATCGACAAGCGGCGGCCGGTCCAGAATGAGTCCACAGTGGTCAACATCATCGGCGACGTGGTGGGGAAAAACGTGCTCCTGATCGATGACATCATCGACACGGCCGGCACGCTCACCAACGCGGCCAATGCCCTCCGCGAGGGCGGGGCCTTGGAGATCATGGCCGCGTGCACCCACCCACTGCTCTCCGGCCCCGCCTACGAGCGCATCGAAGCCTCGGCCATCAGCAAGGTGCTCGTCACCGACTCCCTCCCCCTCAAGCGACCTTCGGATCGCATCGAGGTGGTGAGCGTAGCCAACATCTTCGCCGACGCGATCCGCCGCATCTACACGGACGAATCGGTGTCGACCCTGTTTGTCGATTGACATGCCGCATTCTCTATCTCACTGACGTTTTATTTGGCTCAGACCCCATCACCGAGCCGCCTGCGGGCGCGCCTCTGAAGGGTCCCACACTGTTATGGACACGATTACCCTAGACGCCCAGGCCCGTGAGACGGGCACCAAGCATGCCCGCGCCATCCGCCGCACGGGCCACGTGCCATGCGTCCTCTACGGCCACGGCGAAGAGCCCTTCTCGTTTCAAGTCGATGAGCGCCGGCTCACCCAGATCGCGTTCACGGACACCGTGAATCGCATCGAGGTGCAGGTTGATGGCTCCACCTGGACGTGTGTGCTCAAGGACCTGGCCTTCCACCCGATCACGGACCGCATCATCCATGCGGACTTTCAGGTCCTGAAGGACGGCGAGAAGGTCAAGATCGCGGTGCCGGTCCACTTCGAAGGGAAGGCCGCTGGCGAAGTCCAGGGGGGCATGCTCCAGCGCGTCTCGCACAAGCTGCGCGTCTCCGCCACGGCCGAGTTCCTGCCCAGCCACGTCACCATCGATGTCAGCCCCCTCATGGTGGGAGACTCGGTCCAGGTGCGCGACCTCAGCCTGGAGGGCGTCACCTTCGAGGACTCCGCCAGCCAGGTCGTAGCCAAGGTCGTCGGCAAGCGCGCCGAGCCTCTGGACGACGAGGAGGCTGAAGGAGACGCCGCCGAAGGCACCGAAGAGGCCACGGACGAGGGCTGACCCTCGCCCCCGTACCTCCGCACGCGACCGCGCGTTGCCGCAACCCGCTCCGGGTAACAGCGGCGTGGCCGATCGTGGTGGCGGTCCCGGCCCCATACGGCCGAGACCCGGCTCTGCTGTGTCTGGGCGGCCCGCCCCTTCTCGCCCCCCCTTTATCATCCTGCGCGCCCTCCGATGTCCCGTTCGGCCTGCCTGATCGTTGGTTTGGGCAACCCCGGCCCTGAGTATGCGGGCACCCGGCACAACATCGGCTTCGAGGTGGTGCAAGCGCTCGCCGACCAGCTCGATGTAGACTTCGAGCGGGATCGCGCCGAAGCGCTGGTGGCCTGGGGCCGCTGGAAAGGCCGCGATGTGGGGCTGGCCATGCCCACTACCTTCATGAACCGGAGCGGTACGGCTGTCAAGACGCTGCTGCGCCTCCACGAGGTGTCCGTGGAACGGCTCCTGGTGGTCTACGACGACCTGAACCTGCCGCTGGGAACGATTCGGCTTCGGCCGGCCGGCCGCGCAGGCGGGCACAACGGCATCCAGGACATCATCGACCGGCTGGGGAGCGCAGCCTACGCTCGGCTTCGGGTAGGCATCGGCAATGATTTTCCACGGGGCCATCAGGTGAAATACGTGCTCTCCGCCTTCGCCCCCGATGAGCGGCCGGTGGCGGACGAAGCGGTGGAACAGGCTACGCAGGCTGTACTCACCTTTGCACGTGATGGGATCACCACGGCGATGAATCGGCACAACTGAGGGGCCTGGGCCATCCATTTCGCACAGGATCCACCCTTTCGATGCGCCAAATCTACGCCTATCTCTCACCTAAACTTGATGCGAATAATGCGTTAAGGGCTGTGGATCGCCCCGAACCACCCCTTATTTTTGGCCGCTGCCCGGCGATGGGTTGGCCTGCACACCTTGGTGCACAGCCGCCGTCTGGAATATGTGATCCTCTTCGCCCTTTTGCGCTGGCGCCTTCGTGCCCCAGCCCTCTCCCCATTACCACCGAATAACCGAAACTGAGGTATTTAGGCTGCATGGATGCTACGCTAGTTATCTCGCTCGTGCCCGTTGCGGGCGTGATCGCGCTACTCTACGCAGGATATCGAGCGCAGTGGATCAACAAGCAAGATGTGGGCACCGACCACATGGCTGAGATCGCTGCCAACATCGCGGAAGGGGCGCGGGCCTTCCTGCGCCGCGAGTACCGCGTGCTGACCATCTTTGTGATCGCCGTGGCCGCCCTGCTGGCCTTTGCCAATGCCTCGCAGGCCTCCTCATCGTGGATGATTGCGGTCTCCTTCGTGGTGGGCGCCCTGTGCTCCGGCCTGGCGGGCTTCATCGGCATGACCGTGGCCACCAAGGCGAATGTCCGCACCACCAACGCCGCCCGCACGGGGCTGGCCCCAGCGCTCAATGTGGCGTTCTCGGGCGGCCTGGTGATGGGCCTGAGCGTGGTCGGCCTCGGCGTGATTGGCCTCGGCGGCCTCTTCCTCGCCTACGACAACCTGACGGACTGGGACATCTCGAAGATCATCAACGTGATCTCGGGCTTCTCGCTGGGCGCCTCGTCCATCGCCCTGTTCGCCCGTGTGGGCGGCGGCATCTACACGAAGGCCGCCGACGTGGGCGCCGACCTGGCCGGTAAGGTCTACGAAGGCATCCCGGAGGACGACCCTCGCAACCCCGCCACCATCGCGGACAACGTGGGGGACAACGTGGGCGACGTGGCCGGGATGGGCGCGGACCTCTTCGAGAGCTACGTCGGCTCCATCATCGGTACGATGGTGCTCGGCACGGCCTTCGCCGCCACGTTCAGCGCGGCTGGCGTGAACGAGCTGGCCGCCGTGTTCCTGCCGCTCGTCCTGGCCGGTGTGGGCATCCTCGTGGCCATCTTCGGCTCCTTCTTCGTGCGCGTCAAGGAGGGCGGCAACCCACAGAAAGCCCTCAACCTCGGCGAGTTCGGCGCAGCCGGGCTCATGGCTGTCCTCGCGTACTTCATCATCACCGCCATGCTGCCCGCCGAGTGGACGGCCACCACCCCGATCGTCGGCCAGTTCGACTATTCGGCGGTCGGCGTATTCTGGGCCGTGCTGATCGGCCTCGGCGCCGGGACGTCCATCGGCCTCGTCACCGAGTTCTACACGGCCACGGACACGCGCCCCGTCAACGGGATCGCGCAGCAGAGCCTCACCGGCTCCGCTACCAACATCATCGCGGGCCTCGGCGTGGGCATGTTCTCCACCGGCATCCCGGCCCTCATCCTGGCCATCGCCATCATCGGGGCCCACTACTTCGCCGGGCTCTACGGCATCGCCGTGGCGGCCGTGGGCATGCTGTCCGTGACGGGCATCCAGCTGGCGGTCGACGCCTACGGGCCGATCTCGGACAACGCCGGCGGCATCGCCGAGATGGCCGAACTGCCCCCCGAGGTGCGCGAGCGGACCGACAAGCTGGACGCCGTGGGCAACACTACGGCGGCCATCGGCAAAGGCTTCGCCATCGGCTCGGCTGCGCTGACGGCCCTGGGCCTCTTCGCCGCCTTCATGCAGCAGGCGGGCGTGGAAACGATCGACGTGGCCAACCCGGTCATCCTGGCGGGTCTCCTCATCGGCGCCATGCTGCCCTACGTGTTCAGCGCCATGGCCATGGGCGCCGTGGGCCGGGCGGCGGGTGACATGATCAAGGAGGTCGGCCGCCAGTTCGCGGAAATCCCCGGCCTCCGGGAAGGGACCGCCAAAGCCGAGTACACGAAGTGCGTGGACATCTCCACGGCCGCCGCCATCCGCGAGATGGTGGCCCCGGGCATCCTGGCCATCGCCGTGCCGGTCGTTGTCGGCTTCATCAGCAAAGACATGCTGGGCGGCCTGCTGGCCGGCGTGACCGTCTCGGGCGTGCTGTTCGCCATCTTCCAGTCGAACGCCGGTGGCGCCTGGGACAATGCGAAGAAGACCATCGAAGCGGGCTTCAGTTATGACGGCGAGACCTACAAGAAAGGCAGCGAGGCCCACAAAGCGGCCGTCGTGGGTGACACCGTGGGGGACCCGCTCAAGGACACCTCCGGCCCGAGCCTCAACATCCTGCTGAAGCTCATCGCCGTGGTGGCCCTGGTCATTGCGCCGCTCATCGCCTAAATGCCAGGCGGCGTTGGAGTTGACTTTTGATGAAGCCCGGCACTGCGCTTGCGGTGCCGGGCTTTTTGCATCAAATTACTAAACTGTGCTGAGTATCATGAGCGCTGGCGTGCCGTCTCCGGCCGAAGCGCTTCCGGCCGGTCCATTCACACCTTGATCACTTTGCAGCCGCACCGCCATGGCGAACGTGGACGTCATCATGCCCCAGATGGGGGAAAGCATCACCGAAGGGACGATCATTGTCTGGCTCAAGCAGCCCGGTGATCCCATCGAGATGGACGAGCCCCTCCTAGAAATCGGCACCGACAAGGTCGATACCGAAGTCCCCTCCCCCACGGCCGGCATCGTGGCCGAGCTTCGCGCCGAGGAGGGCGACGTCGTGGATGTAGGCACCGTGATTGCCGTCATCGCCACCGAAGCAGAAGCGCCCGCCGAGGCCGCCGCCCCGGCTCCGGCCGCCCCAGCTCCGGCGGCCCTCGAGCCCGTTGCTCCTGAGCCCGCCGCCCCAGCCCCCGAGCCCGCGCCGGCCACAGCCAGCCGCGGATCAGCAGCCAGCGGCGAGACCATCGAAGTGGTCATGCCCCAGATGGGGGAGAGCATCACCGAGGGCACCGTGGTGGTCTGGCTCAAAGAGCCGGGCGATACCATCGAGTTGGACGAGCCCCTGCTGGAGATCGGCACCGACAAGGTCGACACCGAGGTGCCCTCCCCAGCCGCCGGGACGGTGGTCGAGGTACTCGTCCCGGAAGGCGACACCGTGAACGTGGGCACGCCCCTCGCGCGCATCGCCACGGGCGACGCCGTGCCGGCCACCGCGTCCCCTGCCCCCTCCTCGGGCGATGGCACCTCGCAGGCGGCCCCGGTGGCCCCTCCAGCCGCCCCGGCTCCGGCGGCCCCGCGCGCCATGCCCACGGCCCCCGCCGAACCAGCCGGCCCCTTGCCCCGCCAGGGATCGGACGGCCGCTTCCTCTCGCCCCTCGTCCGCTCGATCGCGGAGAAGGAAGGCATCTCGCTCAGCGAACTGGAGCAGCTCCAAGGCACCGGGCGTGACGGCCGCGTCACGAAGCAGGACATGCTGAGCTACGTGGAGCATCGTACCACGGCACCGACTCCTACCGTGGCACCCGCCGCGCCTCAGCCAGCTCGCCCAGCGGCGCCGGCCGTCCGCCCCACCCCCTCGGGCGACGGCAGCGACACCAGCGACTATGGGGACCGGGTGGAGATCGTGGAGATGGACCGCATGCGGCAGATCATCGCCGACCACATGATCCGGTCCCGGGCTACATCGGCCCACGTAACCTCCTTCTGCGAGATCGACGTCACCAACCTGGTCGCCCTGCGCGAGCGCAACAAGCAGGCGTTCCAGGAGCGCGAGGGCGTCAAGCTGACCTACACGCCCTTCTTCATCCAGGCCGCCGTCCAGGCCCTCCGAGACCACCCCACGCTGAACGCCTCGGTGGATGGCCGGAAGATCCTGCTCAAGAAAGACTACCACATCGGCATGGCCGTGGCCCTCGGCCGGACGGGCCTCATCGCCCCCGTCATCCGCGACGCTGGGCAGAAAAACCTGACGGGCCTGGCCGTCTCGGCGGCCAGCCTGGCCACCCGCGCCCGCAACCGTGACCTCCAGCCCGATGAGCTGCAAGGCGGCACCTTCACCGTGACCAACATCGGCTCGCTGGGCTCGCTCATGGGCACGCCCATCATCAACCAACCGCAGGTGGGCATCCTGGCCGTCGGCGCCATCAAGAAGCGCCCCGTGGTTATCGAGCACCCCGACCTCGGCGACACCATTGCCATCCGGCAGATGATGTATGCCTCCCTCTCCTACGATCACCGCATCGTGGACGGCGCGATGGGGTCTTCCTTCCTCCAAGCGTTCACCGCTGCCCTTGAGGGACTGAATCCGAACGAGACGCTCTAACGCGTCGAGCGATGACCGCGCCCGAGATCCAAGTGACGGTGCTCCGCGCCACGCCGTCTGATCGGGTGGTGCTGGACCGTTTGTTGGCGCTGTACCTGCACGACCTCTCGCCCCACACCGGCGCCGACCTCGATGAGCAGGGACGCTTCGTCTACCCTTTCTTGGACCGGTACTGGACCGAGGCTGGGCGCCATGCCTTCCTGATACGGGCCGACGGCCGCTTGGCCGGCCTGGCCTTGGCGAACACGCACGTCCACCTAGCCGATAGCAACTGGGCGATGGCCGAGTTTTTCGTGGCCCGCCGATACCGGAGGCAGGGCATAGGGCAGCGGGCCGCCCAGGCGATCTTTGCCCAGTTGCCCGGCTGGTGGGAGGTGGGGGTGCAAGCTTCCAACACGAGCGCGGAGGCCTTCTGGCGGGCGGTGCTGACGGCCCACACGGGACATCCCCCCGAGGCGCTGCACGCGGACACCTGGGCCGGACTGCTTTTTCAGTTCCGTCAGGCGGATCGGTTACAGCCCCCTCACAGGGTCCCCTGTTGACAACGTGCCTCAAATAGGCGTGATTGGAGGGGTTCAACCTGCATAACGGTTATCGGCCATGGCAGACTCCGCTCCCGATCCCGCGTTTTCCACCGACGGCTCGGCCTCGCTCTCACTCACGCTGGGTGAGTTGGAAAAGCGCATCGAAGACTTCCTGCGTGAGTACAGCAAGACCAAGAGCCCACAAACCGTGGGCACGTACCGCCGTGCCCTGAACGAATTCGAGCGCTGGTTCGTGACGCAGCGCGGGCAGTTCCGCTTCACCACAGAGCAGATCCAGGCGTACAAGCGCTACCTGATGGAAACGCGCGAACTGCACCAGGTGTCGGTCTCGACCTACCTGACTGCGCTCCGCCGACTCTGCCAGTACCTCGTAGACATCGGGCTCTTGCCGGACAACCCGGCGCGGGCCGTCAAAGGCAACCGCCGCCCCAGCACCCACTCCCGCTCCGTGCTGACGCAGTCTGAAGTGGATGTGCTGCTCCAGTCCCTGCCTGCGACCTCGCAGATCGACAAGCGCGACGTGGCCATCATCTACCTCATGCTCTTCGCTGGACTCAGCGAGATTGAGTTGATCCGAGCCGACGTCCAGGACCTGGAGCAGACCCTGCTCGGCTGGTACCTCCGCGTCCAGGGCAAAGGGCGCACCGTCAAGGATCAGCAGGCTGTGATCGATCCACCGGTCATGGAAAAGATCCGGATCTACCTGGACACCCGTGGCCGCATCCGGCCCGAGGCTCCGCTGTTCGTCTCGCACGGCCGCCGATCTGAGGGCCAGCGGCTCAACACCCGCTCGGTGCGCAGCCGCATCAACGGGCACCTCGAAACAGCCAGCCTGAAGCGGCGCGGCGTCACCCCCCACAGCCTCACCCACACCGCGGCCCTCATCTGGCTCAACGACGGCCTAGGCATCGAAGAGGTGAAGCAGCGCATGCGCCACGGCACACTGGACACGACCATGATCTATTTCAAAAAGCAAGGCCTCCTCAACCGAGACCCCGATGAGCTTAAAGAGTTGGGGTTGTGAGAGGGTGTGAGAGACGGTGAGCGTTCGAAGCTACGGCCCCCCTACTCTCACACCCTCAAACTCCCATACTCCCCACCCCATCCCACCTCGGGAACTAGACGGCCCTTCTGCCTGTCTCATCGGTCTGTGCCTAAGCCCCGGCACGTTCGCCCTGTCCTCTCGACATGTCTACTACCTGATTATGGCGATCAAAACACGCGACATCGATGTGCTGGCCGACAAGACGGGCAGCATCTACGAGACGGTGTCCATCCTGTCGAAGCGAGCCCGCCAGATCTCGACACACACCAAGGCGGAACTCGACGACAAGCTCTCCTACTTCGAAGGCTTCGAGCCCGAGCTGGAAGATCCCCGCTTCCAGGAAGAGCAGGCGCAGATCTCCGTTGAGTTTGAGGTTCGCCCCGAAGCCACCGAGAAAGCCATCGACGAGATGTTCGAGGATGATATCTACTTCCGCGACTCCTCGGTGGATGTTGAGGCCTGATTCGCTGGCCAGTTCTCTTGCTTTCCAAGGCCCTTCTCTAGACAGAGAGGGGCCTTTTTTATTTCTTGATCGTCGATCCCAGATCAAGCGGATCGGGTAGACCGTAGCGCCGCCCTCCTGATTCCCTACGCAAGGCCTCTTCTCCATGGACCTCTTCTTCACGGACTACACGCTGCGTACGGTGGCCCTGGGCGCGGGGCTGCTCGGCTTGGTGAGCGGGGCTTTGGGCACCTTCGCCGTGCTGCGCCAGCAGAGCCTGCTGGGCGATGCCATCAGCCATGCAGCCCTGCCTGGTATTGCGCTAGCCTTTCTGCTGACGGGGGCCAAGACGCCGCTCGTCCTGATGCTGGGCGCGGGCCTCGCTGGGTGGCTGGCGGCGCTTTGGATTGCCGGCATCGCTCGGACCACCCGGGTCAAGTATGACAGCGCCCTGGGCCTCATGCTGGCCGTCTTCTTCGGCGTTGGCCTCATGCTGCTCACGTACATCCAGCGGCGCCCTGATGCCACGCAGGCAGGCTTGGACACCTTTCTTTTCGGGCAAGCCGCCGCGCTCATCATGCGGGATGTGGTGACGATGAGCGTGCTGGGGGGCCTCGCCCTTGTCGGGCTCCTCGCGTTCTGGAAGGAAGCCAAGCTGCTGGCCTTCGATCCTGAGTTTGGGGCCTCGTTGGGCCTGCCCATGCGCCGCCTGGACGTGCTGATGACTTCACTGCTGGTGATCGCCATCGTCATCGGGTTGCAAACGGTGGGCGTCGTGCTGATGAGCACCATGCTGATTGCACCGGCCGCAGCGGCGCGGCAATGGACCGACCACCTGGGCCGGATGACCCTCCTGGCGGGTCTCTTCGGGGTACTGGCTGGCGTGGGGGGCGCCCTGATCAGCAGCAGCGGGGCTCGGCTGCCCACGGGACCGGTCATCGTGCTCTGCATCAGCGGGGTGGTGGTGGTGTCGCTGCTGCTGGCTCCCAATCGGGGCCTCGTGTGGCGGCGCCTGCGGCAGTGGCGCAACGGGCGCCGCCTCCGGCTGGAGGCCGTCCTGCTGGATCTCTACGCGTTGGCCCAGCAACATGAGCAGCCGTCTCACCCCCATCGCAGCACTGTACTGGACGTCATGAGCCCACAAACGCCGCCGGCTGGAGCCCAGCACAACCTACGCCTTCTGGCCGATCTTGGCCTCGTGCAGGCTGTAGATGACACCCGCTGGGCCCTCACCCCCAAGGGGCTCGCCCGTGCCCAGGATCTGGCTCACGACCAACACCGCGCCTCCTGATGTCACAGCCACAACTTGAGATCCAACTGGTCGCCCTCGTGGTGGCGGCCGCCTGTGCCCTGCCCGGCGTCTTCCTGGTGCTGCGCCGCCTGGCCATGCTCAGCGACGCCATCAGCCATGCCATCTTGCCTGGCATCGTGGTGGGCTTCTTCCTCACGGACGACCTGAACGCCCCCCTGCTGATCGTGGCCGCGGCGGCCACTGGCGTACTCACCGTGGTGCTGGTCGAACTGCTCAACCGTACCCGCCTCGTCAAAGAAGACGCCGCCATCGGGTTGGTTTTTCCGGCGCTCTTCAGCCTCGGCGTACTGCTCATCGCCCGGTATGCAGACGATGTCCACCTGGACACCGATGCCGTCCTTCTGGGCGAGTTGGCCTTTGCGTACCTGGATCGATTCGAGGTTGCGGGCCTGGACCTGGGCCCCAAGGCACTCATCACAGGGGGTGTAGCGCTGCTTCTCAATGCCACCTTCATTGCTCTCTTCTACAAAGAGCTGAAGCTGTCCACGTTTGACGCCCGGCTGGCGGCCACCCTGGGCTTCGCGCCCACCGTGCTGCACTACGCCCAGATGACCTTGGTCTCCGTCACCGCCGTGGTGTCCTTCGACGCCGTGGGGTCGGTCTTGGTCATTGCCCTGATGATCGGCCCAGCCGCCACCGCCTATCTCCTGACGGACCGGCTGGACCGTATGCTCTACCTGAGCGTGGGTATCGCTGTGCTGGGGGCACTCCTCGGTTACAACCTGGCCCGTGTGCTGGATGCCTCCATTGCCGGCTCCATGGCCGCCTGTATCGGCCTCGTCTTCGGCCTGACCTACCTGCTGGCCCCAGAGCGGGGGCTCCTGGCCATCTGGCAACGCAGACGCACCCAGCGGTGGCACTTCGCCACCAAGATGCTGACCATCCACTTGCAGCAACACGAAGGGGAGCCGGAGCAGGACCGCGAGTGCCACGTGGGCCATCTCCAGGAACACTTCCGCTGGCAGGCCTCCTTTGCAGACCGCGTCGTTCAGCAGGCGCAGACCAACGGGTTCGTGCAGCGCCAAGGCGATGCCCTGCATCTCACCGAGGCGGGGCGTCTCCTCGCCAACGAGGCGGTGGTCAATCGGCGTTGACGAGCGCGCGGAGCCACGCGGCCACGTCGGCCGCCACGTGAGGGGCCATCGGCCGGGTGAGGTCATCGATGGCCGAGGTGGCTGAACCCAGGGTATGTCCGAGGCCCGCGTATTCCCTGAGCGTGACAGCGGTGTGGCCGGCGGCCTGCAAGGCCTCGGCGAGCCGGCGGGCACTGGCGGGTGGGGTGCTGGCATCGTGCTCACCTTGGAGGATCAGCACGGGCATGTCGAGCGCGGCGGCCTGCTCGGTTACGGTCGGTACCGTGCGCCCCGGTGCATAAACGTAGAGGTTGCCCGCTGGACTGAACATGTAGTCGAGGACCTCGTCAAGATGCCCGTCCACTTCGGCGGGGCTCAGCGTGCCGTCGGCGTCGGCATCCACGTACGAGCTCACCGCCCAGGTCCAGGTCTGCCGCACGGAGGGATCGGTGAGGAAGGCGGCCCCGAGTTTGGCCACCAGCCCCCCTGGCCCGGCCGCGGCTTGCTGGAGGCTTTCGGCAGTGATCGTATCACTCGGCGCAAAGGAGCGGGCGTACGCAGCCCCCACCTCGGCCACCCAGTGCCGTGCCATCTCGCGGTAGGGCAGCCCCACCGCCCCGTGCAGCACCAGCCCCTCGATATCATCCCGCCGGGCGGCCACGGCGGCCCCGATGGCGGTGCCTTCGCTCCATCCGTACAGGAAAACCTGTCCCTCATCCACAGGATCGAGGGCCCGCGCCGCGTCCAGCACGGCCTCCGCGTCGTCCGCAAACTGCCGTGTGGACTGCTCTGCCCAGAACCGAGCGTCGAACTGATTGGGGCCTGTTACATACCGCTTGTGGTACCGAGCCACCGCTAAGCCGTGCGCAGAGAGGGTCTGGGCCAGATCCCGGAACAGCCGCAGGGACTGCCGAGGCCCGGGCAAGGTGGCATCCATGTCCTGCGGACCGTTGCCGTGGATGAGCAGCACCAGCGGGTAGGGTCCCTCACCGAACGGTCCACGGGGCGCAGGGTACGTCAGCTCAGCCTGGGTGGTGAAGCCGCCCAGATCCACCGAGAAGGGGAGCGCCACCACGGCACTCGAATCTACCAAGCCAGCAGGGACCGCCGCCCAAGACGCCGCAGGCCCACATGCCAGGAGGAGTGCCATCAGCGCAGCATGCGCCCGGCGGGCGCGGTGCAAACGCATCGTAGGCGGCGCTGGCTCCATGCCTACTCCTGGTCCGTGCCGGGTTCGCTGTCCTCCACCCGCTCCCACGTCTGGGTGCGTCCAAACGCCGAGATGCCAATGAAACCGCGCACGTCCAGCCGACCGTCGTCGCGGAGCTTCATCTTGGCCTTGTAGACCTTGCCGTTCTCAGGATCCAGAATGCGGCCGCCGGCCCAAGTGTCGGCTCCGTCTTGCTCAAAGTCCCACATGAACTCGAGCCCCACGATGGGCTGCCCTTGCTTGTCACCGGGACATTCACGGCACGTGGGGTTATCTGGCTCGCCAGGCCGGAAGAAGATCTCCTCGACGCGGCCGTGCACGGCGCCATCCTGCTCGTAGAGGGTCACGATGGAACGCGGCTCGTTGAGCGCGTCGTCAATGGTGCGCCACTGACCGAGGACGGTAGGCGCCGCCGTTTGGGCCAGCCCAGGCAGGGCCAGTAGCGTCATGGCCAGCAGCGCCATGGCCAGCAGGGAAAGGAACGCTTTGGACATAGGCATGCTGATTGGGCTGAGCTTAAGCGAGTCCGCGCCGGATGCTGAGGCGTTGATCCTGGACGCGGCGGGCCACCGATACGCAGAAACCCAGGCTAAGCAGGATGATCCCGAACCACAGGAGACTGATGTACGGCTTCTCGTAGGCGGTCACCACGATCCAGTCCTCAGGCATAACCCGGACCCCCTCGAAGATGAACTCCACCTCGCCGGTACCCACATCGATGCCCGAGAGCACCACGGTCATGCCCCAGTCTGCTACGCTGTACTGCACGAACTGCTGGGTGCCGTCGGTCTGTACGCGGTAGACGGGGGTGAGCGTGCGGGTCTCCTGCGTCTCGAGATTGGTCACCTCCAGGTCGGCCACCACCGCCACCTCGGTGGAGTCATTCTGGTAGGCGGGATCCTCGGTCCGGCTCAGCGCAGCCAGGCGTACCATGTACTCCTGATTGCCGATGGTAACGGCGCCCCCCTCTCGGAGCGTCACGCGGCCGGGGTTTTCCTCATCCTCCGGATTCTCGTACATGGCGCTGGGCGTGACGGACAGGTACAGATCTTTCTCCATCCACTTCTTGAGGTCCGGGTGCTGGATCCACTGGTCGTCGGCCTCGGACTGGTAGACCTCGGGCTTGAGCGTGTAGGCTCGGCCTCGGCGGTCTACGATGTCGATGATGTAGAGGGTGCGGCCGCGCTCGTTGAGTTCGGTTCCGCTGTACGTGACCTGGTACCCGTTGAGTAGGCGCGTCTGGCCGTTGACCAGCACGAAGTTGTCACGCTGTTCCACCCCGTTCTGCGTCACCTGGCCATCGCGGGCCAGGGGGTTGCTGAAGGCGCCTGAGCTGATGATGCCGAGCACCGTGATGGCAAAGCCGATGTGCGTGATGGCTCCGCCCGCCAGGCGCAGGTTGCCACGCCCGATGCGCCAGAGCACTGAGCCGTTGCCGAAGAGGGCAAAGAACGCGAAGAAGAGCAGCATGGCCAGCATGAGGCCCTGCCCATGCGAAGCCCAGAGGGTCCCGAAGCCTGCCAGGAAGCCCGCCGCTTGGGTGGAAGCCAAGGGGGCCCCCCCTTCTTGTGCCGGTAGCACCACGGTCTGCTCCACAAACGGCGTGAAGATGAGCACCGCAATGGTGCAGGCGGTAGCCAGCACCAAGGGCCTCAGCAGCACCCGGTTCATGGACTCGACGGTCATCTTATTCCACCAGAAGAGCTGGCCGACCCCGATCAGGAAGACAAAGCCGAGCGCCAGGGGAAGGGTCCACCGGTTGTAGAACTCGATGGGGACGATGGACGGGTTCTCGCGGAACAGCTGGCCGATGATGGGCGAGCTGGTCCCCAGGATGATGACCGCCGCCCACGCCGTCAGAAACATGGCGCCGGAGAAGATCATGAACTCCCGAGAGAGGAGGTTGGGCTCCTTCTTGGGCGTCGGCAACTCCCGGTACCGGTAGATGAAGAGGCCGACCCCCACCAAGGCCATGGCCGAGATCCAGAGGACCAGCTGGCTGTACAAGCCGAGGTCCACAAACGAGTGCACGGACACGTCGCCCAGGACGCCGCTGCGCGTCAGGAACGTGGAGTAGACCACGAACAGGTAGGCGAAGATGCTGAGCAGGAGCGACGCTTTTTGGCTGTTGCCGCTCTTCTTCTGCACGATCATGGTGTGGATGGCCGCTACACCAATCAGCCACGGCACCAGCGACGAGTTCTCGACGGGATCCCACGCCCAGTAGCCGCCGAACGACAGCGTGACGTAGGCCCAGTAGCCGCCCATCGCGATGCCGACTCCTAGGATCATGACGCCGAAGAGCGTCCACGGGAGGGCCGGGCGCACCCACTCAGTATAGCGACGCTGCCAAAGCGCCGCGATGGCAAAGGCGAACGGAACGATCATCGACGCGAAGCCGATGAACAGCGTGGGCGGGTGGATAACCATCCACGGGTTTTGAAGCAGGTCGTTGAGCCCGGTCCCATCGGAGGGGACGAAGTTGGGGTCTGACTGGAAGACGGGCGCATCGGGGAAGCGCTCAGCCAGCAAGGTGAACGGGGACGAGCCGATCTGGAAGGCGCCAAACTGGAGCCCCACCACCATGGACACCATGAACACCTGGCAGAACGCCACCACCGTCATCACCGGGTTCTCGTAGCTGCCAGCCCAGCGCATGAGGGCCCATCCTACGAAGCCGCTATACAGGATCCAAAGCAGGAACGATCCCTCTTGCCCAGACCAGAACGCTGAGAACTGGTACTTGAAGGGCATCTCCAAGGACGAATTCTGGTAGACGTACGCATACTGGTACTGGTGATCGAGCAGCAGGTAGAACAGGATCCCCGACGCCACCATCACGCCCACCGTGGACACCGACCAGGACCAGCGTCCCAACCGGCGCCATACCGGCTCCGTGGGCTGCGTGGTGGCCTGGTAGTAGCCCACCACGGCCAGCAGGGCGGCCACGAAGGCGGCCAAAAGTGAGAACGACCCGATGAGGCCCAGCATAGTCGTCTAAACGTTCTATAAACAGGGGATTGGTACTACGTTGGTACGACCTCCAAACCACGGGTGCAAGCCGTGTTCCAGCCCCCGCCTATCCTGAGATAGGATCGCGGGTGATTTCACCTGTATTTTAGTAAATTCTCGGCGGTTAGGTTCGTGACTTAAGGACTTCGCCGAAAAGCCATCTCGGCGTTACCTGGCCGTAGAAGCCTGGGGCGGCGTTCCCCTGCACGGCCGCTGAGGCCGCCGCCGCCCTGGACCACTGAGGCTGCTTGCGCCCCGCTCCACCCGATTGCTGCTCCCCTTTGTGCTGCCCATGCGTTGTTCTGATCCGGCGAATCTCGTGATGAGATCGGCGCCCCCCCTCCGTCCAGGCCGTGGCTTGGTGCGCTGTCTGTGCTGGGGCAGCCTGCTGGCGATGGTGCTCTCCGGCGCTACGTGGCGTACGCCACCGATCGGACCTCGCGGATGACGGTCACCTTTACTTGCCCGGGGTACTGCATCTCGTGCTGGATCTTGGCGGAGATGTCATGGGCCAGTTGCTCGGCTTGCGCGTCGGAGACCAGCTCGTGGTTGACGATCACGCGAATCTCGCGGCCCGCCTGGATCGCGTAGACACGCCCCACGCCCTCGAATGAACCGGCCAGGTCTTCGAGCTTCCTGAGGCGCTTGATGTAGTTCTCCAGCGCCTCTCGGCGGGCGCCAGGGCGCGCGCCCGAGATCGCATCGGCGGCCTGCACGACGGGGGCGATGAGGCATTCCATCTCGATCTCGTCGTGGTGAGCCCCTACCGCGTTGCACACGTCGGGGTGCTCCTTGTACGTGCGGCACAGGTCCATGCCTACGAGGGCGTGGGGTTGATCGATCTTTTCCTCGACCACCTTCCCCACGTCGTGCAAGAGCCCAGCGCGTAGGGCCAGGTCTGTGTCCAGCCCCAGCTCCGCCGCCATCAAAGACGCGATGCGGGCCGTCTCCATGGAGTGCGCGAGCACGTTCTGCCCGTAGCTCGTGCGGTAGCGCATGCGCCCGACGTGCCGGATCAGCGCCGGATGCAACCCGTGCACACGGAGGTCGATGACCGCTCGCTCGCCAGCCTCCACGATCTCCTCTTCAATCTCTGCCGACACCTTCTGGACGACCTCCTCGATGCGCGTGGGGTGGATGCGGCCGTCCTGAAGGAGCTTGATGAGCGAGAGTCGGGCCACCTCACGGCGTACCGGATCGAAGCCTGAGAGCAGCACGGCCTCGGGCGTATCGTCCACGATCACTTCAATCCCCGTGGCCGCCTCAAACGCACGGATGTTTCGGCCCTCCCGCCCGATGATGCGCCCTTTCATATCGTCGGACTGAATGTTGACCACCGACACCGTGTTCTCGATGGCATGGCTGGCGGCGGTACGCTGGATCGCCGTCAAAATGATCTTGCGGGCCTCGCGGTTGGCCTTCAGCTTGGCTTCATCGCGGATCGCTTTGACGTGAGAGGCCGCCTCCAACCGCACCTCACTCAGCACCTGTTCCAGGAGGTGCTCTTTAGCCTCACGCTGGGACAGGCCCGCTGCCTGTTCCAGTTTGCGGAGGTAGGCCTCCTGCATCTGCTCGATGGCTTCGCGCTCGTGGCGCACCGAGGCCTCTTGGTGCTCAACCTCTCGACGGGCCTGTTCGGCCTCGGTGAAGAGACGCTGAGCGCGTTGGCGCAGTTGATCTGCGTTTTTCTGGGTGTTCTTGGCGCCCTGGCCCAGGGATTCAATGAGCTCGGCGGCTTTCTGCAGCGCCTGCTCCCGATCGTTCACACGCTGGATACGCCGGTTCAGCTTCTCCTGCCGCTGGTCCAGGCGCTGCTTCACGTGGAGCGCCGCCCGTTTGGCCTCTTCTCGCCCCTGTGCGAGGGCCTGACGCGCACGGTCCACCTCCTCACGAGGGCGTTCGACCTGCGTGCGTCGCTCCTGCTCAATGGTGCGCGCGGCGTCGGCCCGAAGGCGATCCGCCTCGGCGCGCGCCTGCCCCAGGGTGCGTTGGGTGAGGAAGGCCAAGAGATACCGTCCGATCAGCACACCGAGGCCGAGTGCCACCCCCGCGGCCAGCAGGGCTGCGGTCATAGACATCGTGGGAAGGGTTGGGTTGAACGAAACACCCTCCGAAGATAGCCAAGCGTACCGTCAATGTGGGGCAGGCCGGACAATGAGAGCGACACCGAGCCCATCGACGTCCCCAGAGGCCGTAGCGGCCCGGCCTGAACGCCAAAACGCCCTGACGAGGTCTCACCGGCAAGGTGGCCTGTCAGGGCGTTTCGGTTAACGTACGCGGATCTGTGACAAAGGGTGATGATGAACCCTTTTCTCTACACAGTGGGCACCGCTCAGGCTCTTCCGCCTTCCCCGGTTCGCCAGCCGAAGCTGGGTCAGCCCCGCCGAGCGGGGTGGGGCCTGATGTCTGAGCCCGAAGATAGGTTCCCTCTAGATAACTGTTGGTTCAAAATAACAGTCTGCCACAAACCGCACGTAGCCTCACGAGGAGGACTACCTGATATATAGGACACAGACCATGCCAGTTCCATTCGATCTGTTCAAACACTTGTGAAGAGACCGTGCTCCATACCGACGCTGGCAGCGGATGTTACGGGCTCGTCACGAGCATGCTGGGCGCGTTGCATGTTTCGGATATTTGTTGTCACAACCACGTCTCATGTTGTGCGCCATAAGTCTATACCGGCTTAGCGTAAGCGCGTTAATTTCAGGTACGTGAAGCCTGTACCCTGGAGGGTACGATGGCTTTGTTTCACTTCTCTCTGTGGCCTGTGTGGAATGCCGTGATCCACACCTGGCCTCTCCCGTGTCACATCATCGTTCACCTGCCGCGTGTCCACCCACGCAGCGATCTCCGAGCAACGCCAAGCGGCTCCGCGGTAGCGGAGCTCTGGTCAGTCGCCAGACCGTGCTTGGCCGTGCCGTGCTCGGATGCAGTATGCAGTGCCGTACGTCCACCCGTACGCTGACCACCCACGGTGCTTTCTTTTCCGTCCTCACCACCATTCAAGGAACCCACTGCCACCATGTCCTTGTCTACTGCATTCAAACCATCGGCCCAACCCACCACTGCACCAGCACGCAGCCCTGCTCTTGAGCGCCTACTGAGCCGCAACGGGGCTCACTTTGCACGACCCCGAGGCACTGATCTCTTGGGACGTACCCAGGCTTACGCTGACTACCGGGCCGCCCGCATTGCACACAAACAGTGGCCCTTTGAGAAGATGATGGGCAGCGTGCCCGCTCCCACCGGCACCGCCCGAACCTACAGCAATGGGGACGTTTCGGGGCTCAACTTCTCGTCGCAAAACTACCTGGGCCTGACCACACATCCACGCGTCCTCGAGGCCGTACATGCGGCCATTGACGAGTACGGCACCAAAAGCTGGGGGTCGGCCGTGCTGGTGGGTCGGACCGAGCAGTCCACGGAGCTAGAGCGCCAGCTGGCCGGGCTCGTGGGTCTCCCGCATGCCATCCTGTACCCCACCGGCTGGGCCGCTGGCTTCGGCGTTGTGCAAGGGCTCGTGCGCAAGCGCGACCACGTGGTCATGGACCGGCTCGCCCATGCCTGCTTGCAGGTGGGGGCCCAGTACGCCACCCCCAACGTCCACCTCTTTCCGCACATCGACAACGAGGCCGTCCGGAATATCCTGGAGGACATTCGGGCAAAGGATACTCAGAATGCCATCCTGGTCGTCACGGAAGGGTTGTTCTCGATGGACTCGGACGTACCGAACCTGCGTGAGCTCCAGGCCATCTGCCGCGCCTACGACGCCACGCTCCTGGTGGACGTGGCCCACGACCTCGGCAGCATGGGCCAGGGTCCGCACGGCCAGCTGGGTGAGCAGGGCATGCTGGGCGAGATCGACCTCGTCATGGGCTCGTTCTCGAAGACGTTTGGCACCAACGGCGGCTTCGTGGCCTCGTCGCACGAGTCGGTGTGTACCTACCTGCGGACCTACTCGTCCCCGGCGGCCTTCACGAGCGCGTTGTCGCCGGGCCAGGTAGCGGTGCTACAAGAGGCCGTCCAGATCATCGCCTCGCCGGAAGGGGAGCGCCTGCGCGCCCAGCTCCTGCGCAACTCGCTCACGCTTCGAGATGAGCTACGCACCCGAGGCCTGACGTGCATGGGCGTTCCGTCTGCCATCGTGCCGGTGGTGATCGGGTCCGAGTCGATCTCGCGGCGCGTGTCGGTGCGCTTGGAGGAGCGCGGCGTCCTCGTCAACCTGGCTGAGTTCCCCGCCGTGCCAATCGGACGCAGCCGGTTGCGCATGCAGCTCACCTCACAGCATGAGCCCGAGCAGCTGAAAGAGGCGGCGCGGATCGTGGCCGAGACCGTGGCCGAAGTCACCAACAACACGACGTCCTCGCTCTGAGCAGGCCTCCATGCGGCATGCTGTAGAGAGCGCCCCGCCGGCACCCGCCTGGCGGGGCGTTTTCTATGGAGGTCCTACCGCAGCGCCTGCTCCAAGGCTTCGGCCAGGCGCGTGGCCTCTTGGTCCGTGACGTCCCGCGTGTGCTGATGGCCGCGGCGCTCGTCGTACAGCTCTTCCGCCAGCCCCAAGGCTGCAAAGAGAGCAGCGGTCAGTTCAGGCTGCCGGGGGTGCGCGTCCATAAACTGATCGATGCGCGCCTGCACCTCGGCCGCCACCCGCTGCGTCACCTCGGCGGCCTCGCCATCTCGAACCCGCAGGGTGAACGTGCGGTCCAGCAGCACGATGTCCACGGACTGACTGTTGGCCGGCTCATTCATGATGCGTCGTCGCCAAATACGGGGGCCGCGGCCTCAGTCTCCTCGCCTTCATCATCCACCGGGTAGGTGCCCAGGTAGGCGTCGATGGCCGCGATGAAACGGTCCAGCTTGCCCTTGAGGCGCTCGGGGTCCGGCGCCTCCTCGTCGCCAAACAACGCGTCGAGGCCACGGGTGGCCTGTTGCGTCTCCATCTCCTCCAGTCGGGCGCGCAAAGCTCGGTTTTCGGCCCGCAGACGCTGAATTTCGCCGACGGCCTCCACGATGCGGTCACGCAGCGTGGTGAGGTGAACCACCTCGCCCAACACGGCAGGTCGCGGGGCCGTGGAGGCTTGCGCACCGGAGTCCTCGCCTGGGCCGGCGTGGTTCTTGGACCGGCGCCCGCGGCTACGTCGGCGGTTGGATCCGGACGAGTCAGACATAGAAGAGCACGAGGCTGTAGAGGGACGCGAGGTGGCCTCCAATATCGTGGGTGCCTGGCCGAAAAGCCACTGGGCTCGGCAGACGTTGCCGTTACTGGCGCAGCGTGGCGTGATGCTGGTCCGTGACCTTCTTGACGATCGCGCGCACCCGGCCGTCCACCTCTTTGTCTCGCAGCGTGCGGTCCGCCCCGAAGCGCAGCGCGAAGGCCACGCTCTTCTGCCCGGCGGGGATGCCTGAGCCGGTGTAGACGTCGAACACGTCGGCGTCCACCAGGAGGGCCCCGCCGGCGTTGCGGATCGTCGCCAGCATCGCCCCCACGGGCTCCGCAGCGGCCACCACCACGGCGAGGTCGCGCTCTACCACGGGATAGCGGTTGATGGGGGCATAGGCCACCGCACCTGGGTCCGTGGCCCGTTCACTCAGCAGGCTCCAGTTGAGCTCCGCGTAGTAGACCGGCTGGCGGAACCCGTAGGACTCAGCCAGCGCAGCCGGAATCTCGGCTAGGAGGCCCACCCGCGCCGAGCCCATCGTCAGGGCCACGTGGTAGGCGGCCACCGCCGCGGGCTCGTGTACGGGCGTCTCCCGTAGGCGTCGTACTCGGAGGCTGTCCAGCAGCGTAGCCACATCGCCCTTCAGGTCAAACAGGTCCACCAGGGTGGGCGCACCATCCCAGCGCATCTGCGTCCGAGGCCCGCTGAGACCCAGGATCAGCGCCTCATGCTCGGCATACCCGGGCACCACCGTGTCGGGGCGCTCGGTACGCAGGAAGACATGACCGAACTCGAAGAAGCGCAGCGCCTGTTGCCCGTGGTTTTGGTTGTGGACCATCACCTCCAGCAGCCCCGGCAACAGCGACGGGCGCAGCGTGCCCATCTCCTGCGAGATTGGCTTCAGGGTCTGGACCACGTCCTCATCGCGCCCGCTTCCCCCCAGCACCGGCTGGTTGAAGCGCACGGACACCTCCTTGGCTAGCATGCTGTTGGTGTAGATCTCGCGATAGCCCAGCCCGCGGAGCAGGTCCCGCGTGGACCGCCGGAGCGCCTCCGATGCCGGCTCCAGCGGAGTCCGGTTGGGAATGGGGGTGTGCGAGGGCAGCGGGATGTGGTCATAGCCGTACAGCCGAGCCACCTCCTCCACCAGGTCAATTTCGCGCTCGATGTCAGGCCGGTACGTAGGCACCGTCACCGTGAACACGTCCCCTTGGTCCGTCTCCAGCCCGAAGCCGAGGCCACCGAGATACTGCTCCACCTCAGCAGCCGACACGTCGACGCCCAGCACTTGGGCGATGCGGGAGCGGCGCAACGTGAGCGTGGGCGGCGTCAGCACATGCGGATGGGCATCCATGTGGCCTGGCACCAGGGTCCCACCGCCCAGCTTCACCATCAGCGCAGCAGCACGGGCGGCGGCCCAGACCTGACCGTCTGTGTCCACCCCCCGCTCAAACCGGTAGGAGGCGTCTGTTTGGAGGCCGAGGGCCTTGGCCGCCTGCCGGACCGTGGAAGGGTCGAAGTAGGCACTCTCGATGAGCACGTTGGTGGTGGCCTCGCTGACCTCCGAGTTCTCCCCTCCCATGACGCCCGCAATGGCCACGGGGCGCTCGGCATCACAGATGAGCAGGGTACCGGCCGGTAGGGTTCGTTCCTTGCCGTCGAGCGTGACGAACGGCTCGCCGGCTTTGGCTGGCCGCACCACGATAGCCGGACCGGCCAGCTGGTCGTAATCGAAGGCATGCAGGGGCTGACCGCACTCGTACATCACATAGTTGGTGATGTCTACGAGGTTGTTGATAGGCCGAAGCCCGACCGCCACGAGGCGCTGCTGCAGCCACTCGGGAGAGGGGCCTACCGTGACGCCCCGAACGAGCATCGCCACGTACCGCGGACAGGCCTCAGGGGCCTCGATCTGCACGCGGACGGCCTCGGCCGCCGCCCCACCCGCTGCGGGCAGGGCGACCTTCTCACGGCACAGGGTCCGGCCGGTGAGGGCCGCCACATCGCGCGCGACGCCCAGGTGGCTCACGGCATCTGGGCGATTGGGGGTGATGGCAATATCCAGCACATGATCCACCACTTGGCGCCCTCGAGCTTCCAGGTAGGCCTGGAAGGAGTGCCCCACCTCAGCGTCGGGGTCCAGGACCATGATACCGCCGTGGTCATCGGAGAGCCCCAGCTCATCCTCGGCGCAGATCATGCCTTCGGAAATCTCACCACGCAACTTCGCCTTCGAGATGGTGACCGGCTCCAGCTCGCCGGGGTTCTTCCGGCTCGGGAGCATCAGGGTCGTGCCCACCGTGGCGACCGGTACCTTCTGCCCACGGGCCACGTTGGGCGCCCCGCACGCGATCTGGACCGGCGCGCCGTCGCCCAGGTCGACCTGGCACAGGGTCAGCCGGTTGGCGTTGGGGTGCTGCTGTACGTCCAGCACGTGGCCCACCACCACCCCGTCTAGGGCCGCCCCTACGCGTTCGACCGACTCGACCTCTAGGCCCAGCATGGTCAGCGTTTCGGCCAGCGCCTCAGGATCCTGATCCAGGTGGACGAACGCGCGGAGCCAGTTGTAAGAGATGTTCATGAGAGATGGGGTCTACCAGGCCGAGGCCAGAACATGGGGATGGGCGTTGAGGCACGTCAGGCCGGCGGCGCGGGGCCACGATACCTCGTGGCTGTACAGCGGCTCTGCCTGGCGTGACCGGTCCTTAGAACTGCTCCAGGAAACGAATGTCGTTTTCGTAGAAGGTGCGGATATCCTGGATGCCGTAGCGCAGCATCGCGATGCGCTCCACGCCCATCCCGAAGGCATAGCCGGTGTAGCGCTCAGGGTCGACGCCGTTGGCCATCATCACCGCCGGATCCACCATGCCGCAGCCCAGGATCTCCATCCACCGCCCCCCCGCAGGGTGCGCCTCGTCGGCCCACCAGATGTCGACTTCCGCACTGGGCTCCGTGAAGGGGAAGAAGCTGGGGCGGAAGCGCATGCGCACGTCCTCGCCAAACATGGCCTGCGCGAACAGGAGCAGGATCTGCTTGAGATCGGCCATGGTGACGCCTTCATCCACGTACAGGCCCTCTACCTGGTGAAAGAGGCAGTAGGATTTGTAGGAGACGGCCTCGTTGCGGTAGACGCGGCCCGGCGCGATGACGCGCACCGGCGGCGTGGTGGTCTCCAGGACACGCACCTGCACGGGCGACGTGTGCGTGCGCAGCACCACCCCCCCGGCCCCACCCACGGATTCCTCCAGGAAGAAGGTGTCTTGCATGTCCCGTGCGGGGTGGTCCGGTGGGAAGTTGAGGGCGCCGAAGTTGTGCCAGTCGTCCTCGATTTCAGGCCCCTCGGCCACGGTGAAGCCGAAGCGCTCGAAGATGCGCCGGATCTCCTCGCGGGCCTGCGTGAGGGGATGCAGCGAGCCGACATGGGCCCGGCGGCCTGGCAGGGTGAGGTCCAGGTCTGGGCCGGCCTGTGCGGGGTCGGTCTGGAGCGAGGCCAGCGCGTCTTCAAGACGAGACTCGGCGTGCTCCTTGAGCGCATTCATGCGCTGCCCAAACGCGCGTCGATCAGCGGGCTCCACCTCCCGGATCCGTTTGAAGAGATGGGTGATGAGGCCACTGCGCTGGCCGAGATATTTGATCCGGAAGGCCTCGGCCTCGCTCGCTGTGGTCAGCGTGGCCTCGTCGATCTCACGAGACAGCGTGTCGATCTGTTCGAGCATGGGGTCAAGCGGTGGAAGGGGACAAAAAAAGATCCCGCCGAGCCTGCAAGCAGGGGGCGGGATCGCAGAGCGTAGCCGCTACGTCTGTCCAGCAACCCTAGGCAGGCACGCGCTGGCACGTCATAAATCGAGAGCGAGCCTGGAGCGTCATGGCAGGGGTGGACAAAAGGAGGGGATCTACTTGGCGGCGTTCACGACGGCCGCGAAGGCTTTGGGGTCGTGCACGGCGAGGTCGGCCAGCACCTTACGGTTGAGCTGCACGTCCGACTTGCGGAGGGCCCCCATCAGGCGGGAGTAGCTCATGCCGTTGAGACGGGCCGCCGCGTTGATGCGGGTGATCCAAAGACGGCGAAACTGGCGCTTGCGCTGCCGACGGTCCCGGTAGGCGTACTGGAGACCTTTCTCGACGGCGTTCTTGGCTACCGTGTAGAGCTTGCTGCGCGAGCCCCAGTAGCCTTTGGCCATATTCAAAATGCGCTTACGTCGGCGACGCGAGGCGACACGGTTTTTGGCGCGTGGCATGATGCAGTATCAGGATGGAGGAGACCTAGCGGAGGGTCTCCAGGGATCAAATGTTGAGGAGGCGACGCACGCGGGGCTCGTCGGCCTGATCGACCAGCGTGGCTTGGCGCAGATTGCGCTTGCGCTTGGGCGACTTCTTGGTCAGAATGTGGCTGTGGAAGGCCTTCTTGCGCTTGATGCGGCCCTTGCCGGTGAGGGAGAACCGTTTCTTGGCTCCACTATTCGTCTTTACCTTCGGCATGATATGGATCGGTTCCTTGTCGCCAGGGTGTGGGGAGCCAACGTCTCAGGTGCAGGCTCCAGATCAATGGCCCCTATCACTACAGGGCACTGATGCGTGAGCTTGGTAAAATAGGGCACGCACCGCATGAACGCCAGTTGCAACCGGCACGATGAGCGTGTTCACGCTGGAATTTCGCGTGAAGGTGCCGTGACGAGGACGCTACTTCTTTTTGGCCGGAGCGAGGATGGTGGCCATGCGACGGCCTTCCATGCGGGGCGCCTGGTCGATCTTGGCGATATCCTGGAGCTCTTCGATGAAGCGACGGAGGAGATCCATCCCTTCGTCCTTGTACACGATCTCGCGGCCACGAAACTGGACGTAGGCGCGGACCTTGTTGCCGTCCTCCAGGAAACCGCGCGCGTGGCGCGTCTTGAACTGGAAGTCATGGGTGTCTGTGTGCGGCCGGAACCGCACTTCCTTCATCTCAACGGTGTGCGCCTTCTTGCGCTGCTCCTTCTCCTTCTTCTGCTGCTCGTACCGGTACTTCCCATAGTCGATAATCTTGCAGACCGGTGGGTTGGCATTCGGGGCGATCTCGACGAGGTCGAGCCCCTGATCGCGTGCCTTGTCGAGCGCCTCCTCGATGCTGAAGATGCCGTGCTCCCCTTTGGGATCGACAACCCGGACCTCGCGGGCTCGGATGTTCTCGTTGATGCGCGTTCGGTTGTTGCTGGCGATAGTCGGTGCCTCAATGTTACGCTTCAGTGAGTGCAGCCCGTCGGCTGCGCGGGTGCATGCGCCCGTGCACAGGCGCATCCACTACCACGCCCAGAATCACGCCCAAGTTTCCAACACCGAACAGTACAAGGCGATCACCCCCGCCACCGCCCCAGCGGCGCACCTCCGCTTTCTTTTACGCCGTGTGAAACGGGCGGCCCCGCTGCCCCCGTGCTCCTCGTCGTTTGCTGCCGCTCTTGTGCCCCGTTCTTCGCCCCCCGACACCTCAGCCCTCGTCGCCCTCTCGCTCGTGCCCGGCCTCGGCCCCGGGCGCATCCGTGCCCTCATCGCCCACTTCGGCTCGGCCGAGGCCGCGCTGAACGCGTCGCCTCAGGCCTTGGCTCAGGTCCCGGGCCTAGGCCCGAGAACCGCCGCCGAGATCGCATCGTTCTGTGCCGAGGCCGCCGTGCGCACTCAACTGGTCCGCGCCGCCCAAGCCGAGGCCGATCTGATGGCCGCCTGGGACCCTCGCTTCCCCAACGCCCTCCGCCAGATCTATGACCCTCCGGCCTTTCTCTGGGTGCGCGGCACCGTGCCCCCACCCTCTACCCCCATGGTCGCCGTGGTGGGCACCCGCCGGTCCACCCCCTACGGCGAGCGCATGGCGGCCCACTTTGCCGCGGCGCTCGCCCAGCGAGGCCTCGTGGTGGTGAGCGGCCTGGCCTATGGCATCGACGCCGCTGCCCACTGGGCGGCGCTGGAGGCCGGCGGCCAGACACTGGCCGTGCTGGGCTCCGGGGTGGACCGCATCTACCCCGCCCGCCACCGCCGCCTGGCCGCCCGCATCCTGGACCAAGGCGCCCTCCTCTCTGAGTATGCCCTGGGCGCCAAGCCCGACGCTCCCCATTTTCCCCGGCGCAACCGGATCATCAGCGGCCTCTGCCTCGGGACGCTGGTGGTCGAGGCCTTCGAGACCGGCGGAGCCCTCCTCACGGCCCGCCTAGCCCTCGAGCAAAACCGCGAGGTGTTCGCCGTGCCCAGCCCAGCCCACCACGAAGCCGGCCGCGGCACCAACCGGCTTATCCAGCAAGGCCACGCCAAGCTGGTCCTGGACGTGGACGATCTGCTCGAGGAAATCCAGCTTCCCACCGCCTTCCAAGCCGCTCCGACGGCGCCCCCCACCCCTCGCCTCAACGCCACCGAACAGCGCCTCTACGACGCCCTGGACGCCCACCCCGTCCACCTCGACGTCCTCTGCACCCGCCTCGACCTCTCCCCTTCTACCGCCCTGATCCACCTCTTGACCCTCGAATTCAACGGCCTCGTGCGCCAACTCGCCGGGAAGCAGTTCTACCGGGCGTAGCTTTGTGCGACGGGGCGCGATGGGCGCTCATTTCCCGTTTCCCATTTCCCGTCTGGCCTTTCACCGGCGCCACGGATCCCCAGGGCCCGATGCATCGTGCCCCCACGATGTGCGTTGGATCATGGCGCAGAAGGCTTCCTCATCGCTCCCTTGCTCATTTCCCACTCCTCGCCTGGCCTTTCACCGGCGCCGTCGTTTCCTTACACCCGTCTCTTCCCGTCTCCATTCGCCACCATGACGCTCGACGCTC